>CAYTOC010000001.1:0-17019 GCA_964439405.1 uncultured Candidatus Saccharibacteria bacterium
AGGACACCAGGTTCTCATCCTGGCAATCGGGGTTCGATTCCCCGTGAGGTCACCATAAGGGACTCTTCAGACTCTGAAGGGTCTTTTTTGTTGTCTTTCAATCTGTAAAACGGACTTAAACCAGTGGTTCCAAAATTTTCGTTCTTGATGTCGAATACAATACCACTCTCAGTAACCATTTTCTGGAACTCAATTTTAGTTAGAGGGTCGGCATCACGCCACATACGAGCAGGCGCATCTATGAAGTTACAAACGTAGTCGATAGTAGCCTCGTTAAGGCGTTGAGCATCTTCAAGCTTGTCAATACTACCCTCAAGTTCAATACGCTTCATACGTAGATTACCCTGGTATTCTTCTTTTTCATCCTTGGTGATTTCACTATCTAGAAACGCCTGTAGAGCCTTTTGAATATCTTCATCGAGCTTAGAAACTTGTGAACGTAAGCCATTCAACTCTACGTTTACATCCTTCAGTTTTTTGCTAGCAGTACGTCGAACTATTTCTCTGAAGAGTTTAACAGTACTGTCCGTAGGTGTAACCATATTCAAGAATGCCTCAAATAGCTCCTCTGTGCGCTCCAGAGACTTCGAGCCTGTTCCTTTGCATCGTACGCAATGATAGCGTGGTGAACGGCTGCCTGAGCCTGTTGTCGGTGCGCTACCAGATATTGGTTTACTGCAGTTCGCACAAAGCAACGCATGTTTAAGTGGATAGTCTGCTGAGAAACGAGGAGCAGAGCTATCAGGCTTGCGACCTTCGAGTATTGCCTGATTACGGTTAAAGGTTTCGAGCGATATGATGCCTGGATGATTGCCCTGGACTGGTTCAAAATCTGTCATCTTATTACAGACAAAGCCAGCATAGGAAATATTAGTGAGCATATTTTTAACTGACTGAGGAGCGAACATGCCTCCAGCTGCACTTTTAAGCCCTATGCTCTCAGCATACTGCGCAAGTTCTGCCTGATTGATATCACCTTTACTAAATCGTTCTAAAAATTTACGAATCTTTTCACTCAGTCCATCTGTTGTATCTGGTGCTAATGTGAGACGTTCTTTACGCTTGCCATCCCTTGTTTTCTCGCCAACTGGTACACGTTCTCGTTTATAACCATATGGAATATTGCCTTGCCACCAACCCTCTAGGGCCACAAGGCGCATATTGTCTTTAGTAGTCTGACTCTTAACGTCGTTATCAAACTGGTGCATGGTTAGGGCTATATTGCGCATTAATCGACCTTGCGGTGTATCGTCAATATTTTCAGTCGTAGAGTAAAGGTGAACCCCCCGTGCTGATAGGTGGTACCCAATGTCCTTGAAGTAGGACTCCATATCTCTAGATATACGACTAAGGTTATATACAACTACACCTTTAACGTCGTTATCTTTTGAGTTCAGTTTATTCAACATTTCTTGTAGATGAGGTCGTTTTGCGGTTTTAGCACTAAACCCTTCATCACAAAACATCTCAACAATTTCTAGGCCATGCTGTCTAGCGTAGTTAGAGATAGCTAGTCCTTGATTCGTAAGAGACATGCCGTCAACTTGTTCTTCAGTTGAAACACGCTTATAGCCATACACTTTGATAGGTTCTTTGTCTGCCATTTTCATTACTCCTATTTTATCATATACCTATGTTGTTTTTGGAACTTTTATAGAATCAAGATAATACTCTGCTATCTGTGTTAGTGATTTTATAATTCCCATAAGGTTATCGTTCGATACATTATTATATTCTTTGCCTAATATCTTTCGTGCCTCTTTTACACTGATAATCGGCTTCTCGGAGATAGACAGAATCTGCCCACTCCACTTGTTCTGGTGCGCCATTAAAAATACCTCGTACTTGAATGCACCAAGTTGACACCCAATTCAAGATTCTCGAGGGGTATGCGTGTGGTCGCAATTAATATTTATTGATAATAAAAAATATCGCTGAGGCCGAAACTCGCTCTAAATTAAAAAATGCCTCTCTGGGCTAGTGATTACTATGCCGAGTGGCTCAAAGATACTTTTACTGTACTTGGTATTATATCAAACTTAGGCTTAAAAGTCAATACCTTTTATGCTTATCCATACAAATTACTGTGGATAAGTTGCCAAAATACCCCTGCGACTTGTGCAAATTATGCGTATTTATTTCTAGAGATGAGTTACACCTCAATCGAGCAGATTTATTGTATAATTTACTCTAGAATAGCCTGCGTTATTTATTATGACAAAAATACCTGTATCCATTAGCCAACTAGCAAAATACGGACTTGACTACGTAAGCCTGATTTCAAGCAGTGCCTCCAGAAGCCGACCAGTCAAGACCGAGCAGATGGATGCCGATTTACTATCCGTCCCAGACTTGATTTTTAAGAGTGAAGTAGACTCTATAGCGATTGATTTAGTGACTGCATTAGATAGGCAGTTTGACCCAGACATACCGAGTGACGAAAAGAGTGACGAGCAGCGACAGGCAGAGTGGCGTGTTGAACGGGACAGAGGCATCTTGAATAAGATTCAAGAGATAGACACGAAAATTAGAACGGATGAATATACAAAACGAGTAGTTCTGCAAACTGGCTTCATATCTTTTGAGGCAAAACGTTTTCTTGAATCTGAGTTCAGCGAAGATTATGAGAAATACGAAGCCCCTTTATTTCAGATTCCAGTGGCAGCAATAAAGTTCAAATACACTCCTGATGGTGTATCGGTAGTTATAGACTTGCCTGATAATTATGTTGAGATTCTAAATGGCCCACTGAAGAACTTTCTACCCCAGCAATACTTTGATAAGGTATTCAAGTTTATAGCGGATTCTGAAGCAGAAGAAAAAACGATGCTTCCGCTTGCTGATGATTTTATTCAAGAACTATGGTCGGCTATTAGAGCACAGTTAGACGGACTAGACGCGAAGTCTATTTCTGAAGCTCCTAGTTTTGCAACTAGCATTGTTGCTATTACGAATAAGACAAACCACTTCCTCGCTGAAGACCTCAAAGCTATAGCTGCACTAGAAGATGAAGACCTGCTAGAAACTTCGCTAGGTAGTTGGGTATCTGACGAAGATATGGCTATTGAACAATCAGTTTCGGATGATGGCAGTACAGAGATATTCTTCCCATTTGATTACGACAAGTATCAGTTAAAAGTCTTAGGCATTACAGCAAATAAAGCAGTCATCGTTGAAGGCCCTCCAGGCACAGGAAAATCACAAACAATTTCAAATCTACTTGTGCATCTTGCAGCCACAGGCAAACGTGTATTGTTTGCGAGTCAAAAAGACCAAGCTATACGTGGCGTTAAAGAAAAGCTGAAGACACTAGACATACCATTTTTATACGGATACATCCCCGATAAAACATCCAAGCTATATACAGAAGAAGACGAGAAAGACAGTGCCGCTAATACACTACTAGCTCTTAATAGAGAGTTTCAAAAAGGAAAAGTTGGTGACCTGAAAGAACCTCTGGCGTTACTGGCAAACCGTTCGAATATTTTTGTAGAGAACTTGAATAATGAGCGTTCTATCTATGCTCTGTTAGAGGAGCGTAGAAGCCTAAGTTATCTAGACTCATTTCATCCGTACGACATTGACGGTGGATGGTATAGCCAGTGCGGACTTCTGGAGGATACTATCAGTGGGCTTGAGGCTAGTGTTAGTAAATATGAAAACACTCACGAAAAGTTCCTGAAGGCAGCAAATAAGAAGTTCGAAAATTTAGATATAGATTATCAGACGACAATAGACTCAATCGAAAATATCCACGCATACTTTAAGGAGCATATGCCAGAGCGGTCTGGCTGGATAGGTGGCAAAGTCAATGAGATGAAATTACGCAGTGCTCTTAAAGAGCATGGTCGCAATCTTTTGCAGGAAATTTACGTAGAAGTTGAAAAGATACTGTTCTCTGATAATACGAAGTCTGCACGACTGCAGCTACTAGACAGCCTATCGAATTACTTTGTTTATGGTGGCGAATTACAAGCAATAACAACGAGCCGTTCCTCATTGAATGAATTGCTAGCAAGTAAAGAGGTACCTCCAACCGCCTATGCCTCTCTCAAAAAGATAATCTCTGAAAATGGTGGTAAAGAAAAAGTATTCGGTGACTTAACTAGGTACAACGAGATTACTGAGCAAGTAGAAGAAATGTCTTTGTATTCAGCGAATGACCTCAACCGAGAAATTAAAGACATCCGAAAGTTTTATAGAACTAACATCACAAACTATGTACGCAATCGTATCCTCACTAGAGTCAGTGAAGCAAACAATAGTAAGGACGTAAGGGCTACTCTAGCTCAAGTCGCTAGGAGCCTCACAAAAAGTAAGAAGGCCAATAAAACATTCGATAGACTGAAGCACAATGAAGACAACTTTAGTGCTATGTCTAAGGTTCTGCCAATTTGGATGATGAGTCTAGATGATGTCAGCCGTATAGTCCCGCTTGAGAAAAATGCGTTTGACTACGTAATTATTGACGAAGCATCACAGTGTAACTTTGCCTATGCGTTTCCAGCCATGTTCCGTTCTGAGCATACAATTTTCTTTGGTGATACGCTGCAGATGCGTGACGACAACATTATGTTTAAGTCTAATGACCAGCTTAATGCCATTGCCAAGAAGCATAAGATACCTGAGGTTTATCAAATTAAGGCCGAAGAAGACACAGTAAAATCTGTCATGGATATTGCTCACCTCAACGGCTTTATGACTACAACGCTTAAATACCACTATCGTTCACCGAGGGAACTTATAGGTTTTTCTAATGCATCCTTCTACGAGCCGATAGGTCGTAAACTAGAGGCAGTAAATGACAATATCGTGCCCTATAAAGACACAGGGCGTGTTCTACTTACGCATATCGTAAAACCAGATGATGGCGAAGAAACATCCGATAAAACAAACTTTGCTGAAATACGTAAGATTCAAGAATTAGTAGATGAGATTAAGAATGACTCTGTTCTAAAAGATAAGTCTATTGCTATTCTGACATTCTTTAACGAGCAGGCAGAGTTAATACGCAACGCAATAAAAGACGAAGACATCAAGGTATCTATCATTGATGGTATCCAAGGCGATGAACGTGATATTGTAATCTACTCATTTGTCATCAAAGACCCTGCTGATAAAAAGCGGTACATTGCTCTAACTGGTGAAGGTGGTGAGATTCGCAAAGATATTGCTGCTGGTCGTGTCAATGTTGCCTTTAGCCGAGCTAGACTGCAAGTTCATACCGTTACATCGTTGGCTCCTGAGCTATGGCCAGAAGGTATCTGGATTAAGCGTTATTTGGAATACGTGGAAACTAGTGGCATTGTGAATCGTCGCCATAGTAAATCTGAGCAGCAGTTTGACTCTAATTTTGAAGAAAAAGTATTTAGCTATTTGGCAAAAGAATTAAACGCCAGCGAGTATACCCTAGAAACGCAAGCTGAATCTCTAGGCTTTAAGATTGATTTAGTAGTTTGCTATAACGGTAAAAAGCTAGCCATCGAGATGGATGGCCCTTCTCACTTTGAGGGTGGGGATGGACAAGTTTATGTAAAAGACGACTGGGATAGACAGGGTGCTCTTGAAACTGCTGGATGGAACTTCTATCGCATCTCTTACTTCGATTGGGTAAAAGACCAAGAAGCTGAACAGAAAGCACTTATCGAATATATACAGCAGTATTTTGCCGATAAGAGCACTCCGAGTAAAACTAGCGTACTCAGAGAGTTAGAGAAAGAAACAGTTGCGCCAGAAGAAGCCCCCAAGGACATGTATGTTACTGACTTCTCAGATGAGCATGTAGATAATGTAAGCCCTGTTCAAGCCACCTCTGCAGCTAGTAACGTGAAGCGTACTAATACCGCCAAGACTACTCCTGCCAAGCCAGCCTTTTCGATAGGAGACCGTGAAGTTAACCAAGAAGACTTTGAAAGATATCTTAGTGGTCATCAGCAGGGATACATCGAGATACGATACCAATCTATGCGTGCTGGGTCAGCAAAATACTGGAGAACTATTCGCCTAGACGGTTACGACGGCACATACATGTACTCAAAGCAGGACAATGCACCATATCCGATAAAATATCGAAGAGACCGAGTAATAGAGTTTAGATAGCCTATAAAATACCCCAACATTGTTAATCTCGCCCCTGTCGTTGGTAGAGATTATGCGTTTTTATTTGCAGAATGGGTATAACATCAACTTTTGACTTAAAACGCAAGATTTGCATCACTCACAGGGGCGTTTCTCCCAACTTTGATATATAATCAAAGAGTCTAGATTCAACAATTTGAAATAAAGGTCAACAGGTCTTTTGTTTGAACCGTAAATACGGCAACTCCTTGCGAAAGCATTTAGGTTCAAACCTGATTGTTGAGTCTAGACAACCCTAGTGAGGGGTTGTCGTTTTTATTTGAAAGGAGATAACAAAATGACACAAGAAGAAGCAGATAAATTCGTTGAGTCTTTTGGTGAAGCTCAAGAGCGTAATGCTCAACAGGCTCAGAAAGAAAAAGAGAACAACCTTGAACAAGAAAAGCTCAAGGTTCAGCAACAACAACTCCAATTACAGCAAGAGCAACAGAATACCAATCAGCAGCTAGTGACTGGTGGATTAGTCTTAGGTGGTATTTTAGTTCTATCTATAGCCATATACCTATTAGTTAAGACATTCAAAAGGGATAGAAAAAAGTCATAGTGTCGGTATATTTACACATAACCAAAAACTATCAGAGATTCGCCGATTTACAGTGGTGAAAAGTATGGATTTTTCATTTTTACTTATTGTTATGCTTATGGCATAAAGTAGTACCCCATACACTGGACTTACGCCACCAAGCCTGGCGCACCCTCCCGTACCCCACACTATAGCTATAAGTACAGAATTAAAGCTATAATAAAAGTCAATAATGAATGTTTTAGTCAAACCAGAAATAGTTTGTGGCCTCAGAAAGAATAAGCCTATTCCGATTGAAGCTATAGCAAAAAAACTGGATATAAGCATCGATGAATATCAGGATATTGAGAAGCACGGCAAAGAACTTGACCAGAACACGGCTCAAAAACTTGCAAATATGTATGGCAGAAACTGGACAGTCTTCTTGCTTAATGAAGCCCCCGCCAAGCCTAACTACGACGAAGACCACAGAACAATAACTAACCAGAAGGCAGGGCTTGGCTATAAAACTTACGAAGCTCTAGAAGAGGCGGATTACTTAATAGATTTCGTCGTTAACATATCCGATGACGCAGAGAATAAAATTCCTGTTTTTACTACAAAATTGTCACCAAAAGAGATGGCGGACAGTTTCAGGAATGCTACTGGGTTGTTAGTAAAAAAACAGCCTGATTTTAAATCTACGAGTGATGCTATTAAGTACTGGATTGCTAAGCTATCAAATTTAGATATTAACGTCTCAAGTTATCAGCTTGGAGAAGACGATGGCATCAGAGCCTTTTCGTTGTACAGAAAATCTAAAGGCATGATTGTTCTCAATACCGACGAAACAGACAATGGCAAGATATTCTCACTAATGCACGAGTTGTGTCATATATTGCTTAGGAATACTGGTGTTTGTGACCTGAATCGAAGCATTATTGAGAGTTACTGCAATCAGTTTGCTTCAGAGATGCTAATACCGACTTCTTTATTTGAAGAGTTACTAGAAAAATACGATGTTACAGCAGAAAACGCAGATGAAACAGCAATAAAAATAGCTAGGCGTCTACGAGTTAGTAGACTTGCTGTTCTAACAAGATTGTTAGGTTCAAAGGTTATAAGTCCTCGGCTTTACGACACTTTAAGTGCTGAAGAATATAAAAAATTCAACTCATTAAAACTAGCGAAAAAGGCTCGTCAGGAGAGAAACAAAGCCAGTAACAAGCCAGCCATGATTAATCCCTATGTTGTTAACAAGGCACGTATTGGCAACTTGTTTCTTGGAGAATTATTTAACGCATATCATTCAGGGAAGATTACACCTTTCGAGGCTGGTAAGTATTTGGGATTTAAACCAGATAAGATTAACAAATTTAACGAGTGGGCTACGAGTAATGGGGGTTAATTGTGGCTCAGCAGGTCGACTTAACGCAGGTACTTAGTCAAAAATATGTGATTGACTCATGTGCGATGCTGGATTTCTGGGGTTCTATTCCAGGATTTAAGCGACCTTACGATATTGAAGTGCAGTCGTTCCGTGATGTATGGAATAAAATATCAGGAATGGTCGATAGCGGTACAATTCTTATTCCTGAAGTTATATTCAAAGAAGTTGACGAAACTACAGTCGAAGAATTTCATAAATGGCTGTTGGCTCATAAAAAACTCTTCGTTGATTATGATGACTGTCTTGCAGAACTTGCCGAAATTATAAATGAATTTAAGTTCTACACTACAAACAAAGCTAGTATAAATGACGCAATCCTGGTTGCAGTAGCTAAACAGCGTAATTTAACTGTAATCACTTCTGAAAAGAAATCATTTCCAACAAACTATAAAAAGCCAATGATTCCAAACGTATGCGAGTTCTTTAAAGTGCCATGTATGAATCTGCCTGAATTTCTAATAGCAGAGAATCTGTAGACTGGTTGTTAGTTCCAGTACTAAAGCGGTGTCCTATGCAAGGGATAAACCCTTCATAAGATGATAGAGCCGCCTAAATTCCATAAGGATATCGTTCCAATTCGATTCAACTAGGGTCACCAATCTAAAAACCCCAGCATTGCCTGGGGTTTTTAGATTGGTGGGTACAGATAGCCGACACCTTGCAAGATGAAGCAAAAAGCGCCATACTGAAGCGCAAGCATTATGGATGGGCAATTGGCGATTATTGGCATAGCAGCAGGTGGCGCAGTAGCGTTACTTTTGCTTAGCATGTATGTCTTCCGACGAAAGAAAAAACGCCAAGCCAAACACAATGAACAACCGGCAGTGCCGCTCATGAAGGATGCGAAATCATCAGATATTATTTTAGACACCATCGATGATGGGGTGCTGCTGATTGATAGCGAAGGTACAATTAAGATATTTAACCCCGGGGCCAGCAAAATTACCGGTTGGCAGCCAGACGAGGCAATTGGCCTAAACTATAACGCTGTCATCAAGTTAACGGATGACAAGAACGCGCCATACACCGAACAGCAAGACCCGTTCCAGCGTGCCCTGAAAGAAACAGCTACTATTCGTGATAGCGGTGCGACGCTGATATCTCGCTCAGAGCGCTACATCCCGCTCAGCTTGACGGTCTCGCCGCTGTTTGATGAATCACAGACAGTCCGTGGTGCAGTAGCCGTCTTTCGTGATGTCAGTAAAGAGCGCGAAGAGGAAACGCAGCGCGCTGAGTTTATTAGCACTGCCAGCCACGAAATGCGCACGCCAATCGCTGCGATTGAAGGCTACTTGTCACTTGTGATTAATGCGAAAACCGCAACGGTCGACCCGAAAAGTCAGGAGTATCTAACAAAAGCCTACGACGCAACAAAGCACCTTGGCAAGTTATTCCAAGACCTGCTTAGTAGCTCCCAGGCAGAGGACGGACGCCTTACTATCAACCCCGTAGTGATTGATATAGGAATGTTCCTAGAGCGGCTGCTGCAAGATCTACGCTTCAGCGCGGACAAACAGGGTTTATCCGTTGAATTAGTCATGGGCGCAGAAGACAAACCAGGAGATAGCCGGCGCGAAGCCCGTGCCAGCAGTGAAAAAGTGCTGACGCCACTCTATTACGTGCAGGCTGATCCTGATCGCTTGCGTGAAGTTATATCGAACCTTTTTGACAACGCCGTAAAGTACACAGAAGAAGGCAAGATATCAGTCGGTTTAACCGGCAATAGTGACATCGTGCAGCTATACATCCGCGATAGTGGCGTGGGCATAGCGCCGGAAGATCTGCCTCATTTGTTTCAGAAATTTTATCGTGTCGACAACTCAAACACCCGCACGATTGGCGGGACTGGTCTAGGCCTGTTTATCTCGCGCGTTATTATCGAGCAGTTGGGTGGTAGGATATGGGCAACAAGCGAGCTCGGCAAGGGCAGCACCTTTTTCATTAATCTACCGCGCCTAACAACCCAGCAAGCCGAGCTATCAAAGAAACGTACTGAAGCTGAGACTATCGTTGCGCCAACTGTGGTACAATAAGCATAAGTTTTATATAAAGGAAGCCAAGATATGACAAAAGTTCTGCTTGTCGAAGATGATAACAACCTACGAGAAATTTATGAAGCTCGCCTACTTAGCGAGGGCTACGAAGTTATCGCAGGCAAAGATGGCGAGGATGCGCTGTCACTCATTAAGCAGTATCAGCCTGATCTGGTGATTTCAGACGTTATGATGCCACGCATTAGCGGCTTTGAAATGCTTGATATCCTGCGCAATACGGGCGGCATTACACAGCCGAAGGTTATTATGCTGACTGCTCTTGGACAAGCTGAGGATCGGGCTCATGCTGACGGTATTGGCGCTGATCTGTATCTTGTGAAGTCTCAGGTAACCCTTGAGGATATCGTCAAGGCAGCGCAAGATCTCACCAGCGCACCAGCCGCAGAAGCAGCTGCTGCTCCCGCGCCGGAACCACAGCCTGTTCCCGAGCCGCAAAATATCGAGATACCTGAACCGAGTTTCTCCCCCGCAAGCCCCGTTGCTACTGAAGAACCAGCCCCTGTCATCCCTGAGCCTACTACTGAGGTGCCCGCCGCCATTACTAACGCAGAGCCGGCTCCCCAGCCCGCAGCACCTACCACGGAAGCTCCAGTAGCCCAGCAACCTGAATCATCCCCGAGCGCCGCGCAACCTGCTGCAGACTTGCCGCAAACCAACGTTGATACTGAGAATGAGGCTATTATTACAGATGCTGCCGAAACGCTGCAGGCCGCCACACCTAATGCTGTCAGCGCTGACGCGACAGAGGATGTGCCAGTAGCACCATCAACAAGTTCAAAAGTCATTGAGCCGCTTTCGCAGAACGAAGGAGAGAAGCATATTAATGACCTCCTGGCCGAAGAAGAGGCTGCAGCTGCCATTATTACACCGCCAGAGCCAGAGCCACAAGTACAATCCCAGCCACAAACTTACCAAGCGCCTACCGAACCTGCGACTCCTCTAGCACCGCCACTCAACGCAGCTCCTGAGCAGCCAGTTGCGCAGCCTCAAGCCATCGGTCAGCCTACCGCTGTTGCGCCGCCTGTTGCAGCTCCTGCAACAAATCCAGAGACGCCCTTTGCTCCAAGTGTTGGCGGCAGCGCAAACACAGATGCTCTGTAGCGTTTAGCGTATACTTAAAGAACATGCGTTTGAACAAATATATTGCTCTTGCAACCGGCATGAGCCGCCGTGCAGCTGATGAAGTCATCGCTCAGAACAGAGTACAGATTAATGGCGAAACCACCCGCCAGGGCAGAGACATAACTGACAATGACATTGTGTCCGTTGATGGCGAAGTTGTCACACCGCCAGCTACTACCACGACTATTATCTTTCATAAGCCTGTCGGCTATGTTTGCTCGCGTGACGGGCAGGGCAGTAAGACCATATATGATATATTGCCCGAGCAATACCATGAGCTCAAACCAGTAGGACGACTTGATAAGGATTCGTCAGGACTGCTGCTGCTCACTAATGATGGTCAACTAGCATTTGAGCTGACACACCCCAGTAGGCAGAAGCAAAAAACGTACGAAGTTACTCTCAATAAGCCACTTGAGCCACTTCACAGGCAGATGATTAGCGACCATGGCGTGATGCTTGACGATGGTCCAAGTAAATTCGAGCTGACCCGCCTAAAAGACGGTGACGATAGTGCATGGGAAATACGCATGCATGAAGGCCGCAACCGGCAGATTCGCCGTACGTTCGCTGCACTTGGCTACAAAGTAATAACACTCCACCGTACCCACTTTGGCTCATACCAGCTTGGTAGGCTTGGCGAAGGTGAAATAAGTTCTATTTTGTGAGCTTGTGCCTCACTCTATCTTTGTCTATAAACCCTTTTTTTCCGTACTTTTGGCTTGACCCAAAAGTACCAAAAACTCTAGAGCAGCACACCAAACATTACTGCACTATTTTGTTTTTCTTCTCTGGCTCCTGCGGAACTCCTTTCAGTCGGTCTCCATATATCCAAGAGACTAGTCCTCGTCGCCCTCCGGGAAGAAAAACAAAATACTACAATCAGTTTAGTGCGAGGCTCAGGGCTAGCTATGCGCCGAAGACGCAGTTAATCAAAGCGCCTCCGGCGCATAGCTGGGTACGTCGCTCTAAAACATCCTGATGAGATGTTGTGGGAATAAGGCGTCCTTGGGTGCGAGGACTGTTTGAGGCTTTTTGTTGCCTGTGGCAAGAAAAAGGTGAGTTCCACAGCAAGCCTTATTATGACAACAGCCCGTCAAGAGGTTTTGATTTGCGACTTGAGGTTTTGCTTCTTTTGCATCAAGGCAAAAGAAGTCGCATCAGCTACGTCAGGTCAAAGAGCACGGAATTTCCGTAGTCTTATGAGATAAGAATGTGCAAATTTTAGCATCAAATATTGATTTCGTCAATTAGCCTCAATCTGTTACAATAGATACAACATATGAGTAGCAAAAAAGTTCCGATTGTAGCCATTGTTGGGCGGGCAAATGTTGGCAAGTCCAGCCTGTTTAACGCCGTCCTCGAGCGCCGCGAGGCGATTATTGCTAAAGAAGCCGGTACAACGCGTGACAGTATCATCGCCAAAGCCAGCTGGGCAGAGCAGGACTTTTGGCTTGTTGATACGGCGGGTATGAAGGATGCTGAGGACGACTTTGAGTTCACGATTCAGGAGCAGATTCTGCAAGCAGCAGACAGCGCCGACCTCATTTGGGTTGTGGTAGAAGCCGATGCACCAATTACCGAGGAAGACCGCAAAGTTGCTAAGATTGCGCTCAAGAGCAAGAAGCCTGTTTTTCTCGTCATCAACAAGATAGATAAACTGCGCGGCGAGGGCGCACTATTTGAGCGCCTGGGCATTAAGCAAATGTTCACGACCTCAACCACGCAAAAGCGCGGCATTAGCGAATTGCTTGACGCCGTCGTTGCCGAGCTGCCAAAGGCAACCATCAAAGAAGCTGACGACCGTCTGCGTATCGCACTGCTTGGCCGCCCAAATGTTGGCAAATCGTACCTATTTAACACCCTAGCCAAGAAACAGCAGGCTATCGTAGCCGACCGTGCTGGCACGACACGCGACATTAACCGCACCATGGTTCGCTTTAAGGGCAAAGAAATTGAGCTCATGGACACGGCAGGTATTCGCCGTGCGGGCAAAATAGAGCGAGGCATCGAGCACTTCAGCGTGCTGCGCTCGCTTGCCGCCATTGAACAGGCTGACATTTGCTTACTTTTAATCGACGTGAACGAACTGAGCGTTCAGCTGGATCAAAAAATTGCAGGTATGATCAAAGAAGCAGGCAAGGGCTTGGTAATCGTCGTTAGCAAATGGGACACCATTTTAGCCCAAGGCTCAACTGACGCCAACGAAGTCCTCCGCGAAGAAGAGCTACCTGAAGCGCCCGAAGATTCAAAAAAGCTCACCAAGAAACAGAAAAGCGGGCTTAAAGGATCACTCAGCTATAACGAAGATGGCGCGGTTGCCAAAACGCCATTTACGCGGGATACACTGGCCGGGCGTATCGCTCAAGAATTCGATTTTGTGCCTTGGGCACCACTGATCTTCACCAGCAGTGTAACAGGGCAGAATGTTGCTAACATCTTTGATATCGCACTTGAGATTAACGACCGCCGCGCAAAAGAGTTCGCCACCAAGGACCTCAATACTTGGCTCCACGACGTGATCGACCGCCACCCGCCTGCCGGGCTCAAGAACCACCAGCCAAAACTCAACTATATGGTGCAAGAAACCGATAACCCCATTCCTGCGTTTAAGATTTTTGGCAGCCAAACGAAATTCATCCACTGGAGCTATAAACGCTATATGGAAACACAATTCCGCCGCTGGCAGGATATGACCGGCACCCCGATTCAGTTCTGGTTTATTGAAAAGCACATCCCGCACAAACACCACGCCTCACCAACAAAAGAAGCCCGAACCTACAAACCAGGCCAAGCCAAGAACCAATATTAGTCATTTGTTGTTACAATAGGGTAATCTATGGCACTCTTTATGAAACAACCGATTGTGCAAGAAGCGACGCCGCTGTTCACACTCAGCAGCAATAAGAACCTGCTGATTGTCGGTCTTGGAAATCCCGAGATTGAATATGACGGTACACGGCACAACGTCGGCTTCGCTGCGCTTGATGCTTTCGCGGGCAGCAACGACTTCGAGCCGTGGGTGAACAAGAAAGATCTGAAGGCGCTACTGGCACAAAAGACTTTAGGCGAAACGCGCGTTATCCTCGCCAAGCCTACCACGTACATGAACAAGAGCGGGGAAGCGGTACAAGCTATTGCAAGCTTCTACAAAATTGCCCCTGACAACATCATCATCGTACACGATGAGTTGGATATAGATTTCGGCCAAATCCGCACGCGCGTTGGCGGCAGCGCAGCCGGTAACAATGGCATTAAATCCATCATCCAGCACGGCTTCGGTGACACAGGGCGCGTACGCATCGGCATCGGCCCGAAAGTACATGAGCAGCAAGACAGCGCCGACTTCGTCCTCGCAAAATTCTCGCCAGAACAACAAGCCCAGCTGAAACACCTTTTCAACGAGGTGACTTCAATCCTCACCGAAACCATCTATGGCGGCGGCAAACTCTACCCCGAAACCCGCACTATTTAAATATTTGCACCAAGGACTAGCAAGCGTGTAAAGATATTCTACTTAAACAGGTTTTTTGCTAAGTACAAAAGTACCGTTTGTCGAAAATAAATCTTGTACTGCAAGATACCTGCCCCATCCATCGTCACCCACCGAGAAACGAACGTGTTCCCTTGATACTTTTGCGACATTTCGAGTAAAAGTATCGCGACCAACTACAAGACTGCCGCCCGGGTCAAGATAAACCGTACTAATAAATGCAGTCCTGCCTAGTTCTCTCATAGCAGGATTAATGAAGTTCAGTTTATAACCACTATCTCCGCCATGGACACCAAGCACGTCTACCCATGGTGTGTGGATATTTTCACCACCCAAGCGAACGGCAGACCCGGTATCATATATTTTTGTTTCGTCTGGCAACACGGATGCCTGCTGGGCTGACAATAAGTCATATGTCGTTGCTATAAGATCATTATCGTAAAATGATGGGGAGTAATAATTCTCTGGTGATATCATATATTTATATTATACCATAGTATAAAGATATATACAATAAACATAAAAAGAGCCTGTTGAGGGGGTGGGCACCACAACAGGCTCTTTTCAAGGCACGAGGCTAGGCTCGTGCCAAAAATCTCCCCTCAATCCCACCAAGCGGCGCAAGCATCGATACTTAGCAATGCTCAAGTACGTGCCTCCTGACAAGCAAGAATCAGTATTACCTGACTCGCCGTCCCACATGAGGAACCTCTGTACTTACGAGTAAACACAGGGGTGAAGATTAAAGGGGTTAGTATGTTTTAGAGCGTTTACGCCGCTTTATGCAGACGTAAAACAAGATAAGTGGAGGGTAACAACTTATGGTGTATACGCTCTAAAACAATCTAACAATTTGTTAGAATGGGGTATAAGGTGCGTACAAATTCCTAATAGGAATGTACAAGTTGCTATATTAGCAAAAAAGTTGCCTTATGTCAATACTATTTCATTATTTTGTGTAAATAACAATAAGCTTATGCTCAATACAGTCGCTATCCCTAAGTTATTACGAAACATTCCAAAGCCGCCCGAACAGCTCCACGGCAGAGGCCAGAGCCTCGATTTGCTCCTCGATAAACCACGGGTTGCTATTGTAGGCAGCCGCAAAGTTTCTGCCTACGGCAGAGAGGTAACATGCCGTTTTGCTGAGGAGCTCGCACGGCGGGGCATTGTTATTATTAGTGGCCTGGCCTTAGGTATCGACGCGCTCGCGCATAAAGCAGCGCTTGATGCGGGTGGCATAACTATTGCCGTACTGCCGTGTGGCATCGAAACAGTATACCCAGCCACAAACCGGCAACTGGCTGAACGCATCCTAAGCAGCGGCGGGGCATTGCTAAGTGAATACGGCGGCTCTGAGCGAGCATACAAGGTAAGCTTCCTTGAGCGAAACCGCCTCATAGCTGGTCTGGCAGATGTGGTGATAATCACTGAAGCGGCAGAGCGCAGCGGCTCGCTCAATACCGCCCGACATGCCCGTGAGCAAGGAAAGCCCGTCTACGCCGTACCAGGTAACATCTCAAGCCCACTAAGCGCGGGCACAAACATGCTTATACGCCGCGGACAGGCGACAGCATTGACTGATTCAGGGCAGATACTTGAACTATTGGCGCTACCAGAAGGTACGGAAGCAATTAAAGTTCACGGGGATACAGCCGAAGAGGAGCAAATACTTACATTATTATATGCAGGAATTACTGATGGCGGGGAACTCCTCAGGCAGAGTCAGCTAGCCGCCCCGATCTTTAACAGCAATTTGACGATGCTTGAGCTCAAGGGGCACGTTCGCTCTCTTGGTAATAACCAATGGGCAATCTTATAAATAGGTAACAGGCATCATTTAAATTTGCATTTTCAAGCCCGAAGCGTGTAGTATGGGCAACTGCAAGCAAGTAGCATAAGGACTTAATGATACAGAATTTAGTTATTGTAGAGAGCCCAGCAAAGGCCAAGACTATCGAAAAATACCTCGGAAAAGATTTCAAGGTATTGAGTAGTATTGGTCATATTCGTGCTATCGCCAAGAAGACTAAAGACGGCACGCCGCCCATTAACACTGATGGAGATTTTGAAGCCGTCTATGAGATTGATGCTGATAAGAAAAAGGTAGTAGCCGAGCTGCGCAAGGCAGTTAAAGAAACGCAAACTGTCTGGCTCGCAACCGATGAAGACCGTGAAGGTGAGGCAATTGCTTGGCACTTATGCGAAGTATTAAAACTTGACCCTAAAAAGACAAATCGCATCGTTTTCCATGAGATTA
>CAYTOC010000001.1:17119-22140 GCA_964439405.1 uncultured Candidatus Saccharibacteria bacterium
GAAGTATTAAAACTTGACCCTAAAAAGACAAATCGCATCGTTTTCCATGAGATTACCAAAGATGCTATTGAGGCCGCGGTTAAGAATCCGCGCACCGTTGACATGGCGCTGGTTGAAGCCCAGCAGGCACGCCAAGTGCTTGACCGCATTGTGGGCTTTGAGCTATCACCAGTAGTCTGGCAAAAAGTACCGGGCGGCAAATCCGCAGGACGCGTGCAATCACCAGCTGTGCGTCTGCTCGTTGAGCGCGAACGCGAGATTGTAGCGTTTGAAGGCTCATTTCAATTTAAAGTTGTCGGTGAGTTTGCCCATGATGGCGACACTGTAAAAGCTGAACTACCACAGCGATTTGACACCGAAGCTGAGGCGCAGAAATTCCTAGAATCACTGATTGGCGCAACCTATACCATTAGTGATATAACGCAAACACCAGGCACCCGTAACCCTGGAGCGCCGTTCACCACCAGCACCCTGCAGCAAGAGGCTAACAGCCGCCTTGGCTTCGGCGCACGCGCGACGATGTCTGCTGCTCAGAAGCTCTACCAAAGCGGTAAAATCACCTATATGCGTACTGACTCGGTCAATCTAGCTGGGCAGGCGATTGCTCAGATTGGCAGCTATATTGAGTCGTCCTACGGCAAGGAATACCACCAAGTACGTCAGTTTAAAACGAAATCCAGCAGCGCTCAGGAAGCACACGAGGCTATCCGCCCGACAGATGTCCGCCTTGAGCATGCCAGTAGTGACGAATACGACCAAAAGCTCTACGACCTTATCCGCCGCCGCACGCTCGCCAGCCAAATGTCACCGGCACAAATCGAAAAAACAACCGCGACTATCACCATCTCAACCGCCACCGAAGTATTTGAGGCAAAGGGTGAAGTCATCGTATTTGAAGGCTTTTTGAAGGTCTACGGCGCAAATAAAAAAGAGGACAGCATCTTGCCGCCATTAGTTGCCGGTGACACCGTAACACTTACAGAGGCAAGCGCCCGCCAAGTCTTTGCGCGGCCGCCGGCTCGCTACACAGAAGGTAGTCTTGTCAAAAAACTTGAAGACCTCGGTATTGGCCGACCATCGACATACGCCACGATCATTTCGACCATTCAAGCCCGCGGCTATGTAGAAAAGGGCGAGAACGAGGGCACCCCACGTGATGTCATCGTCTTGGGGCTAAAAGATAGCTCAGTTGTGCGCGAAGTCGTGCAGGAAAAAACCGGTTCAGATCGCGGCAAGCTTATACCGACCGCCAGCGGGCAAGTCATCAGTGACTTCTTGACCGACTATTTCGAGCAGGTGGTCGACTACGGCTTTACTGCCGATGTTGAGGAAGAATTTGACGAAATTGCACGCGGCAAGCTGCCACGGGTAGACATGCTCCGTAAGTTCTACACGCCATTCCATGAGCTAATCGAGAAGTCCGGTGGTATTAAGCGCTCAGAGGTTGCGCAGGCCAGGGAACTCGGCCTCGACCCCAAGTCTGGCAAGCCTGTTTATGCCCGTTTTGGCCGCTTTGGGCCGATGCTGCAGCTCGGCAGCCAAGAAGATGAGGAAAAGCCGAAGTTCGCCCCATTGCCAACTGGTGCCAAGCTAGAAACAGTGACGCTCGATGAAGCACTGCATATGTTCAAGCTACCACGCCTTGTAGGTACAACTGAGGACGGGCAAGATATCAAAGCTAACATTGGCCGTTTTGGCCCGTATATTCAGATTGGCAAGCTCTTTGTCAGTATTAAGCCGCTTGATCCATTTGACATTACCGAAGCAGAGGCCCGCGAATTGTATGCCGACAAGCTGAAGAAAGAGGCAGAGAAAAACATTGCTGACTTTGGTGATATTAAGGTATTAAATGGCCGTTACGGTCCATACATTACCGACGGCACGAAGAATGCCAAAATCCCGAAAGACGTCGATCCGAAATCGCTTGATGAAGCTGCTGCGAAGAAAATTCTTACGGAAGCGCCGGCACCGAAAGGGCGGTTTGCCCGCAAGAAGACTACTGCTAAGAAGAAGCCTGCGGCTCGCAAGAAACCTGCACCAAAGAAAAAGTAAAGCCGTTTCGCCGCTACTACGTAGCTATTGCACCTTCTTTTGCCTTGACCCAAAAGAAGCCAAACCTCAAGTGCCAAGTGCAAAAAACATACAGAACCTTCGGGCTTGTTCAGCAAGGTGATCAAAAGAACTCCCCCAAATATTTCTGGGGTCGGTCAAAAACCTTTTTCTAGTTATTGGTTTTTGACTGACTTTTGACCAATGACTCCTTACCAAACGCGAAGCTTCATCTGTTTTCGCGGGCACGCTCCTCGCTGCGCTCGGAGGATCCAATCTGCAGATGAGTATTGATTTTTATAACGTATTATGTTATTATTTAATAATGCCTACTGTAAATCTATTTTATCGAAACCAGCAACACGAATCTCAGATTGTAAAAGCGATCGATCCTCTTAAGGGGTTCATTGCAGAGCAGCTTACCTGTGCTGATATTACGCTTGGCCCAGACGAAGTGAGCATCCGAGTAATCAAATCCCTAGGAGAGGGTATGCTCGCAGATGTTGAGATTGACATGGCTGCAGCGCCTTACTCCGAAAGGGTCGAAAAGCAGGATGAAATCTGCCTAAACGTACGCTCGTGCACACTAGAGAGATTGCCAGCAGCGGATGATGTAAAAGTTTGGCTAAATCTACATGAACTCGGGCACAGCTGGGAACAGTAGTAAATTAAGAGTGCGCAGCACATAACTAGGTTGTCGCTGTTTGGCGTCCTGGCCTTAGCTGGCAGGAAAAACTGTGTGCTTGGCCGCGAGGACGTGTTTGAACAAACTAATAGATTAGGAAATCTGTTAGTTTGTGAGTCCCGCAGCGAACAGTTTTTCTTGCTAGATAACCAAGATGACAAAGGGTGCGACTTGGGCTTTTGGTACTTTTGGGTCAAGCCAAAAGTACGGAAAAAGGGATTTAGAGAGATCGATAAAGTAAAGCACAAACTCAGCACACATCAGAGAACTAAAAGAATAAACTTATCCACAACTTGCACAGATTGCAAGCAGGTGCGGTAATGATATTGGCATGACATATTGTAAGCAGAAGCGTCATGTATGTGGTACAATAAGGCTATTAGATAACATATTGTAAATAAGTTTTGACTTTTTCAAACTATAGTTATATAATACAGTCAAGCTTATTCTATAAATAGTAATAGAGAGGAAGAGTATGGCTACCGAAACAGCTACCCAAGAAACGACACTTGCCACCGAAGATCTCGTACAGTCGGTTCTTGATACCATTGAGCGTGAACGCGAGCGAGAGATTATCGCACGCCGCTTTGGTCTGTTTGATCGCAAGGAAACCCTTGAACAAATAGGGGAGCTACTTGGTATTACCCGTGAGCGTGTACGCCAGCTCGAAAAATCTGTTGTGAGCCGCCTGAAGGCTAGTGCCGAGGCAGGGGAGATCCCTCGTGTGAGCGAGGCCGATGAACGTATTGCTACCTTCTTGAAAGAGCATGGTACTGTTGCCCGGGTAAGCGCCTTGAGCGAACACCTGACAGCAGAGAACTCAAAGACTGACCAGTCACGCATAGCTTTTTTGGCAAGTCTTGCACCAACCCTCGTGAGCATCGAGGAGAATGATGATTACTTCCAAGCTGTCACCCTGTCTGATGCGCGCAACGAGAAAGCCGTAAAGGCAGATGTTGCAAAGGTTATTGACGCTATCAAGAAAGCAGGCGAGCCAGTCGTTGCTGCAGATATTGCTAAGGGTGTTGGTATTACAAGCGAAGTCGAAGCAGCAGCGCTTGCAAGCGTCTCGAAGAAACTCGCAACGCTGAACGGCCGCTGGGGTCTCGTAAAATGGCCGCTAGTTAACCCAAAGAACATTCGCGATAAAATCTACGTTATCTTAAAAGAGCATGGCAAACACATGCACTTCAGTGAAATTGCCGAGGCTATCAAGGACTCAAACTTCAAGCGTAAAGACGTCACTACACAGGCGATTCACAACGAACTGATCAAAGACAAGCGCTTTGTGCTTGTTGGCCGTGGTATCTACGCTCTCAGCGAATGGGGCTACAAAAAGGGCACTGTTTCTGACATCATCACCGATATCCTCAAGAAGGCTGACGAGCCGCTTCACCGCGACGAAATCGTTAAGCGTGTGCTTGAGAGCCGCTACGTCAAGGAAACAACTATCCTCTTGAACCTCCAAGGCAAACCACAGTTCAAGCGCGTCGCTAAGGCTACCTACACCCTCGACGAAGCCGAGACAGCAGCCTAGACACTCTTCCTCGGAACCCATCGACTATGATCGATTACAGCGGAACAGCACCAGAACTAAAGTTACACAGACCAGGCGCTCGTTCGTTTGGGGCTGCGGAAGTGCTCGAACCCGAAACATACCAGTTCATTGAGCAAGACATTGTTGGCGGCAACCAAAGCCGACCGGCTCACACGACTCTGTGGTTTAAGTTCGTTATAGATGCTGCTCTCAAATCAGAATCAGAACAATTACCAGATGCTGTTTTACTTACCGCAAATTCAGCAGTGCCCCTTGCTGACACAATACGAGCCTTTTACAAAGCCCAGCAGCAGCCTGAACCTATTATTACCTACGTTGCAGCAAATCGTTCGCTTGCCTATGATACCGCTCATGAAGCAAAAAATATTGACAGCGAAGTGCGTCGCCTCAAGCCTATCCTTGAAAATACCGACCACACAGCGGTCATTGATCAATATGTCGGATTTCGTGGAACACTACAATTCGCAACAAAGATAGCGCAACACGCCGTGCCAGAAGACACTTTAGTCACGCCAATGGCAGGAAACTGGTATCATGATGCATTAGCGCATGAGGTTGACTTGTTGGCCATGACATCAAGCCACGCTAACTTTATGTACAGAGTTGGTACGCTAGCAGCAGAGCAGGCTATGGCCTTCGACCAAACTTTGCTGCAAGCTCATGTGCGCGAATAAGAACATTTTACGAACAAATCGATAACAGCTCGCATAAAGTCAATAAATACCGATA
>CAYTOC010000001.1:22240-30735 GCA_964439405.1 uncultured Candidatus Saccharibacteria bacterium
GAACATTTTACGAACAAATCGATAACAGCTCGCATAAAGTCAATAAATACCGATATATCACCAAAATAGGCAGAAACGCGCATTAGTGTGATTTTTGACAAAAGTGCGGGCGGGGCGGGCGAAAAATAATTTTATAAATTGACAGGTCAGTTTTTTGGCCGCAAACATGCAGAGCAGTGGCAGTCTCAACATCCGAGTGCAAGCATAAGCATAATGTCGCACAATATATCTTTTACGACTTGAACATAAGCTTTATAGAGGATAACCAATACCTTGCTATATCCCCCTCAGCGGGGGACTTTTGCATGTAAGGCAGCGTGAGCACTTTCACCCATGTAATTTCCATTCATTACTTAAGCTTCTACTGCTTACTTGTGCTATATCAAGAGACCTTGTATGCGCCTTGGGTATATGTGACATATCACACATGTTGTAACCGGTGACTTTTCCACAGAGCCATTTGACTTTAGCCGTGAAATGTTTGCTTTTTCACACTTTTATTACTTTTTATATTTTTCTCCCCTAGTCTCCCTTTCCTGCTTAAATTTGACTTTTGCCCTTCCCTATATGTTTATATAGTTTTTTTGAGTATCTATCCAAAAGCTAAAACATGAACATTTTACGAACATGCAGGGTAGCATGATAGGGGGAACGCCCCATGAGTCGCTCGTCGTCAATCGTCAGTACTTGGCGCCTGAACTCTACATTTCCGCAAAGCTTTTTATTATGGTTAGAACATTCCCCTGCGAAGGTTTGCCCTCCGCCCTACTACCTGTGAGGACTGGCGACGGAAGACAGATGACTACGTTAGTGAAAGTATCCACTAACGTACGTAGACGCGGTCAGCGATGCGCACATCTATATATTCTGCAGGAGTGCGGTTCTCTTGGGCGAGACGGTCGCGCGCGGCAAAAAATGCACCGAGTTGCTGTGCAGCATCATTCTGCAAGGTCAGCATAATATAATATGGTGCGTCTTGCAGCGTCACGTGCAGCCGTGATGGTACGGCCGGCAGTGTTAGCGCAGCCACAGCTATATCTTTTGCTTCAAGCTGCCGCAAAACCTCCTGAATAAACACAGTTTCACTCCGGCCGAATATTTGATCGCCTGCAGCAAATGATAATCCTGTTTGATCGGTAATCATCGGTAAATTAGTTGTTTTTGTTACATCACTGCTAATTGCCCTCCCTTCTCCGTTGACAACCAAGCTCGTTCCTTCATTGTTAACCACGACAAACGCCGGGGAGGCAGGTGTTAGCGCAACACTAACCTGCCTGCCTACTGCCGGAACAGTGATTTCGACCTCGCCTAGCTCAGGGAACTGCTTGAGTAACTCTTCGCGAATATGAGACGTATCAAGGCCCCATTTAAACTGAGCTAGTTGCTCAGACACCGCTTTTTGGTACACATCTTTTGACTCCATGAATACCCGTTCGTCTGGTGTGCCAATAATTGTCACCGATGGATCAGACGCGACTGTAAGGTTCCAGATTAGACCGCCGGCCAGCAAAGCCCCGACTGCCCAAAATAAAACACTCCTGAAGGCAGTCGTGCCTTTGCGCCGTGCCTTCATATCGACACTTTCTTGTGGGCGCAAACGTTGCCGGCTTTCTGCCGCTGAGCTATCGCTGCCGGCACCATAATAGTTATTGTAGGTTGCTCGTCGCACGGGAACAGGTGTATCTGTTACCCGCCGCCGTGGTTCTGTCTGCTGTCCTTTCGTCCGGCGCTCTTTACGCATCGGCGCGCTCCGCTTCGCGTAGAATAATTCGGGCTAATTCTTGGCTACTATGAGGGTGCGCAAACCGATGGAGAGCCCCGCCTAGTTTTGCACGCTTGTTTGGTGAATCTAAAAGATCCTGAAGAACTGCAAACAAAAGCTCAGGGTTATTTTCAAGAGCTGTTTGGTCAATAGCTTCAACTGCACCAGATTCAGCGTAGGCACGAGCATTCTTCAACTGATGCCCACCAGCCAGATACGGATTTGGCACTATGACGCAGGCCTTGGCCTGTGCGGCCAGCTCAGCCATATTCGTGGCTCCGGCGCGCGCAATGACAATATCAGCCGCCCCAGTGTATATGTGCATGTCACTAATATAGTCAAAGACAGCAACACGCGACAGCTCGGTTTGATGCAGCACACTCTGATAGGCGGCAAGCGTTGCAGCCTTGTGCTTATGACCAGCACTATGAACAATATGAAGATCAGGATGTGCCGAAAGTAATTGCTGCGCGTTGCTAATCAGTGCCGTGTTGAGCGTTTGCGCACCTAGGCCACCACCCGTCAAAAGCAAGACCGTATCCTCCGGCTTAAAACCAAGCCTGGTCTTGTATTCACGCTGCAACTTCAAGGACACGCGGCTAAAGCCGGCTGCTATTGGCACGCCAACTGTTACGGTTTTTTCAGGTGGGTAGTTGTATGTTTCGGCGGGTAACGCCACCGCGTGTACTCGCGCCCAACGCGCAATGATACGGTTAGCGAGTCCCGCTAGTGCATCAGAGTCATGCGTCACATAGGGCACACGCAGCAGCGCAGCTGCCAAACCAACAGGTACACCTACATAGCCCCCTTTTACAAATAGCACTTGCGGTTTAACGGCGTACAAAATTTTGAGACTCTGGAAAAAGCCAGCAACTACGAAAAACACATCGCGTATGTTTAAAAGTATTGTGTGAATATCAAGTAACTGGCGCAAGCCTTCGCCGTGATACCGCCGGAACTTACCAGCAAAGACCGCATGCGCATCATCAATAACCGGATGCTCACGAACAACTTCCGCGAATCTATCACCGCGCTGACCAATATACACAATCCGTGCTTCTGGCCGTTCTTTTTTTAGCTCAGCGGCTACTGCGAGGAGCGGTGTAACGTGGCCCCCGGACCCGCCCCCGCAGACGAGTATCGTCATAATTATTTTCTCCGTTTATGCGCTGCGCACGCGCCGCACTTCCTGTAGTAGTATACCGCGAAATCTGGAAAACCAGGCCAAGTACCAAGAGCACCATCAACACGCTACTGCCGCCGTAGCTTACCAGCGGCAACGTGATACCCTTGAGTGGTAAAAGGCCGATCATAGCTCCGATATTCATAATTGCCTGCGTGCTCAGCCATACCAATACGCCAACAACCACCAGCCGGCTATATTCATCAGGTGCACGATCAATAATACGCTTGAGTCTGCTGTACAGTGCCAAGAGCAGCCCTATAAGCACTATTGCGCCCAGAAACCCGAACTTCTCTGCATAGACTGCAAAAATCGAGTCATTTTCGGCTTCCGGTAAATAACCGTACGCTTGGATGCTATTGCCCAGACCAAGACCCGTCATGCCACCCGAACCAATAGCTACCAGTGCCTGACATGCCTGATATCCGCTATCAATACAGTCCGTACCAGGATTAATAAACGTCGAGAATCGCTCCTGACGATAGTCACTCGTAGCAATAAACAGTATGCCGCCAATGAGTACTATGCCGCCAATCATAAGCAGCCGCTTCATCGGCATACCGGCTACAAATGCCATTACAATCATCATGGCCGCGATAACGACCGCCGACCCTAGGTCACTCTGCAGGCCTGCCACAACAATACCAAGACCTACTAGAACGAATAAAAAGATACGGAACGAGCCCGTGCTTCCGAGCTGCTGCGTTTCCGCACGCTGCACCAGAAAGCCAGCCAGCCATAACAGCAGTGCAAATTTGACCAGCTCTACTGACTGAAATGAGAGCCCGCCAACACGAATCCAACGGTGAGCTGGGTATTGTTCGTTAATTGGCAGCACGAGAGCCAGAAGTGTTGCCACAGCTGCAAGCACGAGGAGCACCGGCACAAATTTTCGCCAAGCCGATAACGGCACTCGCGCCGCAACAGCAAATAGCAGCAGGCCCAGGCCAATTGCAATCAGCTGCCTCGTCACGTAGGTGCTGCCGTCACCGCCACCATCGCCCACAGCCAAGGCCGGGCTGATTGAATACACAACGATTACACCAATCGCCAATAGTCCAAGTGTAATGATGAGCAGCCAATAATCAGGTTTATGACGCCTAGCCGGCACTCCCCCGCTTTGAGCGGCTGGTTGATTGCCGATATATGGACGTCGCCCCACCGCAGCTGCACGCACGCTAGAATCTCCCAAGTAAGTATGCAATGAGTCCGAGCACCGCCGCGACTTGGCCGATAATCCAGAAACGCATCGTAACTTTTGTTTCAGGCCAGCCTATGGCTTCAAAGTGATGGTGAATCGGTGCCACTCTGAATATCTTCTTTCCCCGAATCTTCTTCGAAAGAATTTGCAGCAAACTTGAGCCCGCTTCGGCAACAAAGACAAGACCAATAAGTGGCAAGAGCAGTACGGTATCCGTCAAGAACGCCACAACCGCCAAGGCTGTGCCGAGCGCGAATGAACCGACATCCCCCATCATGAACCGTGCCGGGTGTATATTAAACCACGTGTAGCTCAGCAGTGCGCCAAGAATGGTCATACAGAACCCCGCAACGCCAAAACGGCCTTCAAGCAGCGCGATAATTGCAAAAACCGCAAACGCCGATGTCGCCAAGCCGCCCGCTAAGCCGTCCAGCCCATCGCTAATATTCACCGCGTTCGCCGTGGCGACAACCACAAACACAAAGAGCGGGATAATAAACCAGCCGATGTGCCAATCAATGTCCGTCAGCGGGATCGACACCGTATCAACGCCAAGTTTGTAGTAAAAGAACCAGCCGCCAATCAACGCCACCAAGGTAATAAGTAACAGTTTAAGGCGCGGCGGAATACCTGCAACGCCCAGCCCACGGCCCCTGATATTAATAAAATCGTCAATCAGCCCAATAGCTGCCGCACCGACAAATGCCGCAAGTGGCAGCCAGGTTTCCTCACGGCTAAGGTTGAATATGAACGTAATGAGCGCCACAGCGACCACAAAAATAATACCAGCCATTGTCGGGAACTTCCGCTCATGTTTGGCCGCATGCAATTTATTAAATTCTGTTGCCTGCTCGCCCGTGGCAGCAACCTGCCGCGGCTTCTTCCACCATTTGTACTTATATGCTAGCGTCGTATACAGCGGCGTAATAAGCATGCTAAGCAGAAAACCGAGTGTTCCAAGAAGCAGTATATGTACCAGGCTCGTAGCCTCAACGGAAAAGAAAAGTGTTTGATTCATAATGTTTTAAATGTTCTCTCCAGTATACCCCATCCGCCCGCGTGTAGTGGTCTGTTCGTGGAAATGTCTATCGGACTCATGTTCTCTACCGCCCTGTCTTTGTTGGGACGTTATAGTTATCCAGCAGCATATGTGCAATCGAGCCAAACAACGGCTGTGCAGCACGTGAGCCGGCATACCCGGGGATTTTAGGCTTTTCAACAACCACAACAATAATGTATTCCGCATCATCGCCGCCAACAAAGCCGACATACGTGCCGTTATACTCATGGGCTAAGTAACCACCATTTGGATCAGCAATCTGCGCGGTACCCGTCTTGCCACCCACGCTATAGCTAGTTGAGAAACGCTGGTCAAAACGGTGCGTTGACACGACATACTCAAGCATATTTTGTACGTCCTTACTCACCGTGCCCGACACGACATCTTTGGTCAGCACTTTTGGCTCAACCTCGTGCGTTTCGCCCTCTGGGTCTACCGTTGCGGCAACCAATCGCGGCTGGTAGAATGTGCCGCCATTTAACATGGCACTATACGCGGCGGCCACCTGGAGTGGTGTAGCCGTCATAGCCTGGCCAAACGACGTGTTTGCATAGGTGATGTTAAGCCCCCAGCCATCAGTAGGGCTCGGTACATAACCGGCGGCTTCATATCCCTGCTCAATACCCGTCTCTGCGCCAAAGCGGTAGTGCCCTGTCATATAGTCATACCACGCCGTGCGAGCTTTTTGATTCAACTCACCACCGCCCATCTGCGTCAACAGCCAGGTCGCGCCCGTGTTTAAAGAAAGATCCAGTATCTGTGTCACGCTCTTCCGGCCAAAGCCGCCATCCTCTTCAATATTGCTCACAACGCGATCATCAATCTGTATTCTGCGCTCATCGTAGAAGGTGCTGTCGGGTTTGACTACACCCAAGTTCAGTGCCGCAGCGGCCGTTAGCGGCTTCATAATTGAGCCTATTTCGAGCGGTTGGCTGACAGTAGTGTTATTGAAAACGTTAGCATCAGACACAGATGCGTAGGCCGCTGGCTCATAACTTGGATAATTTGCCATCGCCTTAACAGCCCCTGTCTTTGCTTCCATAATCAGTACGCTGCCGCGATCTGACCGTGCCTTATCAAGCCCTTCTTTAAGCAGTTGCTCAGCTTGCTTCTGCATACCAATATCTATAGTCAGTACCACATTGTCACCGGCAATAGCCGGCTTTCGAACATTGTCATCACTGGCCGCCAGCGGTACACCATTAATATCAGTGGTTGCTTTGAGCTCTCCGGCCACGCCTGCGAGCTGCGTATTCAGCGCTTGCTCAATGCCATACCGGCCGACGCCTTCATCATCAACAAAGCCAAGGAGTTGTGCCGCAAGTGAACCTTGCGGATAGGTACGGTAACTCTGGCTTTGGCTGCCGACACCTGGCAATTCATGCGCTAACAGTGCATTTTTTGCTTCTTCGCTAACCTTCTTAGCAAGCACAACATACCGCCCGTCGCCTTGCATAAGCTCAGCATACGTCTCAGCGTTACCGCCAATGGTGTCCGCAGTCAGCCGGGCAGCCTTTGCGGCGTCTTCAATCATTTCGGGGTCAGCATAGATGGTGTACAGCGTTTGACTCAGCACAATCGGCACGACACGGTCACCGTCATACGCTTTAATAACGCCTCGTGATGCCGGGATTTGATACTCTTTATACTGATCACTCCGCGCCGCCGAAGCATAATGCGCATGCTGCACAATTTGCAAATAGAACAGCCGTACCAGGCAAAGCGCAAACACAAAAATAATCAACGCATACCATAGTTGTACGCGCCGCAGAGCTGTGCCTTTGCTGGTTTGCCTTTGTGGGGCCATCCTACTCTCCTTCTTGCAAGAGTTACTGCAGTACTGCTGCCGGACGAGCCGAAACGAGATTCTTCGCTGGCTCACTCGACTGTACACGATCAAGCGACTGCAAACGAGCAGATGCAACTTCTAGATTAGCATGTTCTGCCCTTAATTCCGTTTGCTGCTGCTCAAGCGAGTCAATAGTGTAGCCAAATGCATTAGTTTTTGTTACTTGCGTCAGATACAGCAAGCCAAGCAAGCACGCCAGCACAATCAGTGCCACCGTATTGGTAATCGGCCCAAGACGCTTACTTGTCGTGCGGAATGACGCGGTGTTATGGTTGCGCCCGCTATAGCGCTGGCGACTCATCGCAATCGAACCCGAATATGTCATAAATACTTCTCTTTTTGATTTTTGTTTTTGTTTTGGTCCTGACGAGTCCCGCCCTAAGGCAGAGGACTCGTCAGGCTTGGCCTATTAGGCGTCAAATGAAGATCGAACGACCTTCACATGAACCTTGTAGGCACGGGAGTTGCTTTTAACCTGAATTGGCATGCAGTTCCCTTTCTGTTTTGTTTTTTATTTTCAATACGGCCCGAAGCTTAGCGCTCCGTGCTCGCGGATTAAAAACGATTTCCTGTGTGTCGCCAACCGCCGGCTTTTTGGTCAGTACACGTAAATCGCTATCATAGCGATCTCCCGCTGCTTCTTTGAACGCATCTTTAACGATGCGATCCTCGAGGCTATGGAACGTAATGACTCCCAGGCGACCGCCTGGCGCTAAAAGCTCCATCCAAAGCGGCAAGCTTTGGCGAAGTAGCTCGAGTTCATCATTCACAGCTATTCTGAGCGCCTGGAATGTGCGCGTTGCAGGATGTACCCGTGAATGTCCCGGATAGGCCCTGGTGACGACTGCTGCAAGCTCTGTAGTGGTTGTTAGCGGGCGATGCTGAATAATCAGCTGGGCAACGCGCTTAGCGCGCGGCTCTTCGCCATAACGCTTCAGTACATCGATAAGCTCTGCTTCGCTATAGCTGTTCACTATATCGCTGGCAGTAAACTCACGCGACTGATCCATCCGCATATCAAGCGGACCTTCTTGCATAAATGCAAAACCACGGCTTGCGATGTCAAGGTGCGGTGATGAAACCCCAAGATCTGCCAAAATCACATCAAACCGCCTGCCCTGCTCTGCTAGTTGCTTGCTAGCCGTATAAAAATCCTGATGCAGGATTGTCACGGGCTTGCCAGCAAATAAAGCTGAAAGCGCGTCTATGGCCATCTTGTCTCGATCAACGAGCACCGATTGGTCATAGGCTTTGGTTTGCTCCAATACTTTTGAGCTATGTCCGCCATAACCAGCCGTCAAATCCAGGTATGTATTACCCTTCTCTGGCGCCAGATATGTGAGCACTTGCTCAAGCAATACCGGAATATGTGTATTTGTTTTGATAGTTTCTTGGCTGGTTTACAGCACGTTTTATATTTGTTTTTGTTTTGGTGTTTGT
>CAYTOC010000001.1:30835-41679 GCA_964439405.1 uncultured Candidatus Saccharibacteria bacterium
GTACAAGGTCACCTAATCAGCAGTCAACTGTTTGTTTTTGCGTGTAGTTTTTGTTTTTGTGGTGAACATATGCGTCGTATGTAAAGAAGAACATTTGGTTGAGTACCTAAGTGATTTTGAAAAAATCTATAACTTCTGACTTCGCATATGTTCGTAAGTTTTGAGAGACTTATGTGTGAGGTGGAGTTTTGGGAGGTGTTTTTGAGTAAAGAACAAGGGTTTTTAAGGTGGTTACCCTGAAGGCCACCGTTGACTGCCGAATAGCTAACCTCGTTTGGTTTCTATTCTTGCGGATTCAAATTGTGAAAGTGCTATAAACAGAGAAAACGTTAGGTGTTTTCCGCTGCCATAATGCGCCAATAACGACCAACACCGACTGCCACAATATCCCGCTGGATGCCCGCATAGTCGAGTAAGTGCTGTTCAAGCGTCACTCGCCCCTGTTTGCCGTCGAGCTTGGTGTCCAACTTACCCATCCGAAATTGGACGTTTAAGTCGGCGATCCGCTCATCCAGGATATCGCCGTCGAGTTTCGGTTCTACTAACTGATCCCATACCGCTTTCGGGTATAGGTGTAAATAGGTGCCGAAACCACGGGTAATGACTGCCCCTTCCGCAAACGCGTTTCGAAGTTCCGGCGGTATTGTCAGCCGACGCTTCTCATCTAGCTTGCGTTCGAAGTAATCTATTGTATTACCCATGTGCTCTCTCGTTTAATTTGCTAGTGGTTTTTGTTTTTGTTACCGAATGGGTTTCATTCGATGTCGTCTGTAGCGGGCTACCTACGACTACCCACTAACAAGAGTGTACTACCCACATTCACCCACATACAAGTCTTTTTTATGCAAAAAGTGGGCTAATGACCCACTTATCCACATGTTTATAACTGTTTAATGAGTTATACACAACATATAGCGTCTGTAGCTTTTAAGGCAACGCTACCGCTTTACCGACTCTGGGAGCTCTACCTGCTCGCCAGGTTGCCAGCCATCCTCAGAAGCTTCGGGATTAGTCTGTTCAATATATTTACCGAGTTCTGCCTGGTCTAGCTGCTCAAAGCCATCAATATGTGTTGCAAGCCGCTGCGATCCGTCGCCATCTTGCACTGTTATAGTTATCTTGTTATCAGAGAAATAGTCAGGGTTGTACATCGAGTCCGGCTCTTCTACGTTCTCGAACACCTTGGCAGCAGCCGCTTTCGTAGCATCAAAGCCGGCATTCACGCCCACACCAACGCCAACAAGCGCGCTGCTGATTGCTAGTGCGCCAACGCCAACCTGAGCCGCCTTTTTGGCTTTCTCGCCGCGTTCGGTTAATACTAGTTTCGTTTTAGCTTCACTCATAGTCTATCCCCTTTCTAAGCGGCGCCTGCGCCGATTGATGTTTCATAACGGTTACGGACAATGTACTTCTCTTGTGGGTGCAGTACTTTCTTCTCGTGTTCAAAAATCTTGTGCACATCTTGCACTGCAACGATAGGCTGCCTGTTTGGCGGCGCATGCTGCGTGAAGACGGCTGCAAGTGTTGCAAGTGAAACTGCAACTGCTCCAAGTGTCAGGGTAAATTCATTTTGTGTGGTGGGTGTTTTTTGTTTTTGCATAGTTTTTACTTTTATATCAAAGTAATATCACTATAGCAAAACATATGCATTTTGTCAATATAATTTCACAAAGTCTTATAATTTTGTCAAAAGTATTAGCTTGCAATACCCTTTCGCAACCACATAATCCTCTGCCTCACTATTATTTTTATCTATAAACTCATTTCCCCGTACTTTTCCCATGATGCAAAAGTACCAAAAGATCTAGAGCAGCGCGCCAAACATTACTATACTCCGCACCTATCGTTCTCTGGCTCCTGCGGGACTCCCTAACGGTCGGTCTCCATATATCCAAGAGACTAGTTCTCGTCGTCGCAGGGAACGATAGCTGCTCCGTATAATCAGTTTGATGCGAGGCTCAAAGCTAGCTATGCGCCATAGGCGCTTTGATTAACTGTGCCTTTGGCGCACAACTGGGTGCGTCGCTGTTTGGTATCCTGGCTCGTATGCTCGAGAAATTTGTGTGCTCGGCCGCGAGGACGTGTTTGACGAAGTAGTATTGCCAGTGGCAATACGGATGAGGAGTCCCGCAGCGAACAAATTTCTTGAGTATATGACCAAGATGGCGAAGGGTGCGACTTGAGCTTTTGGTACTTTTGGGTCAAGCCAAAAGTACAAAGTTTATTTTGTTTTGGCGTCGATAGACTGATTAATAAAGCGCTGAGAGCGCGGCGATTGCCATGCACCGAGCACAATCAGCGCCTCTGCAGCAGCCAGGAACCAGTAGTTAAACGAACCGAGAATAAGACCAAGCACTACCAGCGCAATACGTACCTCAAATGGGAATATACCGTCTGAGAACATGCGGTTAAGGGTATGGTGATCTACCTTGCCCTTGTGCACGACTGCATAGGCAACTTCAGCTTTTGCCTTCAGATACGTGACGCTCAGTGAGAAACCAAGTGCCAAGACCGCCAGAACCGCCAATTCAGGATATGGTGACTGGATGAGGTAATATGCCACACCAGCATGAATCAGCGTTTCTTTGATGCGATCAGTCGAAGCATCGAGTACCATACCGCTCGGGCTAGACTGGCCGGTGCGTCGGGCAAGTTCACCGTCAATCGTGTCAAACAGGCCAAAGATTACCAACAGAATTGCACCCTGCCACAAGTAGCCCTGTGCAATCAAAATAGCAATTGGTACGTGCGTAATCACGCCCGTCCAGGTAATCATATTCGGCGTGATACGCCCCCGGCTAACCTTATGAATCCACATGGCAACATATGCCATAACTTTGCGGATACCAAGTTTAATTATTGTGATTATGTTCTTATTGCTGCTCACCACTTTTTCCTCAGCCACTTTTTGAAACGATTAAACTTTGGGTACAGTATGCCGAAACCAACCTTGCGATTAACATACTCTGAGCTTAGTGATGTCTGGGTAAGATTATGAGGTGTAGGCACTGTGTGAATACGCGTATATGTTTTCGTCCAGCCAAATCTACCATGAGCATCACTACTTGATGCAGCAGCAATCTGATACTTCTCTGCCCAGGCGGCAGCCTGATGCCCTTTATCCTGGAATACTGCCCTTCCGTTGTGTATCTCGATAATATCAACCTCGTTCCTGATCTTATTAAGAACATCAAGCGGTATGCCCTTGCGAACTGTTTCGAAGGGATGAGGTATATATACCAGTCCTCCTTGCTTTTTGATATCTTGCACTGTTTCTTGAGCACTGCGCCCACTTGGTACTAATTTCGATATATATAAGCCAATTATCTCACCCTCACTTGTTGTAATCTCTTCGCCGACAATAATGCGATCACCAAGTATTTTTTGCGCCTCAAGAGCAAATGCTATGTGGTCATGGTCAGTTATTGCAATGTAGTCGAGCTTCGCGTGCTCAAGAGCGGCTGCATAGTCCTTAATTTTTAGAGCACCATCTGGTGATGCAACAGAATGCGTATGAAGGTCAATTTTTAACATTGCACTACAAAGCCTTGCTTATACGTACTAGTCGCGCAACTGCCGTGTAGCTTGCGAACACAGCAATAAAAGCTAGGGCAATACCAAGGTAACCGGACAACAAGCCAATTATAAATATCACCATACGAACTTCGAATGTTAGGAAGCCATCCGCGAACATCCTATTAAGAGTGTGGTGATCAATTTTTGTCCCTCTTGATGCAATTGCTGCCTCGCCCTTTGCTTTGACATAACTTACGCAGAGTGATGCGCCAAGAGCTGCAACTGCCAGCACGGCCGTCGCTGGATATGTGCTAAACACCAACGAGTAGGCAGCACCTATATAAAGCAGGACTTCCTTCATACGGTCAGTCGCCGCGTCAAGCAACATGCCTTTGTCACTTGATCGATTTTGAAGCCGAGCTAGCTCACCGTCAAGCGTGTCAAACAGGCCAAAAATCACCAGCAGTATAGCCGCTAAAATATAATTGTCGATAGCGATTAAATATAAAATTGGTATATGCGCAAACAAACCGACTAACGTAACGGTATTCGGTGTTAATTTGCCCTTGGTAGCTTTATCAAGCAGTCGAGCGAATGCACGCATAAAACGACGCACTGTGTTCTTTATTGATTGGATCATATTGGCCTCTCCTTGAGCTTGAGAAGCCAGCCGATGTAGCTAAAGATGACGTGGATGATGAGCCAGAGCAGGATAAGCCACACGTATTGCCAGATAGACAATTGAATAAATGCGGCCGTGGCGATGGCGCCGCCGATGATGTAATCAGTTTGATCCCACGGGAACCAGCCTTCACCTGGTTTGGTGCCGCGCTGACGCTTGAAGAAGCTTTCAATCGCGTCCCCGCCCAGTGCACCGATGCCAAAGAGTGCGCCAACGATAAGTGTTGGTAGAGCCACATAATCAACGTTATGCCCTGCCACAAATGATTCAAAGACTGCCACATTGCCCGCAAGGTATTGCTGTAGCCAGAAAACAAAAATCGCCGCCAGTACGCCAGCGACGAATCCACGCCAAGTTTTGTGATCACCCAAAATACGTTTACCTTTATATGTTTTATGAAAATCCATCGGATATGCCCAGTCCTTGATGAACGGCAACGGCGCGACTAAAATCGGCACGACATTTGCGGCACCCGCTGGCAGGAAGAACCACAGCGCAAATAGCACATCACCTAGCATCTGCCCGCCCCTTTTTTCTGATGACTCCTCATAATATTACGACGTATTATACACTAGCTGAACTTTGCACCACAGCCAGCAGATCCTTGCCATATTGTTCCAGTTTTTTGCTACCCATGCCTTTGAGTCTTAGCAGTGCTTGCTCATCTTTCGGCTTGGCGGCTGCTACAAGCTGTAATAATTTGTCATGCGCGATGATATACGGCGGAACGCCATCGGTGCTGGCACGCTGGCGGCGCCAGTCTTTCAGCTTTTCTAAAAGCTCTAGGTCAATATCAAGTTCATCAACATCCGCATTATCGGCCACGTTGTGCTGTTCTGCTTCGGCTGCTTTGGCAATCCATTCATCAATAGTTTGGCGGTGTAGTTTGGCTGCTGACTCACTTTTTCGGCGCAATTGCTCATCAATCTCACGTGCTTCTTGGCTAGTGCGAAGTGCCATGTTATTAAGGCCATCGAGTACGAGGTGTTTCATACTACGCACACGGCTCAGCGCCACATAGCCCATGCCTTCTACGAACGCACGGCTGAGGTCTATACGTGCCGCGTCAAGTGTCATGCCCTGGCTCTTATGCACGGTAATTGCCCAGGCTAGGCGTAGCGGAATCTGCGTCAGGCTGGCACGCTTTTTATCGCCGTCCATGAGCTCCCATGTTTCGGGTGTCATAACGATGTGTCGCCCGTTTGTGAGCTCAACCAGCGGGTAGCCGCTCTCGCTGTCAAAGCTGCGCACAATACCAAGGCTGCCGTTCGCATAGCGGCGGTCGGCACTATTTTTTATACACATCACGCTTGCACCGACCTTTAATTCTAACAGCGGTAGTGCCAGGCATGAACGCATAAGTTGCTCAACATATTGGGCAGAACCTGCGGTGGTCATTTCGAAGATATGTATATCCCCTTTTAGCTCCGCAAGGTGCTGTGCGTTGATAGAATCGACATCAACATTGGTTGTGAGCAAACGTGTTTGCGCCGCCCAAGGATCATGAATAGCATCCTGCCGCGCCATAAGCGCGTCTAGCTGACTACGCGTCAGCACACCAGCACGAATACCGTTTAAAATATCTGTGTAGGCTTGGTCTTCCGCCTGGCGATACTGCTGCTGCAAATACGCTACTATGAAGAAATCGTCCGCCCAGACATTTGACCCCACCACAAACCCGCCTGATTTGCTGCCGCGATTTACTGGCGGCAACTGGAAAAAATCACCACTCAAGACCACCTGCAAACCACCAAAAGGCTCGTCAACATCTCGAACAGTCCGAGTTGTCATATCCACCATATCGAGACGGAAATCATGCAGCATGCTAATTTCATCAATAACCAGAATATCCGCTTTGCGAATTAAATCCTGGCGTTGCTTGCTCAGATTCTTAGCGTGGCGAACATCTACTTCATCACGTATACCGATACCGCTCCACGCATGGATAGTTGTGCCACTTAAGTGCGTTGCCGCTAGCCCGGTCGTGGCAGTAATCGCTACATTCTTGCCGCGCCGCTTACTACGCCGCACAAATTCCTGCAAAACGTATGTTTTACCAGTACCCGCGGCGCCGGTAAGTAGCATGCTGTGCCCAGCGTCAAGTAATGCAAGCGCCTCCTGTTGTGTCATAGATATCCTCTATTATAGCTGGAACTGACGCGATTGCATGACAGAATCAGTTATTGAGCTCATGGTATAATCAAGTACGTACTTAGTAATTTGAGGGAGATTTTTATGGATAACCAACCAAACACGCCTCCAGGCGTAACCGGCCCTAACCCGGCGGAACCTGTTGCGCCAAACCCGACAGCAGCTAAACCAGTAATTGCAGGCTCTGCTGCTGGCAGCCAACCGACGGTGTCTGGGCAGCAACTTGCACCAGCTCCGCTGCCACCGCAAAATAACGGTGGCAAATCTTCTAAGCCGATGCTTGCAATAGTTATTGTGATTGTTGCCCTGCTCATCGCTGGAGGCTTGGCGGTATTTGCACTGACCGGCTCAAAAGATGATGATAGTTCAGCGACCACAACCGAGCAGCAAGACAGCGCAGAGAATAATCAACCTGCAATTAATGCGGTTACTGCAGACAGCCTTTCTGATTTTGATGCGGTCTGTGAAAACGGCTCCATTAGCAATGCTGCGGCATTTGCTGAACCGTATATCGTCGACGCGTACTACCAGAACGATACACGCCGTTCTTGGTCAAGTGTCCCGTTTGGCTCTAATGCACCCTGGGCAGCTGACTACGATGCCTTTGAGGCCACAAACCTCGTAACATGCCTTAGCGAAAAGCCAGGCACCGCCACAAAATCAAAGACCTGTACATTCAACTCAGGCGGCAGTGAAGTCTCAATTGACTACTATGCCCTACAGTACGAGGCGACGCTTTACGAAGCAAAAAGCGGTAAAAAAGTTAAAGACCTCGGCACGGTAAATGGCCCAGCAATTGATTGCCCGTCATTTGCAAGCTACGATCGCAATGATCCTAAAATTTATGCGCGACCAGATGCTGCCGCACTCGGAGCACTCATCACAACCACGCTTGCGGAATTATAAGACCTTGCACGCCATATAGTAAAAACTGCCGCGAGAGCTTAAGCGCCGCGGTAGTTTTTACTATAGAAATTTTAGCTAGAGGACTTCCCGGAGAAGCGAGTCTTCATCGTCGCGGATTTTGAGTGGGCGCTTTTTAAGGATTTCGTAGCGCTGGCCCGTCATTGGTGATTCTATATAGTCATCGTTTAAGAGATTCACGAACTCGGTCATGTCTTTATCATCCATGATGATAATCGCGCCAGACTCGTCCGTCATAAGGCCAAGACCCATTTCTTCGGCATGGTTGAGTAGTTCGTCTTGCTTAACTAGGCTCGGCTCAATCTTCTGCAGCTTCTTAATCGCGGCGGGCTTGCCTTTTACGAGTGACTGCAGGCTCAAACCGTCTGCAAAGCTTAGTTTAAAGTTTTCCTCAATCTCACGTACTTTCTGTGCCGCAATCGCCGCCGCTTTGGCATCATACCCAAAGAGTGCCTTCAGCTTCGCCTGGTTAAATACAAATAAGTCATCTCCAGCCACAAGTAGCTGGTTTTCGCCTGGAATCTTGAGTGCACTCAGCCCATCAAACGGCTTAAATGTACCGTCTTTAAGCAGCCACGCAGTGTGGCCTTTCATAATCTGTGAACTCGGCAACGTCTTGAACAAATAGAAGTTGCGCGCAAGCTCTGGATGCGTCGCCACGGCAATCACGCCCTTCATGCGTTTTAGGTCGTGCTCTTCCTCTTTGAACTCTTCAATTTCAGCGTGTTGATGCTTGAGCCAATTCAATACCTCAACCAGCTTGTCGACATTTTTGACACGCGTCCGCTGTAACACATGCTCCTCGGCCTCTGCTTCCTCAAAGCCACGTATCACCAGGCCTTTTTCTGCCCCATCCAAGATATACTCAATGACTTCATCAATAAACAGCGGACGAAGCTGCTTAGCAACCTCGCCTTGCGTCTTTACCTTGTAGACCACGTAGTTTTTGTTGAAGAAATACAGCCGTATCTTCAGCTCATCAACATACTGCACCAGGTTGTTCGCCCAAGCAAAGACATCGGTTTCTTCATAGTTATCATCCGCACTTGCTGGCGGCAAAATATCATCTGGCATATTTTTACCCTCTTTTTTGATAGATTATTCTCGCGTTATTCTACCGCACCAGAACCAAAAATACTGCTGTAAAATCAACCCCTATTACGAGTACGCGCTTCTAGTGCACTACGGATAAAATCCAAATGCTCAACCACATACTCACAGTGACGAGGGATAAGCGTTCGACGGAATTCATGAAATCTCACATGGCGAACTTCCCCATACCCACCCGCTCGGCGTTCGTCGATTTGGAAAAAGGATCTTGTAACCTTCACGTGCTTTGCTGCGCGAATCACACGTCCTTCCCTAGTCTCAATATCATACTGCGCGTCAGTTGTGAATTCTTCTGGTCCTTTTGTCTGGTAGCTGCTAAGTCTCAGTGCTAGCCGCCAACCGTTAATCGGTTCAGCGTCATGACGAACGAGCCCAGTGACAACATATCTTCGTGCATCCTCTCGGTTTTGTTGTTGTAAACGTAGCGAGGAGCGCAACGAGTGGCGATCATATAAATCATCCCATCCTATATTTACCCTGTCCGCTACAGGAGTAAAGTTATTAATGAAGTTACTCCGCAACTCATCAAGCTCCGAATACGTAACGCGAACATCGAATGCACTCGGCACCCTTCCGATACTAATTGGATCGCGTAAAGTACCTAGCTGATTATGAGGCACAATGAGAGCGTCCTGATATGCAGGCGGCAAGGCTGTTCCATATTCGTAACTCATCCTATCGCCTCATTGCCCGTTCAATCGCAGTGTGTTGCCCTACGATATCAGCAACGTATTCTTCCAGATACTCAGTGTCAGCACTACTGACCGCCTGCATTCCCGTGATTTCCCAAAGGCAGAGCTGGGCAGCTTGTTCATCCATATCAATTGCACTATTATGGAGCGCTTCTTCAAGTTCGCTCATTGAGCGTGTAACGGCGATACCACCAATGATATTTGTGCGCTGCGCTGCATATACAGCTTGCTCATCCCAGCGGAATGAATATACGGTATGTTGGTATACACGATTTACCTTAAACGTATCTCGCAAGACGAAGTTCCATAGCTCATATTTTCTGCCGGGTGTTTTCCGATCGATATGTCCCGACAATGCTTGCGTGCTAGGCTCTGATGCGTCCAATCCATATGCAATAAGCTCCCGGGATATGAAAGATTGCTTATTTATATCTCGCGTTTCGCCATGAATCGGCCGCACAACATCAAGCAGCGTAAAAAGTTGCTCCGGAGATGGCTTTTCTGTAACAGATAAGACGTTTTGATTATACATATCTCTCCCCGTTTCCTTTCGGGGGATGGATGAGAGCACCTTACTTCCACAAAGTAGGTTGCTGGGCGGGTTATAGAGCCATGTCTCTCGCCGCCACTCTCGATACTTACATTGTATTAACACTTATCCTACGCTGTTAAACTGTTTCCCTCAAGCCCAAGTAGTCGTAAGATTTACAATAGCCGCACACCTTCGCGGGCTTTGTTAGCCCATTCGTCGGCAAGTTCATTCCCTTCGTCGCCTTCGTGGCCGCGCACCCAGGTAAGCGTGGCTTTTGATTGCTGATAGAGCGGGTAGACTTCCTGCACGATGTCGAGGTTTTTGATTTCCCCGCCCTTCTTCTTCCAGCCTTTGGCCGCCCAGCCGGGCGCCCATTTGGTAATCACATTAATCCAAAATTCGCTGTCGGTAAAAATTTCAGCGTGCTCGCCATTTGCGTCTTTAATCGCTGCCAATATTGCCTTGCCTTCCATACGAATATTCGTGGTACTGCCTTCTTCACTACCAAGAATATGCGGCTTGCCGTCTTTAATAACTGCAAACCCGCCCGGACCAGGATTCGGGCTGGCGCTACCGTCTGTATAGTACGTGATCATTGTGTCTAGTATACCCTACACCAGTAGCAAAATTGCGGCGCCAATAACAAGTGTGAATACCCAAGAGATACTTGCGTTATCTGAGTCCTGCCCGTCAAGGTAGTCCAAAACAAAAAAGACAGCTAGTGCCGCCGCAAAATCTACTGCCCACTCGGTAAACCCAGGGATTAACCATTCATGAGCAAAAGCATACATCATGAACATGCCCCATGCCGTAGCAACAGGTACAAAAATCAGTGCCGCAGCATAGAACGGCAGCCCCTTGCCCATTGCCTTCACAAGCAACCAATAGACGCAAATTACGAATAATGGGCCAAGGAATGCGCTCATCAAATTACGACTCTAACACCTCAATGCCCTGCCAAAAGGCAACATAGTTTGAAAAGTCTTTTTTCACACGCTCAACGGAACCCTCTTTTGGCTCCGGGTAGTACCAAGCACCATTTTCGTTGCGTAGCTCATTGACCGTCACCGTATAATAACTTGCTTCGCCCTTCCAAAAACAGGTGGTATGATGCTCGCTGTCCTCAAAGAATTCCCAACGCACGCTTTTGGGCGGAAAATACCAATTACCTTCTATATAAATCAAATCTTCTTTTGGGGCTTCGGCAATAACCTGATTGTTCCAAATCGCTTTCATA
>CAYTOC010000001.1:41779-63507 GCA_964439405.1 uncultured Candidatus Saccharibacteria bacterium
CAAATCTTCTTTTGGGGCTTCGGCAATAACCTGATTGTTCCAAATCGCTTTCATACTCTATTTCTTAGGTGTTTTGTCGTTTTTGACTCGCCCAAGGGTTTTCCTGAACAGAAACAGCGGCAATACCACACCGGCAATGACTGAGATAAGCCAGATAATGAGCGGCGCTAGCACCCATGCCGTTACGCCACTAATTGAAAGTCCATCTGTAAATGTAGCGGTAAGAAATAGGACTACGAAAGTTGTTACCAACGCAATGCCTCCGCTCAACGCCGGAACGTAGCGAACCGCCATCGTCAGAACAAACGGTGAAAGAATAATTGCCGCTACCGTGAAGAAAATTAGGCTCACTACAAAGCCTGATACCGTAATAATAAACCCATCGAGCAGCAATGAGGCTGTAATCAATCCGAGTGTGTTACCAAGTAGTGTGAGCACTGTCGTCGCTAGAAATCGGATCATATAAGCCTCCTTTTATGTTTTCAGTATACTCTTCCAGAGCGCAGACGACTCAAAAATTACAAAAGTTCTTCAAGTGTACCATCCCATGAGCCCACTAAAGCCTGTACTGCATCACGCTCAACCACTTGTTCTAGCTGAGACGACACAAGCGCGACAACTATTTCTGCGACATGTCCGTAGCCCCCATTGGGGTCAATCTCGGGCATAAAAGCTGCGGTTAGGCCATCAAGATACTCATGTTGAGCCATGTACTCCTGCGCTTCTTGCATAACCCGCTCTCGCACTATGTCAAGATCAAAATCCGTGAACAACCCCTCCAAATATAAACCCTTATTGCACCCTAATAGTCCAGCAATTGTTGAAGCAAAATGAGCCGCACGATACACAACCTGCCACGATTCATGTGTCGCGTCATGAGAAAGCAAGAGATTATTAAGTTGCGAAGCATACGCCAACATCGCCGCATCATGTTCTAGCGTGTCATCAACAAGCACACTGTGCTGCTCGAGATGCTCGTGTAGGATTATATTCACGATATCGTAGTTAGCTTCAAGCTCTTGCTCAACTCGTTTTATAGATTCCGGGTTCACTTAGTGCCTCTCTACATCTTTCACGATATAGTACACCCCACTACGCTATGCCGCAATCTCATCAAGTCTCATTGTAATGATCTCTTCAATGATGCTATCTGGTAGCGGGTGTTGCACGGTGAAATTTAAGGCAGATTTAGCTGTTTGAAAAGATGAGATATCTGCTTTAAGCTTGGTCAGCGCGCTGCCACTGAACGGATATAACCCGAGTGAGTTCTTGTTGACCGTAAAACCAAGCAAGACTTTGCCAGTCGGTTTGTGGCGAAATGCCGCAATGTTATAGCTAATGACCTCTTCAAGCTCTGGCACCCGCGCATGCACAAGCTGACGTACGTGCTCAAGCAGTGTCTTTTCCTCATCCGTCGCCCGACTGTTTGCAATGTATTCGTCAATTGCTGTCATTCACTCCCCCTTAAATAAATTTGGTACCGGATCTTCAAAGCGGAACATGGGTGTTTGGCGGTTGACGATTTCACTGGCGTTTTCACCAAGCGCTGGGTACGCCGCCGCATACACAGTTGATATGTCACCGAGTGCAGCGTCTTGCCAATCAAAGCCTAGGCGCTCTGCTGCTGCGCGTACTGCGTCTTCTGATGGACCTTCAATCTCAATATATGGCGGCGCCCACGGCCATTCATCAAGCACAATCTCCACGTCATCAAGCTGCCACGTTTCGCGCTTTGTCTCTTGATACGATGATTGCTCCAGACCTGTTTTGCCCACAATACCTACCGCGATTTCAAAATCACCAACCGTTGTTTCCAGTTCCTCAACTCCATGAATTGAGCCCGGGTCATGAAAATGTTTGTACGTAATCGTCACTCGATCACCCTCGTCACGGACGCGTACATACGCACCATCGCCAAGATGCGCACCATGAAACACCGCCCGACGCATGAGCCGCATTGGCTGCTCTAGCTCTGCGCCAGCAATACGTAACCGCTCCCGAATTTCATCGTGGTTCACATTTAGAAATTTCGCTTCAATTTCTGATTGCATCACGAATTACCACTCGTACTCTCTTGGTGCTCAATTGATAAGCCCAGAAATCCGCGCCAAAATGCAGTGCGTTTTGCTTTGGGCAAAATTTCCTTTTCAAAATGTTCCTGTTTTGCTGCGCGTTCCCCTTCGGCAACAGCCTCCATGCGCTCAAAAATTGCGCTCGTTGTTTCAACGCCGTGTTGTTCGCATAATGCAAGATGTACTGGCCAAAAGTTTGCTCTCAGGTTTTCTATCGTTACCTCATCAAGCTCAACAATTTCTGTCGTAGCCCGAAATAACGGCTCTACGACCCCATCAAGCCACGCTTCCTCAAATTCATTCCGCGCCACTAAATATGTTTCACGCATAGGTGTCCTACTTTCTTAAGTTTTTGACAACTTCTTGAACTATTGATCCTTGTTCCAAAGCTTGGTCAAACGTCATCCACTGTATATCAGTATGCTCATCGCTAATAGTCAGATTGTATTCTTTTGGCAATGTAACGTGATAGGCAATAAGAACTACCCCACCGCCTTCAACAAGCTTTAGTTCTGGGTCACGATACGCACAGACTATATCACCAATCTGGATAGGATCCTTTACTGCCAACTCTTCTCTTATTTCACGCCTCAGCGCGTCTTCAATCGACTCGTCATCGTCAATGCGTCCACCCGGCAAGTTCCATGTGCCCTTGATTTTATGCTTAACGAGAAGAATCTTATCCTCGTCAGTGATAACCGCTTTTATACCAACGTGAAAGGTTTGGATTGCCATTATATCTCGTTTATTGCTACACGCTTTTGCTCTGTGGTGTCGCGAGAGCGGATGGTGACTGTGCCGTCGCCTTCTATTGTATCGAAGTCGATGACGACGCAGTATGGTGTACCGATTTCGTCTTGGCGGCGGTAACGCTTGCCGATGTTACCGTTGTCGTCCCACATGACAGCACCGTATTTTTTCTTAAGTATGCTGTAGACTTCGCGCGCCTTTTCAACGAGTTCTGGCTTGTTCTTTAGCAGTGGTGATACGGCGTACTTCACTGGCGCAAGATGCTCAGGTAACTTCAAATAGACGCGCTTTTCACCGTTCACTTCATCCTCAGTGTATGCCGCCGTCAGTACTGCCATCAGAGCACGTTCTACGCCAAAGCTTGGCTCAATGACGTGCGGCACAAACGGTTCGCCGCCATCTTTTGGCCGGTATTCCATACTTTTGCCGCTGACACGCTGAATGTTACCAAGGTCAAAGTCAGTACGATATGCCAAGCCAAGCAGTTCTTCGCGGCCAATTGGAAAATCAAATTCAAAGTCGATAGTGCGCTTACTGTAGTGTGCACGGTCGTCTTCGGGCACTTCCAGCTCATGCACGTTTTCATCAGGCAAACCAAGTGCCTGTGTCCACTTCCAGACGGCTTGTCGCCAGTGCTCAAACACCTCTTCCCACTTGTCTGGATGCACAAAATACTCGATCTCCATTTGTTCAAATTCACGTGAGCGAAAGATGAAATCACGGGGGCTGATTTCATTACGAAATGCCTTGCCCTGCTGCGCCAATCCAAATGGTACATCTGGATAAAAATTGTCTACAACATTTTTGTAATTCGTGAAGATACCTTGCGCAGTTTCTGGCCTGAGATAACTGACACTTGCATCGTCGTCAACTGGCCCAACGTTAGTCTTAAACATCATATTGAACTGGCGGGCTTCGCCGAATGTGGCCTTTTGACCGCAGTTTGGGCACGTGTTTGGGTCGTTCAGTTTATCCGCACGGAACCGGCCGTGACAGTTTGAACACTCAACCAGCGGGTCGGTAAACGTGTCGACGTGACCAGATGCCTGCCAAACTTTTTGGTTCATCAAAATTGCTGCGTCAACGCCGTACATATCATCGCGCTCATCAACAAACATCTGCCACCAAAGCTGCATAATGTTACGCTTCAGGGCTACGCCCAAAGGACCGTAATCCCACGTACCGGAAAGCCCACCATAAACATCCGAACCTGGGTAAATAAACCCACGCCGCTTGGCGAGCGATACGATATCTTCAAGTTTCGCATTACTCATAGAGGTTGTCTCCCCTCACAAGTTCATTACATGCTTGTACCATACGCGGGTCTGCTTCAAATTCGGCGTACTCAAAGCTCCCGTCATCGGCTTGTAACACAACGCGTGTGATTATTTTATCGTCGATATAGTCAACATCCATAACCCCAGAACTTGGTAGTACTTCTTTACTCATATGCCGGTTATTATACCGACAAACCTCTGTTTAGTCGACAAGTACAATTTTGCTCAATAAACGCGACAAACGGCTACGCGTGCCCTCGCCCAAGTACGTCTTAATAACCACCCACACCGCATAGCCTGCAAGCATCAAAATTTCACCAACTAAGAGCATGTCAAACCACGCTACATCCTCTATAGAACCTAGGGATATCACACCGCCAGCAATAATGAGCAAGAGTGATATGAGGCGCAGTAGCCGCCAGCGCATAATATGTTTTTGAGGCCGTACTTTTGTTAGCAAACTATCTGCTATAACCGTCGCAACCATGCTTATCCCGACCAGGAAGAAACCAAAAAGATGCAGCCGCGATGCATACGGCTCCCAGTTTATCGGCATCAGCGCAACAAGTAACAGTCCGATGATTGTTAACATGATTAGCCACGACATTGGGCGTTTACGGTGAAGCGTACGCTCCAAATAACTCCGCCAGCGCCAAAGACCATACGCTGCAAAGAACATGCCACCAGCAAAATACGGTGCAGTTCGTGTGTCTGTCGCAAACATACTAAGCGCCGAACTCGGATCGGTGATGATATCAGGGCGAATCAGACTGCAGATAGTCAGCGCTACGGCCAGAATCATCAGACCCGCTACGCCCCAAAACCGGCCGTGTAGCCTGCGAATCACGCGAAATAGCAGCACTTTGTCTAAAAGCACATGCAAACGACGCTTCTTGTACGTAATGTTCAAAAACTTTTCTTTTTGCCGTTTTCGTTTGGGCGTTTTCCTTTTAGGCATATGCGTTATTGTAACAGATAGCTGCGGCGCATTTGCCTGAGTAATGGGAGCAGCGCGCGTGCAAACTGCTCTGCGCCTTGCACGCGCGTAAGCGCAGCGGGTACATTCTCAGAAAAGAGTAAGCGAGCAAATTTAATATCATCCGCAGTCATTTGCCCGGCTGGGTTAGGCGCAAGGCAGACATCATCGAACGAGAACACGTATCGCGCCTCAGCTGACAACTTGGCGCCGGATATGTCAGTTTGTAGATTGGGTGCGTGTCCGGATATGTGTAGCAGTTGCGCTAGGAACCACGCTTCAACCAAGGCAACCGATATATCTTGCACGTTCAGTGCTTCAAGCGCCTGCCCGAGCAATATAAAATACGCCTCCTCTGCTTCGTCCTCTGTTGTTTTGTGAAGCAATTTCATAAGTTCGTAGGCCAGCATGGTTCTGTCAATGTCGGTTGTGATTGCATCGTAGTGACGCTCGAGTCTTGATGAAATAAGCCGATTCACCGCGCCTTTACCTTCTAAAAACGTTATGTCGCTCACGCTCAAAAGTTCTATGCCACCAGCCAGCTTGCTACCCGGCCGGCGCACGCCCTTAGCCATAAGTCGCAGCTTACCGTGGGAGGGCGTCAAAACCGTAATAATTCGATCGGCTTCCGCGTAATTCGTCCTTGTAAGGACAATCCCCTTTGTAACGTGCTGCTTACTCATGCGAATGCCGGTGCAAATCGCGCAAGCGTCACTTCGAGTTGCTTGAGCGACGTCTGCGGTTTGTATAACCGCGCCACAACCCCTAGGTTATCCAGCGTTTGACGAAATGCTTCGAGTTTTATCGGTGATATATACGAGTGGACTACAACCGGAATATCCTGCCAATCTGCGTAACTGCGAAATTCGTATAAAAACGCAAATCCGCTATGATGCGGAAGCTGGGTTTCGAGTATAACTACATCTGGCTTGTGCTGATCGGCTACCGTGAGTGCTGTTTGCGCATTTTTTACCCTGTCAACACTGTAACCCTGTAACTCCAGGTACTCACTGTAGAGCTTCGCGAGAACATTATCTGGTTCAACCAGAAGCACGCGTCGTCCTTTCATACCAGCCTCAACTGCTGGCTTTGCTGCAAGGTTGCGGCCAGCCCGTAGTCACCACGGAAGCGCCCATCGCGAAGTCTGCTGCCCATGGAATCGAATAATTGTTGCGCCACAAATACACCAGCACCACCGCTATAGAGCGTCTTAGTAAACGGTTGCGCCGCGCTGCCAAGCAAGCGCTGGCCATTCATCAGACCCAGCGATCCGTGTAGACCGCTCACGTATAACCCAGTAATGATGCCGCCTTGCGGCGAGCGATGTGCTGCGACCACCAGCTGCGGCGTTGTTTCACCTTCTGTGTCGCCGCTATCGAGAAGAGTCGACAAGACACCGCCAAGGCAGCTCAGAGCTGCGGACAAGCCCGCGCGGTGCGCCATAACCTGACCATATCGGCCACCGAATTTTAATGCAACACTCCCGCCATGCTGCTTGAAAAGCGGCGTAATGTCATGCGCCACATCGTACAAAACGCTCGAGAGTGAAACCGGCTCAAGCTCAAGTTCAAGCCGCTGCTGGGCAAGGTCAAGCCCGAGCATATAGCTATCAACTAAGCGCGTAGCAGCATCAGCATTCGCCTGCACTTGCACTAAAGTCTCTACAGAAATCGCCTCCTGGTGCCGCCCAAGCTCAGCCTGCCGTGCAATGTAGATGAGCGGTCTCTTCAACTCCTCAGCGACAGCACGAAGCAAAGCCTCCCTATCATCAAGCTGACCACTCCCTGCACTGGTTGATTGTTGCACCACGCGGACTGTTACCCCTACTTATTCTGCAATCAGTATACCACTCACTGAGTCGTACTGGCTATGGGACAAATGTCAGATTTGGCAAGATGTGCGTATCCATATCGCTTGAGAATTGATCAGTGTGTGTCGTGATAACAAGTGTCTTATCACGCAGCGGGAGTACATACTGAGTACCGCTTAGCGTGTTTGTTATCTTGCCTACGAATTTAGTGCCTGTTTGATCTGCCACCTTAGGTAGTGCGTACGGGCTGGCGTTCACGCTACCGTTCTTCACGTTTGACGCTAAGCTTGAAATAACTTTGTCATATGCGGTATTTCGCACTTCAACTTGCAGTGCAATTGCCTGTTGATTATTGCCCCCAACCGACTCTGGCACAACGCCAGGATGGAAGTAAGCATGAAACGGCACATTACCGCTACCCGGTGCTTCAACGTATCCGCTCCAAGTCTTAGGATATGATAGTTTTATGCTGCCGTATGATTCCGGCCCAACGTAGTCTTTAAGGGGATTTTTTGCCTCTTCAGCATATCGTGCATTATTCTGCTCTGTTGTTTCTTGCTGCGCCACCACTACAGCCGCATCAATTTTGGCCTGCGTGTTCTCCTTATAATCCTGCCTGCCCAAAAACGCCCATATTGCAAAGACCACTGCTCCAATTAAGAGTAGGCTTAGAAGAACCACCGTGATAATTAGCGCAATTGGCTTCCTAGACGGAGGCGGCGGCATGGCTGGCGAGAACTGCTGGCTGGCCGGTGCAGGTGTAATGGGCGGCTGTGGCTGTGGCTGCGGCATCGGCTGAGGCGCCTGGCCAAATGATGTGTTATCTGGTTGCATATCTAGTGCTTATGGTAATAGACTGTGCCACTGTTTGCAATCCCACACTTACTTCATGCTCAATATTTATACAAAAACAGAGCGTCCTTTTGGCGCGTTGGCTTCTTGTTTGCTAGCGGAAAACCAAAGCTTACTACTGTTAGCGAATGCGCATACTGAACAATTTTTGTGTGCAACCTAGACATAATCTTCGTAATTCCGAATACGTACATACCCTGGGCAGGAGGCCACGCAGCCCGCAGCCCATCACCCCATATAATTTTAACTTTGCCCCTGTATTTACGGAGCCGCCAACGAGAAATCCATACGAGTAATGGGTTAATCTCATATCCAACACCCTGCAGCCCGCGCTGCGCTGCTGCCAGTAATACCCTGCCGTCACCAGACCCGATTTCCAGGAGCACATCGCCCTTTTTAAGATTCAAAAGATCAAGTGCATCTTCAATCTGGGGCTTCATTGTTGGCAGATACGGTGCACCAAAAAATAGCGCCGATCCAAAAAGCAGCACCAGCACCGATAAAACTAAAAATAACCACTCCATATTGCCCTTGCACCCTATCGATCAAACTGCTGCTTTAATACTACGACTTCATTTTTCAATTCTGTAAGATCAGCTTCTATGTCTTGTGCCAGTTTTTGCGCCTGTTTAAACTTGGCTAACGCCTGCTCGAGTTCAAAGGCTTCACTATCGAACCACGCAGTTAGCTCTTGGAGCTCCGCTATCTTTTCTTGAACTGTCTTATTACTTTTGTCTGACATCTAGTACCTCTGCAGTTATTATACGCTTTGCTGTTTCAACTTCTATTGTCTGGCCAGTCTTGGCTTCACCACGCACCAGTGCATAGCCACGCTTCAGCACTGCCTGCGGATCATACCCTGCCAGCAACCGCTGGGTTGTCACTACTTCGCGGACGAGCATGTCATATTTCAGCTCAATGCGACCAAATGCGCTTTTTAGCAAGTCGTCTACCCTGTAGTGTGCCCGCTCAATAGTTTGAGCTACATGTGGCAGTATGTTTTGTAGTTGGTGCCTGACACTGCTTATAATCTCGCGCCTATCTGGTACCAAGAGCTGAGCTGCGTTACTCGGTGTAGCCGCCCGCATATCCGCCGCAAAGTCCGCAAGTGTTTCATCAATCTCATGCCCAACACCCACGAGCGTCGGGATACGGCTCGCCGCGATTTCACGCACCAGCAGCTCATCATTAAAGGCCGCCAGGTCATCTGCGCTGCCGCCCCCGCGTATAATAACCAAAACGTCTGGCAAGTCAGCTTGTTCATTAAAATATTTTAGGGCACGAATCATCTGGTCTGGTGCCTCTGCGCCCTGTACTTGCACGTGCGCCACTTCAACGCGCATGCCGCCCCAGCGATCATTCAGAATCTTAACAAAATCAGCATAACCTGCCGCCTGAGTACTGCTAATCACGCCAATGTGGCGCGGCAAGTGTGGTAGCTGACGCTTACGCTCCGGCGCAAATAAACCTTCTTTTTCTAACTTGGCTCGAAGTAGTTCCAGGCTCTTTTTTATTGCGCCTTCACCGCTCGGCCGGACCTCGCGCACCGTAAGGCTGAATTTACCCCAAGGTGTGAGCTTCGGTGCAGCCGTTACTATGACCTTCATGCCTTCTTCAATCGGCATACGCAGCTGCCAGACCATCATAAAACAATTGATACTGCCGTCTGCGTCTTTGAGATCAAAAAAAACGTATTTGTTTTGATTGACCTTGAAGCTGGTAACTTCACCCTCTATCTGCACGCTCGGGTAGGCATACTCCAATGTCTGATTCACATAGGCGATAAAGTCGCTGACACTAAATACCGGAAGCTCTGCGCTCATGAGCGTCACGTAGGCTCCGAAATAACTTTATGGCCGCGATGAATGGTGCGGTGGTAGAAGTAGTAGCCCGGAGGCAGCTGCACAATTGTGCTCAAAACACGGAACATGATAGTCACCGACAAACCGAGTGCAGCCGGCACGCCAGCAGCTACTAAAATCGTCATCATGATAGCTTCATAAATACCCACCCCGCCAGGCAGTACTGATATAAAGCCGGCAAAGTTCGCAACTGAGTAAGCTAAGATAATCGCCCCGATATTCACCCATTGCCCAAATGCAATATACACAGCATAAATCGTAAGTATCTCAGCTATATTCGTCATCAGCGCAAACAACATCGGCTTCTTAAGCTCACGCCAACGCCCGCGAATGGTACGGTAATTGAGGTGCAGTTCAAGTAGTATGTGGTGTACTTTGGTGAGCTGAAACTTCCGTGTACTCTTGCCCCGCTTCAGTAGCTTATAGCCGTACGCCGCGAACTTACACAGCCCACGGTGAAACGCCTCAACCCGGCCTTTTGCACTAAGCACGTACCCCAAGAGTAATGTACCGACAATGAGCAGCGTCGCTAAAATAACTGTCATCATAAAGAGAAAGACATTCATGTCGCCCCTGACGGAAAGTGCAAACAAACCGAATGCCAGCAAAATCTCAAATGAGAGGAAAACCAGCACCAACTTCATAAGCTGCACAAGCGTCGCCTTACCACCCGTTACATTGTCTGAACGCATCCGCACCCCATAATACGAAATGCCGGACACGCCGCCGCTCGGGAACACCGTGTTTACGAAGTTGAGCTCCAGCGCCGTCTCATACATGTCTTTATAGCGAAATTTGTTACCAACAATGCTAAAGAGTGAGCGGTAGAGCCGTGCTTGCGCATCATATTTCCAGATTTGCAGTGGAATAATCAAAAATAGTACGCCCCAGGCAATATGTGTAATTTCTTCAAACGTTTCAGATATCTGATCACGAATCGCAAACAAAAAGAGCCCGAGCGCCAGAAGCGTGACGATATTAACAGTCATCTTCCAGTTACGGGTAAAGAATCCCTTTTTCTTCTCGGCGCTCATATGCGCTTATTATACGGCAATTATGGCGTATACTACTAAGAAGATGGAGAGTTTATTTTTCTTAGGCAGGCAACCGGAGCTTGGGCTGGCGGAGCTAGAAAGCTTATATGGCGCCGCAGCGATTTCCCCGCTCTCTAGCATGATAGCAGGTAGCACGCTCGCAGCTGAAGTGATTGATTTTTCGCGAATTGGCGGCAGCTCAAAGCTAGCAACTGTGCTGGCAAAGGGCAGCGACACCAACTGGCGCAATATCGAAAAAGTCCTGCTACAAGTTGCGGCAGACGCAGCCGAGAACCTGACTGAAGGCAAGATTAACTTCGGTCTAAGTGTGTATGACCTGCCCGTTGACGTGAAAGACGTCATTGCCAGTAGTCTGCGAATTAAGAAAGCTATCCGCGCAAAAACAGGCCAGAACGTACGGGTCGTGCCGAATCAATCCCCTGCTCTATCTTCTGCGCAAATTGTAAATAACAGCCTGACAAACGAACGCGGCCTTGAGCTAGTTGTCGCACAAGCTGGCGGCGCCGTATATATCGCCAAGACACACCGCGAACAAGACATAAATGCCTATGCCAAGCGCGACCAAAACCGCCCGAAGCGCGACGCACGCGTCGGTATGCTGCCACCAAAGCTCGCACAGATACTGGTCAACCTGGCTGTCGGCCCATTGGCTAATGGAAGATGGCTAATGGAAGATGGCGATCATAGCAAAAAGCCAATAGCCAATAGCCATATTCCAGCTACTGTTTTGGATCCGTTTTGTGGTACGGGCGTACTACTGCAGGAGGCTGCTTTGATGGGTTACAACGTCTACGGCACCGACATCGAACAGCGTATGATTGACTATAGCCAAACGAACCTGCTGTGGCTTAACGAAACGCACAAGCTACAAAAGATTGAGGCGACGCTTGAGGCTGGCGACGCCACAAACTATACCTGGAATGAACCTTTCACGGCCGTAGCCGCCGAAGGCTACCTTGGCCAGCCGTTCACCGGCTTCCCTACCCCTGAGAAATTGAACACCGTCACCAACACTTGCAACCTCATTGCCAAGGAATTCCTGAAGAACATTGGCAAGCAAATCCCCTCTGGCACCAGAATCGCCATCGGCCTGCCCGCCTGGCAAAAGCCAAATGGTCAGTTTGTACACCTAAAAATGCTTGACTCTCTCGAGGATCTGGGCTATAATCGTGTGAGTTTTGTGCACTCGGATGCGGAGAATCTTCTCTACTATCGCCCCGACCAAATCGTGGCCCGAGAGTTACTAGTAATAACAAGGAAGTAAATACGCTATGTCACACGTCAAAGCCGGCGGTACCGCCAAAAATATTCATGACTCACCTGGTCAACGACTTGGTGTTAAGCGTTTTGGCGGCCAGTTCGTGCGTAACGGTGAAGTTATTGTGCGCCAAGTTGGCCTGACAAAGCGCAGCGGCACCGGCACTATGGTGAGCCGCAACTTTACGATTCACGCTACAAAAGACGGCGTTGTAAAGTTCACGCAGCGCAAAGTTCGCCTCTTTAGCGGCAAATCAGTTCGCCGCACTGAAGTTACCGTCGAGTAAACTACAGATTGCCTTTCTAAAACACCCTACATATGTGGGGTGTTTTTAATTGCCGACGACCTCATAATCGGCAAGACCGTCTGGACCTTCAACAAGCCGTTGTGCAGCAATGCGGTGCATGCCTAACCTAACTTTATAAAACGGTACGTTCTGCAGCTGGCCCTGCAAATCTAAAGCCGCATATTTGTCGCGTTCAAGCTGAATCGGCTCGTGCTCTTCACCAAATGTACCCGCTTCCATTGCAGCCGCTAGGTCAACGATGTGCTCAAATGAGCTCGTCATCTTGCCTGTTTTATGATTTACTTTCTCTGCGCTACTGCCCGCCCAGCTCGACAAGCGTTCGGGCTTCATCATGATCTGTCCTAATCGTATACGATCAGTGAGGTACATGCCCCCAAGTGTTCGTACAACACGCTGGCCACTCTTGGTTACAATTGCCCTGTTTTGGTTGTCATAACTAAGTTCGCCCGGTTTTAAATAACTTGCTCCCGTGTCGCCCTGGAAAGCGCGAAGGCGCTCTCGCAGATACGGCTTTATTGCCTGCTCAAGTTCAGTGCGGGCAGCAGTTTCTTCTTCGCCCCGAGTCTTAATCAGGGCGTTCAGCTTATCAGCATAATCGGCAGTTGAGTTTCCGTAGCTCTCTTCAATGTTGATGCGTGCATTCAGTTTACTTATTTCCGGCTCGTATTTGTCGTAAATATCTTGTAGACGAGCCAAATATGGCGCCCTAATGGCAGTGTAATTCGCGTCCTTTTCTACTGGTTGGCTTAAAGTTTCTTCACTGAACGTCAAAGACTCCTTACTAGCCTCACTCGCCGCTGAGTGTTCGTGGCCCACTCCAATATTCTCTCCAGAAAGTGGCGCTTCGTTTTTAGCATCTGGATTATTGTCAGCTTCATGCTGCGGCGCGTATACGTTTGCAATAAGTCTTGTACCATTTGTGGAATGATTATCCGCAATACTCACACGACCATTTGTTTCTGTAATCTTAAAATGGCCTTTTGATACGAGATCATTGCCGTCAAGCCCAAGATGCGAACTCGCAGTATCCTTTGGGTTCCTGCCATACACTTTCTCGGAACCTGGCTGAATTGGTGTGAAAGCTGTGTTCCCACTCGAATGATCATAGTTTAGACCCTGAAGGCCAAACCTAAAGCCATGTGCCTGCAAGGCGTTCTGGCCAAAGTCCACTACTGCAATCTGCTGTTCACCGTTATTGGTTGTATCTGAATCAAGGCATATCACGCCGACTATGTCGCCGTTAACCCCTATTTGCGATGCCAGTTCGCGCGAAATAATTGGGTCACCGAGTAAAAGCTCGGTATCGGGCACTAGCTCGTGGCGATTGGCTTGCGCAATCGTTGATTCAGGGGTCGGTATGTTTGATGGGTAACCATTATGATTCATAGTTTTTTGTTTTTATCTAACAGATACATAATAGCATAAGCTTTGTAAAAAGTCAATATGCTTGTACCAGATGTTTATGCCTGGGTCCCAAAACCAGGCGAAAGGCTCAAAGCGAGGTATGGCACCAAAGGTGCGAAGCGGCCTTGAGGCACGCTTGAAGCTCAGGTGTCTATTCTTATACGTCTTTGTTCAAATGATAGCGGACGCGCTCTACGACATCAGCGATAACCACTTGGGATTTCACGAGATAATCATCAGCGCCGAGCTCTGTGGCACGCTGGCGGTCGCCCTCTTGGCTAAGAGCCGTTAGGACGATTACTTTGGTGCCGCCAATTTGTGGAGTGTTGCGCAGTATATCAAGCACATCAAAACCATCAACCTTTGGCATCATGATATCGAGTAGGATGATGTCGGGACGGTATTCGAGAGCAGCCGTAAGCGCATCTTCGCCATCTGACGCACGCTGGATGTCAAAGCCCTCCGCCTGAAAGCGCGTTACGTAGACGTTCGCCAGCGAATCGTCATCTTCTACAAGTAATATTTTGGGTTTATCTGATTGAGTCATACTACTTATGATTGTACACTACTTGTCACTACTGCATCTATAAAACCAACAAACATTGGGTGTGGACGGTTAGGGCGCGACTTGAATTCAGGGTGAAACTGGCTTGCCACCAGATACGGGTGATCGATTCCTTCAATCATTTCCACAAGTGAACCATCGGGCGACAGGCCACTTGCGGTGATGCCCCAGGCTTCATATTCGTCACGATACGCGTTATTTGCTTCGTACCGATGGCGATGGCGTTCGGTAATCTCCATGGTGTCATAGATACGCCGCGCGATACTGCCAGGGCTGAGCACGCACGGATAATCACCAAGGCGCATGGTGCCACCGGTGTTCTCTTTGCCCTTTTGCCCATCCATAGTATGAATAACGGCGTGCTTCGTATCGCGGTTGAACTCTGTTGAATTAGCATCATCTGCTCCAGACAGGCGCGCCGCAGCGATAACCGCCACTTGCATGCCAAGACAAAGCCCAAGATATGGCTTTTTCTGTTTCATAGCGTACTCTGCAGCGGTGATTTTACCTTCAATACCACGGTTGCCGAAGCCACCAGGCACCAAAATGCCGTCAACAGCATCGAGAATGCTCGTGTCAGCATCTTTCTGGCCAAGTTTTTCGGCATCAATCCATACAATTTCGACCGACTGATCTTGTACCCACGCTGCGTGCCTGAGCGATTCAAACACAGACATATATGTATCAGCGTTATCCAGATATTTTGCAACTACACCTACGCGCAGCTTTTTAGCACGTTTTTTCGTTGCTGCAGCAACAAGCTTCTTCCATTCAGTTGTATTGGCTGGCTTATTGTGGAAACCAAGCTTTTTGCAAATTGCCTCGTCAGTACCTGACTCTTGTAATGTCAGTGGTACCTCATAAATTGTCTCGGCGTTTGGCAACAGTGCCACTGCTGATTCGTCGACACCTGAATACAAGCTCAGCTTGGCGCGCACACCATGATTGACGACAGGCTGTTCGCTGCGAGCCACCAAAATGTCAGGAGCGATGCCAAGACCGCGCAACTCACGCACCGAATTCTGTGCTGGCTTAGTTTTGAACTCTTCACTCACGCCAAGATATGGCAGATACACCACGTGTACATAGATGCAGTTCTCACGACCAACACGCTGGCCAAGCTCACGAATTGCCTCGATAAAGCTTAAAGACTCGTAATCACCGACCGTACCACCAACCTCGACAATGTGTACATCGTAGCCTTGGCTGGCCTCAATGATATAGTCCTGAATAGTGTTAGTAACATGCGGAATAATCTGCACCGTCTTTCCCTGATGTGCGCCATCGCGCTCATCTTGGATTACCTTCAGCAGTACCCGGCCGCTCATAAGACTGCTCGATTGCGTCAGCTCCTGATCTAAAAAGCGTTCATAATGGCCAAGATCTAGATCTGTCTCAGCACCGTCTTTTGTAACAAAACATTCGCCGTGTTCGCGTGGGTTTAATGTACCCGCGTCAACGTTCAAATAAGGGTCACATTTTTGGAGATTAACTTTAAGGCCGCGAGCCTTGAGAAGGTTGCCGATTGAAGCGGCCGTGATACCCTTGCCTAGTCCGGAAAGCACTCCACCCGTCACAAAGATATACTTAGGCTTCTTGTCTGCAGCCATATAAAAACTCCCTCGTTCTCATCAATACTACCACGGCTACAGGAATTGCTACAAGCGCTTATTTGTAACGCTATTTCGTTTGCCCTGCCCTCGAAGTCCAAGAACACTGAGTATTCCACCGCCTAGAATCATAAGCAGCCCACCGGACAGTTGTATGAACTGCGCAGCGCCACCCGCAGTCATCGCAAAGCCGGTATTTGGTGCTAGCGGCGTGTTATCGTCTATGGTCGTAGTGCCATCGCCCAATACTTGTACATAATACGGCCCTAGCGTTTCGGTTTCGTCAGTGAGAGGATTGGTGAGTTGTACGGTAATAGTGTGAGTACCGGCGGGAATATCACTAGGCAGAGTACAAGACCAATTACCACTGGTGTCTGCGGTAGTAGAGCAAACGATAGGGTCAGAGTTAACCGTAACCGTTACAGGCCCATTAGCGTAGGCAATGCCGGCGAAGGTTGGCTTGGTATTGGTGATGACTTGGGGGCTACTGGAACTGGTGGAGGCTGGTGGAATCGCAGAAGAACCATCAGGGTTAAAGCTAAGTGTCGGTTGCTGGACGGTAGCAGTGTAAATATCGCCGCCATATATTGCAGTGGCTAGCTTTGTACCATCGGCAGATAGAACAACTGAGCTAAACAATCCATCATCGACAGTGGAGGCAATTTGTTCGGCCCAGGTAGTGCCGGAGTCGATAGAAGTATATACGGAGCCGCCGTCTTCCATCCAGTCCTCATCGAGAAAGCTCATACTTACTGCCAATTTGTTGCCGTCGCCAGACATAGCAATATCATTAACACCCACACGACTTTCCGTTGGTGGAGTACTAAGCGCCCGTTGGATCCAAGTGGCTCCGGAGTCGGTGCTGGTGTAGATAGTCACATAAGACTCATCTTCATGTTCATCGTAAATCTCCCCGGTAACAGCTAGTTTGGTGCCGTCCGTACTAGAGGCCATGGATACCAAGTAAGAAGCGTCCCCACTAGGGACTCGTTCGATCCAAGTGGCTCCGGAGTCGGTGCTGGTGTAGATAGAGCTGAAGCACTCATCATCACATGTATTTCCAATAGCAGCCAGTTTTGTGCCGTCGGCCGACGAGGTGATGGAGTTCCATTCAAGTTCACCTACAGACGTCTGTTCTGTCCAGGTTTGGCCGGAGTCGGTGGAGGTATAGATAGAGCGATACAGCTCTGTGGCCGCTAGCTTAGTGCCATCGGCGCTGGAGGTGATGGATGTCCACTGTCTATAATTGCTACCTGAGTAAAAAAGTCCATCGGTACGTTCAATCCAAGTGGCTCCGGAATCAGTGGAGGTATAAATGGAGCCGTCAATTCCATATGATGTCGCGGCAAGCTTGGCGCCATCGGCGCTGGAGGTGATTGAAGACCACACTCGCGCACCGGCGCTAGTCTGCTCTGTCCAGGTGGCGCCGGAATCTGTGGATGTATAAATATAACCACCGGACGCTGCGGCGGCGAGCTTTGTGCCATCGGCGGATGAGGTGATGGCCGACCATTCTTTAGTGTAGCGAACCCCGGCTATCTGTTTACTCCAGGTTTGGCCGGAGTCGGTGGAGGTGTAGATAAAATCACTGGCCGCTGCCAATTTCGTGCCATCGGCGGACGAAGTAATGAATGACCACACGCGCTCACCGGCGCTAGTCTGCTCGGTCCAAGTCTGGCCGGAGTCGGTGGAAAGATATATAGAACCAATTCGATTACTACCGTTCCAGTCCCCAGACATGGCCGCGAGCAGATTACCGTCTGATGAGCTGGTGATAGACTTCCAATAATGAGAGCCAGCGCTAGTCTGCTCGGTCCAAGTTTGGCCGGAGTCGGTGGAGGTGTAGATGTAATTGTTATACGTTGCGGCGGCGAGTTTGGCGCCATCGGCGCTGGAGGTGATTGAAGACCACACTCGCGCACCGGCGCTAGTCTGCTCTGTCCAGGTGGCGCCGGAATCTGTGGATGTATAAATATAACCACCGTACGCTGCGGCGGCAAGCTTCGTGCCGTCGCCGGATGAGGTGGCAACGTGCCATTGACGAGATCCAGCAGCCGTACGCTCCGTCCAAGTTGCGCCAGAGTCGGCGCTGGTGTAAATGGAGCCATTGTACACTGCGGCAGCGAGTTTTGTGCCATCGGCGGATGAGGTGACAAATGCCCAGTCTCGGGGGCCGGCGGTTGATTGTGCAGTCCAAGTGGCTCCGGAGTCGGTGGAAGTATGTATATAACGAGCACTGTGAACATCATCCGCAATAACAGCAAGTTTTGTGCCATCGGCGGATGAGGTGACAGACCGCCAGTTATTAGTACCAGCAATCGTTTGCTGCGTAATCCAAGTTGCGCCAGAGTCGGCGCTGGTGTAGATGTGTTGGTAAGATGACGCAGCAAGCTTTGTACCATCCGCGGAAGATACGATGCCCGATGCATTATGGGGCACATCTGCTGGTAATTTGCCGTCCGTGACACTCTGCCAATTCTGATAATCACCGACTGCAGCACTAGCCGTCAGGGCGGTTATCACTGCGAAAACACCCGAACCAACAAGCAAAACAGACAGCACTAGCGCTATAAAAACCCTGCGGGTATAGGCAGCAAAAATATATGTGGTACGGCTGAACGTGTGAGTGTTCATAGGAGCTTTCTGTTTTGGTGTTTATGTTATTACACTACTAATTATAGTATCGACTAAGCGATGAGGTGTCAATCTACACCTACTCAGCTAGTGCTTTGAGCGCAGCTTCAAGCTGCGGATCGACGCCATTCGCGTATTGCTCTTCAGTGCGCTCTACGAGCACATCTGGCGTAATACCCTTCTGGTCAATGTTTTCCCCATTTGGACGATACCAACGGGCAATCGTTACCTTAAGTTGGCCGCCGTTTTTCAAATTAATTATCTGCTGGACGCTGCCTTTACCGTAGCTTTTGACCCCAACAAGCGTGGCGGCACCGTTATCCTTCAGAGCACCTGCTACAATTTCGCTAGCACTGGCGCTGCCTTCGTCAATCAACACACGTGTTGGCACATCTTTAAGCAGTGGACTACCGGTAGCTGTGAAAGTTTCAACTACTTTACCATCTCTCTTTTCTTGTAGTACTGTTTTGCCGTTTGGCAGCCAGACGCTTGCTACGTCAACGGCTGCGTCAAGTGAACCTCCGGGGTTACCCCTTAAATCAAGCACAACACCTTCTACGCCTGCCGCCTTAAAAGCTTCCGCCGCCTCACGCGTCAAATCCGCAGTATCTGTCCAGAACTGATTTATCTGGATATAACCAATATTGCCTTCTTTAATCTTGTACTCAACGCTTGGAATCGTAATGGTGTCTCGCGTAATAGTGAATTCACGACGCTCAGAACCGCCGCGCAGTACGCCCAGCGTGACTTTTGTACCCTTTTCACCACGTATTTTTGCAACCGCTTCGGTAACCGACAACCCGCTCGTGCTATCACCATCAATGGTTAAAATTACGTCTTGTGCCCGCAAGCCTGCTTTCTCAGCAGGAAACCCACTGATTGGTGCAATAATGGTTAGCTCGTCTTGATTATTCTTGCCAAGCTCCGCACCAATACCGCTAAACGTTCCTGAGAGTTGGCTATTAAATTGTGCTGCTTCCTCGGCGTTCATGTACTCCGTATACGTATCGCCCGTTGCGTTGATCAAGCCAGACTTTAGCCCTTCAATCAGTGCCTCAACCGTCAAGTCACCATCATAATGCTGCCGCAAGATATCATAAAGCGCTTCAATTTCGGCATAGTCGAGGTCCTCAGGAAGGTTATTTGTGCCTGACACGGCTTGATACGTGTTCCGCAAGCTAATCTCGCCGCTGCCTACGCCGTGGCCAAACCAAAATATAAGCCCGACACCGACAATAATTGCAGTTGTTTTCAGAAATGAGCGTAGTGCTGACTTTTTTTTCTTTGGCGGCGTAATGCCGGCCGGCGGTTCTATATTGTGCGCCTGTTGAAAATTATTTGATACTGGCTGATTACTCAATCTATCCCCCTCATGCTTTCCAAGAACTCAGTATACGCTATATAAAGGACATTCACTAGAGGCAGAGCTATGCAAGGCTAGCGCCATGCACGCCATTGATACGAGAACTGACCATCAAGGCTTTGATTGTATTGAGATACGTAAATCCTATCGCCGCTAACCTGCTCAACATACATCACGTGACCCCAAGTACCAGCAGTACTGACAGCGATGTCACCGACTTCAGGAGTACGATGGATCTGGCTTGCGGGCGCACGGTTCACCCAGTTCTTAGCATTGCCCCACCCTACTGGCGCTTGTCGGCCTGAAGCCTCTACTGCCCATGCGGCATATGACGTACACTGGCGCGTACAGTATTGCCAGCGATCAACCGCATCGCGCTGCCCTGTTCGTGGGTCTGGATTGCCACAACCAGGTAGTGTGCTCATGCTAAAGCCCGCATTACGGTAGCTGTAATTGCCTGGGTCAAAGCTGTGTATTGGCCCGGGGATACGAATAAAGTAATAACCTCCGTCAGGCCGGATGTTGTTGGCCTGGCGCTGCGCGTCAATTTGCGCCTGCAATTGGTTTATCTTTGTTTGATTATTTCGTGTTTGCGCATTGTATTCTGCTTGCTGCTGCTGGTTCATCGCCAGCAAGTTCGCTTGCTGCGAACGACTTGCGTCAAGCTCGCTACGCTGCGAACCTAGGGTTGCAAGCAATGCTTCTATGTCTTTCTTTTTCAGATTCAGTTGATTTTGTAATTCAGCAATTTTAGTAAGCGTATCTTGAATTTTGCGTTGCACGGCACCACGATAAGCCTCTTTGTCTACGAAATCGCTGAGGTTTTTGCTGGTTGCAAGCATCTCAACAGTTGTAACCTTACCTTCTAGGTACATAGCACGAATATTTTGGCCTAAGATATTTTTTTGACGATCAAGTTCAGCTTGCGCTTCATCAATCTGACGCTGTACCTCTGCCTGCTCTGCTTCATTATTGGCAATCTGTACCTGTAATTCATTAATTTGCGTCTGCAGCTTAACAATTGCATCCTGATAGCTTGCGGCTACCGAGCGCAAGTCGGCTACTTGTGATTGAATGGCACGATTCTGTTGCTTGAGCGTATTAATTTCGTCCTGAGCTGATTGTGCCTGTACGAAATTTGGCACGATTACAGCACTAAAAGTAAATAGAATCGCAACTAAAACTATTATTGCTGCCTTTGTGCGCAATGATAGCGTGTGGTGTAACTGGTAGATTTTTTGGCTTTTTAGCATCTTTTTGTTTTAGTTAGATGTGGCTTTGATTGTACACCCCTGATGTGCTTTTGTAAAGCTTATGGCTAGATGAACCTCAAAACCAGGCGAAAGGCTAAAGGTGAAGTGCAGCACCAAAAGTGCGAAACGTCCTCGAGGCGGGTTTTGAGGTTTAGATTATGGCAAAATCAGCTATTAGTTTTTCGTCGTCTTGAGTTTAAGGTAGCGCCGCGTAGCAATTAACGAAGAGGTAGCGCCGATAGCGACGCCCAGCCCAAGCTGTGCTGCCATGAGAACCCAGAAGTGATCCTTAAAGTAGTCCTGCGCATAGGTAATGTCCAAAAGGCCGAGGCTGCTGGCTTCAAGCGTTGAGCTCGAGGCGATGAATACGCCCTGCACGAGCAGTACCGACACCAGCCCTGCAATTAAGCCATAGAGAATACTCTCAACAATAAACGGCCCGCGAATATATGAAGTATTTGCGCCGAGCAAGCGCATTATGGCAATTTCGTCACGACGGTTAAAGATGGCCATTTGGATGGTATTAAATATGATCAACACTGAGACAACCGCAAATAATACCACGCTTGCCACGCCCACACGCTGGAGCACATTGGCGGCGCTGCTAATTTTATCAATTGCCTCTTTGCGGTCACCTGAATATGATGGCTCCTCCGACTGCAATGCACGGATATCGTCAC
>CAYTOC010000001.1:63607-96723 GCA_964439405.1 uncultured Candidatus Saccharibacteria bacterium
TTGCGGTCACCTGAATATGATGGCTCCTCCGACTGCAATGCACGGATATCGTCACTCTCAACAAACTGTCTAATTTCTTCAATATTGCTTAGATCAACGGGCTTAATACGAATCGTCGCCGGCAATGGGTTGTCTGTTTGGCTAATGGCCATAAGCAGCTCGGTGTTATCAATATTATCGAGCTTGTACTGTTCAAGGGCATCTTCTTTTGTCAGATAATCAGTACTTGCGACGCTCGGCAGTGCCTGCAATTGCTGCATTAACTCATTGGCCTGGGTCATCGTAACGTCATCGTTCAAATAAATAGAAAAGTCTACGCGGTCGGTGATCTGGCTAATCGTACCAGAGAGCGTCACATTGACCAGCAGCGAAACCAAGATGATTGTCAGTGTCACTACCATAACGGCAATCGCTGCAATAGCCAGCGACGCATTACGGAAAAAGTTAATGACTCCCGTTTTTATAATTCGACCAAAAGTAATCCATTTACGCTTCATTCAGTAGCCTTATATCTTATAACTCGCATTTGCGCGGTCGGAGGCAATCTTACCACCCCGTATAGTAACTACCCGACGCTTGAGCCGGTTAACAATTTCTTCGTTGTGTGTGGTCAATAGTACGGTCGTACCGTAGCGGTTAATTTTCTCTAGTACCGCAATGACGTCCCAGGCGTGTTTTGGGTCAAGGTTACCTGTTGGCTCATCAGCGATTAGAATCTTTGGCTGGCGTACAATTGCCCGCGCGATTGCCACACGCTGCCGCTCACCGCCAGATAGCTCTTTGGGCATACTTTTCTCTTTGCCTTTCAGATTCACGATATCGAGCACCTTTGGTACGGTATGCTTAATTTCGCGGCTACTCATGCCGACAATTTCCAGTGCAAAAGCTACGTTTTCAAATACTGTTTTGTTAGGCAAAAGTTTGAAGTCCTGAAACACCACGCCGATTTTGCGGCGAAGGAGCGGGATGTTTTTGTCTTTGAGCTTATCGTAATCGATACCGCCAATCACAATCTTGCCGCTGGTTGGACGCTCTTCGCGAGTCAAAAGCTTTAGGAGCGTCGACTTACCCGCACCGCTCTGCCCAACAACAATCACAAATTCTTTTGCTTCAACATGCAAGCTCACCCGGTCTAGCGCCGGACTTGTACTTTTGCCGTATACTTTTGTCACCCTATCAAGCAGAATCATTACGACTTAGTATACCAAATATGCTCATGCTTGACGAATCATACGAGTGTTATAGCAATGCGTACGCTGCCGCGCCAGCAGCGGCAAGAATGACGACAACCAGGATAATGACAAGAGCTTTTCGAGAATGTGTTGGGGCAGATTGGCCAGCACTAGTAGCTGCTGGCTGTGGCGTGGGTACTGTAGCTACGGTTGGAGCCGGCGATAAAGTTTGCTCAAACCCTGCGGTAGTTACCGGCTCGGGTTGTGGCACAACAGGCGTTACAGCCGCTTGCGGGGTTGACGATGCCACAACTTCAGGCGTCGTTTCAGGCTGCGTACTGATAACTTCAGGTGTAGTTACTGTCACTTCTGGAGCCGGCTCAGCCGTCAATGGAGCTACTTCTGGTGTAGCTGGCTGTTCGACTATTGGCTCAACATGCGGCTGGAAGGCCTGTTCAGCGGCCACCGCAGGATCTACTGAAAATTCTGTAAGACCTGGCACGGAAGGCACTGGTGTTGCGGATTGTGGTTGCTCCGGCGTAATTGGTGGATTATTTTGCGTTTCTGGGTTCATACTACTCCTTATTGTGTAGAAATCGTTTATGCTTATTAGTTTCAGCATATCTTATAGTGCTGGTCTGTGCAATCTTTCTACGACCCAAGTGTTGCTTCTAGGTAGGTATGTATGAACGGCTCAAGCGCACCGTCAAGCACTTTATCGACTTCACTTGTTTCGTAACGCGTACGTAGATCTTTTACCTGCTTGTACGGGTGTAGGACGTAGCTGCGGATCTGATTGCCCCACGCAGCTTGTTCGTTTGGCCCTTTTAGTTCAGATAATTTTTCAACGTGCTGTTCAAGCTGCAATTGCGCCAATCTTGAGCGTAAAATAGTCATGGCTGTCTCGCGGTTTTGCAATTGGCTTCGCTCGTTCTGGATAGCCACGACGATGCCGGTCGGCAGGTGCGTCACGCGCACGGCGGAATCAGTCGTGTTAACGCTCTGTCCGCCATGACCGCCGGCGCGATACACATCTATGCGCAAATCTTTTTCGTCTATCTCTACTTCTGTGTCTTGGGTGATTTTTGGTAATACTTCGACCTGCGCAAAGCTGGTCTGTCGTAGATTGTCACTGTTAAAAGGGCTGAGGCGCACAAGCCGGTGCACCCCTTGCTCGCCGCGTAATTTACCAAAGACCAAACTTCCCTCTAGCTCAAGCGTGACGCTCTTTATGCCCGCTTCTTCACCTGTAGATTCTTCAATGATGGAGACGGTTAAGCCTTCCTTTTCTGCCCAGCGCAGATACATACGCAACAGCATTGCCGCCCAGTCCTGCGCATCAACTCCGCCGGCGCCCGCACGAATTGTCATAATAGCGTCATAATCATCATATGGCCCGCTGAATTTCAGGGCCTCTTTTAGCTCGGTCAACTGCACCTCAAGTGCGGTAGTTTGCTCTGCGATGTCAGCCAACAGGCTCGCGTCGCCCGTTTTTGCTAATTCCTGCATGTCTGCAAGCCCTCGCTTCAGGTTCTGCCACGGTTCTAGCCGCGTACGCAGCTTGGCTTCTTGCTTACTCACCGCTTGCGCTTGCTGGCTATCCTGCCAAAAATCCGGCTGCGCCATCTGCCCAGCAAGAGTCTCTTGTTTAACGATCAGCGCCCCAAGATCAAGCACGCGCCATGCGGTATCCACACCATCTTGGATTTTTTGTAATCGTTTCCGCTGCTCTTCCATATGTACGTACAGTATACCTGGAATAGGCTTAAAGGATAATTAGCGGCGGATGCCTTCGGGCCAAAGTACAGCGGCTTGCTTGTGTAGATCAAGCGCGAAATCTTCGCCACACGAGCCAAGTACACCAAGACCCCACACATTTTCTTCGAAGAGTTCGCGCATAATTTTTACAATTCCCTCTTTTGTAATCTGCTTAATACGCTGCGGCACTTCAAAGTAATCTTCAATCTCATCGTCGAAGAAATAGCGGCCACTATAGCCAGCGATCACACCGCCGACCGTTTGCGCACTGCGCTGAAACCGGCCAAGCGCATACTGCTGTGCTGCCACTATATCGCTGTGTTCCAAATCGCCTTCAAAAACATCGTTAAGTTCGCGGGTAACAATCTCGAAAAGTTTGGTAGCGTTCTTAGGCGAAACTTGTGCCCCAACCCACCAGTTGCTATTGAGTAGCGCCTGGCCGTAACCGGAGTGCATACCATACACCAGCCCTTGCTCACGTGCCGTGCCAAGGATGCGCGAATAGAGCGTTTCAACGAGCAAAGTGTTCGCCAGGCTCAGGGCGTCCGTTTCAGCCTGATCCATGCGTCGGCTCATAAATGTATCAAGATAAAAGTACAGATTTTTCACACTGTCGTTATGGATGTATAGCGGCTGCTTGAGCGTCTTTGGCTTTTCCTTAGGCAGTACAAACCGGCCATGGCCTTTTGGCAGGTCTGTTGCGGCAAGCATTTGTTCTATGCGTTTTTGCCTGCCTGGCGTAATGTTACCAGCAATGATAAAGCGCATATTGCTCGTCGTATGCGTGCGCTTATAGTGTTCCTGGATGTCCCCAAGCTGGACATTTTCCATGAGCGTTAAACGTTCGCCATCGGTCTTCGCAGCATAGCCGTACATCTGGCGAAGTGCCAGATTGAGGTGTCTGAAGTGGCTGTTTGAGCGAGAGGTCAGCTCTTCGTGTACGTTGCCAAACTCTGCATCAAACTCTTCCTGCAAAAACAGCGGCTTCGTAATTGCCACGAGCGTCAGTTCAAGAATGCGCTCCCACTCAAAATCTGCACATTCAGCCTCATAGGTAATGTCATAGGCGCCGGTTGAGGCGTTGCTGTATGCCCCGTTTTTCTCAAACTCAGCCTGAAAAATACGTGCCTTCGGATGCTGCTCATTCGCGCCAAGCAGCACGTGCTCCATAATATGCGGCGTCTCCCATTTCGGTTCATCCACCAAGTACTCGCCAGCGCGAAAGTTAATTTCCAGTGCTACAACGGTAGATTCCGGTACGTGTACCAGCAGACCTTTTGCGCCATTAGATAACGTTAACTCCGAGACGGTATGCTTCATAAAAACCTTAAAACGGGTTACTTACGCTTTCGGGCGGCGGTTTTGCGCTTGCGCTCAGCTTTACGTGCTTTCTTTAGCTTGTCTGCAGATTTTTTAGCTGCTTCTTGACGATCAGCTTTCGGGCTAAAGTCAGCTTCTTCGGGCTGCTTTTTATTGCTTACAATTTGATTAGCATTACTTATTGAGCCACGAGCTGCGCGTGTGAGTTCGGTTTCAACTGGCTGCTCAAGCCGCTCTGCAGGCACCGGCTCAGCTCGGTACAAAATCCGCAGCACTTCCTGGCGAAGTGTCACTTGCATGTCCTCAAACAGAACCTGGCCTTGCTTACGATATTCAACGAGCGGGTCACGCTGGCCAACACTCATCCAGTGGATACCTTCCCTGAGGTGCTGCATGTTCTCAAGGTGCTGCATCCAAAGGTTATCAAGCACCTGCAAGTACACATCACGCTCAATCTTGCGTAGAATTTCAGGGGTGAATGTCAGCTCCTTGTTGTCGTACACTTCCTTGGCTGCTGTCGCAAACACTTGCTTTACCTTATCGGACTCAGCATCAAAGATACGGTCAAGCGTTGCGTCATCAAACGGAAAGACGCTCTTAATCAAGTCCTCAAAGTCGTCCGTCGTAGCGAGCGAAGAGCCCAGCATAGATACAATTTCTTCATCAATGAAGGTCTTAATTCGCGCATGCACATCTGCCTGTCCCAAAATTTCCTGGCGCATTGCATAGGTCGCGCGGCGATGTCGGTTCATAACGTCGTCGTACTTCACGACGTTCTTACGCTGATCAAAGTGGAAGCCTTCGACTTTCTTCTGTGCGCCTTCAAGTGAACGCGAAATAACCCGGTTCTCAATCGGCACATCGTCAGGTACCTTCAAACGGTTCATGAGCGTTGCAATGCGCTCACCACCGAAAATACGCATTAAATCATCTTCGGTACTCACAAAGAACTGGGTCGCGCCCGGGTCACCCTGACGGCCAGCACGACCACGCAGCTGGTTATCAATACGCCGTGACTCGTGCCGTTCCGAACCAAGTACGAACAAACCGCCCAGTTCCTTCACGCCATCGCCAAGCATGATGTCTGTACCACGACCTGCGATGTTGGTCGCAAGTGTTACCGCGCCCTTTTCGCCAGCTTTAGCCACGATTATCGCTTCGCGTTCGTTGTTTTTGGCATTCAAGATTTGGTGCGGCACATTTTCTTTGCTGAGCAGTTTACTCAAAAGCTCGTTTTTCTCAATCGAAACCGTACCGATAAGCACTGGTTGGCCTTTTTCATGCAGCTCTTTAACCGTTTGTGCAATCGCCTTAAATTTGCCCTTTTCACTTTTGTAGATACGATCAGGCCGATCCACACGAGCAATCTTACGATTCGACGGAATTTCAACTACGTCAAGTTTGTAGATTTGGTGGAACTCCTCTGCCTCAGTCATAGCCGTACCGGTCATACCTGAGAGCTTTTCGTAGAGTCGGAAATAGTTCTGGAAGGAAATCGTCGCCAGCGTCATGCTTTCCTGCTGTACTTCCACGCCTTCTTTGGCCTCAATTGCCTGGTGCAAGCCTTCGTTATAGCGGCGACCTGGCAGCAGACGGCCAGTGAACTCGTCGACAATCACAATCTCGCCTTCGTTTGTAACCACGTAGTCTTTGTCGCGCTTGAAAAGCGCCTGCGCTTTGAGCGCCTGCTCAAGGTGATAAATGGTGCGGATATTCTGGGCTACGTATAGTTCACCCACGCCCAAAATCTTTTCAGATTTCTCAACGCCCTCGTCAGTCAAAATGACCGTTTTGCGCTTTTCATCAACATCGTAATGTTTATCTTTCTTGAGGTTGCGCACCACTTTTGCATACTGAGCATAGGCGCTACCGCTTGTCACGCTCGGCGCGCTGATAATCAGTGGCGTACGAGCCTCGTCCACCAGAATCGAGTCAACTTCGTCAACGATGGCATAATGAAGCGGACGCTGCCGGAGCTGACTGATTTCGCGCACCATGTTGTCACGTAAATAATCAAAGCCAAATTCATTATTAGTGCCATAGGTAACATCTGCCTCATAGGCTTCACGGCGCGTACATGGCCGAAGATGACGCATACGCTCATCGTAGTGATTCTCGTTGCGGTACGCAGGGTCGTAGATATACGATTCTTCTGCCACAATAACTGCCGTAGTCAGGCCGAGGAATTGATATAGCTCACCCATCCAGCCGGCGTGCAGTTGCGCCAAGTAATCGTTAACCGTTACCACATGCGCACCTTTGCCTGTGAGCGCATTCAGGTATACAGGCGAAGTCGCCACGAGTGTCTTACCTTCACCGGTCTTCATCTCGGCCACGTTACCCTCGTGTAGCACAATGCCACCAATCAGCTGCACATCAAAATGACGCATACCAAGTACGCGGTCAGCAGCTTCGCGAACTACCGCAAACGCATCAGGCAAAATCGCATCAAGCGATTCTTTCTTTAGGCGCTTCTTAAGCGTAGCTGTCTGAGCTTGCAGCTTCTCATCTGATAGTTTCTTATACTTATCATCAAGCTTATTTATTGTCTGCACACGTTTACGTAAACGCTTAACCGTTTTCGCCTGTTGATCCCCCAAGATTTTCTTCAAGACAATATTCACGCTGTTTACACTCCCCTAGTTAGCCTCTGGTAATAAAATCTTTAGACATTGTACGCGTTTCTTGCGCTTTTGACGAGAGGCTCTTGTAATAATTTATGCTGATTCTTTTTTAGCAAGTCGCGCTCGAGCGCGTGCGAACAGCTGGCGTTTTGTGCCGGAGCCGTGAGTTTCCTTGTACTTCTTCAGTTGACTGCGCAGTTTTTCTTCAACGATATCAATCGCCGCGAATATATTAATCGTCGTCTCACTTGCCTCAAGTGTCTTTTGTGGCATGTAAAGCACTACTACTGCGGTGAACTCCTGTTTATCACGAGCTTTTGCTTGCTTTAGCGTCACTTCGGCGTGAACACTTGGACGTGTAGCCCGCGGCGCAAACGTGTCAAGTTTACCGATTTTTTGCATAACATATTTATACAACTTTTCCGAAACTTCCAAATGGTTACCCTGAATTTCAATCTTCTGAATCATAGAATCTCCCTGCCCCCTAGATACGGCCGTAGCACCTCAGGCACTCTCAGTTTACCTTCATCAGTTTGGTAATGCTCAATAACTGCGATGAGCGAGCGAGCCAGCGAAACAGCCGTGCCGTTCAATGTATGAGCGGTTGTGATAGATCCGTCGGCTCGACGAACTCGAATGCTTAAATTACGTGCCTGAAAATCAGTACAGTTACTACAGCTTGTCAGCTCGCGGTACTTTTCATCAACCGGCGACCAATACTCAAGATCGTACTTTTTAGCCGCCGGCGCGCCGAGATCACGCGACGCAATGTTAATTACATGGTATGGAATACCGAGCTTTTGCCAAATTTCTTCTTCAATCGCCAGCAGCTGTTCATGAACTTCCCAGCTTTGCTCTGGCGTGGTATAGGCATACATTTCGAGCTTATTGAACTGATGCACACGAAACAACCCGCGCGTGTGCTTGCCAGCCGCACCTGCCTCTTTGCGGTAGCTCGGGCTGAGGCCGGCATACAGCAACGGCAGCTGTGACTCATCAAGAATCTCGTCCGCATGGTAGCCAGTCAGTGGCATTTCAGCTGTAGCAATGAGTGAAAGATCTTCGCCTTCAATGTAGTATTCATCGCTCTGATCGCTAGTGCGCGGCGCAAAGCCAGTACCGGTTGCTGTGCGGCCATTAACCATGTGCGGCACCGTCATAAACGTGAAGCCTTTATCAACTAAAAGATTGAGCGCGAACTGCGTAATGGCATTCTCTAGCAGCGCCAAGTCGCCCTTTACGAAGTAGAACTTCGTACCAGTAATCTTAGCGCCACGCTCAAAATCGAGCCAATCACGCTTGCTGGCAAAGTCTAGATGGTCAACTGCGCCAGTGTGCTGCTCGCCCCACTGCTTAATCTCAACGCTATCTTCTTCGCCGCCGACCGGCACATCATCAGCGTGGGGGTTTGGTATGCTTTTAAGCATACTGTGCCAGCCGCCCTCTGCCGCCTCAAGCTCAAACTCCGCCTCAACAAGCGCTGCTTTAATGCGCTTTCCTTCATCAATGACAGACTGCTCTGGCCTGCCCCCTTTTAATTGTGCGGCGTTTTCATTGCGCTGCGCACGCAGTGCATCTACATGGGTGAGCAGACGCTTACGCTCAGCGTCAACTTCAAGCAGCCGGTGTGTATCTACGTTGTAGCCTTTTTCTTTTGCTTTTCTTTGTATGCGCTCTGGATCATCGCGCACCAGTTGTATGTCAATCATACATAGAGTATACCGCAGAAAGCCTAGCGCTTGCGAGTAAAGGCGTAGGCTTCCGCTGCAGCGCGCTGTTGAGGCTGCCACGTATGGCCGCCGTGCGTACCTTCGGTAAGTAGCACCTGAACATTGTGCCGTACACCCATAGCGCCCAGAACACCCAGGAAGCTTTTTACATCGTCGGGTGATGTGTAGAGCAAATCCCTGTCCGGTGCATCAACCGTAATCAGCGCATCAGGTTGGCGGTCAACTGCTGCTAGTGTATCCCACGCAGCCGGACCAAATATGCCTTTTGGACCACGGCTCAAACCACGTGCATAGCTAGTTAGTTGCAGTATAGGGTTCAACCCTATAGGTGTTGAGTTTTGCAAATTTTGATTTTTATTTTCTTAGTGATTTGAGAGTGAGTTCGGTGCGGGAGCGGGCGTAGGCGCAGTATTCACATGAGCCGCCCATGATTGCAGTGCCCACTGCTGGTATGTCATCGCTGTCCATGCACTGCTTCATTTTTTCAATAGTTGGCTCAATCCAATTATCACTGCCAGTATATGGAATCAGCTTCGTCACAAACTCCAAATGGTCATTAAAGCCGTCGAGGTCAATTCGCGCGTTCGTATATACGAAATAGCCGGTATCGCTCACGGCAAAGCCATTCTGGCGCAGCAGCCACTGATAGATTTCCATCTGGCGTTTATACGTAATTTGCCAATCTGAATCTATGGATACTTCTTTATCCTTGCTCGTAGCTTTGTAGTCGACTACGATCAGCTCGCCCGCGTCATTGACCCAAACGTCGTCAATCGCACCGAAAATATGCAGATTTGTTGCCTCGTGCAATGTCGTCACACCCGTGAAGTTGTGCCGCCACGTATCAAGGTTTTCGTGGTGATATGGCACGGCCTTAATCTGGTTATCAAGCATTATGGGGTGCGGCTCTTTTTTAGCGCGGTAGCTATCAAACTCTTTTTTGTAGAGTTCATCAATTGCTTTGTTGATGTTAAACGGCGCGGTAGAGGGCCGCGTAATCTTCAGCCGTACATCCAGCCAAAAACAACGCTGACACTGCACGAACAGCTCAATTTTTGACCGCGAAACTTTAAACGCAGTTTTCTGTCCTGGTTTATACGGCTGACTCCGCTCCCTCCAATATCCATTCCCTGCCATCTAGATAATTATACCCTTTTTAGTACCGCGAGGGTTTCGATGTGTGGGGTTTTGGGGAAGAAGTTGTAGATTTTGAAGTCGGTGATTTCGTATTTTTCCTGCAAGAGCGCGAGGTCGCGGGCATGGGTTGCGGGGTTGCAGCTCAGATAGATAATCTGCTCGGGCAGTGTTTCGAGTACGCGCTCAATGACCTTTGGGTGTAAGCCAGCGCGCGGCGGGTCAAAAATGACAGGATGTTCGCCCGTTATATATTCTAGTGCTTTTTCGGTTGAAGCCTCGATGACTTCCGCACCCTGTCCTGCGTTTTCGCGCGCCATGGCAGCAGTTGCCGGGTCTAGCTCTACGAGCGTGACAGTATCTGGCGCAACGGACAAACCGATGCTGCCAACACCCGCATACATATCTATGACGTGGCTACTGGGCGCAAGCGCGGCTTTGATATCGCCGAGTGTTTTTTCAAAAATTGGTATATTTACCTGGAAGAACGAGTCTGCGTCATAGGTGAATACTTTGCCTAAAAGCGTGTCTGTCAGCTGCATATCGCCAAGCTCTTGCAAGAGTTCCGTCGGCACAGATGCCGGGCTTTTAGGGTTTGAATAATACACGCGCAAACCTTGCAGACCATCAGGCAGTTCAAGCACATGGAAATCTTGGCGCTTCACAAACAGCGCCGCCACGCTCTTGCCTGCCTGCGACGTGCGGACAATGACTGTTTTTAAATCGCCGGCACGAACATTGAGCGGCTGTAGCGCTGCAAGCACCGCGTTTGCAGCCGCATCAAGCGCTGGCATAGCCAGTGCGCTACCCTGCACGATTTGCTTGCCGCTGCTACCGCGCTGATGAAGCGCTAAATGAAGACCGTTCTCATCGCCCCAAAACGAATACTCCATTTTGTTTCGGTACTGCCACTCATGCTCTGTATGTACTACCTCGCCAACCGCAGGTAATGCTAGTTTTTCGTGTGCGAATAGTTCTTCGACGATTGATTTCTTATGCTGATTCTCCGCTGATAGTGGCATAATTTGCCAAGGACTCGTAGCTAAATAGTTTGCATCGCGCGGCTCCACACGTTCAGGTGACGGCTCGATAATTTCCTCGGCAATGGCTTCTACATAGCTGCGCTTTTTCTTAATCACCCGCACGTTTACCAGCTCTCCCGGTAATACATTCCATACAAAGGCTCGTTTGCCTTCAGGTAACGTTCCGAGTCCCTGACCACCATGCACTAGTTTTTCTACTCTGATCAATTGCATTATTTTGTCACGATCTCTAAGAGTTCTTCGGGTGTACGTGCCAGTGCCGTTGGCTTCAGTTTCTCCAGCAGTGAAACGTGTTGGTAGCCCCACGTCACAGCCGCCATACGAATACCTGCCTTTTTCGCAGCGCTAATATCGCGTGCCTCATCACCGACATACCAGGCATCGCGCGTTGTCACGTGGCTACGCGTTGCAATAGAACGCAGCACCTTTGCCTTGCCAAACAGCCCGACGCTACCATGTACTTCCACAAAATAGCTGGCGAGTTTATGTTTTTCTAAAAACGCCTGAACGTTTTCCTGTGTGTTCGATGATACGATATGCAAAATGTAACCCTTTTTCACCAGTGCATGGAGCAGTTTCGGCATACCCGGAAAGACTGGTGCACTAGCTACGCGTTGGCGCATGAATTTTTGCCCCCTGGTGAGCAGTGTTGGCACTTTCAAAAGCGGGATATCGACAGCTTTAAGTAGCTGACGTAGCGGTAATTTACGCAGTTCATCAATCTCTACTTTACTTACGTGGCGTTCATCACCTGTTAGCTCACGATAAATGGCCACGACCATGTCGAGCGTATCTGCAATAGTACCGTCGAAATCAAATATAACCGTCCGGCTCAAGTTAAGACTCCAAGGAACACTTGCCATACAATCAGGCTCTGCAAACCAAGGAGTGCGATACCAAGTGATCGCTCGGCACGCAAGCGTGCGGTCTGGCTGCCGCCGCGGCGCTCACTACGGATGACAAGCACAATAACTGCGATAATATATGCCGCAAATGCAGCGTAAACACCATATAAGTATATGGGGAAATCACCGTTATTCAGCCAAGAAGTCAGCGGGATAGCGGCCAGAACGCTTGCGGCACCAATACCGGAAACCCAGCCTAAAATTACCGTTGCTTTGCGGGCAGCGCGTTGTTCGTACAAATACAAACTAATCGTTGCCGCGGCAACTGCAATCGCCAACAAAACAAGGACACTCTTATCCTGAAGGCCTGACAATAACGCAATAGTCCAAACGGTAGCCGTCACGCCGATTGCAAACGTGATTGAACGCAGTACAAACGTGCGAACCTCCAAAAGTCGCAAATACCTATCGCGATACACGGTGACCGCCAGAAGCTGCACCACAGCAAGCAGGAAAAGTGTACCCGCCAGCAAGTACACGATATTAAAATCAAATAGTCCTTTGATCGCCGGTGAATACGAATCGGTCGCACTCAGCGTATCAGCCGTTAAAAATGTCGTGGTGACGGTCACGCTATATGCCTCTGCCGCCATGAGCAGCGCCACGGCCTGAATACCATAAATTCCCGCCAGCCAACGCTGGAGGTTCATAGTACGCTCATATGCCGCAAGTGGCGCAGTGTCGGCTGTTTGCAGTTCTTTTTTTGTAGCCTTTTTTGCCATTATGTAATGCCCCTTATTCTAATGTTACGTTCGGATAAAGACTGCGCGTTACTTCATCATAATCTAGGCGGAGTTGCGGGAACGGCACACCTTCGCGCGCAGTCACGCCCTCAAAAATCCAGAATACGCGCTCGCTGTAGCCCCAACCGCAAGCTGGCGGCATGCCGTATTCCAGCATTTCCACGAAGTCTATATCGAGCATCATCGCCTCGTCATCGCCAGCATCACGCATGCTTTGCTGCTCTACAAAGCGGTTGAGCTGATCAACCGGGTCATTCAGTTCTGAAAAGCCGTTACCAAGCTCGCTACCAGCAATTACGGGTTGGAAACGCTGTACGGTGCGCTCATCATCAGGATTAGATTTTGCGAGCGGGCTGATGAACTTCGGCGTGTTAATCAGCCACACTGGACCGGCCACATCTTTACGAATATTCTTCCAAAGCTTGTCGATACCACGTGCGCGGTTCTCGGTTTGTTCAACTTCAAGTCTATTGTCTGCCAAAGCTTGTTTAACCTCATCAAGCGAACTTTCATACACATCAATACCATAGCGTTCTTTAATAACTGTGGCGTAATCCCACACTTCCCACTCGCCCGCCATGTTCACTTGCTTACCGTTCAGCTCAAATTCAAGCGTACCAAACGTCTGTTCAAGCACATACTTATACATGCCCTCCATAAACTGCATACCGTCACGCCAGTTAGCGTACGCCCAGTACCATTCCATTGCTACGTGCTCAGGCAGATGTTCGTCGCTGTAATTTTCGTTTCGAAAGCGCGGGCCGATGTCGTAGACTTTTTCATAACCTGCACCAAGTAAACGCTTCAGCGGCAATTCATGGCTAATACGCAAGTAAAAATCTTGGTCAAGCGCGTCCATATGTGTCACAAACGGGTTTGCGTCTGCACCACCGGTTGTATGCTCAAGTACTGGAACATTAATCTCAATAAAGCCGTGCTGGTTCAGGTAATCACGTGTCGCCTGCCAAAACTTGCTGCGGCGGATGAAACGCTGCCTTACGTCCTCATTAACATTCATATCGACATAACGCCGGCGCATACGTTCTTCTTTGTTCGTAAAGCCATCTTGTTGGCTCGGCATCGGACGGAGCGCTTTGGTCAGTAAACGGAGTGAGCGCACATTTACCGACACTTCACCCGTTTGCGTTTTAATGACTTCCCCTGTGGCTTCGACAAAATCGCCTGTATCAAGTAGCGGCAATTGATCGATACCCAGCTGACTCTCAGTAGCGTTCAACTCGCCAATTTCGCCGGCGCGGATAAACAGCTGCACTTGCCCGCTCGCGTCTTTCACCACGATAAACGCCAATTTTCCGAACTTGCGTATACTCAAAACGCGGCCAGCAACTGTTACGGCCTGGCCTTCTAACTCAGTAAACTGCGGCGCGATATCGCCCGCAGCGTGGCTGCGGCGACTTTCCGCAGGATACGGATTAATCCCTAACTCTTTAAGCTCAGCTAGCTTGCGCAGCCGCTCATCCCGAAAATCTTTCAACGTCGCCATATGCAGCTAGTATAACAGATGGCTTAGGGCTTTTAGATAATATCAGCGATTGTGTAGGTCGCGGTTTCGGCGGGAGTTTTAATTTCTACGTCATCGCCTTCTTTTTTGCCGAGGAGCGCTTGACCGATTGGTGATTCGTCGCTGATTTTGCCCTCAAGCGGGTCAGCTTCAATCGTACCCACGACTTGGAACTTCTTTTCCTTGCCGCCACCATCTTTCAATATAACCGTTGAGCCGATCTGCACTTTGCTGTCGCTCTTTGGTGTGGTGATAACCTCTGTATTTGCCAAAATATGCTCCAGCTCAAGAATACGCCCATCGTTTTTTTCTTGGTCTTGGCGAGCAATCTGATACTCGGCGTTTTCACTTAAATCACCGAGCTCACGGGCGCTCTTAATCCGGTCGGCAATTTCTGGGCGCATTACCGTAACGGCGTTGTCCAACTCTGCGCGTAATTCGTCGATACCTTGTTGGGTTAATTTGAATGCTTTCTTAATCATAATGCTACTCCTTGTCTGTCACTTGTGTTAGGTGTTGGATAATATCTTGCTCTGGTATGAGCTGGGCTGTTTCTTCGGTGCGCCCTTTAATTTCTATATTACCAGCGGCAATTGTTTTGCTGCTGATGACGAGCCGGTATGGGATGCCATAGAGGTCGCTATCTGCAAATTTCTCCCCCGCCCTCACGTCTCGGTCGTCATATAATACCGAAATTCCAGCGCCCGTCAACTGCGCATAGAGAGCGTCTGCTTTTTCTACAACGGCCGCCTCTGTACTGAGTGGAGCCAAGTAAACCTGTGCAGGCGCCACAGCGAGCGGCCAGACCAACCCCTTTTCGTCCGCAAAATGTTCTGCCAGCAGCCCGACGAGGCGGCTTGGGCCAATACCGTAGCTGCCCATGATGACCGGATGGATCTGCCCAGTCTCATCGGCAAACGTTAATCCAAGCGGCTCCGAGAAACGAGTACCGAGCGTGAAGATATTACCCACCTCAACGGCTGCAGCTTCTTCAAGTTCGTGTTTATCAATGTCGAGATCCGCTAACACTTCATCAGTAAACACTTCTTTATTGATTGCAATTCGCTTCTGGCGGTGAATATAAATCGTGTCCTCGCCGACCGGGCTGATAGTTTGGAATTCGTGGCTATATTTTGCGAAACTTCCGCCGCTCGCAAATGTCTTAAACGTGCTATCGCCAATGCCAAGACGCTGGTACACACGATCATACGCTGCGCTCATTTTTTCATAAAATGCATCGTGCTCTGCTTGGTTGCGGCTAAAGCTGTAGAGGTCTTTCATCCAGAACTCGCGGCCGCGCATGAGCCCGCTCTTAGCACGTAGTTCGTTACGAAACTTAATCTGAAACTGATACGGATACACCGGCAAATCTTTATAACTGCTAATGAAGCCCTGCATCAGCTTTGTGAGCGGCTCTTCATGGGTAGGCGCTAGGCCAAGCTCTGCGCCATCAGCAAGCTGCGTCTTAAACCATACATCCATGACTTCATCGTTCCAGCGTCCAGATGCTTCCCAGACGTCCTTATGCTGCAAGGCAGTCATACTAATCTCGTTGCCGCCTATTGCATTCATTTCTTCGCGAATAATCTGAATGACGTTATCGAGTACACGCTTGCCGAGCGGTAAATATGCATACACGCCTGCCATTTCCTTGTGCACAAAGCCGGCTTGAATGAGCAGCTGCGCGTTCTTGGCAGTCTCGTCTGCTGGAGTTGTTTTGCTAGTCTTCGTAAAAAGCTGGGTCAGTCTCATGATTATTGTCCTCTTAGATGTGGTTAGTACTTAGGTTACAGCGAAATAAGCCGGCATTGAAGCGGCATTTTCGGGAGGGCGATAACCGATGAGATAGTCTGTATCACGCGTTTATTGTACCGCTAAAGCCCAAGAATAAACAAGCTTGTAAACGCTAATCCGTTCTTTAGGGCGTGTACGCCAACCCCGGCCCAAATATTGCCGGTTTTTTCACGCAGGCCAACCAGTACCATGGACAGTATGAATGTATCGAGTGCCGCCACCCACAGTAAGGCGTTACCTGAGCCAAACTGCAAATGACCAAGCGCAAACAAAATACTGACGATGATAGCCGCTGGCAACACCTTAAATGCTCGGCGCAAACGAGTATAGATATAGCCGCGAAAAATAATTTCTTCTATGAGCGGTGGCAGAATAACTAGGCTAATAAAAACAAATGCCAATTGAATACCACCGACGCCCGTATCAAAGCCAAGCTCCTGCCGCTGCTCGGTATCAAGTGATATAAGCCCGTTCACTGCCGCAAATATAAACATATACGCAAGCAGGTACGCGCCAAATCCCAACAGCGCCCATCCCAACGCACTTGGTGCGGGCCTCAAAACGCCTATAGCCCGCCATGTGAGCCCAAAACGCTTCATGAGCCAGATGAGCAACGAGAGTATGAGCAGCTCAACAATTATCACGTATATAAACTGGCGGATCGTTTCATCAGCCGGTAGGCCGCCACTTATGGCGAAGAATAAATACCCGGCGGCGAAAGCCGGCAGCACGAGGAGAACAAAAGTCGTTACTGTTGCCTCTATAATCGCCAGTAGTTTCGGCCGCCGTGGCGCCACTGACTTTTGCTCAATCCCTGGCGTATTAGAAGAATCGTCTGACATCTACGATAGTAATTAAAATTATAAGCCCGATAAGCAGCATAAAGCCCATGCCGTGTATCGCCTCTTCTGCTTCTTTGGTTAACGGCTTTTTGAATAAGCGGCTCATAAGCATCACAAATAAACGGCCGCCATCAAGTGCTGGTATCGGCAGTGCGTTCATGATAGCGAGGCTGAGCGAAATAACAGCAATTACAAGTAGCACAAACTCAATACCCAAGAGTGTGCCCTGCTGTAATACGACGAAGATGCCGACTGGCCCCGCAACCTGCTCGCTTGCTCGCTGTGTGTCGCCTTGGAACAGACTCGTGATGGCCACGCCCAAGCCTTTGAACGTCAAGTGAGTAAACTGCGTGATAAGCCCGCCGGCAACAATCGGAGCCGACCACGTGCTGCGCTGCAAGGTATATTCTGTTGGTGCAATGCCGAGGTAGCCAACCGGCTCATCCGTTTCGCGGCTTGCTTCAACTGTCGCGCTATCGCGGAGTGTCACGGCAACATTTTGCGTTTCGCCACCCCGCTCAAAGCGCAAATACACAGTTTCACCTGCGTATTGCTGTGTAATGTCTGGTAGTTGTTCTGCATTTTCTATCGTCTGCTGTTCGGCTTCGCTTGGACCGATTGCTGTTAGTATGTCACCGCGAAGTACGCCAGCTTCAGCTGCCGGAGAGCCTTCTTCAACATAGCCTGTCAACACTTGGTGCTGCGCTACCCGCGTATCACTCTGGATTGTAAATTGATTGTCGACAATTTGCGGCATGCCAATCAGCGCCACAATCATCAGCAGCAAATACGCGACCAGAAGATTCATGGCCACACCAGCCAGCATAATCTTGGTTTTTACGCGTGTAGTTGCCGCACCAAAGGTGCCCGGACGGCGATCAGCATCGTTCTCGCCCTTGAGCTTTACAAAACCGCCGAGTGGTAACCAGTTTAGCGTGTATTCAGTGCCGTTCTTCTTGGTAAGGACTTTCGCGCGTGGCGGGAAAAACAGGCCGAACTCTTCAACCTCAACGCCGTTTCGGCGGGCCACAATAAAATGCCCCCACTCATGCACCAGCACCAGACAAATAAAAAGTATGAGTCCGACAACCAGCAGCATTACTTCCCATGTCTCCGGTTACGTTTTGCGTAATCAGCGAAAGCTTTGTCTAAATCCGCATCACTAAATTCCGGCCAGTGGTGCTTCTCGAAGTAAAATTCACTGTACGCATTTTCCCAAAGCATGAAGTTGCTGAGACGCTGTTCGCCCGAGGTGCGGATGGTCAAATCCACTGGCGGCACATCTGGCGCATACAGAAATTTGCTTAGCAGCTCGGGTGTGATGTCATCTGGTTTTGTACCAGCTTCAACAATCCGCTTGGCAGCCTCAACAATCTCTTGCTGGCCCCCGTAGTCTAGGCAAAGGAGCAGCGTGCCGCGCTGATTATCTTTCGTCATTTCCTCGGCGTGGTGAATAGCACGCGCGAGGCTCAGGCCAATTTTCAAACGTGAGCCAACAATGCGCAGACGTATGCCCTGTTCATGGAATTGCTCGACTTCATGAGTCAGTGCCCACTTGAGTAGCCTCATAATATGGCGTACTTCATCACGGTCACGCTGCCAATTCTCGGTTGAAAAGACATAGGCGCTCACGTAAGCCGTGCCGCGCTCTAGCGCAGATTTGGTAATTTTTTTCAGATTCTGCAAGCCTTGGCGGTGGCCTTCAGCGGTCGGCAAACCACGTTCCCTCGCCCAACGCCTGTTACCGTCAAGTATTAACCCCAGATGTTTCGGTGCCGTGTTACCCATGTCTATACAGTATAGCTTAGCGCGAACTAGATTGTCATGATTTCGACTTCTTTGGCCTTGGCCGCAGCGTCGATATCACTCTTAGCGTTTGCTAGCGCCTCGTCGACCTGTTTTTCTAGTCGCTTGGCATCGTCTTCGCCGATGGCTTTGTCTTTTTTAGCTGCGGCTACCGCATCAAAGGCATCGCGGCGAATGTTGCGCAGCGTGATTGCCGCGTCCTCTACTTTACCGCCAAGTTGTTTGGCAATATCACGACGACGCTCTTCGTTAAGCGGTGGGATTGGCACACGCACGACGCGGCCGTCGTCGCTCGGGTTTAGCCCAAGACTTGGGTTGTTGCGAATAGCGTTACTAATGGCTTGGATGTTATTTGGGTCAAACGGGCTAATCTGGATCAGCTGCGCCTCAGGTGCGGTCACTGTCGCGGCTTGGTTCAGCGGCAGCAGCGTGCCATACACTTCTACCTGCACACTATCGAGCATGCTCGGGTGCGCCCGACCAGTACGAATTTTCTTCAATTCTTCCTGAAAATGCGCATACGCGCCTTCAAATTTTTTTCTAGCATCGTCCACGATTTGATTTGGGTTCATCAAAACTCCTTATTCTTCGCCACTCAGTATAGCAAAAAGAGGCCCTCTATGTGACCCCTTTCACTATAATCAGGAAATTATTAAATTATCGACTCGCTTTGCGAGCTGCTTGCGCGGCCCACTTATCCTGACGATTAACTTCACGATTATTTATTCTCAATGCCTTGCGCGTATTACCATCCGCGTTATTGAATAGTTCTTTAGCATCAATTGCAGTCTTGAGCGCATCAGTAAGCTCCTGGCCATTTTCGGTTGGCGGAACATAGTACGTAATATCAGCTTCGCCGTCTTCGTCGTAGCCACGATCTGCCAGCTCACCGCCCGCCGACGTAAATGCATCGAGTGCCTCCTGATGGCGCTGATCAAGTGCATCAAAACCATCACCTTCTGCCTGATGGGCTTCAAGCAAAAGAGCGCCTATTTGCCGTCCTGCTTCGGCGTTACGAGTATGAGCGTCTAGTTCTTGCCCGTAATCGCGTTGTAATGTTTCTTTCATATTATTTCCTTTTTGGTTTTTGTTTTTGATTGAACTGATTGCATATTATCACACTTATGCTTTCTTGTCAATATAGTTCTAAAAGAAGCATGGTTAATCTTTGATCAATAATTGGTATGCGCTCTGCGTAAAGAGCACTTTGCGATCTGGAGTTTGGCCGGCTATTTCTGCTTCCTCCTTAGCACCTTGAACAGATACTGCCCGGAGTTCTTCGGGCTTAGCCCATGTTTCTTCACTTACAAAGAAACGTCCTGGGTAAGCTGCAAGAAAATCATTCGTATCACTGATTATATCGCGCGTATACGCTTCTACTTTTGCCGCTTGGCTCGCAATTGCTTGCTCTATGTAGCCAAGACACTCTATATCATAATCGTCTGCAGGCCTATCAAATGCCAGCAATGCATTGACTTTGCGTAAACTGGCTATAGCAAATAAAGCACCGTCAGTGATGCGGTTTCTGTCACCGCTTATTATCAGCTGCAGGCTATCCACACCCATACGGTACGCTTCGAGCTGTTTCTGCTCTTCGCTCAGAGTGCGGAATCCTTCCATAACTACTACCTTTCGAGAGTTGTTAGGCGATTTCGCCAAGAGCGATGCGGCTAAAGCGGCGAATAATCAGGTTTTCACCAATTTTCGCAACGTTTTCTTTCAAGAACTCGCCAACCGTTTGGTCGGGGTTCTTAATGAAAGGCTGGTCAAGCAACGTCTTCTCTGCAAAGTACTTCTTCAGCTGGCCTTCAACGATCTTTTCAGCCATCTCAGCGGGCTTGCCTGCAAGAGCGTCACCAGTCAGCAGCTCCTGCTTCTTTGCTTCACGCACTTCAGCGGAAATTTCATCTGCGCTGACGTATTCGGGTGCAGATGCAGCAATGTGCAATGCGATTTCGTGCGCGAACTCTTGGAAGCCCTCTGTGCGAACCACAAAGTCTGTTTCGCAGTTTACTTCTACGATAACGCCGATGCGGCCAGAGTGTACATACGCTTCTACGATACCTTCGCGGGCTTCACGTTCACCTTTTTTCTCTGCTTTAGTCAGGCCTTTTTTACGCATAGCTTCTAGTGCCTTATCAAAGTCACCATCAGCTTCAACGAGCGCACCCTTGGCGTCAGTCATGCCAACACCAGTTAGTTCGCGCAAGCGCTTAATGTCTTCAATTGTTACTGCCATATTTCGTTCCTTTCAGTCACTTATTTAGTTAGAAAGTAGAAAAGTTTATAAGGTCTCAAAGTTCTCTTAGATGATTACTTTAAGCGCGCCCGGGCGCAACTTTCAACTTTATAACTTTCTACTCTTTATCTTCTGCTGTTTTAACTTTTGCCTGGCCGAGTTCTACCGCTTGCTTGAGGTAATCTGCAATCAGCTCAATCGTCTTGATTGCATCGTCATTGCAAGGGATTGGGTAGTCAACCAGCGTTGGATCTGCATTGGTGTCAACCAAGGCGATGATTGGCACGTTCAGCTTGCGTGCCTCACGCACAGCGTTTACATCATGCACGATGTCGAGCACGAAGACCGCACCAGGACGTGCTGGCATGTTCTTAATGCCGCCGTAGAGGAGGTTCATCTGCTCTACCTGCTCTTGGTAGCGCTGTACCTCAAGCTTGCTGTACTTGTTTGCCAGCTCGCCAGATTCTAGCTTGGCTTCAAGGTCTTTAAGCTCCTTGATGCGGCCACCTATAGTGTTCCAGTTAGTCAGCATACCACCGAGCCAACGCTCAGTTACGTATGGCTGCTTCACTGATTCAGCTGTTTCTTTGATGATGTTCTGTGCTTGGCGCTTGGTTGCCACGAATAATACCGGCTTGCCTTCACTAACCGTCTTCGTCACGAATTCAAGTGCAACATTTAGGTTTTCGACCGTTTTTGTCAGGTCGATAATGTGCCCGCCGTTACGCTTGCTGTGGATATACTCCGCCATCTTAGGGTGCCAGCGACTCGTTTTGTGACCAAAATGCGCGCCCGCTTCTAATAGTTTTTTGATATCTACATCAACTGATGCCATATAAAAGAAACCTTTCTTGATTCTTGTTCTTCAGCTTTGGCGCCACTTGCTGCCTACACGGCTAACACGAGCGGAGAATCATCCCAAAACCTGCTTGATTGATAACATCTGTAACTATAGCAAGAATAGGCCTGTATTACAACACAAAATCAGGCCTTTCCGCTAGTTCGGTTTGTGCCCTATCAGTCAAGGCATTAGGGCGCGCAGGATAGTGTCCGCTTGCTAGTGCTTGGCGCCGCGCTTCGATGGCAGTACCCGGATACGCGGTCATATTTTCTGATTCCCACTGGTAGCCTGCGTAATTCAATTTTCCCGCCAAGTTACGTAGGTTGATGTGGGCGTTTATTTCCATATTGGCTTCCGGTGTTTCAAAATGTTTTCCGGACGGTAATCCAAGACTTGATGCAGTCATGCGCATCCGGATCGCCAGCTCATGAGAAAACATGCCGTGGCCATCACCACTCGCAAAATCCATAAGATCGGCTGGCACGCCGACGCGTCCCATGGCAATACGGAGCGCCAGCTCTTTCGGGCTATATGTGCCGTAAGTATCGGCCAGATCACGAAGTTCTGAAGTCCACTCGCCACTACCCGACGAATTAAATAGAACACCTGACTCAGTCTGCTCAACCAAAGCACCACTAGGAGTCTCTTCGACCGGCTCAACGACTAACGCACCAGGTAGCGCGAGCTCCTGCCCGGGGTTAATCGTAAACCACGTATCAACCCCATCCATTCGATTAGGCAGTGTATGTGCGCTATCTATAACCTCTTTGAAGTTCGCAACAATGATTCTTTGATGATCACCCCATTCCTGTTTCTCGCCCATTGCGTACACATCACCAACACGGGAATTCAGCGTAAAGTGCAGACTCGCACGCGGATATTTATCTTCTCTGTGTTGGCCAGCCGTCCTCAGTACTATGTTGCCGGCTGCGTCACGTTGAACATCATATTGCGTGGAATGTACAAGCGCAATTTGCTCAATTGGAACTGGCTCAACCTCTGAGAGACCGTTCTTTTCTCGATACGCAATCATCTTGTCCGGCCTTGTCGGATCAGATGACCTTGCGGCTTCGTTTGCGATAAGCACTACTCGCCTTTTTGCCACTATAGCTTCTGCGTAGGAGTCTCCTGAAAGTGCAGCTAATGCCACCGCCCAGCCTTCTACATCAACTATACTTCGCATTTCACCAGTGTCGTCTACGCTTACCGCAGCCAGCATAGTGTCAATTATGTCTTTCTGATCCTGATCCCATGTTTTGCCTGCGGTAAACTTTTCTTCAAGAGCTTTTAGGCGAATTCTATCTTCTTCGTTTGGAGCAAGTAACGCTGCCGTTGCTAGCATACCCTCGGGTGTGTTCGTCACGACAATACGAGGAGCCCCCTCTTGATGATTCTGTACATATTCCTCAATGCTACTCATATCATCTTTCACGTAATCCATGGTTTCATCATCCCATGACTCCTGGGGCAAAGGCATTACATGTTCGCCGCCGGGCACGATAACCGTGCTGTCTTCATATGTTGGTGTTTCTTGGCGTGTCCTGAAAACTACTTCTCGCCCGCCGATTGTATACGCCGGACGCATAATGCCGTCTTTATCGATAGTTTCACGCCTTTGAAGCACCTCTGCCATAAAACGTGCTGTATCAATTTTTGATGTTTCTGCTGTCCCGATTTCGTGGGCAACAGCTTCTGCGGTGCCGTAGGCTCCTTCTGCTGCAAGAGTTTTGACAGCGCCCACAAGCTCATCTTCGTACCCATCATGAACTAACGTATCGATTGGATTATCTGAGCCAGGCTCGCTGATTACTACACCCGCAACAGCCGCATCAAGCACTGCCTGATCTTCGTTGGGCGCATGTATTTTTATAGATTCCTCTGCTAGATGTGTCACCGCAGTGGCCGTTTCTGCGAACACAACACTTTGAGGCTCATTTTCAAGGCCAAAACCAGATGTTACAACAGCTTCAGTATGACCAATGTCATCTAGGGCATCATGCACGGGAGTCGCATCAGCCTCGGCTGGATTTATACCGTGTTCAGCAAATTTAGCAGCCGCATATTCGTGTAAGCGTGGATTTATCGCATCTGGGTTCTCCTGCATTTCGCCATGGAGTTGCTCCCAGCCCTCTTGGCCTGACGGATATGTACTTTGAGGATTTCGCTCTGGTGACATGCTGTTTTGATTGTTTTTGTTTATGGTTTTCTTGAGTATAATCGTACTCTTTATTCGCCCCTGTTGCAACTTTTGTGGGGTTGGCGTTGCAAAAAGGGCGATAGCTGTGTATAATTGCAGGCTGATATGAAGAAAGACTTACACCCCACCAGCTATCGTCCTGTGGTTTTCCAGGATTTGAACGACAACACCACCTATTTGACACGCTCAACTGTGGCAACTGACGAAACTATCAAGCTTGATGGTGTCGAATACCCGCTCGTAAAAGTACACATTTCTAGCAGCTCGCACCCATTCTTCACCGGTGAAGAGCGTGTGCTGGATATCGAAGGCCGCGTTGACAAGTTCAAAGCCCGCGCCGCTGCCGCTGAAGCTGCAAAAGACAAGCGCTCAGCAGCCGCAAAGAAGCAAACTGCCCGCTCAGCCGCTCGTGCCGAAAAGCCAGCTAAGTAGCTACCCTACACAAATCAGCCGCCATGCTTAGGAAAGCTGGCGGCTTTTGCTATGCTAAAGGAACAAAACTATATGGAAGAGAAAATTACCGCACTACGCCAAGAACTTTCAACGCTCCAAGAGCGTTTGTCGGATAGTGCTATTTTTAGCTCGCCGGAATATCCAAAAATTGCAAAGCGTCAAAGCCAACTAGAACAAACGATTGCCCTCTTTGATGAGCAAACCAAGTTACAGGCTAATCTGGCTCAGAACAAAGAGCTCATAGCGGCTGGTGGCGAACTCGCTGAGTTAGCCGAATTAGAATCTATTGAATTAGAAGCAACGCTTGCTCGCGTTCGTAGCGAGCTAGATGAAGCGCTGACGCCCAAGGACCCAAATGATGAAAAGGATGTAATTATTGAAATTCGCGGCGCAGCCGGCGGTGATGAATCAAGCTTGTTTGCTGGTGACCTTTACCGCATGTATGTGCGTTGGGCAGAGCGTCACGGCAATAAAACCGAGTTAGTTAGCGAGAGCCCGAGTGATGTTGGCGGCTTCAAGGAAGTTATTTTTAGTGTTCGTGGCGATGATATATTTAAACAATTAAAGTTCGAGGCGGGCGTGCACCGGGTACAACGTGTACCCTCGACCGAATCGCAAGGTCGTATTCATACCTCAACCGCAACCGTCGCAGTACTGCCTGAAGCCGAAGAAACAGATATTGAAATAAACCCGAATGAACTGCGGATAGACGTCTATCGCAGCGGCGGCCACGGCGGGCAGAGCGTGAACACTACAGACTCAGCGGTACGTATCACTCACCTGCCTTCAGGTCTGGTTGTGTCAAACCAAGACGAGAAGTCTCAGCTCAAGAACAAGGATAAAGCTATGAGCGTGCTACGCTCTCGCCTGCTTGCTATGAAGATCGAGGAAGAGCAAAAACAACTATCCGATGCACGTAAAAAGCTTATCGGTTCTGGCGACCGCGCGGAGAAAATCCGCACTTACAACTTTCCCCAAGATCGCATTACTGACCATCGCATTAACTATAGCCGCAGCAACATCCCTGCAGCACTTGGCGGTGATATAGATGATTTGATTGAGCAGCTGCAAGCTTTTGAGCGCAGACTAATCGCAGATGAGTAATGTAACGGTTGGCGAGCTCCTAACGCGAACAACAAAAGAGTTTGCTAACGCAGACATAGAAAGTGCGCGGCTTGATAGTTTACTTATTCTGGAGCATATCTTGGGCTTGGATAGGAGCGTCTTGCTTGCATATCCGGATAAAATTATCACGTCTAAGGAGTTAAAGCTGGTTAAAAAATGTGTTCAAAAGCGCACAACTCACACTCCCCTCGCCTACATACTCGGCAGTGTAGAATTTTATGGCAGACCCTTTACCGTCACGGAAAATACCCTTGTGCCACGCCCTGAAAGCGAAGCACTTATTGAACTTCTGCTGAGCTTAAAGTTGCCCGATAAGGCGACAGTGGTTGATGTTGGCACAGGCAGCGGTGCACTGGCAATAACCATCAAAAAAGAGCAGCCCGATTTGCAAGTCACAGGACTCGATATAGATAATTCATGCCTCGCGGTGGCGCAAAAGAATGCTCTACTACTTTCTGCGCACATTACGTGGATACAAAGCGACCTTCTGAATTATCTTCCTATTAGCTCTCAGCCATCAGCTATAGTAGCGAACCTACCCTATGTGCCGGAGCATTATGCTATCAACAGAGCAGCCGAACACGAACCACCATTGGCATTGTTCGGTGGTGTAGATGGCCTTGACTACTACCGAGAATTATTTGTGCAGGCTAAGAATCGGCAAACAAAGTATGTGCTCACCGAATCTTTAGACTCTCAACATGCGACACTTACTGCTATTGCTAAAAAGAGCTCCTACCGACTAACGAAGACTCTCGGACTCGCGCAACTATTTACCCTGCACTAATCGTTCGGCCGCTCGCCAAGTACAGCCGTCAGCTGTAGCGTTTCACCATCACGATTAATGGTCAGTGTTACTGTATCGCCTGGTGAATATTTATTAAGTGCCGCGCCAAGACTCGTGCGTTCATCAATGGTAGTGTCATCGAGCTTCACAATCACATCACCTTCTTGTACACCGGCTTTGTCTGCCGCGCTGCCGTCCACGATTGTATCCTGGCCATACGTTTCGCTCTTTGGAATATATGCGCCTCGCGACACCGAAAGCTCCAACTCCTTAGCAATATCATCCGTTAATGATACATAAACCACCCCAAGGAACGGTCGCTTGATCTCACCTGTTTCTTTAACGCTCGCAATCAATCCGCTGATATTATCTATAGGAATCGCAAAGCCAATATTTTCTGCGCCGCTGGCAACCGCGGTATTGATAGCAATAACCTCGCCGTGAAGATTCACTAGTGGCCCGCCCGAATTACCACTGTTAATTGAGGCATCTGTTTGGAACAGATCATCGAGATTCTCAACGGAGGTGCCACCACTGCTTGCCTGGACGCTGCGACCGTAACCAGAAATAATACCTGTCGTAACCGTATTTTGGAACTGACCGAGCGCATTACCGATAGCAACTACCGAGTCGCCGACGCGCATATCACTCGATTTTCCGAGCTTAGCCGGCTTGAGCTGTCTACTGCCAAGTCCTTTGGCTTGCAAGAAAGCGACGTCTAGCGAGTCGCCGTCGCCGGTGCGCGCAACCACATCAGCATCAAATTCTGTGCCATCAGAGAGTATAACGCTCACACTGGTCGTGCCGGTCGGTACAACGTGGCGGTTCGTTAAAATTAGTCCGTCGCTCGTCAAGATAACACCTGTGCCAGCACTCTGCTGCTCAACAGTGCGCCCACCACCCCAGAAGCTCGGCACGCTTGCATTGGTCGTCACATTAACTGAAACAACACTCTGACCAACCTCGGTAGCAATACTGCTAATCAGGTTACTTTGTTCATCAAGGACAATGCGTTGTGCTTGCTCGGTACTAACGGTACCTTGCCCGACCTGCATCTTAGCGCCCAGCCAGCCGCCGCCAAATCCGATTACTGCAATAGCGAGCACGACGCCTGTAACTTTGAGTGCTTTAACAACATGGCGGCGCGGTGGCAGCCGCAGATTAAGCTTCTTTTTGCTGCTAGTCGTTTTTTCTTGTTTTGCGTCTGAGGACACTGGAGCTATAGCTGATGGTTGGCTCAGATCAGCTTTTGCTTTAACGTCTTTTGGCAGAGCATTAGTATCCCGTTCATTACCCATCTAAATTACCCCCTCCTTGATACACATGGTACTTATACTATTTTATCACCCCAGTCAGAGAAAATAATGATGAGGGCCGTAATGGCAACTGTGATAAAAATAATTTGGTTACGCACTAGTACAGATAACCGTTGTTTATGGTCGAGATAATAGAGAGCAGCCAGGCCATACCCTATGGTTATAAGCAGCAGCATAGGCTGCGATATAACACCAGTTGACGGATAATAAATAAGCCAGTGTGAAAGAACCCACACTAAACCGGCGCCAAAAAACGCCCATATAAATGACAGTAGCTTTGTGTAGCGTTCGTCGAAGGCGTCAAAAAAGTGATGTGCTGCCAGATAACACACCATGCCTGTTGCAAGTACTAGGAAAAACGCGTGTGATTCATCGCCAATCAAGAAGATTGCACCAAGACCGAACACAAAGCCGATAAGTGCCTGCACGCCCACCATCAGCGCACCAGCGTGCGGACGGATAGCCGTCAACCACAAAATATGAACACCTGTCCAAATAAGACGCCACAAGAAGCTATCTGTTTGCAACATGAATGCCAGCACCGCTAAGCTCACGAGCAAATCAACACCATTTGCTCGTATATTAGCCCACCAGAACCGTGGCTTCACCGCAAAAATACGCCACTTTGAAAGCAAGATAATAGTCAGTGCCAGCCATGCTAAATCTAGATAAACAAGCGCCAAAACAAGCACTGGCATGAAAGCCACCAACGCAATATGCGCCATGTGTGCAAATCCAGAAGTCGGACGAACTCTATTAAGTAAAGGTTTCATATACTACCTGGCGTCCCCGCCAATGATAATTATAAACCCTTGGCGTTCTTCCTCGGGCACAACAAGACCCTCGGGGATATCACTGGTCGCGGTCACGCTAAAGCGCTTCTCAAGATAATTCTTGGTATAAGGATTTTTGCCGGTTAAGTCAATGATGATTGTTTTATTGTAATCTTGTGTTGAGGCATTGTCGACTTTGGTCACGTTATACGCATACGATTTCAATATATCGGCAACTTCTTGCGCCTTACCGGCAACTGTCGTGCCATTTAACACCACAACTGGTGCATTCTCGCGCACGATGTAGCCATCAGGCAGCGCAGAACGTATATATGCATGTATTTCCGAGTAATCAAAGGTGCCCGCTTTTGGCGTTAGTACGGATCGTCCGCCGATATTAGCCGACATTAGAAGATTCTCAGTCGTTAAGCCGATTGATTCGGGCTCACCCAGCTTTGTTGCAACATTATATAAGTGCACAACATCACCAGCAGCAAAATCTGTGCGTACGTGATTTCCAAAATCATCCATAAGGCGCGAAACAGTCAATGGATTACCATAAGTACTTGCCTTTGTTATCTCCTTAGCCATAGCGGCGAGGAACAGACGTTGACGCTCAGACCGACCAAAGTCAGACCGCGGGTCACCCTTTCGAGACTGCACATAAAATAGTGCCTGCTTTGAAGTAAGCGTCTGAAGCCCTTCAGGTACTAAAAGTGCGCGGCCATTGTTCTGCCATGCCATGCTTGCATCTCTCACGGCGTCGGGCACATTAATATCTACGCCGCCGAGCGTATCGACTGCTCGCGTAAAGCCTTCTATATCAACCATAGCGTAGTAGTGCATATCTATGCCAAGCACTTCTGTCATTTTAGCTTTTAGCGCCTTGGCGCCTGCTGCATTTGCTTGGGCTTCGCTGAGGCCTTTCTTTTCGGCATCTTGACGCGCAAATTTAAAGACTGCGTTAATACGCTCAGATCCACGCCCATCTGTCCGCACCCACAGGTCGCGCGGTACGCTAATGAATGCTGATTTGTTGGTAATCGGGTCAATGCTCAAAACTAATATTGTATCTGTTAATCCGCCGCCATCAGGGTCATTATCAGCGCGTCCACCAATCAAAAGTATATTTACTCGGCCATCACCCTCTTTATACAGATTGGACGGATTGGAATCATCACCCAAAGCTGCAGAATAACCGCCACCTTGGAATATATTGTGTAGTTTAATGTAGCCTTTTGCGAGCAAGAAGCCAGCCACTGCCACAACTATAATAATCAGTAAGATGATGATTCTCGGCACCCATTTCCGAGCACCACGTCGTTGCTTCTTCTTTGCTTTCTTCTGCTGCCGGCGTTGTTTACGAGTTAGTTTTGCTGGTTCATTTGTCTGGGTAGCTAAGCTCTTGCGAATCTCCGTACTATTGGTGATATGGTGCTGTTCACTCTTGTGGCCGCTGAGACGTCCAGTTTTAGTTTGATCCGCAGAGTGGTAACCCTCAGACAAACCCTTAAAATCACCGAGCCGACGTGTCTGACGGCTGGAACGAACAGAATTAGACATATGATGGCTCAAACCCTGGCTGTGTTTTGTATCAGGTGCCTGGTTAATACGATTTGCCGGTGCATTCAAGATGCCATCAATAGCTTGCCTGGTTTGGCCGCGCGTCGGTTTGCGTCGATAATTATTCATGAATACAAGATATAAGTATAGCGTTTTTATGGCCTGACGTAAACACGGCTTTATACCCGTAAAACCATAAAAGGCGTGGCGAAGCCGCCTGGTTTGCAGTATAGTGAAAGGCTGGATTATCTATGCACCCTTCAAACACACACTACTCACATCCAGCACGCGAAGACCAGCCCACTCCACCACGCCGACAGCGTGGTTTTCGCAGTATACTACCGACGCTCACGGTTATAATATCGGCCGTCCTCATAGCAGTACTTATCGTGAGTTTTGTATTTCGGCCCTATATCGTTGATGGTCCGAGCATGGAGCCCACGCTTCACCACGGTGATCGGCTTATCATCTGGAAAGTACCACGCACCTGGGCACGAATTACTGGCAATGATTACGTCCCAAATAGAGGTGATATTATTGTTTTTGTTGAGCGGAGCCTTGTCGGTAGCAATGGTAATAATGAGCAGCTTATAAAGCGCGTTATAGGTGTACCTGGAGATAGGGTTGTAATTGAGGACGGCACGGTAACGATATACAACACCGAACATCCGGAGGGCTTCCAGCCGGATACATCCATGCCTTACGGCGAGGGAATTGACCTGACAGTTAATGAAAATGAAGCTGTCGATATGAACATAGGAGAAGGCGAAGTATACGTCATGGGCGATAACCGCAATAACTCGCGGGATTCCCGCATGTTTGGGCCCGTTGCAGCCGAAGACATCGTCGGTAAGCTGGTTTTGCGGCTCTTCCCTATCAGTGACGCCGAAGTATTCTAACTACGCGCTTTCAGTATAGGGTTGAACCCTATACTGTTATTTTTGGAGGGTTTTGAGGAGAGCCTTGAGTTCTTCGTCAGTCGTAAAGCCGAGTTCAAGGCGTCCACCCTTAGCAGTTCGTTTGATGCGCACGGGCACACCTAGGCTGTCGCTCAGTTTACGTGTTTCAGGTGTTTCGGTATCAACATGTGCCTGTACCGTTTTTTTATCACGCGTACCGCCTTTCACGGAGGTAACAAATCGCTCCGCCTGACGCACAGACCAGCCCTGATCAATAATGTTTGTAAGGAGTATTTTTTGTTGCTCGGGCAAATCTTTGAGCGCCAGGATCGCACGGGCATGGCCCTCACTAATTACACCTGCTTCCAGCGCCGCAAATGCTTCTTCAGGGAGCTGTAAAAGCCGCACGATGTTATTCACCGTCGAGGGCGCTTTGCCCAAGCGGACAGCAATTGCCTCATAGGTCATATTAAATTGCTGGTGCAAGCGCTCGACCGAACGTGCCTGTTCAATTGGCGACAAATCAACGCGCTGCACATTCTCAATAAGTGCGATTTCAAGCTGAGCTAACTCCTCCAGTGTGCGAATAAGCGCGGGAATTTTCTGTAGACCGGCGAGTTTTGAGGCACGCCAGCGCCGCTCGCCCGCCACAATGATGTATTCTTTACCATTGCCTGGCGTGACAACGATTGGCTGCAGCACGCCGTGCTGTCGAATTGATTCTGCCAAGCCCGCCAGTAAGACTTCATCAAATTGTTGGCGAGGCTGCGTGGGATTGGGAATAACCTGGGTAATGGTCAGATTGTGCACTGACTCGGTGCTATCAAGTAATAGCGCCGTATCAAATGTATCCGGCATCAGCGCCGCAAAGCCCTTGCCTAGACCAGTCTGTTTAGCGCTCATGCAAAATCTCCTTCGTCAGCTGTTTATACGCTCGCGCACCCTTGCTCCACTTGTCATGCTCAAACACGGTTTTACCATAACTCGGCGCCTCAGCCAGGCGCACATTACGCGGAATGACCGTTTTAAACAACTTATCGCCAAAATGCTGCCGCAGCTCGGCTGCAACTTGTTCTGATAGCGAAGTTCGTTTGTCGTACATTGTCAGTACCACGCCTAATATGTCGAGTTGATGATTAGCAGAGGCTTTGACAGATTGAATAGTGCCAAGAAGTTGTCCTAGCCCCTCCAGCGCATAATACTCTGCTTGCACCGGTATCAACACCGAATCAGCCGCTACCAGCGCATTGAGAGTTAAAAGCCCCAGCGCAGGTGGGCAATCAATCAGCACATAATCGTAGGTCGCCACGCCCAGCGCATCTTTCAAACGTGTATCGCGAGCCGGTAGATTCACAAGCTCTACCTCTGCTCCTGCAAGGTTTTGATTGGTTGGCAGCACGAATAGACCCTTAATAGCCGTTTCCCGCACACCATCTGCTATCGTCTTCTCGCCAAGGACAACCTCGTAGCTCGTTACCCCTACCGCGGTTTTATCCAGACCTAACCCGCTAGTTGCGTTTCCTTGAGGGTCAAAATCTATGAGCAGCACCGTTTTGCCGGCATCTGCCAGTGCCGCCGCAACACTTACAGCTGTGGTGGTTTTGCCCACCCCGCCTTTTTGATTACTCACTGCAATAATTTGCGACATCGTATGTTCTATTACCCTTTTGCTTGTTATCACTATAGCACTTCTCAGCCGTGAAATGTATGGTTTCACGGATTTTATATAGAGCCGTATAATACCAGCAATATAAGAGCAGCATCTCACGGCTCCCTCCCCATTACAGTATAGGGTTCAACCCTATACTGATTCCGTGAGTGGTTGTGTATACTATGCTTATGCCTTCGCGTAACATCGTCAAGCAATTCGACGCACCGGCCTACTATCACGTGTACAACCGCGGAGCCGGGGGTCGTACAATATTCCAAGATGACGATGACAGGCTACAATTCATCGCCCTCCTTGACCGCTATCTTAACCCCGAAACAGCCAAAAAACGCACCGACGGGCTCCCCTACCCAACCTACGATATACAGATTGCGGCCTATTGCCTGATGGCTAACCATTTCCATATGCTGATCTTTCAGCCGACAGATGTTGACGCACTCACGCGGCTAATGCGCTCTGTTGGCACCGCCTATACAATGTACTTCAACAAAAAGTACGGCCAAAAGGGGCACCTTTTCCAAAGTATATTTAAAGCGTCACGCATAGATTCAGATACGTACCTCGTACATGTTGCGCGTTACATTCACATGAATCCACGTGAGTATACCAGCTATAAATGGTCGAGCCTGGGCGCGTATTACGATGGGTGGTCCCCGCCATGGTTGCAGCCTGAGCTAGCAAATGACGGCATGACCGCCGCGCAATATGCAGCGTTTTTGAAAGATTACGAAGATCAAAAAGACGAGTTAGAGCATATCAAGGCAATTCTCGCCTCTTCCTAATCAGTATAGGGTTGAACCCTATACTGTTAGAGGGGCTTTTTGGTGGAGGTTATTAGTATAGGGTTGAACCCTATACTGA
>CAYTOC010000001.1:96823-98173 GCA_964439405.1 uncultured Candidatus Saccharibacteria bacterium
TATACTGATTGGTGGTGGAGTGGCGCGCTGGGCCTACCGGGGCTACGGGGCAGCTGGTTCTGTTGGTTCTGTTGGGTTTACTGGGTCTAGGTATGGTTTATGGTTATTGGAGGGTGAGTTGTATCCAGATGTAGTTTTGGGCGTCTTTGGCGCTGGTGGCCTTACCTAGCAACGTGCCTGGTAGCGGCGCTGGCGACAGGCCGACGCGGCCGTTTGTTTGGGTTACTAGCAGATCACCGGTGGTGAAGGTTGTGTCGGCGTGGGCCTTAACGCGTATGCGGCCTAGGATGGCGACGGTAACTGGATCGCCCTGCTCTGCCGGTGCTACCGCTACACCGATAACTCGGTTACTTTGGAAGCTGCTCGAGCGCAAGACGGTGCCGTCGGTTGCCGCGGTATCAAGTACCAGTACATCACCCGCAGTTATCGCCTCGCCGGCGGTATAGGTCTGGGTAACAACGTTCTGGTCTACATTTGCAGTGCCGCCCAGGTGTAGACCGCCCTGCACTGTTGCAGCGCCCAGTACGTTCAGGTTGCCGCCGATAGCTACGTGCTCAGACACCAGCAGCGTCTTGGTAGTTATAGTATCGCTTACCGCCAGTGTTTCTATGCCAGAGAGGCTGGTCATGTTCATGCCGTCCAAAACGCCGGACTGCAGCGCGGTTATGGCGCCCTGCTGCTGCTGGATGGCTTTAATCAGTACCGGTGTTAAGTATTCGTAGATGATCGCGTCGGCGTTGCCTTCGTTGTCAAACTGTACAGCCTCTGGCACCAGTTGCGCCAGCTCTTCGGCAATCATACCTAGGCGCAGACGGCCGCTATCATCATTGTTATAGAGGTAGCTGACCGGGCGCATGTTCAGCACCGCGCCCAGGCCGTAATCTTCTGACACGTCGTTAATGGTGTTCTTGTAGCGCAGTGAGCTATCTGCCGCTATGGTAACGCGTAGTGTACCGGTGCCTGCCGTACCACAGCCGCCACCAGTGGTGCTGCGCAGCGCCACTGTGCTGGCCACGCCGATGTCACACAGTACCGCCTTATCGCTAATGCTAATGCTGGTGGCGCTCAGCAGCCCGGCAGATAATGCCCCGCTGACGCTCAGGCCGTTCGCCGCTATCGTGCCGGCTGTTAGGCGGCCGCTCACCGCTACGCCGGATGCTGCGATATCACCCGCTACGCTCAAACCACCATACATCGTGGTGTCAGTGAAACCGCGTTTGTAGATGGTGATGAAGGGGCTGCTGTTGGAGGCGACACTCATATATTGGCCGTCGGGGGAGAAGGCGGTGCCGAGGCCATTACCTGTAGGCAAGATGGCAGGGTCAGCGAGTTTGGTGAAGGTGTCGCCGG
>CAYTOC010000002.1:0-1065 GCA_964439405.1 uncultured Candidatus Saccharibacteria bacterium
TCGCCGCCGATTTTGGTCCAGGTGGTGCCGTTCCAGCGCCAGACTTCGGCGTCATTTGCAGACACGCCAAGCCCAGCGTACAAATAGCCACCATAGCTGGCTAGAGAGGTGACTTCCTCAAACCCTGCCCCCCAGCTTCCGTTCAGCCCCTCGCCGCCGATTTTGGTCCAGGTGGTGCCGTTATATGTCCACACCTCACCCTCGCTATTCGTGCGTCCCAGACCAACAACAAGATTACCGCCATAGCTATGCATAGCGCTCACTAGCTCATATTGATCAGGTGCCCAGCTGCCCCTTATGCCTTGGCCACCAACAAGACGCCAATTACTGGTATTGCCATCATATTCCCAGACCTGGGCGCTACCAATAGACGCGCCCATGCCCGCATAGAGCTTACCGCGCGCGGCAAATAGTGTCTCTATAGAGCCGAGGCCATAATAGCCCCAGCTTTCATTAATAAACTCACCACCTTCAATCGTCCAAGTATCACCGTCCCAGCTATAGACATAACTGCCGCCAGCGCTGTCGTACAGCGAGACATAGAGACGACCACCTATAAGCGTCATACTCCGAACAATATCGCCACGAGCGGTCGACCACCCCCCATTCACATCGTCGCCGCCAATTTTTTCCCAGGCAACGCCATTGTAGCGATAGACTTCTCCATCGCCCTTCCCGCTCCCCAGCCCTGCATACAAATAGGAATCATCCTGTGCAAACGCTCGCACATACTCATACTCTGCGCTCCAGCTACCATGAAGCCCGCCGCCGCCGATTTGTGTCCAGGTGGTACCGTTCCAGCGCCAGACTTCGGCGTCACCTGCTGTATCACCCAAACCAGCATAGAGCGCATTGTTACGCCAGTGTAGCGCGTGGACTGTTTCGTATACTGTATTCCAACTATTATTTACGCCGTCACCGCCGATTTGTGTCCAGGTGGTACCGTTCCATGACCATACTTCGGCGTCACCTGCTGTCGTGCCGAGTCCTGCATATATATGTGTGCCGTCGTTTACAAGCGTACCGGTGGTCTCAAAACCATTGCCCCAACCATTATTAATCGCA
>CAYTOC010000002.1:1165-28709 GCA_964439405.1 uncultured Candidatus Saccharibacteria bacterium
TCGCCACCGATTTTGGCCCAGGTAGTACCGTTCCATGACCATACTTCGGCGTCACTGGCGCTGTTACCCAGCCCTGCATAGAGTATGCCATCCATGTAGTCAAGAGCCTGTACTGCCTCAAAAGTATTAAGCTGCCAACTGTTATTAATCGCATCGCCACCGATTTTGGCCCAGGTAGTACCGTTCCATGACCATACTTCGGCGTCACCTGCCGTATCACCAAGCCCTGCGTAAATGAGCGTACCATCAGTCGTGATTGATCTCACCGTCTCAAACGTTTGATCAGCCCACGAGCCGTTAACACCATCGCCGCCGATCATCGCCCAAGTAGCACCATCCTTAACCCAAACTTCAGCATCACCAATCTGGCTACCAAGCCCGACGTAGAGTTTACCTCCAAGCGCCACCGAACTCGCCGCCATCATTTTGCCATTTACATCCCAGCTACCCTGGATGTCATTGCCGGCAGCTTGGCTCCAGGCCGCAGGTGCGTTGTTAGCCAATTCATACACGACCTTGCCGGTTTCGTTATCGTAATAGAGCGCATAGTTGCCCTTGTCTATGATACCTTGTCTTTGGTTTGTGCTACCGGGCGCCATTGGTTCCGCGAGCTTAGCCCAGGCTTCTAAAGTGTTCGTCTGGCCAAGCGATAACGAGGCCGAATCAGCAGCCCGAAGAAGCGACCGGGCGCCATTGAAGCTAAATGCCCCGTCAAGCTTGCCCGCACCAAATGCACCTGCAATCATGTCGACAGCGTTGGCAAAAGCAGACGAATCAATCGCCACATCACCGGTTGTCTCATCGAGATGATACAGTGCAACGGTATGCTCATCCGCTGCGTAGCGCTGAGCCTTCATGCGTACCGTCTGCTCATTGAGCTCAAGCCCATCTTGCAAAGTATAGTGATTAGCGTTTGAGAAGTTCCATGTCGTAGCTAAATCATCGGCAAACGTTTTAGCGAAGTTGACGAGTATCACACCTGTCATTACTAAGCAGTAAATAGCTATGATCCCAAAATGCAGGTGAGGATGCCACCGCCATGTATGATAGCGTGCATACCATTCTAGTTTGTCAAGCAAAAGAAAATGCGGGTGGACCGTTAGCCAATGCCTCAGCCACCGTCCAGTGCGATGAAGCTGCAGCAAGAAGATCCGAAGTATGGCGTACACATTGAGCGCAAACAAAGATAAGATTTTTATCAAATACCTAGTAATGTCCGTTATCCTCTTCTTCATCAGGATACAACCATCCTTATGAGCCCTCTACAGCCAGCTGATTTTTCTTTGTTTAATCAAGCCAAACCCATAATGCTTTAATAAGCTGTAGTGTACCACATATGCGTAATCAGTACATCTTCTTTTTTATATTTCTGCGACTACTTCGCATATTTAAGGGATAAAGAATAGACTCAGCTCACCTACATGCAGGTACACACCTGATAAAAAAAGAAAACCCCGATTTCTCGGGGTTTTCTAACTGGGATTGTGTGCTCTATTTTACAATCTTAGTAACAACACCAGCACCAACGGTGCGGCCGCCTTCGCGAATCGCGAAGTTCAGACCTTGCTCCATAGCAATTGGAGCGAGCAACTTAACCTTGAAGGTTACAGTGTCACCTGGCATAACCATTTCCTTGTCAGCAGGAAGCTCAACCTCACCAGTTACGTCCGTAGTACGGAAGTAGAACTGTGGCTTGTAGCCCTTGAAGAAAGGAGTATGGCGGCCACCTTCTTCTTTAGACAAGATGTATACCTCTGATTCAAACTCAGTATGAGGAGTAATTGAACCCGGCTTAGCCAAAACCTGGCCGCGCTCAATGTCATCACGCTCAATACCGCGGAGCAGGATACCTGCGTTGTCACCAGCTTGACCTTGGTCAAGGCTCTTCTTGAAAGCCTCAATGCCGGTTACAACTGACTTCTTCGTGTCGCGGATACCGACGATTTCAACTTCATCGTTCACTTTAACGACACCGAGCTCAATACGACCAGTAGCAACCGTACCACGACCCTTGATTGAGAACACGTCCTCAATAGGCATCAGGAATGGCTTGTCAAGATCGCGAGCTGGCTCTGGTACGTAGCTGTCAAGTGCAGCAACCAGTTCCATAATTGCGTCTTCAGATGCAGCATCGCCGTCAAGTGCCTTCGTAGCAGAACCCTTGATGATTGGAGCTTCGCGGTCAAAGCCGTTCTTCTCAAGCAATTCGCGGATTTCTTCTTCGATAAGCTCAACGAGATCAGCGTCAGCAAGGTCCATCTTGTTAAGGAAAACAAGAATCTTTGGCACACCAACCTGCTTAGCAAGCAGTACGTGTTCGCGAGTCTGTGGCAGTGGACCGTCGTTCGCACCAACAACCAAGATAGCACCATCAATCTGTGCAGCACCGGTAATCATGTTCTTGACATAGTCAGCGTGACCAGGCATGTCAACGTGCGCGTAGTGGCGCTTCTCTGACTCGTATTCCTGGTGAGACGTAGCGATGGTAATACCGCGCTGGCGCTCTTCTGGCGCGTTGTCGATATCTGCGTAGTCTTTAGGCTGGTTTACGTCACTTGGAAGGCGCTTTGCCAATACGTGCGTAATTGCAGCGGTTAGTGTTGTTTTACCGTGGTCAACGTGGCCCATAGTACCAACGTTAACGTGCGGCTTGCTTCGGTCGAATGTTCCTGCCATGGTGTTATTATGACTCCTATTAAATTAGTTTCTTAGCTGATTTCTTGCCACATGTGAACAAGAGCTCACACGAGTTACCGAGGTAATTATAGGCAAGTTTTACGTGTTTGTAAAGAGGCTCTATTGCAATGGTGTGCCGTCAGCATTGTATTCAACAATGTTTAGCGCACAGTTACCGAGATTGCAGATACCACTGCACTCTGCTCTCGAATATGAGGCAAGTGTGGCTTCATCTTGCGTGCCGGCTGACAATTTATCGATGCTGGGCCAAAAGTCGCCAAGCGTTTCATTAAGATATCCGCGCCGCATATGATCAACGCAGCGCTCCAGCTTTCGTCCTCTTTCTGGGAGAACAGGCTCAGCCTGCCATATCTCAACTGATGACGTCTGCATGTCGTCAGCGCTGCTGCCTGACGAAAATTCTGCCGTCCCGAGATATTCAAATTGAGGCCTCTGCAGTTTAGCGGTAGTACCTTGCTCGGGTGATTGTCGCCTCTTGCCAAACATATTGCCCTACTTGCTGTTTTTGGCGATGATCGCGTCAGTCACGTGATTTGGCACGTCAGCGTAGTGGTCAAGCTCCATAGATGAGCTGGCACGACCCTGCGTGTTACTGCGTAAGTTGGTTGTGTAGCCGAACATTTCACCAAGTGGTACGAATGCTGTGATTTCCTTAACGCCGAGCGCCAGGTCTTCCATAGATTCAATACGGCCACGCTTACTGTTGAGGTCGCCGATGACGTCGCCCATGAATTCCTCAGGAGTAACGACGACAACCTTCATGACTGGCTCAAGTAGCACAGGACTTGCCTGCTTTACACCAGCCTGCAGCGCCATAGAACCAGCGATTTTGAAGGCCATTTCGTTCGAGTCGACATCGTGGTAGCTACCATCATAGAGTTCTGCCTTGATGTCCACCACGGGGTAACCGGCAATCACGCCGTTAGCCATAGCTTCAATAATGCCGTTTTCGACTGGCTTAATGTATTCCGCTGGCACGACACCACCCTTAATAGAGTTGATGAATTCAAAGCCCGCGCCCTTTTCGTTCTGTGAAAGGCGTAGCCATACGTGACCATACTGACCACGACCACCAGACTGCTTGACGAACTTACCTTCGATTTCAACCGCATCTTTGCGGATTGTTTCGCGGTAGGCAACCTGTGGTTGACCAATGTTCGCTTCAACATTAAATTCGCGCTTCATACGATCTACCAAGATTTCCAGGTGCAGCTCACCCATACCAGAAATGATTGTCTGGCCGGTTTCGTCATCCACGCGTACGCGGAAGGTTGGGTCTTCTTCAGCTAAACGCTGGAGCGCTAGGCTCATTTTCTCTTGGTCAGCCTTCGTCTTTGGCTCAATCGCAATAGACACAGGTGGCTCTGGGAAGTCGATAGATTCCAAAACGATTGGGTTGTTCTGGTCACACAGTGTATTACCGGTCGTCGTACCCTTAAGGCCTACAATTGCGGCGATATCACCAGCGCGGACTTCCTCAACGTCTTCACGCTTGTCAGCTTGCAGACGCACAATGCGGCCCACGCGCTCTTTTTCACCGGTGGAGCTGTTCAAGACGTATGAACCAGCGGTTACTGTACCCGAGTAGACACGGAAATACGCCAGTTTGCCCACAAATGGGTCGGACGTAATCTTAAATGCCAGCGCTGAGAATGGTGCAGCTTCGTCGTGCTTACGCTCAACTTCGTCACCAGTCTTTGGGTGTGTACCCCAAGTAGTTGGACGGTCAGTTGGCGCAGGAAGCAAGTCAACCACAAGGTCGAGCAGCTTCTCAACAATCACACCGCGGCCATCACCGCCTGATACGGCGTAGAACTTGCCAGACAGTACGGCTGTGCGGACTGCCTGGGTAATTTCTGCTTCAGATAAGCCTTCCTCGCCTACTTCAAAGTACTTCTCGAGCATTGCTTCGTCTTCAGCCACGGCATTTTCAATCAAGAGACTGCGATATTTTTGCGCTTTATCAAGCATATCTGCAGGGATTTCGCCTTCAACCAACTCGTGGTCAGAAAATTCTTTGTAAGTGTAGGCCTTCATAGATACGAGGTCTATGACACCGTTAATGCTCTGCTCAAAACCGATAGGCAGGTGGATTGGGAACGCACGCTTACTGAGTCGAGCGTGAATAGAATCAAGTGATTTGTAGAAATCACCACCCGTTTGGTTAATCTTGTTGATAAAACAAATACGTGGCACGCCATACTTATCAGCCTGGCGCCAGACGGTTTCAGACTGTGATTCCACGCCCATCTTACCGTCAAAGACCACGACTGCGCCGTCAAGCACGCGCAGACTGCGCTCAACCTCAACGGTAAAGTCAATGTGTCCTGGCGTGTCGATAATGTTAATCTGGTGATCTTTCCAGTAACAGGTTACGGAAGCCGCCACGATAGTAATACCGCGCTCGCGTTCCTGCGCCATCCAGTCAGTTGTTGTTTCACCTTCGTGCACGGCACCAATCTTGTGGTTCAAGCCCGTGCGGTACAGAATACCTTCGGTTGTTGTGGTCTTGCCCGCATCAATATGCGCAATAATACCGAGGTTCCTAATATCTTTAATATCGTATTTCTTCTTCGCCATTTATTTACCTTCCCGTCGTAATGCTAGCTCAATTTCTTGTTGAATGGCAGCTTGAATAGTTCGCGCAGCTGCTACCGAAGCGGCTGCTATATTTTCTTCGATATTATATCGTGGGTCAGGCATGAGCATTACGGCGACATCCACTAGATGACTGCTTTCTTCTCCTAGTTGAGATGCGATCATGCCTCTTATACTAGAAAGGCGTTCTGCGGCAAACTGCCCTTCTTGCCTACTTTGTTCTGCAAAGAAATTGCTTCCCATAGGTTAGCCTCGTGCGAAGTGGGCGAATGCCCTGTTAGCTTCAGCCATCTTGTGCGTATCTTCACGCTTCTTCACTGCCGCACCGGTACCGTTATAAGCGTCAATGAGCTCAAAAGCGATACGGTCTTCAGTACTCATGCCTTTACGTGCACGAGCAGCCTGAACAAACCACATAGTTGTCAGGTGGTTCTGGCGTTGACCCTTTACTTCAAATGGGATCTGATAGTTTGCACCACCGACACGGCGAGAACGAGTCTCAACTTGCGGCTGAATGTTCTTAAATGCTTGTTCAAAAACCTCAAATGGGTTCTCTACCTTAAGTTTGTCAGCAGCCTTCTGCATACCACCGTAGACGAGGCGCTCTGCCAGCTGCTTTTTGCCATCACGCATAACGCGGTTGATAACGCGCTGCAATTGTACACTGTTATACAAGCGGTCAGGCTTGATATCACGAACGAGAGATTTGGTTACTTTACGTGGCATTACTTGCTCTCCTTCTTGGCACCGTACTTAGAACGGCCTTGCTTACGGTTAGCGACACCCTGAAGGTCAAGTGACCCACGAACGATGTGATAACGCACACCAGGAAGGTCCTTTACGCGACCACCACGGATTAGTACCACCGCGTGCTCTTGCAGGTTGTGGCCTTCGCCGCCAATGTATGCCCATACTTCATGACCGTTTGAAAGGCGCACGCGCGCAACCTTACGAAGCGCAGAGTTTGGCTTCTTTGGTGTCTTGGTTGTTACTTTGACACAAACACCACGTTTGAACGGTGATGCTTTTTCATAGTTTTTGGTCTTGAGGTTGTTCGTAACGCGCTGCAGGGCTGGTGACTTGGATTTACCTGTCACCTTGGTGCGTGGCTTGCGAACTAGTTGGTTAATTGTTGGCACTAAAATTCCTTTCTGCCCGAACTGTAATCTTGGCACATTTCGCCGTTTTTCCCTCCGCTCGTCGCAAGTAGTACGTTTCTGTACAACTTGCTTCCGTGCTCAGGAAGAAACGCCAAACTGCACACAAGCTGGCAGCTCTCGTCTATTCATTAAATTAGATATTAAATCTACCGCCAAGGACAGTCCACGCGTTGGTTAGATGCGTACACCTTGTGAAGCGATGCCCGCTACCTAGCTGGTAGCTTTGCTTCACCGTCCGGCTCAAACTTATAAAACCGAAGTAATTGTAGCAAAAATTACCCCTTAATGCAAGCTCAGGGCTGCGCCCTACTGGTTACTAATCTAGTTGTTCTGATTCACGAATTAGCAAGAGTGCCCTTTCTTGCGTGATAGGCTTTGCCTCAACGGCAGTCTCGGTTTGATCGGCTTGGGACATAAGTTTTTCTTGCATGATTGCTATACCTCTGGGTACCCATCTGATGCAAGCCACGCAAAATGTGCGGCCACATCCTCTCGAAGTTGATTATAATCTCGAACTGGCGCCTGTGGCGCCTCCAGAATTTGTGTCTGCTGCGTTTGCATTGTTTCGTATGTTGCCATATTTTTCTTTCTGTTTTTATACTATACCCGTCAGTATGCACTTGCCAACCGAAATTTCTGTGAAATAAAATACACCGGCCATAAGTGACCGGTGTATTTTGCGCGAGGGGCACGACTCCCTAAGCGTTCTCGAACACCTCAGCTTCAATCTCAGCCTCAGGTTCGCTTTCTTCCGGCTGGTAACCAGTACCGACTGGAATCTTGCGACCAAGAATCACGTTCTCCTTCAGGCCGTAGAGTGTATCCACGCGACCAGAAGTTGCAGCGCTAATCAGAACACGAGTCGTATCCTGGAAGCTTGCTGCTGAGAGGAATGAATCAGTTGAGAGTGAGGCCTTGGTAATACCGAGCAACAACTGGCTGATTGAAGCCGGCTGCTTGCCATCAGTAACAAGACGCTCGTTTGCCTGAGCAACCGCCATCTTACTGACGATGTCACCCGTTACAAAGTCGCTGTCACCCGGCTCTTCAATCTGCACGCGGCTGAACATCTGGCGAACGATAATCTCAAGGTGCTTATCTGAGATGTTCTGACCCTGGCCAGCAAAGATACGCAAGATTTCGTTCATGATGTAGCGCTGTGTTTCTTCAACACCTTGCAAGCGCAAGAGATCTTGCAAGTTAACCGAACCATTTGTTAGGCGTTGACCAGCAGTAACCCGGTCGCCATCCTTAACAAGAATTTGCTTAAAGCCAGGGATCTCGTAGCGAGCAGCTGCAGTTGCATTTGGCGTGATAATCACTTGCTTCTTGTTGACTTCAACTTTACCTGCAATTGGCGCGATGAGTGGCTCAGCACCTTCATCCTTCGCCGCTACTACATCGCCAGTAACGATATCTGAACCGCTCTTAACGTGCGCGGTGCGGCCTTCAAGCTCAAACACAATCTGTTCGTCGGCATCAGCTGCGACCTGAACAACATAGTGGTCACCCTCTTCCCATACGGTTGTCGTACCACTGATCTCTGTCAAGTAAGCTTGACCCTTTGGCTGGCGAACTTCAAACAATTCTTCAACACGGTTCAAACCCTGTGCAGTGTCATCTGCAAGGACTGCACCAGAACGGTGCTTAGAGTCGAGCGACAACTGTGTACCGGGCTCACCGATAGACTGTGCAGCAATCACGCCGATTGGGCTGTGACCAGTTGCAAGCAAGCCGGTGGCAGGATCAATACCATAGCTCTTCTGCGGTACGCCCTTGACGTTGGTTGCAGACAGAACGCTAAAGATCTTGATGCCATTGAGTTTTTCGTCAGCTTCAACCGCTTCGGCAATCTCTTTCGTAAAGAGCTCACCGCGTTTGATGTGACCTGCAATATCTTCGGCAGCATAACGGCCTTCAAGACGTGACGCATAACTGACGCCAACAATTTCAGCGTCTTCACGGCGCAGTGCAAAACCTGGATCCTGCTCAGCCGCATCGTCCTCGATAGTAAAGACGTCTTGAGAGACATCAACCAGACGACGAGTTAGGTAACCCGCATCAGCCGTCTTAAGGGCGATATCGATAAGCGCCTTACGGGTACCACGAGTACCGGTAAAGTATTCGAGCGGATCAAGACCGGCAACGTAGCCAGACTTAACCGGTAGCTCAATTGCGTTACCTGTCGCATCAGAAAGTACACCAAGCATACCAACTGAGTTACGCATCTGACTAATGTTACCACGAGCACCAGAGTTGATTGCGATAGCCATTGAACTGTCGCGGCCTTCCATCTGAGTAGCAAGCAGTTCCTGGACCCTACCTTCGATAGTTGTCCAGTTATCAACCGTCAAGCGAGAACGCTCTTCATCGGTAATAAAACCTTGTTCGTACTGCTGGCTGATTGTTGCTGCTTTGACCTCGCCTTCATCAACCAACTTGTCCATGCCTTCAATCGGCTCAAAATCATCCATACCCATTGATAGACCGGACTTAGTTGCATAGTTAAAGCCGACATCCTTCAGGCTGTCAGCAATGTCCGCAGTCCGAGCTTGACCGTACTGTGCATAGACAGCGGCCATAACTTTTTGCAGACGCTTCTTCGTCATAGTCTCATCGTGGAATGGGAAATCTTCAGGGAAGGTTTCGTTAAAGAGTAGTCGACCAAGTGTCGTCGTACGGACTTCACCACGGAATGGCACGCGCACAAACGTCTGAAGCGTAATCTTACCCGCATCATGTGCCAAAACAGCCTCGTATAAGCCGGCGAATGGAAGCGGCTTTGTAACGTCGCTTTCTGGCTTTTCGTAAGTCAGATAGAACAGACCAAGCACGATATCTTGCTCAATGTGCAAGATTGGCGTACCGTCAGCCGGCTTCAGTAGGTTCATGTTTGCAGCCATAATGTCGCGAGCTTCTGCTTGTGCAGCATCAGAAAGCGGCAAGTGAACTGCCATCTGGTCACCATCGAAGTCAGCGTTAAAGCCCTTACATACGAGCGGGTGCAGCTGGATAGCACGACCCTCAATAAGCACTGGCATGAAAGCCTGGATTGAAAGACGGTGCAAGGACGGAGCGCGGTTTAAGAGTACGTACTTACCCTTAATCACTTCGTCAAGTGCGTCCCAAACTGCAGTCTCGCCTGTTTCAATCATGCGTGTTGCTGAGCGAATATTGTGGGCTTGTTCACGAGCAATCAGCTCACCGATAACGAATGGCTTGAACAGTTCAAGCGCCATCATCTTCGGCAAACCACACTGGCTAATCTTGAGCTCTGGACCGGCTACAATAACTGAACGGCCAGAGTAGTCAACGCGCTTACCAAGCAGGTTCTGGCGGAAGCGACCTTGCTTACCCTTGAGCTGGTCGGACAAGCTCTTCAGGCGGCGGCGCTGACCAGTTGCGGCCACTGCGCGGCCACTGCGGGCAGCATTGTTGTCAATCAAAGCATCAACTGCTTCCTGGAGCATACGCTGCTCGTTGCGGCGGATAACTTCAGGTGCGTTCAGCTCAATCAGCTTTTTCAGACGGTTGTTGCGGTTAATCACGCGGCGGTAGAGGTCGTTTAAGTCAGAGGTCGCAAAGCGGCCACCAGTCAGCTGCACCATTGGGCGCAGATCCGGAGGAATCACCGGTAGTACAGACAAGCACATAGAACTCGGCTTAATGCCTGCACGATCCATACTTTCAAGCAGACGCAAGCGCTTCATAAGCTTCTTCTTACGTTGACCCTTCGCGTCTTCAGACTCTGCAGCAAGCTCAGTAATCAGGCTCTTTAGGTCAATGCCTTCGAGCAGTTCCTGGAGTGCTTGCGCACCCATACCAACTTTAACGAGCTCACGAACGTTCTCAGGAAGCGCGCGGTAATCGCCTTCGCTAATGAGACTGCCTTTTTCAAGACCAGACAGCTGGGTCTTGAGTAGCTCAAACTCAGCTGCTACTTCTTCGAGTTCTTTTGTTTGCTGTTCAGCAAGTGCTTTAACATTTGCGTCTTCTGCTTCAGCAGCTTTCTCAAAACGAAGCTTGATTGCTTCCTGGGCTGCAGCAAATTCTGCTTCTTTATCAGCCCGCAGCTGATCACGCTTTTCGGTGTCTACTGACTTGAAAATGTAGCTTGCAAAGTAAGCCACGCGTTCAAGATTCTTTACTGTCGTACCCAGTAGAAGTCCAACAGCACTTGGCGTACCGCGGAGGAACCAGATGTGCGCAACCGGCACAGCCAACTGGATGTGACCCATACGCTCACGGCGTACAATGCTTCGCGTTACAATTTCACCGTTCTTATCGACGGCTGCTTCGCGCGAACGTACGCCCTTGTATTTTGCATCATGCGGGTTAATGTCCTTAACCGGGCCAAAAATACGCTCACAGAACAAACCGTCGCGTTCTGGCTTTTGGGTGCGGTAGTTAATAGTCTCCGGCTTGGTTACCTCACCGTAACTCCACTCCAGAATGTCGGCAGGACTCGCAACCGCGAGGCGCACTGCATCAAAGTCAGCAATATCAGTACCGTAACTATATCGACGCATTATTTTGCCTCCTCTTCTTCATCATTTGTCGTATCATCATCGCTTCCTTGGCTGGTTGCAAACACTGCGTCATCAGCAAGCTCATCATCAATATCGATAATTGAGAATTCGTCAGCCTCTGCTTCTTCAGTAACATCAATATCTGATGCAAGTGGTGCTGGAACCGCTATGTCAGACTGTAGCGCAGCTTCTTCCTTGATACTGTCAGCCAGTACGGCTTCAGCGTCAATGGTGATATCAGACTGCACAAGATCAACCTTAAGGCCAAGACCTTGCAGCTCTTTCACAAGCACGTTGAATGATTCAGGCACCTTCGGACCAACAATTTCGGTCTTCTTGATGATCGACTCATATGCCTTTGAACGGCCATAGACGTCGTCAGACTTAATCGTTAGCATTTCTTGCAACGTATTTGCTGCACCGTATGCTTCAAGTGCCCACACCTCCATCTCACCGAAGCGCTGGCCACCGTTTTGCGCCTTACCACCAAGTGGCTGCTGGGTCACCATCGTGTATGGACCAGTTGAACGAGCGTGAATCTTATCTGCAACCATGTGGTTCAGCTTAATCATGTACATAGAACCAACCGTCGTAAGCTCCTGGAAGGCTTCACCGTTACGGCCATCGTACAGCTGCTGCTTACCATCTTCAGGTAGGCCAGCTTCTTTCAAGAGGCTCTTGATTTTCGCAAGTGGCACACCGTTAAAGGCTGGGCTAGCGACCTTGAAGCCGAGCGCGTGCGCAGCCATACCAAGGTGGGTTTCAAATAGCTGACCAATGTTCATACGACTTGGCACACCGAGCGGGTTCAAGATGATGTCGAGTGGTGTACCATCTTCGTTAAACGGCATGTCTTCTACTGGCAAGATACGTGCAATCACACCCTTGTTACCGTGACGACCACCGAGCTTATCACCAACTGACACTTTGCGCATCTGGGCTACGAATACCTGGATTTGCTTAATGACGCCAGCCTTGAGCTCGTGGCCATTCTCGCGGCTAAAGATCTTCACGCCGACGACCTTACCATGTTTGCCGTTACTCATACGCTGAGACGTATCGCGGACTTCTTTCGCCTTCTCACCGAAGATAGCGCGCAAAAGACGCTCTTCGCTTGAGAGTTCTTGCTCGCCCTTTGGCGTAATCTTACCAACCAAAATGTCGCCAGGATGCACTTCCGCACCAATGCGCACAATACCGTCCTCATCAAGGTGACGCAGTGCGTCTTCTGAGACATTCGGGATATCACTGGTGACAACTTCTGGGCCCAGCTTGGTTTCGCGGACTTCAATCATGTAGTCAACGATATGCACGCTCGTCAGAGTATCTTCTTGTACGAGGCGGCGACTAATAATAATCGCATCCTCAAAGTTGTAACCACTCCATGGCATGAACGCCACCAATAGGTCCTTACCGAGCGCAAGCTCGCCGCCCTGGATACTCATACCTTCAACGAGTACATCGCCAGCCTTCACCTTGTCGCCACTTGAGACAACAACCTTCTGGTTAATTGATGTACCTTCGTTACTGCGCACAAAGTGTAGCGGATTGTAGGTGTGTGTGCCACTCTTGTACTTCACGACCACTTCGTTTGCTGCTGCCTTAATGACCTCACCATCTTCAGTAGCCATAATTACCTGACCGGTATTACGTGCTGCATCACCTTCCATACCAGTACCAACGAGTGGGGACTGTGCCTGGATTAGCGGTACGGCTTGGCGCTGCTGGTTACTACCCATCAAACTACGGTACACGTAGTTCTTCTCGATAAACGGAATCAGACCGGCACTTGAACCGATAATCTGGTTGCGTGATGCGTCCATGTAGGTCACATCGGTCGCGTCATATTCACCAGCCTTGAGCTGTGTGCGGCCACTGACGCGGGCATCCACGAGCACGCCTTTTTCGTCAACAGGGTTACCGGCACCGGCAATAATTTCTTTCTGCTCATCATACGCGTCAAGGAATACGACTTCGCTGGTAACTTTCTTATTCTTTACCACGCGATACGGCGTTTCAACAAAACCATAGTCGTTAATACGTGCGTAGCTTGCAAGGTTCAATACCAGACCGATGTTCGCACCTTCTGGGGTTTCAACAGCACAAATACGGCCGTAGTGCGTCGCGTGCGCGTCGCGGACTTCAAAACCAGCGCGTTCGCGCGATAGACCACCAGGGCCCATAGAGCTCAAACGACGCTTGTGTGCCAATTCAGAGAGTGGGTTAATCTGATCCATAAACTGTGAAAGCTGCGAGCTTGCGAAGAATTCACGCACTGCTGCAACAACCGGGCGAGCGTTAATCAGCTGACCAGGTACCACGGTTTCGATATCACTCATACTCATGCGATCTTTAGTGTTGCGCTCCATGCGCAATAGGCCAATACGGAACTGGCGCTGCACGAGCTCACCAACCAAACGCACACGGCGGTTTGCCAGTGAGTCAATGTCATCAGCAGGTTCTTGTGTGTTGTTTAGGCGGATGACTTCAGCGATGATAGCCGTCAGGTCTTCAAGGCGCATCACGCGATTTTCAGTAGTATTTGGCACGTCAAGGTTCAGGCGCTTGTTGATCTTGTAGCGGCCAACGCGGCTGAAGTCAAAACGCTTGAAATTATAGAACATGTTTTCAATCAAGCTGCGAGCGTTGTCAACGGTGGCAAGGTCACCTGGGCGCAAACGGCGGTACACTTCAATAAGTGCATCGTTTTGGCCTTTTGTTGGGTCTTTTTCAAGGGTTGCAGCAATATGGCTTAATTTGCCGGTATCAACATGCTTGAACGTGTCCTTCATAGCAGCTTCGTTCAGACCGAGTGCGCGAAGGAGGGTCGTTGCAGCAAGTTTACGCTTACGGTCAATTTTCACAAAAATAGCGCCGCTAGCTGCAGTTTCAAACTCAAGCCAAGCACCACGGCCAGGGATAACCTTAGCGCCGTACAGCGCAGTCGCACCGTGCTGGTCAGCCGTAAAGAACACACCAGATGAGCGCATGAGCTGGCTCACCACAACACGCTCTGCGCCGTTTATCACAAAGGTACCGCGATCAGTCATCCAAGGGTAATCACCGAGGTAAATCTCTTGCTCTTTGACTTCGCCGGTCACTTTGTTTGTGAGCTCGACGTTCGCCTTAAGTGGCGCGTCATAGCTAACGTTATTTTCGCGGGCTTCCGCTTCAGTCAGCTTAGGATCCTCAAAATGATAGTCTTTAAAACGCAGGCTTAACTTTGTGCCTGTGTAATCATCGATGGGGCTAATCTCTGCCAGTAATTCCCCGAGACCCTCTTCAACAAACCACTGGAATGACTTGTTTTGATGGTCTACTAAATTTGGTAGCTCTACCGCGTCATCATGCTCGGTAAAGTACACACGTTGTTTGTTATCGATTGCGCTCTTCGTGGTTTTCGCCATATATGTACGTATGTCCCCTTGTTCTGCTTTGATTGTTACTTACTAAACGGTCCACCACCCTATATAACCCTAAGCGGATCAGGTATGGATACTATTGTTGTATTTTTCGCGCGAAGGTTACTAGTCCGAGGGTTTTTGATGCATGCTTTTGGCCAAAGCGAGCACAGCCCAGAATACACTACTTCTTGCATAGTAGTGTGTGGCATAAATAGTCAATTGTCAAGCATTTTCTTAGATGACAATTCCCTCATAGCAAGTAGGGTCTAGCGTAGTGCAACCGGAGCAGCATAAGCTGCAGCCGCGTGTAACGCACTACTTGTTGTGAGGGGATGGTCACCTTTTCTTATGAGTATGTACGGACAAACTGCTCGAGCGCCTGGCTGGCTTCTTCGTAGAGAATAAGCCCGTATGCAGCGCTGTTGTGTTGGTGGATTTGGCTACCGGCAAGCCACTGGCTGGGCCGTGTCGTGCTTAGATAGTGAACCTCATGAGCCGTGGCAGCTTGCGCCACGATAAGCCGGCAGACCTCACGCTTTGGCGCACGCGGTGTAAATACACCATATTCCTCAAATAGAAGTTGATAGTTTGAGCGCTCATGAGGTCGGTCAAACTCTAACGTCCAGTTCGTGCGGCCAAGCGCCACCCTACCTACAACACCCTCATACCCCTTGATGTTTTGATAGTAGTCGAGTGCTTCCGGCTCAAGAAATGCCTGGTCAACAATCTGCCTCGATGCCTGGTGCAAGGCATCACGTGCTTCACTAAACCGATACGCCCGCTCAGCGAAACTTTCTCCGTACTGTCCCACGTGATTCCGGACAGAATGGGGTGCAAAGCCGAGCTGCTGCATGAGCTCCGGGTCATTAGACTGAGCTTCTCCGTCATCATCCCAGTGGTAGCCGCCGTCCGAATCTTCAAATGAATTTGCCATAGGCCTACAGTATACGCCGGCAGTTATAAGATGCAATTGCTTATGCTTTTGGCGGCGCGGTGATGACTTTATCGGCGATGCCGTACGTCACTGCCTCTTTGGCGGTGAGCCACTTGTCGCGCTCCATGTCTTCGTGGATTACGGCTGGCTTTTGGCCGGTGTTTTTGGCCATGATTTCCTCTAGGAGTTTTTTAACACGTAGTGACTCGCGTAAATCGATTTCTTGGTCAGTTACTTTGCCGCGCGTACCGCTTGATGGCTGGTGGATCATCACGCTGGCATTTGGCAGCACAAAGCGTTTGCCCTTTGTGCCGGAGCTAAGCAGAAACGCCGCAGCCGAAGCCTGGATACCAATACCTACTGTCTGTATATCATTCTGCACGTACTGCATCGTATCGTAGATAGCCAGCGCATCATATACGCTACCGCCAGGGCTGTTGATGTAGAAGAATATGTCTTTCTTGGCGTCTTCAGCTTGCAAAAACAATAACTGAGCCACTATCAAATTAGCGCTTGCCTCATTGACGCCCGTGCCGAGGAAGATGATGCGGTCTTTTAACAGACGGCTATAGATATCATATGCCCGCTCATAGCGGCCGTCGTTCTCGATTACGGTTGGTACCAACATGTTTGACGAAATACTCATACATCTTATAGTACGCCGCGGATTGGCACTCGTCAACCCAGAGTGCTAAATCTCCGACGTATCCATCGAGTCGCCCTCCAGGCATGCTACCGCCGCAGTTAAACTAACTGCACCGAGCACCAGTACATTCTTCTTATAGACCGCATACAGCTCTTGATCAGGTATTGTGTCGTTAGCGTGAAGATGCCCCACATGCTGGCCGTTATTGTAATATTCAGCACGGCTTAATTGCGGTTGAGCTCTATCAGCAGATGTATCTACAGGGCTTAGCCAAAAAAACGTTTCATTCGCTACGAGCATACCAATCCGCTGCTCAATATATTCTTGACGATTGTCAGCCTCGTAGCCATCAAAGACCCGTGCATATGCCGCTTCATACCCACGCCGTTCAGCGTTAGCCGCTTCTAAAAATATGTTGATTGTGTTTGTAGTCAGCAACCGTGACGGGTCAGGCTCCGGGTCGGCGGAATCATACGCTCTTTCAAATTGAAGAAAATGTTTACGCATATACCGGCAATCAGCCGATAACACCTCGTTTAGTAAGGTTAATTATAGCACAAATATTACATTTGCGGCACAAGCTCTCGGCCATATGCTTCAGCGAAGCGTACTGCGTCCTCGAATAGTAATGCTTCCTCTGAAGCACAAAACTCAGTACCCGCATCTGTATTGAAGACGTAAACCTCGCATCGATGATCATCGCCTTGAATAAGGCGCAAAAACGGACCGCGTAAGCCGTCTGGATGATATGCAAAAATCACCCCCAAATCCGAATCCTCGCGTGAGACACGATACCACACCGGTCGACACGCTAGCAGGCTGTCATTAATCTGCTGCAAGTCGCTGTCGTTCAACTCGCCCGAATAACCAATAATCTTAGCACGAACCGCCTCGCCTTCCGGGTCGACAGACTTTGGCGCTAAGGGAATAAACTCTCTGCCTGACATGACATCTCCTCTGTTTAATTAGGAGTCAGTGTACTACTTGGTAGCGTATTCAGCAAGTTTGCTGATGGTTTTCTGCGTCAGGATGCGGCTGATGATATCACGGCGGTTTTCCGGCTTGTCCAGCTCTGCTTGCATTTTTTCATCCTGGTATTGACCTTTGAGGAGATTTACCTGCAACTCAATTTCTTCCGGAGTGACCGTCAGGCCTTCTTGTTCGGCAACCTCACCCAAGATAATGCCGGCTTTGACGCGCAGCTCTGCCTGCTCGCGGTTCTTCTCGCGGTGCTGCTCCTCGGTTACGCCTTCAAGCTCTAAGTGCTGTTCCCATGTTTGGCCGCGATAGAGAAGATTTTGCTTTTCTTCTTCCTCCATGCGCTGGATTTGCTCATCAACGGCGCTCTTTGGAATCGCAACTTTTGTCTTTTCGGCAATTTTCTCGATAAGTTCATTCTCAAACTGGCGTTCCATCTCGCGTTCGCGCTCAGCAGTAATCTGTTTCTTGATATCCGCCTTCAGCTCCTCGGCCGTCTTAAATGGACCGACTGTGGCCGCAAACGCATCATCAAGCTTTGGCAGTAGTGCCTCTTGCACTTTATGAACAGTCACACTAAAGGTCACCTTCTTATTCTGCAGTGCCTTCACGCCGTATTCTTTGGGGAATGTCACGTCAAATGTCTTCTCATCGCCTGCCTTAAGGCCAATCAGTTCCGGCTCAAAACCAGGGATGAAGGTGTTACTACCGATAGTAAGCGCGTACTCTTTGCCTTCAGTGCCTGCAATCGGCTCTTTTGTTTTGGCATCGATACCGCTAAAGTCGATTACCACTTCGTCGCCATCTTTCGCGCTGCGGTTTACATCTTTCTTTTCGCCCGAACGGCTCAAAAGGTTGGTGATGACCTCGTCAACATCTTTTGCGGTAACGGCTACTTTCTTTTTCTCAAGCTTGATTTTCTTGTAGTCAGGCAGCGTAACATTGCCAATTACTTCGACCGTTACTTCAAGTTCTAGAACGTCATAGGGAACGAACTTAGTAATTGCGACGTTCGGCTGACCCGCCAAGCGCAATCGCTCTTGCTCTGCAGCACGGCTAAACAGCTCATTGATAGCGTGCTCTAAAAACTCTGATTGCACCAGGTTTTGGTCAAGCTGTTTCTCAATCAGCGCACTCGGTGCTTTGCCCTTACGGAAGCCAGGTAGGCTACCGCTGCGGCTGGCAACTTCTTGCACGACATGCGCTTTTACACGCGTCAATGTCTCGCTATCGCCAACGATCGTCAATTTAATAGTTGTGTCATTTGTATAGGTTGTACTCACTTGCATAAGTACCTACTCTAACAGATTACGCCCCGGAATGAAACGGCTAACTGTTAAGATTGTTTCTCAGCCTGTATTTTGTCAAGCAGGGCGCCGAGCGCCATCAGACCTGGTTCGGCCTCAAGCTCCTCAATAGACCGTGCGCCAGGAGCTGGTGGCTCACCCCTGAGTTCTTTGGCAATACCTTCAATCTGCCACTCAGCTGGCTTGGTCGGGTTCAACAAAAATCGCTCACTCTCATGTACCATATCTTTTCATTATACCATACTTTGCAAGTTTTGTATATGTATCTAGTTTGATTTATGGCATATTTTACAAAATCGTGCTATAAGAGTACCCAGGCATTTCGCTCAATCCTCCGATTCCCAAGAAAGGGGAATATCGTGACCTTTAACACGGCAAACAACGTCTACCACACCCGTGAGGGTGAGGTCTGGCTCAACGAACCGGGTAGCGACGAGAAGCACATCAGGGCGCTCAACCGTGAGGTGTCTCTCGAAAGCGTGGAGAACTCCCGGAACGCCTTCCTCTGGTCGCTCCTGCCTCTGGCGGCGCTCGGAACTCTGCTGGCCTACAGCCTCAGCAACTCGGCAGTCGTAGGGACAATCTTCGCGGGCATCACCCTCGCGTTGTTCTGGCCACTCACATTCGCGCTGCTGTTCTCGTGGATGCGAGCAAGACGACACCGAGAGAGCAAGGTGCGGGCCACGGTGGAAGCGAGAACCAGCGCCAACATCAGGTCTGGCGACAGCCTGAAGAACGCCTACTCGGTCTACGTGCTCTGTGCGCTCCAACCGCCGCCACCCTACAACACAAAGTGGTACTGGAAGGACGTCAGGATTCGCAACTACGACTTCGAGTGGTACGATCTCGACATGAAGCTCCTGGCCGGCGAGCTCACACCCGAGCAAGAACGAGACTTCAAGCTTGAAGTCATCAACGCCATAGTGGAGCTTCACAAGGAAGGCCTCTCCGAAGCACCATACTTGCCGATCCGAGAAGCGCTGGTGCGGCGAGTAGAGTACGAGTTCCTGTGCTCTCAGCTGCAGCACGTGGAAGATCTGGCAAGGCAGCAGGTCGCCGAAGCAACCGAACTCGCACGCCAGCGCGAGCTGCTCGAGCAAGTCCGCACGAGCCAAATCACATAGACGAGAGGAGTCGATTGAGCGAAAGCGCTACACGCCCCCGTGAGGAAAGATGACGCATCCTGCGTTTATATATCTTTTCTCCGGGGGCCGCTTTCGTTTTGGGCTAGATAATGCCTAAAACTAGCCAGCCGATAACGAAGAACCACACTAGTTCAACCCAAATACCCCAGGGGCGTTCGCCCCATTGAATCCAAGAGTGGAATCGCATGAACGCGTTATTTGGCTTCGTTGGCTTACTTTGTAGGTACCGCACATAGTTTGGCATCCACATGAGGTCAGGGCTAGCACAGAGCACGCCGCCAAGTGCCAGCAGAAACCAAGCATCTGGTTGCAGCACGGCAAGTGCGAGTAGCATTGCCGCCGCGATAAACATGTCTACCGCCAAAATATATTTTAGTTTCGGCAAGATAGTTTCAGGGTGCTTTGTGTTACCAAAGTGCGGCAAGGCATCCAGCGCGAAATGAGCCAAGAACGCTAACGGTAAGGCAACCCAAGGATTTGGCACTAGCGCTACAATCGCCACGCCGGTTAGTACATGGTTAGTCGCGGTCACTTAACGCTCCGCTGCTTTTCCCTTTTCTCATGCCTCTAGCCTCTGCGATAATCCTTGACGATGCTCACAATACGCTCAGCGCCATGAGCTTCTTCGGTGCCAGAAACAAGGTCTTTCAGCTTGAACCTGCCTTCACTGAGCTCTTGCTCCCCGATAATGAGTACGTAGCGGACCCCAGATTTGTCAGCTGCTTTAATCTGCTTATCAAATTTTCGGCCGGTAGTGTCTACGGCAACGTTGAGCCCAAGCGCCCGCAGCTCGCTAAGTACTGGCTGCACACGCTGATACAAATCCCCAATTAGGAGCACCCGCACATCCGTTTCCGTTGTGAGCTTCGGCAAAAGCTGATGTGACTCAAGAAAGTTCTGCAAGGTGACGTCACCCATGCCAAAGCCAACTGTCGGCACCGGCTCAACGCCAAATGCGCCAACCAAGCCGTCGTAGCGACCGCCGCCAAACATTGAACGGTTATTCTCCGGGTCAGCATCGCTAACCTCAAAGACGATACCAGTATAGTAGTCAAAACCGCGCACGATAGTTAGGTCAAGCTGCGCGCTCTTTACATGGCTCGTCTCGAGCAGTGTAAGCAGTCTGTCGAGATCTTCTGCGCCGGGGTGCAATTGCACATCACTTGGCAGGTCACTGATTTTCTTAGCAGCCAATAGTGACGTTAACCGCTGTCCAGTGCCGCTTTCGCGTTGCGAAGGGCTTAGGATTGCGTCGAGCTGTACGTCAAATTCTTCCGGTGCAATCTTATGCATCCGGTCAATGAGCTTGACCGCCATCTGAGCTTGCACTTCGTCAAGCCCCAGGTAATCTTGCAGTAAATAATCAGTCAGGACGCGGCTGGCGATACATATGTTGTACATATCGCTCTTAGCGCCGTACGCCTTGAGCAGCTGATCGGATAATACGATTAGTTCATGCTCGGCAGAGAGGTCTTGCGCGCCAAAAATATCGACATTAAGTTGCCAAAACTCGCGAAGCCGCCCACGCTGCGTGCGCTCATAGCGCCAGAGATTTGGAATGCTATACCAGCGTACTGGGTATGGCAGCTCTTGCCGCTGGCCGGCTACCATACGGCTAACACTCGGTGTCATTTCCGTACGTACTGTGACGCTGCGACCCCCGCGATCAGTGAAAGTATAGGTCTGCTCCTCAATAATCTCCTGATTGCCCTTGCTTAAAAAGAGCTCGGTCGGCTCTAAAATCGGCGCATCATACTCTTCGTACCCAAAGCGCTCAGCAACTTCACGCATTACTTTGAACAGATATTTCTGTAGACGCTTATCCTCGGGGTAAAAATCCCGCGCGCCCTTATACGGTTGTGTTGATAGGCTCATCTTGTGGCCTATTGTACCAGATTACTTGGCGTGATTCTTGGTGATTTCGTTACCAGTAATAATAGCGTTGCGCAATTCGGTAGAGATGTCTTGCATGCCGCCTGGCGAGTGCGGGATAAGAATCGTATTGCTCTTGCCCGACAGACCGATATCTTTAATGGTGTCGAAGTACTGCGTCATGAGCACGAGATTCATGACATCTTGAGCTTTCGTGCCATCAACGCTGCTACTAAAATTCTCGACGGACTCACGCAGACCATCAATAATTGCCTTACGCTGGTTCGCAATACCTTGGCCCTGGAGCGCTTTGCTTTCTGCCTCACCTTCGGCAGCTTTGACCACGCGAATCTTATCTGCCTCGGCTTGCTGAATTGCCGCCTCGCGAAGACGCTGTGCGGCGTTAATCTCGTTCATGCTTACTTTCACTTTGGCATCTGGGTCAATATCCGTCACGAGCGCTTTAATGATGCCATAGCCGAAGTCGTCCATGACGCTATCAAGCTCTGATTTTACCGCTTGGGCAATCTCGTCTTTCTTCTCAAACAAATCATCGAGGATGATAGATGGCACACGCGCGCGCACCGTATCAAATACGAACGATGTGATCTGCTGCTGCGGGTTTTGCAGCCGATAGAATGCATCTACGACCTTACCCGGCAATACGTAGTACTGCACGCTCACCACGACAAACACAAAGACGTTATCCTTGGTTTTAGTTTCAACGCGCACATCGAGTTGCTGAATCCGCAAACTCAAGCGACCTGAAATCCGGTCAATAAACGGGATTTTGATGTTCAGTCCTGATCCGGCAATGCGATTAAATTTACCAAAGCGCTCAACAACTGCCGACGTTTGCTGTCGCACCACGAAAAAGCCGTCTATGAGTAATACAACAATGATGACGGCAACAATTATCCAAACCATGAACCCCTCCTCTGTTTCTTTACATCTAGTATAGCAGAGATGTCTTTGCATCTGATAAGAAATACGCTAGAATTGTACGGTATTCCAGTACTTTCGCGGATGTGGTGGGTTCGTACGGAGTAAGACAGACAAAAATAGTAGACACCGAGACGTGTCAGCAACTACTTTGTCCGGAATGACAATAAACTAACACCTTAAATTCAAAGTGCGCGGATGTGGTGGAATTGGTAGACACGCTAGCCTTAGGAGCTAGTGCCGCAAGGCGTGAAGGTTCAAGTCCTTTCATCCGCACCATTAGAAGATTGACGAAGCGAAAGCATCGTCGCAAAAGGCTCTCTCCAGATAAAGGAGGGAGTTCTTTTATCATCTAGGGTTAGGTTCAAAGCTAGTTTTCGTAGGATTATATCTTTTTCAACTGGCGTACCAGCCAACACCTTGTCATACGCTGTATTTGCCAAGTTCAAAAACTCTTCCTTGTTCAACTTGATTTTGTCGGTGTTGCGTAGCTTATCGGCAATCTTTGTAATTCTTGCTTCAATGTCGATAACATCGTTATGAAGCATCGTAATATCACTTTCGGTGACAACGTAAGATGGGTGGCTTGCATCCATATCTCTAAACTTACGAGACAAGTCGTCTCGCTCTTTTTCCTTAGCAGACTTAACGCCGTTCAAACTACGACGATCTTCACGAAGTTCGAGTATCTTTGACGCCGTTCCTCTCGATAAGCAGATTAACGTCGAATGTTTTAGTTTTGTTACCCGTTTTCCTAACCCTCCAAAGCTAGAGTGGTTCAGGGATAAGTAAAACCAGATTTTTGATGCTATAATAGACCTTGTCGAAATCAGTTAAGGGGATATTTTATATCCAGTTCTTTTTGAACGCATAAACCTATTAAATGGGCATCCGTTCAAAAACTATTAGGTTTATCCTTTTAGCTGGTTTCGACACCTAGAACGGGTGTCCTTTTATTTTTTGGACACTAATTATTAAGCAATAGAAAGGTGTCGAAAATGAAAGACCGAAAAACGTACAAAATACTCACTGCTTGTAGCTTTATCTTGCCGATTAACCGTTGGTATCTCGGTAATGCTAAGGGTGCGATAGGGCGAAGCATCACTGCTAATTATTTCTTTATGGGCTGGCTCGGAGACTTATTCTATATGGACAAGACTTTTGACGAAGCTATGGCGAAGCGTGGCTTTGCGAACACAAACATTCGTAACGAGCAGGGACGTTAGTTCCATCTGCTACACAATGCTATGATTGAGGTATGACAAGCTTGCAAAAGAAACAACTTCAAACTGCTATTGAAAAAAGTTGGATGAGAGAAACTTCTAGTGTCCCAGACGAGTGGAGTGAAGAGCAAGCCAGCAGAGGCCAATGCGTTCCTACTGCCTTAGTCGTTCAGGATTATCTAGGAGGTGAGCTTCAAAGGCTTGTGACGGTCTTTGGCGGTCAAGAAGAGAGTCATTATAGAAATATACTCCCTGATGGCAGTATATTCGACGCTAGCCGTTCTCAGTACCCCGATAACCAAGACCTGCGTATTACAGAGGTTGCACTCAACGGCTTTAGCTCAATTCGTGATAAGCGTTTGAGTGAGAAAAATACTTTGCGTCGCTACCAGTTGCTCAAGAGGCTTGTTGAACAGCAGTTATCGAATAAGTCGCTTTAGTAGTCCAAACTCTTTCATTGGTTGATTGAAGCTAATCGAACCCATATGGCCTTGCCCTGTAGGTACGATTAGTGTTCCGTTTAATTCTATTGAGGCCTTTCGAGCCTGTAAGTCATTACAGCCCCAAGGGTCATTGTCCGAGTTAATAAGAATGTACTCGTGAGATTTTGACTTGAGCAACTCCCACTCAAAAGAAGTTGGTAGCATTAGTGCTGATGTACCCTCTTCGTCAATTTCTTCGTAGAAACCACCAACGAGAATAACTTGGTTAATTGCTAAGTTCGACTTTTGAAGTAAATCGAGTATGGCTGGGCAAGCTGAGGAGTGTCCAATGATGATTGAGCCTTCGTCGAGTGTCGGCGTATTTTGTTCGATATAGGTTCGTGTTTCTTCAAGCTTTGGCTCGTCGGTATTTGGCAATAATGGCCACCAGACGTTATAGCCTAGGCTTTCTAGGTAGTTTTTAGTATCACTGAACCAAAAGTAATCAGTATCACTCCCGCCTGTGCCGTGTAATAAGATTGCGTTGCTCATAGTATTATTTTATCATCTCTCGAAGAAAGCAGATTGAACCACTGTATTTTTACTTGCCCCAACAACTAAAACAAAAGTATTTTTTGACGTCGGCAATTATTTAGGTAGGTAGTGCGTTTACGTTCATTTCAGATTGAGAGTGCAAAGGGTATAGGGGGGGTACTACCCAATACCCTAAAGCAGATTGCCTAATATAACATTGCCAACAATATCCCAACAACTTTATTGTTAGCTCTAGTTCAAACCCTAACCAAGTAAATACTTATCAGTACGAGTAACTAGGCTGTAGCCTCTGTAAACGAACCACCTCTATATCTAGTTTTGGTAGCTTGAATACGTCACTCATTTTGTTAGCAAATAACCAATCAGATATACTACCGAGTAGTTCAAAGCTATCTGCGGTTTCCGCACCAGATAAAATAGCCTCTTTATTGAGGCTATTTTATGTTTTACGATAGAAATGTAATGTGGCGTCACCGTAATTTTTTTGAGCAACCAGTTCAAAGGTATCTGGCAACATTAACCGCGCCGTAGGTGGGAGTGAGTAGACAATGATACCACCTGGCTTGACGTATTTTGGTAGGATTTCCAGTGCTTTGTATTGCACGTCATCGTACGGCGGGTCGGCAACTACAATGTCAAACTCGTCATGAATACGGCGAACATAACTAATCACAAACGCGCGCACCAGCTGCACCTGCTCGTCTAAGCCCAATGCTTCAATATTACGTACGATAGCTTTTTGGGCACCCTTGTCTGATTCTATGGCAGTAGACGACGCAGCGCCGCGGCTGATTGCCTCAAAACTAATTGCACCACTGCCCGCAAACGCATCAAGCACCGTTAAACCGGTTATATCACCAAGTGTATTAAAGAGTGCTCCGCGGATTTTGTCGCCCATAGGGTGGGTACGATGACCATGAGGCGCTTCAAACAAGCGACCGCCGAGTTTGCCTGCGATAATTCTCATTTTTTCTTGGCCTTCTTTTTTTGCTTACCTGCTGCTTCCAGGACGGCGCTATACCATGTCAGTGTTACGGCGCGCGTAATGAGCGGCGCCAAATCGCGGCGAACCTTACGCGCTAACTGAGGCGTCCAGCCTGTCCGGTAATACTCGGTGTAGAGATCTTGCGTGGCAACTTCTTTGACATAGCGGTGGAAAAAATCAGTCACGCCATGATGCTGTACGTTATGAATATCCTCCTTGCTCGGAATTGCATCGCGTAGCGACAGCGGCTTAACGAGGCCAGCGACGCCGAATTCAAACGTACCATGTGTCAGCATAAGGCCTTTTGGCCCCCACATCTTCCAGTTGTTAGCTACTTGTTCGCGGTATGTGTTACCTGGCATCACGATCTTGGCCTTCAGTGTCGTGCGCGTGTCATTTGACTGGCCGCCGCGCAGCTTCGAAAGTTCTTTTTCGTAAGGAAAATGATGCGCCGGCGTTAGCCCGTCAACCACAGCGTGTGCCAGCCATGCAGCCTCAAACGCCGCCTTGGTCTTATTTTGCGTACGCAAAGCATACGCCAAAGCTTGGTGGTGACTGAGGATAATTTCAAAGATACCTTTATCAGACTCATCAAACGGGTCGATATAATGCCACGGCTCATTCTGCGCCGGGCTTTTGCTCTTAATACCATCCGGCCCATTCTTGCCCTCAAATTTTAAAATCTCACCGATAGTCGGAAAAGCAGCGTCCTTTTCGCTGAGTAACAGGCTCAGATGCCGGCGCGCCACGCGGTCAAATTTTTGGTGTGCACCGAACAGGCGCCCGGAATATTTTGTGAGAGTTGTACCAGAATACATATATGGTTTAATTGAGGCTGCTAACCTGACGCAAGCGCTGAATACGCTGCAATAACTGAGGGTATTGTATCAGTAATGCGGGTGTTTTTACAGTTTGGTCAGCCGCTTGGCGTGCAGCCGCAAGTAGTTTTACATCGCTCAAGTTTGCAAGCCGCAGGTCTAAAGCGCCATGCTGCAGCTGACCATAAATGGCTCCAGGCCCGCGCATTTCAAGATCCAGCTCGGCCAGCTTAAAGCCGTCATTGCTGCTCTCAAGCGCACGCAGACGCTTACTCGGCGCCTTGCTGTCACTCATCATTAAGTAGCAATAGCCCCTATGCCCACCGCGGCCAATTCTACCGCGAAGCTGATGAATCTGCGCCAGCCCGAACCGTTCGGCACTTTCTATGAGCACCACCGAGGCATTTGGTACATCAACGCCAACTTCAATGACCGTTGTGCTAACCAAAATATCCGTTTCGTGCGCGATAAAACGCTGCATTATTGCCTGCTTGTCCTCAGCCTTGAGCTTGCCGTGCAAGAGTTCAACACGCCGCTGCGGAAAACCTTTCGCGACTTCTTTGTAGGTTGCCTCTACTGACTTCGCCTGGAGCACTTCAGAATCTTCGATCAGCGGGCACACGACAAACATCTGACGACCAGCTATTAGCTCATCCTCAATCTTGGCATACAGTTGCTTCCGGGAATTTGGCGAAGTGATTTCGGTTAGTACTTCTTGACGACCGGCTGGTTTTTCATCAAGGATTGATACATCAAGCTCACCGTAAAGTGTGAGTGCAAGTGAACGCGGGATCGGCGTAGCCGTCAGGCTGAGCACGTGCGGCATCTTGCCGGCCTTGCGCATCAGTTCCTTGCGCTGCTCGACACCGAAGCGATGCTGTTCATCAATGACAACCAAGGCCAAAGCATGCATATCGACTTTCTCTTGGATAAGCGCATGCGTACCAACTAATATCTTCGCCTCGCCACCAGCGATGGCAGCGCGGGCTCGCTTTTTCTCAGCAGGCTTAAGACTGCCGACCAAGAGCACTAGTTCCTCTTGTTTGCCCAGCGGCTCAAGAAGCTTATATAGCGTTTCGGCATGTTGGCGTGCAACCAGCTCAGTCGGTGTCATAAGTGCCGTTTGGTAGCCTGCATGGCTGGCCATAACTGCTGCCATAGCTGCTACGACGGTCTTGCCTGAACCAACATCGCCTTCTACTAACCGATTCATCGGGCTGTCGTGCTCGATATCTTTATAAATCTGCCAGACCGTTTTGCGTTGAGCGTTTGTGAGCGGAAATGGCAAGGCGGCGACAAACTGCTTTGCGACATGCTCGTCAAATGGGA
>CAYTOC010000002.1:28809-45422 GCA_964439405.1 uncultured Candidatus Saccharibacteria bacterium
AGCGGAAATGGCAAGGCGGCGACAAACTGCTTTGCGACATGCTCGTCAAATGGGATCTCATGGGCAGGCTCAGCCATAATCTCTGCTTTGTTCAAGAGACTCGCCGTTATGAGTTCAAAGACCTCTTGAAATGCAAGTCTACGGCGCGCTTCAGCCAAATTTTCGGTATTTGCAGGGAAATGTATTTGTTCTATGGCCGCCGCATACGCCATGAGCTTGTGTTTGCGTACAATATCCGCGGGCAGTTGCTCGGGCAGCAAACGAATAGTTGGCACGATTTTAGCTAACACGCCGCGAATTTGCTTGCTCGTTAGACCCTTTGTCTCGCGGTAGATAGGCAGGATACGTGCGCTGTTCACTGGGAAATCACTCACGAGCTCAACGCTTGGGTTCATAATACTGAACCGCCGGTTATTCATACCAAACTCACCGGCAATGAAGTAATCTTGCCCGCTTTTCAGCGCTGCAGCACGGTATGGCTGGTTAAACCAAATTAGCCGTACGCTACCAGTAGCATCGGAAGCAACTGCCTCGGTGATATGCAGTCCGCGGCGCACATACCGTCCTTTTGCTTCCTTGATCTGGGCTTGGATTGTTACCGCCCCCGGCATAAGCTTACCGACTGGCAGGAGATTTGAATAATCATCGTAGCGCCGCGGGTAGTAATCAATCAAATCTGAGGCGCTGCGCAGCCCCAGCCCAGCCAATTTATCGGCCAAAGCCGGCCCGACACCCTTAACCGCCGCCAGCGTAGTTGTGAGCTCCATATACTCTCTATTGTAAGGTAAAGAAGCCTATCGAACGAGTACGAATGTGTTTTTGCCTTTTCTGATAAGAGCTGGCTGGGTAATTTCCTGATCTTCAGCAAGCTTGGCGCCCTTAACTGACACGCCTCCGCCTTTGATAAGGCGGAGCGCTTCACCGTTGCTGCCCGCAGCGCCCGCATCTACGAGTGCAGAAACAACTGTGCCGCCCAGCTGCACCGTTGGGATTTCAGCCGCTAACTCATCGAGATCCGCGCCGCTTAGGGTAGAAAAATCTGCACCGCCAAAGAGCACCTCAGTAACGCGCTGCACACTTTCGGTGCGCTCCTGGCCATGTACAAGCTTTGTTACTTCATACGCAAGTGCTTTCTGGAGTGGCCGTGAGCCTGGATTTTCTGCCTGTTGCTTTATAAGTGACTCGATTTCTTCGCGGTTTAAGAATGTGTAGATCTTTGCGTAATCAGGTGCACCCTCATCGTCAACATTCAGCCAGAACTGGTAGAACCGGTATGGGCTCGTCTTCTTTTCATCAAGCCAAATGGCGCCGCCCTCACTCTTGCCAAACTTTTTACCGGTAGCTTTGTTGATAACGAGCGGGATTGTCCAGACGTGCGCCTCTGCGCTTTCGAGCTGGCGTATGAGCTGCGTACCAGAAAGCATATTACCCCACTGGTCGGAACCACCAATTTGCAGCGTCGCGCCTTTTTCACGGTACAGATGCAAGTAGTCGTAACCCTGAATAAGCGAATAGCTGAACTCAGCGTAGCTGATCCCTGCGCCGCCTTCGCCAAGACGCGATTTTACGAAATCACGGTCAAGCAGCTGCGACAGCGAAAAATGCTTGCCAACATCACGCAAGAACTGTAAGTAACCAATATCTTTGAACCAGTCATAATTATCAACCATCTCAAACTGTTCCCCGCCGAGGATTTGGCGATATTGCGCAGCAATGCCCGCCTTGTTGCGAGCAATCTCTTCAAGAGGCTTGAGATCTCGCTCTGCATCATCTTTCGGATCACCTACCATACCCGTTGCGCCGCCCACAAGTAGAATTGCTTTATGGCCAGCGTCGACCAAACGCTTCACGAGTACGACGCCAGCAAGGTTGCCAATTTGCATACTATCGGAGCTTGGATCCGCACCGAAATAAAATGTCCGCGGCTCATTGATTGCCTCAGGATTATCAAATGTTGTCTGGTTTACCAAGCCGCGCCATGCAAGCTCGTCGAATAGTGGTGTAGTGCTCATCTTAGCCTGTAGTATACCCTAGAATAGAGAGACAGGAAAAGTAGAACACATAGGCGACATGACATAAGCAGAAAGCCTTAGTTTTAAGGCGCATTTTTGATATAATAGAAAGGTACTTATTTTTGAGAGGAAATTACAGTTTAGTAAACCACGATGATTAAAAAGTCTAAGAATACTGGCCGCAAAAGCAGCCAACGGAGCGTCACTACCCATAGCGGTAAAACACTCAAAGTTAACCAATCAGTTGTAGAACGCGCAAAGGCCAAACGAGAAGAGAAAGCCCGCGCTAAAGCAGCGTACCTTGCAACACTACCAAAGAATCGCTTTAAGCGGACTCTGTACCGATTGCACCCGAAACGCGTCGCTAAGTATTGGTTCAGCAAGCAGGGCGCTATCATGGCGCTAAAAATCACGGGTATTGGTATACTCGTGGGCTTTTTACTGATTGTTGGTATTTTTGCGTACTTCCGTAAAGATCTACCGAAGGCTAATGATATTTCAGGCAATGACTTCGGCGGCAGCATTACGTACTATGATCGAACTGGCCAAACAGTGCTCTGGCAAGATTATGATGCCGTGCAGCGTTTTCCAATCGCCATCGATGAAATGTCAGATAACATCAAGAAGGCAACCATTGCAATCGAAGACAAAAACTTCTATAGTCACGGCGCATTTGACGTAACCGGGCTGGCTCGCGCCGCAATTAATAATGCTATGGGCGGCTCAACGCAAGGTGGCTCGACTATCAGCCAGCAGCTCGTAAAACTGAGTCAAGATTGGACTGAAGACCGCACTATTACCCGCAAGGTGAAAGAGCTAATTTTGGCGGTTGAGCTTGAGCGGCAGTATTCAAAAGATGAAATCCTACAGGGTTACCTCAACATTGCACCATACGGTGGTATTGAATACGGTGTTGAGGCCGCTGCGCGCAATTACTTCCATAAGAACGCTAAAGATCTCACTATTGCCGAGGCGGCTTTCTTAGCAGCGATTCCTAAATCACCAAACTACTACTCGCCGTATAGCCCTGATTTTGATGAGGAAGCACTCGTGGGCCGCGCACACTACATCATTGATCAGATGGTTGATCAGAAGATGATCTCCAAAGAAGAAGCTGAGGAAGCGAAAACGATTAATGTGGTGGCCACCGTTCACCCACGGCAACCAAAGTATAGCGGTATCCAAGCCCCTTACTTTGTGCTAGCGGCCAAGGAAGAACTTAACCAACGCTTCGGCTCGGAAACAGTAAAGCGCGGCGGCTGGAAAGTCACAACCACGCTTAATCTTGACCTTCAGAAGGAGGCTGAGACCCAAGTCGCAAACGCCCTGCCAATTATTAAGCGTCAAGGTGGCGACAATGCAGCATTTGCTGCCGCTGACGTCCAGACTGGGCAAATGGTTGCTCTTGTAGGCGGTGTTGACTTCTCTAATGAACAATACGGACAAATCAATTATGCACGCACGCTGCTGCCGCCAGGTTCTAGCTTTAAGCCGTACGATTATGCCACACTAATTGAAAATTCTGAAAACGCCGGTGCAGGTTCTGTCTTATATGATGTTCAGGCACCCCTCACCGGCTATCCGTGCACGAACAAAGCCCGCCCCAAAGATGGCGGAAACTGTATGTGGGACTATGACTTCCGCTACCCGGGACCGGTGACCATTCGCTACGCACTTGGTGGCTCACGCAACGTACCCGCTATTAAGGCTATGCTGATTGCTGGTGTCGAAAAGACGATTGAAACCGCTGAGTCTATGGGGCTCACGAGTGGCTATAACTGTTTTGAAGACGAAGCACTGACTATCACTGCGCCGTGCTATGGTTCATCAGCACTTGGTGACGGTGCCTTTTTGAAACTGGATGAACACGTCAATGCCTACGGCACCTTCTCTCGTGGCGGCGAATACATTGATAAGACGTACATCCTCAAGGTTGTAAACGCATCTAACAAACCTATCTACGAGTGGAAGCAGCCCGAAGCAAAACGCGTTATCTCAGAAGATACAGCCTACATTATAAGCGACATCCTATCCGACCCGAACGCCAGCTATATGTCTCAAAAGATTCACGCGTACAATGGCTGGAAGTTTGCCATTAAAACCGGTACGACCAATGATGCCAAAGACGGTTTAATGCTTGGGTATTCTACAAAGTACGCTGCAGGCGTGTGGGTTGGCTATCATGACCGCTCACGCGAGATGACTGGCTTTATGGAGAACATGACCCGACCAATCTGGCTCAACTGGATGCGCGCTGCACATAATGGCGAACAAGCCAAAAACTGGGATAAGCCCGAAAAGGTCAAGATTGCTCCAGCCTACGTCATCCGGCATCACGTCGGTACTGGGTCACGCGAGCCAAGCCCAGCCAATGATCTATACCCTTCATGGTATAAGCCGCGCAGTGGTACCTCACAATCCGCCACAATAGACAAAGTCTCCCAAAAGCTAGCAACCGATTGTACGCCTGAACTTGCGCGCCAAACTGCCAGCGGCGGTAATACTTCGGCCTTCTCTATTGAGACCGATTCTGCCCAGGCGAACACAACAGCGACCGACGATATCCATAATTGTGGTGATGCGCGGCCAAGCATCGGCTTCGCCTCAAGCAACTGTGCTACGGTTGGTATCGTCTGTACGATAGCCTTTACACCGCTAGCAGGTAGCCACCCATTAAGCAGCGGCGACCGCCCAGACTTCCCAGGCACACTAGAGCTGTATGTTAACGGCACTAAAGTCCAATCCAACACCTCGCCAATCGCAAGCGGTGTGTCATATACGTTTAGCTACACGCCTACCGAACCCGGACAGTTATCCTACAATGCCGTCGTGATAGACAGTGTACTCTACTCAGCCTCGGGAGGTGCTGGCACCACAAATATCGTTGCCGCCAGCCCTTAGTTAGGAAAAACTCAGTTTAGTTTATTCGTTTTGGCTGACGTTTCTTGCGAGGTGTCATACGTTCCACAAGTGTGTCTGCGGGCTTTGGCGGCCTGGTACTACGAGGTGCTGGTTTTGGTTGGCGGGCAGCGTGTGCAAATACCATTTTGCCCGCAACTGTTTGATGCATACGGTCAACCGAAACTTCAAGTGTTGATCCGACCGCTCGCGCGGCGCCATCAACGACAATCATTGTGCCGTCTTCAAGGTACCCGACACCTTGGTCGGGTGCGTTACCGCGCTGCACAATCTTAACCGTGATACGCTCGCCAGGTAGCGTTACAGGACGCAAGCCCTGTGAAAGCTCATTCACGTTCAGCGTACGCACACCTTCAACGGCCGCAACCTTATTGAGGTTATAATCAGTCGTGCATAGTACGCCGCGAAGTTTTTTGGCCAACTTCACGAGCTTATCGTCTGTTGCAGCAACCCCTGCAAAGTTGGCCTCACTAATACTGACATGCGCCCAGGAATATTCTTGCAGTTCAGCTGCTACTTCAAGTCCAAACCGAGCACGCTCACGCTTGTGCGAATCACCACCGTCTGCCAGCATCTGCAGTTCGCTTAATATAAACTTTGGTATCACTAACTCGTCTGCCACGAAGCCAGTGCGAACGATTTCTATGATTCGGCCATCAATCAGCGCACTGCTGTCCATGATGATTTTTCGTGAGCCAATATTACCAAGTTTTGGTAGGGTACCGCGCTCGCTTAACAGCAAATAAATAACTACGAGCAGTAGCAAAATAATTATAATGTTCATGTATTACTCTTTCTCTAAAAATTGATTTAAAGCACTCCGCACATCGGCGGCAACGTGAAGCAGCTTTGCCTGAGCGGCATTCAGCCCAGCTGTTTTGGGGCCAATAGCACCCGCAAAACCTAGCTTTTTTGCTTCTGCTAAGCGCTTATCGACAAACGGCACGTGCCGGACTTCGCCCAAAAGCCCTACCTCACCAAAAACCACGTGGTTCGCCTTCAGCTGGAGCCCTTTGGCTGCCGTGCCAATAGCCATACAAATAGCCAGGTCGGCGGCCGGCTCAGTAATTTTAATACCGCCCACAATGTTGATGTAAATATCATGCTCGGCAAGGTTTAGTTTTGTTCGCTTCTCAAGCATAGCAACCAGGAGGTTTAGCCGGTTTAAGTCATAGCCGCTGGCTGCACGTTTCGGATAGCCGTATGAAGTGCGATTAACGAGCGCTTGAACTTCGACCAGCAGCGGCCTTGTGCCTTCAAGCGTCGCGAGCACAATAGAACCATCACTTGCCTGCCGCTCCGCCAGCAGTGCTGCCGAAGGGTTATCAATCGGTGCCAGACCTGTTTCTTTCATTTCAAAGATACCCGCTTCGTTCGTTGAGCCATAGCGATTCTTAATTGCTCTCAGTACCTTGAAGCCGCCGTACCGGTCACCCTCGAGCTGCAAGACAACATCAACGACGTGCTCAAGCACCTTCGGCCCTGCGATCGTCCCCTCTTTCGTAACATGGCCGACTAAAATAACGGCCGTATTCGTCTGTTTGGCAGCCGCAGTTATAAGCTGCGTTGATGCAGTGATTTGGCTGACCGTTCCCGCATTGCTACCAATCTCGTTAACAGTAATCATTTGTACTGAGTCAACGAACACCACACGGTACTGACCACCCGCAATAGTTGCGGCGATGTCGTTACTGCTGGATGCTGTGGCAATTTGTAAATTTTTGGCGTTAGCACCAAGACGCTCAGCACGCTGTGCCACTTGGTGAGCAGATTCTTCCGCACTGACATAGAGCACGTTTACTTGCTCGGCAAGCTTTTGCGCCAGTTGCATAAGGAGCGTGCTCTTACCAATGCCTGGCTGCCCTGCGAGCAAGCTAACACTGCCAGCAACTAACCCGCCACCAAGTACCGTGTCAACCTCGTCTATGGTAGTTGCCAGGCGTTTATAATCTTGCTTCACAGATTCCGTAATACTTTGCGGTCGCAAGGTAGCACCGCTTTTCGCCGCGACGACAGTATCAAGTGGTACCTGCGCCTCAAGCGTATTCCACTCTCCGCAAACATGGCACCGGCCGCTCCAGCTCGCGCTGACTGCGCCACAGTTTGTACACACATAGTTTGCTGCATCCCGCTTTACCATGTATACCAGTATACCTTTTTATGTCTCAATTCTCACCGGCCTTTCCGAGGAGAAGTGGCTATCCCTTCAGGCCAAGGAGGGTATAAGCGTAGTGCAACCGGAACAGATGGTATCTGTTCCGCGTGTAACGCACTGCTTGGACTGAGGGAATGGCCGTTCAATAAAAATACTAGAATGCCTGCGGTCGGCTATCAATCGCTTTAAACAAATCTTGCTGCTCAAGAACCACAGCCATATACGAACTATGGATATCGTTGTACGTAGTAATGAGCCCGCCCACTGCTTCTATTTCCGCATTGTAGGTAGCAACTGCCGCGTTAAATGCAGCTGCTTGCGCATTGAAGCCGCTTGGCGGCAACGTTGCCCGCTGGGACTCTAGGTTGGAGCGCTGTGCTCGCAACTGATTAGCGCGTGCTTCTAGAGCCTCATTACGCTCAGTAATACGAGCTTGGAGATTAACAAGCTGCGCTTCATACTCTGCAATTTTTGCCTGACGGCTTTCAAATGCCTCCTCGTACTGTACTGCAAATGCGACGACACGAGTCCTGTCTGTGAAGTACCGTTTATAGTATGCCTCAAGCTCATCAGGCAAATCAGCTACCTCAGTTCCAAGTATCGAGTGAAGTTCGTTGGGGACTACGGCCGGATCGTGAGCTCGATAACGCTCAATGCTGATACGGACGCGCTCATTTTTAAGCCCGGCAAATGCTTGTGCGGTCAGACGATCAACGCGCGCCCGCTCCTTACCGGAAAGCCGTTCATACGCCGCGTGCAGCATTTCGTGTGCTGCCGTGACCTCTTGGATGCCAGACAGCCGTTCATCATCAACAGCAAACACATAAATACCGCCATCACCCCCGATGTAGCAGCCGAGCACAATAGTATACTCGCCAAAGCGACAGTGCTCGTTGAAGGAGCTTGCCTTTTCTATTTGCGGATCATTTATATAAAACAAACGGCGAGCCTTATCAGTCATCGCCGTTTGATCTGCCAGTGCCGTAACGGTATCAGTCGGTGTATACGCGCGTAAACGCCACCAGTCAGTAATAGTTTGACGCTGTAATAGCAGGCCTATAACAATAGCCCAAAAAACTAGAACGATGGCAAGCGCTATAAAACCTCTGCGCCGCCGCGGTGCAGTTATGGGCATTGCTGCTTGGTCGGAATATTTAGGCTGCATATGCTTATGCTAGCGCACTTTATCGTGACTCGCCAGCCGTAGCGTAGTTAAGCTCGCCCTTCCTGGTTGAGACTTGCACGATGTCGCCAGTATTATATTGCTCGTCAAGCAATTGCAACGCAATATGGTCTTCAAGCGTATCCTGAATAAGTCGCCGCAAAGGACGCACACCATTCTTCGCATCATAGCCATGGTCAAGTAAGTACTGTTTGCCAGCTGGCGTCACTTGCAAACCAACACCTTTTTTCTGGAGACGTTGCCGTAAATCGTCGAGTTGCAAGTCAACAATCTTTAAGATATCTTCTTTCGTCAAAGAACGAAATACAATGATTTTATCGATACGGTTGAGAAGCTCAGGGCGCATGCGCTTACGTAGTTCATCCAAAACTTTATCCTTATTCGCTGTGTGCAGCGCATCAAGATCCTTCAGGTCGGTTCTGCTATGTGCATGGAAGCCAAAATCAGCTTCTTTCTGCAACTTCTCTGCGCCGATATTACTGGTCATGATAACGATGGTATTGGTGAAATCAATCTTTCTGCCTTTGGCATCACTGAGATGCCCGTCTTCGAGGATTTGTAGCAACATATTGAATGTTTCTGGGTGCGCTTTCTCGATTTCGTCAAACAGTACCACGCTGTATGGCTGGCGGCGTACTTTGTCGGTTAGCTGACCACCTTCATCGTAGCCCACGTAGCCTGCCGGTGCGCCGACGAGTCGTGCAACATTGTGATGCTCACCAAATTCGCTCATATCAATCTTGATAAGCGCCTCACTGCTACCGAAGAATTCACTCGCTAGCGCCCTCGCTAGCTCCGTCTTGCCGACACCAGTTGGCCCCAGGAAGATAAACGAACCAATTGGGCGCTTACCGCTGCCAATGCCTGAACGGTTTCGCCGTACCGCGCGTGCAACTGCACCAACTGCTTCAATCTGCCCAATAACGTGCTTGCCAATATTCTTTTCTAGATTCAGCAGGTACTTTGCTTCACTCTTAATAACTTTGCCGACAGGCACGCCAGTCATTCGTGAAACAACTTCTGCAATATCGTCGCTTGTAACGGTTAGTCGTCGTTTACCCTTACCGCTGGCGTGCAGCGCTTCAAGCTGTTCATTAATTTGGCTCGCACGTGTCTTTTCGCGGGCAGCGCGTTCATAATCTTCCGTATCGACGGCCTCGTCAATACGGACATTCACCAGCTTCAATTCTTTTTGCAGCTTACGGACTTCCGGCGGAGTCTTCCCCTTATCAACCCGTAAATGCGCTGCTGTTTCGTCCAGCAGGTCAATTGCTTTATCCGGCATAAATCGGTCATTAATATACCGTTCAGCCAAGTTTACCGTATCTTCAAGTACCTCATCGGTAATTTTTACGCCGTGAAACTCTTCGTAGTGCTTGCGAAGCCCTTTCAAGATTGCCAGCGTTTCCGCAGTCGTTGCTTGCGGCACTTGCACCGGCTGTAAGCGGCGCTCAAGCGCGGCATCTTTCTCGATGTGTTTCGTGTATTCAGTAGTGGTCGTCGCCCCGATCAGCTGGATTTTACGGCGCGCGAGTGCAGGTTTTAAAATATTACCTGCGTCCATAGAGCCCTCGGCTGACCCAGCACCAACGATAAGATGTAGCTCATCAATAAAAACAACCGTTTTTTTATCGCTTTCAAGCTCTGCCATAACTTTCTTCAAGCGCTCTTCAAACTCGCCGCGATATTTTGTACCGGCAATCATAGCCGCAAGATCAAGCATGACAATACGCTTATCAAGTAATGCGTCCGGCACATCTTCAGCGATGATTCGTTGCGCCAAGCCCTCGACAATTGCTGTTTTACCAACGCCAGGCTCACCGATTAACACCGGATTATTCTTCGTGCGGCGGTTCAAGATAGTAATCATGCGGCGAATTTGGTTTTCGCGGCCAACAACTGGGTCAAGTTTGCCCGCTCGTGCTTGCGCAGTCAAATCAGTGCCAAAGTAATCAAGTGCGGTTTTTTTAGCAGTTTTACGACCACGCCTACTGCCTGCTGGCGTCGAAGCGCCCTCAAATTGCTGACGATTCATAAACCGCTCTAGCTCATTAGACAGCGCATCGATATCAACATGCATGGTATCGCGCAGTAGCTTCGTCGCACTGGCGCTCTTTTGCGTCAAAATACTGTAGAGAATATGCTCTGTACCAGTAAGATCCTGGTCATAATCTTGTGAGATATTGTGAGCCATCCGCAACGTTAATTTTGCAGTTTCACTCAAACCCTTCGCGCCAAGATGGATTACCAGCGCTTGCGGCGTCACATGAAGCGCAACCCGTGCTTTTTCAAGTGTTACGCCAGCACCTTCTAAAAACTTCGCCGCCATAGAGTTAGATTGGCCTAAAAGCCCAAGTAGCAAGTGTTCTGTGCCTATATATGCGCTGCCGAGGCCGCGTGAAATTTCATCCGCACGGCGCAAGCTCGCATGCGCATCTTCCGATAGATGCGCCATAAACTCATTAAAATCAGCATTCTCATTGTCTGGCATATATCCCAACCTAACTAGCGACGTTTTACCTTTCGCTACTTCCAGAATAGCAAATTAGCACTCAGGTATCAAGAGTGCTAATCGTGTTGTTTGCCGGCTCTCCTAGTGCTGCAAGATGTGCGCTCATAGGTGAGGATTAGTGCGAATCGTAGCCATAACTACGGTGAGTGCTAGCCACAGACTATGAGATAGCGCAGATTGCGGTGATAGGAGGGTCTGCAAGGCAACACGGTTGGCAGTTTTGATACCCCAAGAGTGCTAATTCACGATACCTCGCGTACAGTCCCCCGAAGCCACAAGTCAGTACTTATAGTTTCAGGGAACTGCTGGAGAGGAAGAGAAATGTGCGGGGTGTATATGTAATAAGCCGATTGGCAAATACACGGACACACCGCAGCATTTTCTCCCCCTCCAGAAGCTCTCTGCTAGTCCACTACAGAAATGCTCATGAGTCGTCATCCATACGGTGACGAGTCAGGTGGTCTGAGCGATGCAGCCCAAGAGCTCGCTGGCTCACACTCCAAATGAGCAGAATCAGCAGCCATCCAGCCCAGCCCGCGAGCAAAGCGAGGATCGTGAGAACGAACAGGAAGACCCATTCGGTCTTGGCGAGCTGATTCCAGCGGATTGTTGTCCCCCCGGCGACGAGCCAGAGAAAGAACACCGAAATCATGCCAGCGACTAGCCAGTACACCACGTCCGACATAGATAGTGCACCCATGATTGCTCCGATCTGTGTTGTGGGTTTTGATTGAATTGCTTTATGCATCCATGATACACAACATCATATTCGCACAGGGCAATTCAACCAGTAAATAAGCAGAGAGCTACTAATGTACAGGGGGAGAAACTCCTCAACCCTATCTTATCATTTTAGCATACTTGTTCAACTTTGTCAACTTCCCCGCCAGATTAGCACAGCTGTTTTGCATATAACTTCCACGAGGGAAGATCACCGAGACCTTGGCTTTGCCAAAGCCCAGCGCGATGAGAAACCCCTTTGGGGTGTCTCATTACTATTCGCCGTGTTCTTCGATGGCTTCCAGGAGTGAGTTCTCAAGCTCTGTCTTGCGCTTCAACTTTTGGACAAGTGGCTTTGACTCAACCTCGGCTTCTTCAGCCTCTGGCTTGTCAGCCTCAATATCAAGCTCATAGCCAGTCAGTTTGCTCGCAAGGCGCACGTTCTGTCCACCGCGACCGATAGCAATGCTTAATTGGTCTTCAGGTACAATCACGCGTGCTTTTTGCTGACCGTTGATAATCTCTACGCGGCTGACCTTCGTTGGGCTCAGTGCATTGGTAATGAACTCAATACTGTCATCGCTCCAAACCGTAATATCGATTTTTTCCTGGTCGCCAATCTCACTCATGACTGCGTTGACGCGCACGCCATGGCCACCCACAAACGTGCCAACTGGGTCAACACCCGGTACATTTGAGCTAACTGCAATCTTCGTGCGTACACCGGCTTCACGCGCGATGCCCTTAATCTCTACAGCGCCGCTGTCCATTTCTGGTACCTCAGCCCTAAAGAGCCACTCAACAAACTCGGTGTTACCGCGGCTGACAACCAGCTGCGGACCATGGAAGCCGCGCTCAACATCTTTCAAATAGACTTTCAGGCGCTGACCAGGATGGTAACGCTCGCCCTGAATTTGCTCGCTCCGGGGCAAGATACCTTGCGCCTTACCAAGATCCATCCGCACGATGTTGCCTTCAACACGGCTGACGAGGGCGTTAATAAGGGTGCCGATTTTGTCACTATATTCTTCGAGCACTGCTTCGCGCTCTGTCTCACGCAGACGCTGCAAGATAACCTGCTTGGCAGTCTGGGCTGCAACGCGGCCAAAACTTTCTACCTTTTCATGCACTTCGATTTCATCACCGAGCTTTGCATCTTTTTTGCGTACTTGCGCTTCTTTCAAGCTAATTTCATACGCAGGGTGCTCAACATTCTCTACGATTTCCTTCGCAACATAGGCATCAACATCACCGGTGTTGAGGTTCATAGTTACACGCACTTCCTGCTCGCGATCGCCATAGTCACGGCGGTACGCTGCAGCCAAGGCTTGCTCAACTACTTCCTGCACTACGTCTTCAGGCAAGTTCTTTTCTTCTGCGATTGCACGAACGGCAGCCGCCAATTGTTTAATATCTAGATCCATAATTTTCTCCTTTTCTCAGAATTTCTTGGTCTCTTTCACGAAAAAAGCCGACCTTCCGGCCGACCTGAACATAAATCATTATAAGCCGCGTGGTTCGCGTTGTCAAATCTACCAATGGCACATACGGTACAATAGAGGCATATGAGTAAAAATGTACGACGGCTCTTGGAGTCTTTTAAACCTGAACATTACGAGTTAAACATCACGCCAAACCGTGAAACGATGCATTTCACAGGCACGGTCACTATTAAAGGCAAGAAAACCGGGCGGCCAAGCCAGCGCCTGACCTTCCACCAGAATGGACTGAACATTACGAGCGCACAGGTAGTGAAGCATGATAAAAAACAGGGCGATCAAGCTATTGAGATTACACGTATCAATAACCAAAACACCCTGCACGAAGTGCGCTTGCACAGTGACAAACTGCTCTATGGCGGTGCATACACCGTAACCCTCAAATTTGAAGCACCGATTACGCGCGGCATGACCGGCCTCTACCCTGCTTTCTTTACACTTGACGGCAAGGAGCACACACTCTTTGCTACACAATTCGAAAGCCACCACGCCCGCGAGGTCTTCCCGTGTATTGATGAGCCGGCAGCCAAAGCCACGTTTGATCTGACGCTTAACCACGAGGCTAGCCTCACCGCGCTCAGTAATACTCCTATCAAATCGCAGGAGACTGATGACAAAGGGCTAACCACTACAGCGTTTGAAACTTCGCCAAAGATGAGCACCTACTTGCTCGCCTTCGTGCTCGGCGAGATACATCAAGTTTCAGACAGAACAAAAAGCGGTGTTGAGGTGAACATCTGGGGCACGCTTGCGCAGCCGAAAGAGAGCTTCAGCCTTGCGTTGGATGCCGCTATCCGCTCAATTGAATTTTTCGAAGATTACTTTGGCGTGCCCTACCCATTGCCAAAAGCCGACCATGTAGCGCTGCCTGACTTTAGCAGCGGCGCCATGGAAAACTGGGGTCTAATCACCTACCGTGAGGCTGTGCTGCTCTCATACCCCGAGGCAGAGTCGCAAAGCACCAAAGAAACCATTGCGCTGGTTGTGGCGCACGAGACTTCACACCAGTGGTTCGGCAACCTGGTCACGATGGCGTGGTGGGATGACCTCTGGCTCAATGAAAGCTTCGCCAACATGATGGAATATGCCGCAGTGGACAGCATGTTCCCCGAGTGGCGCATATGGAATACTTTTATCGCATCTGAAGGCTTATCCGCCCTGCGCCGCGACGCCGTGCCAGGTGTACAGGCCGTGCGCACAAGCGTGCATCACCCTGATGAAATCAGCAGCCTGTTTGACCCGTCCATCGTCTACGCCAAGGGCGGCCGCTTGCTCTACATGCTCAAGAGCTACATTGGTGACGAGGCCTTTCGCGCGGGGCTATCTGCTTATTTCAAAAAACATGCCTATGGCAATACAACCGGCAATGACCTCTGGGCGGCGCTATCAGGGGCGAGCGGCCAAGATATCGGCGCATTTATGAATCCGTGGCTGGAACGCTCAGGCTTTCCGGTGGTGTCCGTAGCCCAATCTGACGGCACGGTCAATCTGACACAGCAGCATTTTCTCGATAGCCTGGAAAAAGCTGACCCTGAGCGCAGCTGGCCGGTACCTCTATTTTCCGGTGACTCACAGGATCTACTTACAAAGGCAGCCGACAGACGACAGACGACAGACGACTTATACAGGCCAAACCAAGGGGCGCGTGGTCACTATATTGTTCGCTATGAAACAGACGCCCAGAACGAGCAGCTAGCCAGCCTCGTAAAAGATGGCACGCTAGCCGAAGCTGATCGGCTGATGCTCCTGAGCGACAGCGCCATGCTAGCGCGCGCTGGTCTGAGCTCATTTGATAAAACACTGGGTCTTCTCGGAGCCTACGAGAACGAAAGCTCTGAAGCTGTGTGGGACATCATGGCGCTTGCCCTCGCCGACGCACGGCGATTTGTTGATGTTGATGAAAGCCTGGAAGCACCGATTAAACGGCTTGTGGCTCAACTTATACAAAATGAATACGTACGACTTGGCTGGGAGGAAAAACCAGGCGAATCGTCCGAAGACCAAAAACTTCGCGGCACAATACTCGGCCTCGGCGCATACGCAGATGTACCAGAAATTGTTAGCCGTGCCCAAGAGCTCTTCGCGCAGTACAAAACCGACTCGTCCGTTGTGTCCGCAGAACTGCGCGGTATTGTCTTTGCTGTAGCCGTGAAAACACAATTTGGTGATGCGCTTGAGTACCTCATTGAACTCTACAAAACAACGACCAGCAGCGATTTACAGCGCGACATATCAGGCGCACTCACCGCCACAAGGCAGGCCGAAGAAGCAAGTCACCTGTTATCGATAGTGAAGGACGCAAAAGTAGTCAAACCACAAGATGCCGATCGCTGGATCTTCATGCTCCTCAGAAACCGCTACGTCAAGAAACTGGCGTGGCAGTGGATGGAAGACAACTGGGGCTGGGTTGAAGAAACGTATAAACAAGATAAATCATACGATTACTTCCCACGCATCGCCGCTTCAAGCGTTTCAACTGAAGCAGAAGCCAAGCGATACGACGCGTTCTTCACGCCAAAAGAGTCCGTGCCAATCCTCGCCCGCAACATTGCCATCGGCCGTGAAGAAATCACCGCCCGCCTCGCCTGGCTCTCCCGCGATCTTGGGCGTGTCCAAGATTTCTTTAAAGCTCAATAAAATCTGTTATTTCGTACGTGCTGCCGCTAACGGCGGAGGCGGCAAGAGTGTATTCGCCTTGCCAGTTGTGGGAAGCGACCCAGAATTCGGCAGCGAAGGCCATTTGCTGCTGTTTCTTTGGTGTGATGTAGTCCAATCCATCACCCTGGCGGTCGGAAGCACGGTATTTTACTTCGGTAAAGTACACCGTATTATCTTTTTGCGACACAATATCAATTTCGCACCAGCGTGTGCGCCAGTTCTGCTCTAGTATTTTATGCCCTTGCTTTTGCAAATGCGCCGCAACTGCAGCCTCTGCCTTGCGCCCCGTCTCAGTTGTGCTCACAGCAGCGCCGCCACAGGCTTGTATGAAAGACGGTGCAACGGCGTCACGCCATACTCTGCCAGCGCGGCGATGTGCGCTTTCGTGCCATATCCAACATGCGATTCAAACGCATAGGCCGGATATTCAAGCGCAGCTTCAGCCATATACGCATCGCGTGCCACTTTGGCCACAATACTTGCCGCGCTCACCGAAGCTACCGTGTCATCTGCTTTAATGACCGCTCTGGCTCGCGTATCTTCCGCCAAGTAGTTAATGTTGCCGTCGATAATGACTTCATCGTAGTCTACCGTGATTTGCGCCACCGCCCGCTGCATGGCCAGCTTGACCGCGGCGCTCAGACCAAGCGTATCAACCTCCGTAGGGGTCACCCAGCCCAGGCCTATTGCCAGTGCCTCAGCTTCTATCTGTTGCGCCAATCGTGTTCTTTGGGATTTACTCAATTCCTTAGAATCACGCAAGCCCGCGATTGGCGCATTCAAAATAACCGCGCCCGCCACCAACGGCCCCGCCCAGCAACCTCGCCCTACCTCGTCAACCCCCACAATCATAGAACATATTGTAGCCTACTTTGATTAGTTGACGAAATGTGGTATAATAAAAAGATGGACTCCTTGCACCCGCAGGTTTGAGTTTGTACCCCGACAGATTGGA
>CAYTOC010000002.1:45522-89596 GCA_964439405.1 uncultured Candidatus Saccharibacteria bacterium
AAAAAGATGGACTCCTTGCACCCGCAGGTTTGAGTTTGTACCCCGACAGATTGGAAAAGCGATGGAATTTGCTGTAGTTTATTGCATGGTTGCAGTTGTGTGCGGTGTTGGGCTGAGTGCATGGGCCAGCCGAGATGACTCGGCAACCAAGGAGGAGCCCACGCTGTGGTTCCTTCTCGGGTCTCTGTTCGGACCCCTCGTCCTAGCGCTTGTATCCGTAAGTGTGCTTGCGCTTGCCGTGTTTTTGATCGTGATGATCATCATCGGCATAACCAACGACAAGCTCCTGGTATGGCACATGCGGTGGAAGCGCTACAAGGAGCAGAAGATGCGACGCGCCTAACAAGCGTCTGCGCAATAGGGGGCAAAACAACGATGATTTTGCGGGTCGCTCAGACTCCTTGCCCCTCACACTACACGCCTCTCTCGCAATCTTTCCAATCTGTCATTTTCCAAGCTAATAAAAAACTCCCGATTCTAGTGTCGGGAGTTTTCTTTTGGAGAGTATTTGGAGGGGTATTTAGGCTTTTTCTTCTTCGTGGCGGGCAGCTACTTCTGCAGCTTTTGCTTCAAGCTCTGCTTCTTCAGCTTGCTTTGTCTCAAGCTCGGCCTCGGCAGCCGCAGCTGTCTCTTCCTTCAGCTTTTCTTCCTCAGCTTCTGCGGCTACATCGTGAATGTCGTTGACTGACTTGTCAAAATCAACACCCGTTAGGCGTGCAGCCTTACCAGTACGGTCACGCATGTAGCTTAGGTAGTTACGGCGAACTTTGCTACGCTTGGTAACTTCAATCTTCAAAACCAGCGGGCTGTGGAGCAAGAAACTTTTCTCAACACCTACACCAGAAGCGATACGGCGCACCGTAATGCGGCTGGTGTGGCTACCCTTGCGGTCAGTACGGATTACCAAACCCTGGAAAATCTGCACACGCTCTTTGTTGCCTTCTTTAATTTTTTGGTGCACTTTGACGGTGTCACCGCTCTTCACGTCGACAACAGCGCTCTTTTTGTATTTTGCCTCAATTTTCTGAATGACAGATTCCATAACCTGTTAATAATACACGAGTCATCATAAAAAAACAAGCCTCTGCCCAAGAAAAAACTCAACAAATCTACTGCACTGGCGCTAATGTTTGCTCCGCAAGCGTCCTGGCACGCCTAGCCTGTCGAGCACGAGTTATCCGCTTCTTATGATCTTTAAGCATGGCATCGCGCTCCTCTGTTGTGTTGCCGCCCCAGATACCCCACTTTTCCTGCCGAGCGAGGGCGTTTACAAGACACTGCTCAGCAACGACGCATTGGCCGCAATATTGTTCTACAAGTTTTTGGCGTTCCGCGCTTCGTTCGTCTGTGTCCTTTTGCGAGTTATTCACATCTAGCTCGACAAAACTACCGTCAGTTACTGTTCGGCATGCAGCGTAGTTAGCCCACGCCGCTGCACCAAAGCCGCGATCTGCATCAACGGGTATCGCTTGAATATCTCGTATTTCTCGAGGAGAAAACTCTTGAATATACAATCGGTTCCCTGGGCTTGGCAATTGTGGCATAGCCTCATTGTATAGATAAGTAGCTAAAAGGCTAGCCTAACCAACGACGCGGGTGACTTCTTCGATGGTGGTTTCGCCGGCAATAATCTTCAGGACGCCTTTTTGGAGCATGGTGAGCATACCATCTGCTATGGCGGCAGCCTCAATCTCCTGAGTGACATAGCCGCCATGGCTTTCTAGTAGCTTCCGTACATTTGTTGACATAACAAACTGCTCGCGCAAGGCGATTTGTCCGCTATAGCCATAGGGGTTTTCTTCGGAACTGCCAGGCTTGTAGAGCGTAATACGTTCTAGGTTCGGACGCGGCGTGCCTTCCGGCAGCGTGCCAACCACACGGCGTAGCCATGCCAGCGTCTGCTCGTCAGGTTGATATGGCTGTTTAGTTTTGTCATCAAGCCGACGCACCAGTCGCTGTGCCATAATCAGGCGGACCGCAGAAAGAAACAGCGGGTTCTGGCCAATCACATCCTCAAGCCGCGTCAGTGTAGCGGCAGCCGAGGACGCATGAAAAGTACTCAGGACTAAATGTCCCGTCAATGATGCCTGCAGCGCGGTACGGGCGGTATCTTGGTCGCGAATCTCACCGACCATCACAATGTCCGGGTCAAGCCGCAAGATCGCCCGGAGTTTTTTAGCGAAGCTGCCGTCATCACCGCCCGCTGCCGTCTGCACGGGAATCTGCACAATACCAGGGAACTGGTACTCTACCGGGTCTTCAACGGTAATAATTTTGCGCTCTTCAGTGTTTAGGGCGTTCAAGACCGAGTACAGTGTTGTTGTTTTGCCTGAACCAGTCGGACCGACCACCAGCACCAAGCCACTCGGCTTACTAATGATGTCGTCCACAATCTTGCGCTCATCTGCGGCGAGGCCAAGGCGATCAAGGTGGTAGTTCTCGGCCTTCATATTAAACAAGCGCATCACCACGTCCATACCGTTAACTGTCGGCACAGCCTCAAGACGCACATTCACATCGACGAGGCTGTTATCGGCCATGGTGATACGCTGTGAAATGTGCCCCTGCTGCGCTTCCGGCTCTGAGGTTGAGATATTGCCCGCGCTGGCGATAACAGACAGCAAAATACGATACCGCTCTTTTGAAATAGTAGCGATTGGATGCAGCACACCGTCAATGCGCAAGCGGAAACGCACATCATCACGCTGTGATTCAACGTGAATATCACTGGCATTTAACTTATAGGCTTGCTGCACAAGATAGGCCAGCATATCATCGGGGCGAATCTCCTCAAGCATCTTCGTGACGCTCGTCACTAGTTCGTCGGTACCAGCAGTATTAAGCTCAATATCTTGGTATACAACCTGCTTTGGCGGGTCATAGAGTTTGAGATAATCGCGGTAGCCGTTTTCAGATATAATCGCAAACTTCACAACACTATCAGCAAACTGCTGCTCTAGCCACTTCATCGTCTGCTGCGACGTCGTGGTGGTAATACCAAATAAAATATTGCCCTTCGTAATCGACAACGGAATAACGCGCAGCTTGTAGAGGCTATCAATCGGTAAGGCATCCTTGTAGAGCGTCTTCTCGGTTATTTGCGAGGTGTCGACATATCCAAACCCTAAAATCTGGGCACGTTTCTGGGTAGACTGCTCTTCGTCTCGTCTGGCATCTTGGCTCATATACACCTTATTTAACCATAAGGAGTTAAAAGTTCATAAAGTTATAAAGTCACACCAAAGAACTTTGAAACTTTTTCCCTTTTAACTTTATACTAAGCAGTAATGAGGAGCATTATTGTCATTGCCCATGATATTCGTTCGGCGCACAATGTCGGGGCGCTTTTACGAACCGCCGAGGGTTTGGGCGTAGCACAGGTGTACTTGACCGGCTATACGCCGTACCCACAGATGAACGGTGATGAGCGCTTACCACACTTGGCAGCCAAGATTCACAAAAGTATTCAGAAGACGGCGCTCGGCGCTGAACTCTCCCAACCGTGGACGCGTGAAACGAATGTTTTCACGGTCATTTCACAGCTAAAAAACAGTGGTTTTACAGTGGTCGCACTGGAACAGGCTGAAACTGCCGTGAAACTTCCTGATTTTCACGCACCCCAGAAAATCGCTATTCTGCTGGGCCGTGAGGTCGAGGGAATAGAGAAAGCACTTCTTGATATTTGTGATGAAATCGTAGAAATCCCCATGTTTGGCAAAAAAGAATCCTTTAACGTCGTTGAGGCGGCGACTATGGCGCTGTATCAGTGCAGATTTGCATCATAGCGCATATGGTATACTAGTGCGCAAGGACCAGTAAACGCCATGGCCGTTGCAACAAAACAAAAACCCAAAGTTAATACCGCACACAAACGCCGAACCGGTACACACCAGCGGCGCGACCCCCACTTCCGCCAAACCTATTGGCCCTATTTGCCGTTGGCTTTAATCGTTGGCGTTGGCATATTGTTCAACAGTCTATTCATGCAGCGCGATGTGCTGAGCTATGCCACCAACATGAGTTCCGAAGGGTTGCTTGCAAATACTAATGTGCAGCGCGCGCAAAACAGCTTGGGTAGCCTTGCGCTGAACGCGCAGTTGGCGCAAGCAGCGCAAGCCAAGGCCGAGGATATGGTGACACGTGACTACTGGTCACACAACACACCCGATGGCCAGGAGCCATGGATATTTATTGCGGGCACCGGCTATAAGTATCAAGCCGCTGGTGAGAATTTGGCGTACGGTTTTCTTGACAGTAATGGTGCCGTTACAGGCTGGATGAACAGCCCTGGCCACCGTGCTAATATCCTGAATGGCACCTATAGCGAAGTTGGGTTCGGAATTGCGAATAGCCCTAATTTCCAAAGCAGCGGCGAGCAGACCATTGTAGTTGCCATGTACGCCAAACCTGTTAGCGCCGCCGTTGCGGCATCCCCTCAAAATCAACAGCCTGCGCCAGCAAGCCAGCAGCAGCCAGCAACCACACCACAAGAATCATCGATAACGATTGAACAGCCTATAGCGGTCAGCCAAGAAGAGGACGCAGCCGGTAGCGATAAGCCGCTGTCCGTCACAGCAACCGTCGAGGGTGAAACACGCGTTTCACGCATCCAAGTGGCTACCAGTGGTAGCGCGCCATGGAGCATGGTTGCCGCCTCATTCCTGGGAGTCATCTTGCTACTTGCGTTTATCACTCGGCATAGTATTGCCTGGCACCGAGTGGTTGTCCGGGGTGAAAAGTTTATATTGAAGCACAAAGTCCTAGATGTCGTCGTAGTCAGCGGTATTATGCTGATTTTCATCCTGTCTCGCACTGTTGGTTACATTCAGTAGCTAGCATCTAACAATTGGTTGTCAATTTCGTGTTCTAAGTTGTCCATAGTTTTTTGGAATTCACCTGCAATATCTACATTATATGCAGACGCCAATACCAAGATAGACCACAGACAGTCACTTAATTCATGGGCTAGTTTTTCATCAACAGTATCAATATCACGCAAACCATGCTTAGCCATAATGATTTTTGATAAATCGCCAACATCACCCACAAAGCCCGCCATGAGCTGCTGTTCATTCCAGACAAGACCTCGCTTTACCTGATTAAGTTCATCATATTTTTCACGTATCTGGTTAGCACGATGTTGCAAATCTTCGATATTCATATTACTACTCTAGCAAACTTACTGGAGTTTTATGTTTTCTTCACCTACCAAAGTGTGTAGTTTTGGCAAAAGGCCCTCTGAGGTGTGCGTCACGCCTACGGGTAATTTTATAATCTGCTTAGCCTCGCCTACGACCAACACCACATCAGTACTACCGGGATGCGCATCAACCGTTTGTTTAAGGTTCATAAGCAGCTCATGGTCATCACTCGTCTTCAGGCGAACAAACAGGCGCGAGGCTTTTGCGGGCAGCACCTTTTCGGCTGGCGGCGCAGTGGCAGCGGCCCTTACTTTACTGTTTGGCTTCGGAGTTTTCGGTTTTTTACCTGTTTCGGTGTAGTTCTGCGCTTGCTCGGTGGTGATTTCCCGTCCGTCATCAACCATAATTTTTACTTCGCTCCCTATGGTGCCGTCTCGGTCTTTGGCATTCACTTTACCGCGAATCAAAACCACCCGATCGCGCTCCCATAAACCAAGTGTTTGCTGAAACGCCCCCGGAAATACAATCAGCTCCGTTTCGCTCGTGGCATCTTCGATTTTCACAAACGCCATCTTCTGGCCGTTTTTGGTCGTAATCTCACGCACATCGCCAATTGCGCCGCCAACAGTTACTTGCCGCCCATCATGATGCGGCGTGAGTGTATCGAGCGGGATGGTTTGTTCTGCCAGAAAGGCCTCATACATCGCAAGCGGGTGCTGGCTCAAATATAAGCCAAGCAGCTCACGTTCCCACAGCAACATTTCACGGGATGTATAGAGTATTGCAGCTGCCTCGAGTAGTAATTTCGGCTTTGCTACATCGACGCTTTCAGCTAACAAACTACCGAATAAATCAGTTTGGCCACTCTCTTGCTGTTTTTGTAGACGCTGCCCATAGGCAATCATGGCGTCCATGTTATGCAGTAGTAGCGACCGCTCACCGTAGCGTTCAAATGCCCCGGCTTTTATGAGTCCTTCAAGTGCTTTGCGGTTCACGGTGCGCGAGTTAATCTTACCCAGGAAATCTTCAAGATCAGCAAACGGCCCATCAATATCACGCGCCCGCAATATCTCTTCAACCGCCGCCGTACCGACACCTTTGATGGCATTCATGCCGAACCGCACTGGTGCGTGACGGTCATCGGGGTTTTCTTTGCTTGGCACAACTGCGAATTCTACAAATGATTCATTGATGTCTGGCGGTAACACCTTGATGCCCATATGCTTGCATTCGTTAATTTCGATGGCTAGCCTGTCAGTATCATCATAATCACTGGTCATAAGTGCCGCCATAAATGCCGATGGATAGTGCGCTTTCAAATAGGCTGTTTGGTATGCAATAAGCCCGTAACATGCAGCGTGCGACTTGTTGAAACAGTAAGCAGCAAAATCTTCAAGCTGCTTCCAAAACTTCTCCATATCTCCTCGATTGGCATTTGAATGCTCAATAGCGCCTTCGATAAACCGCGTCTTCATCTTGGCCATGACTTCAGGAATTTTCTTACCGATACCCTTGCGAAGTGTATCCGCCTCGCCGCCCGTGAAGCCACTTAAATCTTTAGAAATCTGCATCACTTGCTCTTGGTAGACAAGAATACCGTAGGTGTTCCGAAGAGCGTCCTCCATTTTTGGGTGTACGTACGTAATTTCTTTGTGTCCATGCTTGCGAGCAATGAAGTCATCAATAAACTGCATAGGGCCAGGGCGATACAGCGCCACCATAGCGACAATGTCTTCAAAAACGCTGGGCTTTAGCTCTTTCAAATACCGCTTCATACCGGCGGATTCTAGCTGGAATACACCTGTGGTATCGCCACGTTGGAAGAGCTTGAATGTTTCTTCGTCATCGAGCGGGATTTCGTTAATATCGATATAGGTGCCGTAAACACGTTTAATGATACGAAGCGCGTTCTTGATAATAGTTAGGTTAGACAGTCCCAAAAAGTCCATCTTAAGCAGCCCCAAGTCTTCGATCGGGCCCATTGGGTACTGCGTCGAAACCACGCCTTTCTGTGCCATTTCCAGTGGGGCGAACTTCACAATTGAGTCAGGCGCAATCACCACACCAGCAGCGTGCACGCCGTGCGAGCGCACCGTGCCCTCAAGTACCACCGCTTGGTCAAGCACGCGTTTTGCATCCGGATTTGTCTCATATTCACGTTTTAGGTCAACGTCGTCTTGGAGTGATTTTTCAAGCGGAATATGTCGTCCTTGAACCGGTGCTGGAATCATTTTTGCCAGGCGATCGGCATCAGCATACGGTACCTGAAGCACCCGTGAAACATCACGCACCGCGTTACGCGCAAACATGCGACCAAACGTTACGATGTTTGCTACGCGGTCTTTGCCATATTTTTCGACACAGTATTGAATCACCTCGTCCCGGCGTGTGTCCTGGATATCGATATCAATATCCGGCATAGAAATACGATCCGGGTTCAAGAAACGTTCAAACAGCAAGTCATATTTGAGCGGGTCAAGCTCAGTAATCTTGAGGGCATAGGCGATAATTGACCCCGCTGCCGAGCCACGCCCTGGCCCAAAGACAATGCCTTGGTCCTTACCCCAGTTAATGAAGTCTTGGATAATCAAAAAATAGCCGTTAAAGCCCATGTTATCGATAACACCAAGCTCATACGCCGTCCGTTCAAGCACGTCCTCAGGCAAGGTTGTTTTGGCTTGTTCCATCGTAATCTTTGCAGCCTTGGCCTCGTCGACTCCGCCATAGCGCCAAGCAAGTCCTTTGTAGACCAGTTGGTGCAAATAAGATCGTTCGTCCTCACCGCGTGGCACCGGGAATTTCGGAATGAGGATTTTCCCCAGCTCAATAGCAACATTGCAACGCTCAGCAACAAGTTTCGTGTTTGTAATGACTTCCGGATGGTCTTTCCCCCAACGTGCAATAAGTTCTTCCGGCGGCACAACATGCAGCGGATAATCCTTGAGTGACATACGCTTTTCATCGCTCAGATATGAGCCGGTGCCAACACACAGCAAAATCTCGTGGGCATCCTGATCCTCGTGCCTGAGATAATGCGCATCACAGGTCAATACAACAGGAATGTCGAGTTCTTTGCCAAGCTGTAGAACTTGCTCATTGATAGCCTGCTGCTCACTGCTTGGTAGTGGGTTATCAGGATGGCCGTGATCCTGGATTTCTAAATAATAACGATCGCCGAATACACGCTTGTACCAGATAGCCACTTCCTTAGCCTGCTCATACTGGCCTTGCTTAAGAGCATCGCCAACCTCACCACCCATACAAGCACTCAGCGCAATCACACCCTCGTTGTATCGTTCTAGTAAATCGTGGTCAACACGCGGGTAGTAGTAGTAACCATCAAGGTTTGCCGTAGTACTGAGCTGCATTAAATTCTGATAGCCAATGTTGTTCATAGCCAGCAGTATTAAGTGAAAGCGGTTTTTGTCTTTCTGGGGGTCTTTATCGGTATGTTTCCGCGTAGCAACATACGTCTCAATGCCAATAATCGGCTTGATACCTTTACCTTGCGCTTCTTTATAGAACTCAATCGCACCGGACAGCGTGCCGTGATCGGTCATGGCCACTGCATTCATGCCCGTTTCTTTGACAAAATCCATAAGTGGCCCGACGCGCGTCAGACCATCAAGCAGGCTAAATTGTGTATGGTTGTGCAAATGAACGTAATCGCTCGGCGACAACGCAGCGGCAGCACTCTTTGCCATAATATGTACCCTCTTCTCAGAGATAGTATAGTCCTTACGGTGCGCTCAAGCTAGAGCCGGCAGCATGTTTTACAACATAGCGAATATGCTTTAGTGGGATTCGATTGTCGAAAGTACCGAGTCAATAAACGGTCCGAGCAGTGGTATTGAATCAAACCACGATAATACCCAGATAAGCAGTGCGATTCCGACCGTGGCGCCCAGTACACCGCCCATACCGGCCAAAACACCCTTTAGAAGGGCGGTTCGGTAGAAAACTCTGCGGTTTGGACTTACGTTTTGGTACAGCGACTCAAGCTCACGCCCCATACGCTCGTAGTCTTTTGCTGTTTGCTTATTTGCTTGTTCCTGTTTTTTGTCCGTTGCCACACCCACCGTCCGTTCTATTTCTGCAAAAAAGCCTTAAGGTTTTCAACCGCTTTTTCTGCTTCATTAATAGCATTTTTCAGATCTTGGTCAGTTGCTTCACCGTCGTGAGCTGCAGACAACACTTCGCGGACTTTATCTTTTGCTTTGCCAGCTTGGCTAACAGCTGATTCAAGCTTTTCCTTAGCGCGCCCATGTAATTCGGCAACTTTTACTTTTGCCTTCTCAACTTGCTCATTCAGCTCCGTATAAAGGTGCTTTAATACTTTTTCAGCTGCACGCACACCGCGCTCAGTTACATCTTTAATATCCTGGCGTGTCTCTTTACCGCTTTTTGGTGCAGTCAAAACACCTGTCAGGTAACCTGCCGCACCCGCAATGATTGCCGTTACTGCAATAACTTTTACTGGTTTACTCATATCACTTACCTCCGCTTACTTGCTTGGCCACCCTGTTTATTGAACGTCCTGAATACCGTATTGAGAACACGACTAAATGTGACCGCCTCAGTAGCTTGCTTGATTGCAGCACCGACTGATTCTATCGTATCAGTGACACGCTCGGCCTTGTCAACAAGCTTACGAACACGTGCAAGGAGTACCAGAAGCACAATCATAGTAACAATCGCAAGCACAAGAAATACAGCCAACACGACTGAGTTTATAATCACTAGCCATTCTGATGCGTTCTCCACTGTCATGATGCTAGTATACCATGACTTTAATATTTTGTCATTTTTTTAATAATGCGAGTGCCTGGCGGCGCAAATCTTCTCCGACTGCCGGGTCGTCCAAAGTAATGCGGAGATTGGCGAGTGCGAGACCAAGCGGAGTGCCGGCATCGATAAAATCACCTTCCACATGGAGGCCATAGAACTTTTCGCCCGCATGCATAGCTGCTTCAAAACCAGACTGGATTGCAAACTCATGACCATCCTGGAGATTATTCAACTGCTCCTCAATATATGGTAGAACCGCTTGGTCAAGTAGATATCCACCGACGCTCGCATGGGTTGAATGCCCTACCGCCGCTGCATTTCCTGGTTTCTCAATCAGGCTCTGAATTGCAAGCGTGCGGTCATCGAGTAGCGTACCTTGCGCAAACGCATTTGCTTTGTAGTCTGCCGGCTCACCTCGGTGCACAAGTGTAATTGCAGAACCACCGAGTTCCTGTTGTACGCCTAGTAACTGCTCAAAACGGCTCGGCCCATCGTGCTTTGGTTCAATCCAGTCATCAGAAAACGCAAACGCAACGGGTCGATTGCCCAAAAATCCGCGGCGATACGCCGTCACCAATGGGCGTGCATTGCCATATGGCAAGCGCTTATCTTGCGGAAATGTCGTGATGTTTGCAAGCGAGGTTAGTGACTTCAGCTCTTCTAGCTCTTTCAATTTACCCTTGTCCTCAAGATACTCGACCAAGCCGTCGTCGGCATCTTCAATAAAATGCTCTGCAACATCGTGCCTGCTAGTGACAATGAGTAGATCTTTGATACCCGCTTTAACGAAATCCTGAATAACGTAGTGCATAATTGGATGCCTGCCTACCGTGATCATATCTTTTGATGTCGTTTTGGTTGCAGGCAGCATACGCGAACCATGGCCGTCCGCGGCAATTACGCCAATTGGTGTAAGGTTTTCTTTCACATTAAACTCCTATCTGCTGGCGGATAAGTTGCTGCGCTAGAGCTGGGTTAGCCTTGCCCTGGCTCTGCTTCATCACTTGACCCACCAAGAAGCCGATTGCCTTCATCTCACCGTTCTTAATATCTTGCACTGCTGCTTGATGAGCCGCAAGCACCTCTGCGACGATTGCCGCAATTGCGCCTTCGTCTGACTCCTGGATGAAGCCCTTCACCGTCGCGAACTCCTCAACGGAACCAGGCAGCGAATCAAGTGCTAGTAGCTCAGTAATAGCCGCCTTAGCATTCGTAGAGCTGAGCTTGTTGGCCTGCACCAAAGTAAAGACTTGCTTGTAGAGCTCTAGACGTTCCGTGTCTTTCAAATCACCCAGTTGCGGCTCCTCACTGCCGCGCAGCGGAATTTCAATATTAACCAGCCAATTGGCAAGCGCCTTGGCAAGCGCCTTATCTCTTTGCACTTCGTCCAAAAGTGGTAAATAGCTGATCGCTTCATTTTCTATTTCACTGTCAAGTAAGATTTCGATAGCTGCCGTATCAAGCTGCAACGCCGCAAGACGACTCCGCCACTCAGCTGGCAGTATTGGCATTTCAGCCTCAACCGCAGCAATTGCTTCTTCAGTAAGTACTACTGGCGGCAAATCAGGGTCCGGGAAGTAGCGGTAATCATGCGCATCTTCTTTGCTGCGCTGGCTGAACGTACGCTGCTTATCATCATCCCAGCCTCGTGTTTCTTGTACGATGGCACGACCTTTTTCAAGTTCTTCTATCTGGCGGTTAATCTCATACTCAACCACCCGCTCAACCGCTCGGAAACTGTTGATATTCTTTGTTTCGGTTCGCGTACCAAGCTCATCCGTCTTACTAACGCTCACATTGATATCAAAACGCATATTGCCATAAAACAAGTTTGCGTCTGATACGTCTGCGTATTTCACTCGTAGATACAGTTCGCGGGTGTAAGCCTTAGCCTCAACGGCAGAATGAATATCCGGCTCGCTCACGATTTCAAGTAACGGCGTCCCGGCCCGGTTAAGGTCAACGAGGCTGTAGTCGCTGCCAGCCGGGTGTGTATTCTTGCCCGCATCTTCCTCAAGATGTGCGCGAGTAATACCAATGATGCGCTCCTCGCCGTCAATTGTAATCGGGATGCTGCCGCCGAGGATAATCGGCTGATCGTACTGGCTAATCTGGTAACCCTTCGGGAGATCCGGATAGAAATAATGTTTGCGGTCAAATTTACTGAACGGCTGCGGGCGACTACCAAGTGCGAATGCCGCGCGCATCGCCAGATGCACGGCCTCTTTGTTAAGTACCGGCAACGCCCCGGGTAGACCAAAACAAATGTGACTTACCAAAGTGTTTGGAGCAGCTTCGCGCGCATCGTTGCCGACGGCAGCGAACAGCTTTGTCTGCGTCTTGAGCTGCACATGGCACTCCACGCCAATCGTCGCCGTATACTGGTCTCGTACTTCCTTACCAATCATTTCAATGCTCCCAAATCTCGTAAGCCTTGGCGGATGCCAATGAGCGCTTCGCGTACATCTTTTTCTCTTAGCTGTACTTCCTCATGCACTAAACGGTTACGCAGCTTGTGGCCATACCAGATGCCATCGTTATCCGTAAAATCACGCTGAGCACTCACTAACCGCTCGCCCATCGTCTTGCCTTTGTAGCGCCGCTTCTTTAACGCCTCATCAAGCAATTTATCAGCGTTAATGATAGCAAGCGGCCAGGTATCCGCCTTGGCACACAGCTTTTGCGCATCGTGCCACTTTTTCGCAAAGTAAGCTGTATCGAGCGGTGTTTTGCGATTTTGTACCAATTTTACCGCAATAGTAATCACCGCCAGAAGCAGCAGACCAGAAAGGGCGATAACCAATAAGTCGCCTATCATGCGAGTAGCTCCTCTGTCTTCGCAGCAAACACTAATAGATCACGATCAGCCCGCTGCGGCGCCAATAACTGTAGACCAACCGGTAAATCTTCATACTGACCAGCCGGCAGGCTGATGGCTGGCACGCCTGCGAGGTTTGCAGCAACAGTCATGATATCTGTTAAGTACATTTTTAGCGGATCAGCGGTGTTTTCACCAATCTTAAAAGCAACCGTCGGTGCTGTTGGCCCAAGCAAGAAATCGACACCCTCAAATGCGGCTGCAAACTCATTGATAATTTTAGTTCGTACTGTTTGCGCCCGCTTGTAATAGGCGTCGTAGTAGCCGCTGGAAAGTACGTAGGTGCCGAGCATAATACGGCGCTTCGCCTCTTTGCCGAAGCCAATTGATCGGGATTTGCTGTAACTCTCATCCAAATCTTTCGCATCTGGATACGAGTAGCCGTAGCGCTGGCCGTCATACCGACTCAGATTACTGCTGACTTCAGCTGGGCACACAATATAGTAAACAGCTAGCGCTAGCGGCAGGCTCGGCAGGCTCACCTCTACAATTTCTGCGCCATCTGCTTTCAGCTTTTCAATAGCGATTTCAATTTGGGCGCGAACGCCAGCATCCAGGCCTTCATCAAAGTATTCTTTGATGACACCGACTTTGGCTATTGGAAGATGGCTATTGGAAGATGGCACGTAGCTTCCGGAGTCACGTTCAATAGTAGTGGAATCTAAGTCGTCGCGGCCAGCTATTACATCAAGTACGAGCGCCGTATCTTCGACTGTCTGAGTTATTGGGCCAATCACATCAAGGCTACTTGCCATCGCCACCACACCGCTCCGGCTCACAAGCCCATAGGTCGGTTTGTAGCCAACGGTGCCGGTGAAGCTGGCTGGCAGACGAATCGAACCACCAGTATCGGTGCCGAGCGCAAACGGTGCTAAATCAAGTGCAACAGCTGCAGCCGAACCGCCTGATGAACCGCCAGGTACGCGCGTTGGGTCGACCGGGTTCTTCGTGACGCCGAAATCGCTATTTTCCGTTGAAGAACCATGTGCAAAAGCGTCAAGGTTAGCCTTGGCAACACAAATTGCACCTTCAGCCTCAAGCTTTTCAATCACGGTCGACTGGTATGGTGCAGTAAAGCCTTTTAAAATATTGCTGGCAGCCGTTGTTTCAGCTCCAAACACCAAGAAGTTGTCCTTCGCGATAAACGGTACGCCCGCCAAACGCCCCACACCCTCCCCGGCTGCTACACGTGCATCAATCTCGGCAGCCCGCTCGCTTGCGCGTTCTGCTGTGGTCGCAATAATGCTGTTGAACTCCTGCTTTTCCGCAATACGGGCAAGCGAGCGCTCTACCAAATCCACCGCTTTCACTTCACCAGACTGCACCTTTTCGGCAATCGTTGCCAGCGCATCCCATTGGCTCATAGCACGCGCCTCACTTGGATTTGGCTGTCTTTGACATGCGGCACATTTTTAAGTAAATCTTCCGGGCTATAGCCATAGTCGCGCACTGCGTCTTCGCGCATCACGTTTGTTAGGCCGGTCACCTGGCTCGTTGGGTTAAGCCCTTCGATATCCACCGATTGCAACTGTTCAACATACTGCAAGATTTCGCTGAACTCAGCCGCAAACTCCTGAACCTCGTCTTCAGACAGGTCAATGCGGGCAAGCCGAGCCAATTTTAATACATCATCACGTGTTAATTGCGCCATAGTCTTTTGTTACTATAGCACGATTTTAAGATGATTTATCTACTTTTGCTTCTATTCAAAAGTTAGAAAGCTACATCTTTGCTTTGATATCCTGAATGATGTCGCGAAGCTCAGCGGCTTTTTCAAATTCTAGGTTGGCGCTGGCAAGATCCATTTGGGCCGACAGATCTTTAATGAGGTGTTTGTACTCGTCTTTTGGTATCTTCTTAAGGTTGAGCTTGGCAGTCTTTGCCTCCTCGGGCAAATCAGGCCGCATGCCTTTTTCAATCGACTTGCTAATACCTGTTGGCGTGATGCCATGCTCTTTGTTGTATGCTTCCTGGATTTTGTGGCGACGCGTTGTCTCGTCAATAGTTTTCTGCATGCTTTTAGTAACCACGTTGGCGTACATAATAACGCGGCCTTCTTCATGGCGGGCGGCACGGCCAACGGTCTGAATCAGCGCTTGTTCACTGCGAAGGAAACCTTCCTTATCCGCATCAAGAATTGCCACCAAGCTGACTTCAGGCAAATCCAGCCCTTCACGAAGCAGGTTAATTCCCACCAAAACGTCATAGACACCGAGGCGTAAATCACGCAAGATATCCGTGCGGTCAAGCGTGTCAACATCGCTGTGCAAATACGCGACCTTGATATCCAGCTCTTTCAGATAGTCAGTTAAATCTTCACTCATGCGCTTGGTGAGCGTCGTCACGAGCACGCGTTGGTGTTTAGCTACCGTTGCGCGGATTTCCGCAATGAGGTCATCAACTTGGCCATCAACGGGTCGCACTTCAATTGGCGGATCAAGCAAGCCGGTTGGGCGAATAACTTGCTGGGCGGGCTCTGGCGAACGGCTCAGTTCATATTCAGCTGGCGTAGCGCTGACATACACGACCTGGTTTACGTGCCGCTCAAACTCAGGGAATGTTAATGGTCGGTTATCGAGTGCGCTCGGCAAGCGAAAGCCATATTCTACCAGTGATTCTTTACGCGCACGGTCGCCGTGGTACATCGCCCGCACCTGTGGAATAGTCATGTGTGATTCGTCAACCAACAGCAAGAAATCATCTGGGTAGTAGTCAAGCAGCGTTGCTGGCTGCTCGCCTGGTTCGCGGTCAGTTAAGTAGCGGCTATAGTTTTCAATGCCCTTCACAAAGCCTGTCTCTTGCATCATTTCAATATCGAATCGTGTGCGCTGCTCAAGCCGCTGCGCCTCAAGTAGCTTACCATCGGCTTTAAATTGCTTGATGCGCTGCTCTAGCTCTTGCTCTATCTTGCCAATCGCGACCTTCAACTTTTCTTGGGGCGTCGCATAGTGCGAGCTTGGGTAAATAGTATGCTCGGTCACATTGGCGAGAATTTCACCTGTCAGCGGATCAATCTTGGTTATGCGGTCTATCTCATCACCAAAGAACTCGATGCGGTACGCCAGCTCTTCGCCTGCCGGAAAGACATCCACCACATCACCACGCACGCGAAATGTACTACGGTGAAAGTCGATATCATTGCGCTGGTACTGAATGTCTGTGAGCAAGCGCAAAAACTTATCGCGTATACGGCGCTCGCCAACTTTCACGGTAATTGCCAAATCTGCGTAATCACTTGGTGAACCAATACCGTAAATGCAGCTGACACTCGCCACAATAATCACATCTTTGCGGCTCAGCAGTGCATCAGTCGCAGCGTGGCGCAGGCGGTCAATCTCTTCGTTAATCTGGCTGTCCTTTTCGATGTATGTGTCAGACCGGGCAATATAAGCTTCTGGCTGGTAGTAATCAAAGTAACTGACGAAATAATGCACCGCGTTTTCGGGGAAAAAGCGCTTAAACTCTTCATACAGCTGCGCCGCGAGCGTCTTGTTATGGCTAAGCACCAATGTCGGCTTGCCGGCATTCTGGATAACGTTGGCCATAGTAAATGTCTTACCCGAGCCAGTCACGCCAAGCAATGTTTGTTCTTTCAGCCCCGCATCAAGACCACCACTCAACTGCTTAATCGCTGTCGGCTGGTCACCAGTCGGTACAAATTGACTCTGAAGCCTAAACTCACTCATCCTACTATTGTAGCAACTTCCTGTAATTCCTGCCCTTTTGCATATTTTTGTTATACTTATGGTTATATGGAACCTGATCATGCCAGTGATATTGCCCGCCACAGTGTGCATTTTGTAACGCGTGAATCTGTGCTTGAGGCACTCAAAACAGAGTCATCTAACCGTTTGCTGCGTATTGATAACGATTTTACACACGGTTTTGACACCATTACAAAATACCACGATACGGTTACTATCTTTGGCTCAGCGCGCTTTACCGAAGAGAACCCGCACTACCAAAAGGCTATGGAAGTTGGCGCTATGCTCGCCGAGAGCGGCTACACGGTGATCACTGGAGGTGGTCCCGGCATCATGGAAGCTGCTAATCGCGGTGCGTTTGAGGCTGGCGGTAAGTCAATCGGCTTTAATATTGAGCTGCCGATGGAGCAAGATCCAAACCCTTATACTACTGACGCCGTAAATTTCCGCTACTTCTTTAGTCGCAAAGTCATGATGGCGTTCGCGACGAATGCACTCATATGTTTCCCTGGTGGTTTCGGAACACTCGATGAAATGTTTGAAATTATCACGTTGATTCAGACAGAAAAAATGCCCGCAGCACCAGTCATACTTGTTGGTAAAGATTTCTGGCGGCCGCTTGATACATTTATCCGCGACCATTTGCTTGAGGGCGAGCACACTATTTCCGCTGAAGATTTGAAGCTGTATACCATTACCGACGATCTTGAGGTAATAAAAGATATCTTGCGGCAGTCAGAACGCGACATAGTAACCCGCGTTTTCAACGGCGAAACACAGGCCTAATCGATAGCTGCGAACACGGGCTGAGGTGTTAGCTTGCTTGTGAGCGCGCGCTCAACGTGCTCCAAGCTCACATAGCGCAGCATCAGTTCGTGCCATATTTGCTGCTTGAAAAGATAGTTTATACGTTCTGCATACGTAAGCTGATTCGTATAGCTAATTGCGACATCAAAAACATTGAATGATACTTGCTCGCCGCCCACTTGATACGCAACATGTTGTGTGTCCTGCCAAAAATCAAGTGCTGTGTGCAGCGCTGCTAACTCCCGCTCTGGTCTATGCCACACTAAATCATCGCTACTAATGTGCGGCTCAAAAATAACCGGATTGTAGTGCGTAGCATTACGCGCATAATACTGGTGCACGATATGCCATGGCACTTGCTGGGATGCGAACACTGCGTCAGTATATATTTCCTCTGATAATGCGTTTTTCAACGCCTGGCTAAAATCGATGGCCACCTGATGGAGTCTCAAAAAAGTGCCGACGCTACGAACGATATTCAGCTCTTCGAGCAGCAGCAGAAGTGTCGTGATGGTTAGTACCGGTAAATCAGCTGCGGGTCGAAGCAGCACAATCGTACCAAGCTCACGGACGATCAAACTGCCATAGCGCCGCGTACTGCTGATATGCTCGGCTAAGTCGTTCCATTTCGCGTTCTTGAGCAAAAGCACAGCTGCACTTCTAGTTTCAAAATCACTTGGCGTCAAGCGATCATATTGCGCGAAAAACTGCTTTTGCCAAGTTGCTGATTCATAGTGTTGTGCGGCAAAAAGCACCGCAGCAACTGGCTCATTCTTAAGGAGCGAATCAACAGAACGATAATGCAGCTCTTTCAGCGTGCGCTTTGGCGGTACTGCTTTTAAAAGCCGTTTCATAACACTAGCCTTAAGCGCAAAGGTTTGCGTTTTCTTTGCGTAATCTTCCGCCGTACGCTGTACGGCGCGCAGTACATCATCTAAGTCAGCGCCGAGGGGCAAACCAATAGCTTGACGCAAAATACCATCATCACGCTCCAGCCTGCGCTGCAATGCGTGGTAGAGCTCCTCGGCAGTCGTATCATTCGGGTCAAGGCCAAGCTCAGCGATTTTACGCTTTGCTATCTGTGTAATCTCACTCGTTAAGCGAATGTCGTGCTTTGGGTGCCCTGCAAGCCGTTCTAGGTACTGAATAGTTAAGCCAAATTGTGGCTGCGCTGCGCCTAAGATATCTGCAAGTACCCTTGTCATAATTACACTCATCTTACCACAAGCGCTAAAGAGGTTATAGGTTAGAGGTGTTAGGTTCTAGAAAAAGAAAACTATAACCTGAAACCTATTGCCTAGAACCTTTCTGGCTTGTACCACTCAGGCGAGTTCTGGAGGAGTTCGCTCAGCTGCTCCTGGGTGAGAAGACCTGCTTGTGCGCCAACGTTTTGGACAACATTCATCGAGTTAATCGGACCCCACTGCAAAGCACCCTCGATATTACTACCCTTAATAAGTGCAGCCACAAAGGTTGAAGCAAAGGCATCGCCTGCACCGGTGCGCTCTTTTGGCGGCGCTGGGTCTGGATATGGCGGCATACGGAAACGATTTTCGCCATCAGACGCGTATGCACCGTCTGGGCCGTCAGTGATACAGACAATCTTTGGGCCATAACTATGCAGGCGGTTAAACAAATCATGCAAATCATGGTAATCACCACCCGTTACCTGCACCGCCTCTTCGCGGTTTAGCACCAATACTTCAGTGCGTGCATACAAATCTTTTAGGCGCTCCACGCCAAGACCTATCTGGAACGTGCCAGGCTGGAATGCTAGCTTGACCTCAGGGTTCTCGTGCAGCCACTCAGCAATCTCATCGTGGTAGGTCTCTGCCTCTTTGGCAACAGAACTAAAGTAAATCCATTTTGGAATCTCTGAAGGCTTGAATTTCGGCCAGTGGTATTCATACGCCTCGTGCTTAATAAGAATCGTACGTTCTTCTTTGTACCAAAGTACGTAGTGATAATTGCTAAGTTTACCCGGGTTAATCCGCACAAATCGTGAGTCAACGTTTTCCTTGTGCAGCGCCGTAATGATGTCGCGCCCCGCAAGGTCACCGCCAACGTTTGAAGCCAAGCCACTGCTAATACCAAGCCGCGCAAAGCTGACCGACGCATTAGCAGCATTGCCCACCGCCTCAAGTACTTCAACGTGATCAAATGGTACTTTCTGTCCGAATGGCATAGCAATCCACTTGCCGTGCTCATTCTCATACGTATGCGCTTGATCATCAAGCAGCTTAATAAATGCGTCAGTAACGATATCACCTACGCTCAATACATCAATGTGTGCCATGCCCACCCCCGTCTCATTACGTTTTACGTGTTTGCCGTCATTGTAACCATAAACATGATCAGAATCAAATCGTACTTATGAACTTTGCGCCTTGCCTGCAGAGCCGAAGGTGTCAATTTTACTTTCGACGACTGCCTGCACTGCAGCGATAACCTCGTCCATCAGTTTAATAACCGCAAATTCGGTTGGATTGTCGGCCAGTACTTTCTCGAGTGTCTTGCGGTATGCTACGCGCATATCAGAATTGATGTTTATTTTTGAGACGCCAATTTTTACCGCCTCCACGAAATAGTGACCTGGCGTGCCGCTGCCGCCATGCAAGCTTATGTTGCCCGGGATTGCATCGCGGATCTGCTGAAGCAGCTCTAGATCAAGCACCTTCGGTACCGGGTAGCTACCATGGAGGTTACCAATCGCTGCAGCAAAGGTGTCAATGCCCGTCGCATCTATAAAGGCTCTGGCACCTTCTGGAGTGCTAAACGTCTTCTTAATCTCATTGTAATCAAAAGCTTCTGTATGGACGTTACTGCTACCCCCAAAGTAGTGTGGTTCGCTCTCAACCAACGCGCCGGTCTTTTTGGCATATTCTACGACCTCGCGAGTGCCTGCAATGATTTCTTCGTCGGTCGCGTCTTTATTTGCCTGTGAGATATCAATGTGAATAAATTCAAATCCGACATCAATACCAGCCTTAGCAGACTCAACGCTTGGGCTATGATCCAGGTTAACGAAGATTTCTACGCCAAACTCGGCCTTATAGTTATCCACTAAGTCACGTACATTCTCGATACCAAGTGCGTCGACTTCACCTTGGCTGACCTCTACCAACACCGGTGACTGCTTGGCAAGCGCAGCGCGCACCACTGCTTTCAGCGTTTCTTGGTTATCGAGATTAAACGCGCCAACAGCAAATTTTTGCTCACGCGCACGCTCCATTAACGCTCGGGCGGCGGCAGTATTCTTCTGGATTTCTTCGATAGTTAGTGGCATTGTGGCTCCTTATTTCTTGTGTGTTTTCTTATCAAATACTTCATGAGCAGCGAGGGCGATGTTAGGTGGTAATAGGCCGTGTTTCTTTAGTAGCTCATCAGGTGTACCGGATTCACCAAACGAATCTTTCACTCCTACGCGGCGCAGCGGCATAGGCAAGTTCTCAGCCAAAAGCTCAGCAATAGCGCCGCCAAGACCACCCGCAATCTGACCTTCCTCAACCGTCACGACTGCCCCAGTTTTTTTAACAGAAGCAAGAATTGTCTCCGTATCAAGCGGCTTGATGGTCGGTACGTGTACCACTTCGGCTTCAATACCATCCTTGTAGAGAAGTTCAGCGGCTTGCAGCGCCTGGTAGGTCATAACGCCCGTTGCAAGAATCGTGACATCCGTGCCGCGCTCATAAACATACGCCTTACCAATTTCAAATGGCGTCTTGTCGGTCGTAAGCACCGGCGTCGCCTCACGTGTTAATCGCAGATAACCCGGGCGTTTATCGGCCGCTAAGGCCAGTGTTGCCTTCTCGGCTTCAACGGCATCACCGGGCACAATCACCACCATATTTGGCAGCACGCGCATCAGTGCAATATCTTCTAGCATTTGGTGTGTGGCACCGTCTGCGCCAGTGTAGAGGCCAGCATGTGAACCAACAATCTTCACCGGCTGATTATTCAAACAAATCGTTGTGCGTATTTGCTCCCAGTTTCTTCCAGGGCTAAACGCAGCATAGCTGCTCACAAACGGAATTTTACCTTGTGATGCCAAACCTGAGCCAACTGTCACCAAGTTCTGCTCAGCCACGCCGATTTCCACAAACCGCTCTGGGAATTCATCACGGAACAATGAAATCTGGGTTGATTCCGTTAGATCTGCCGACAGCGCTACGACATTCTCATCGCGTCTGCCAGCCTCAAGCAGCCCGCGGCCAAACCCTTTACGCGTCGGCTCTTTCGCTACATCTTTAGCTAAATAATCATTCAAGTGCAAATTAGTGCTCATGTTCACTCCTGATCTTGCCGCCGAGCGTACGGAGGTCGTGTAGCGCCTCCTTGGCTTGCTCGTGGTTCGGCGGTATGCCGTGCCAGCGGAAGTCATATTCCATGAAGTCCACACCCTTACCAGGGATTGTGTGAGCAATAATCATCACCGGCTTCTCAACAATGGCGCGCGCCATAGCAGCCGCGTCAATAATCGCCTCAACGTCATTACCGTCAATATCAATCACATGCCAGCCGAATGACTCCCACTTGCCACGCAAGTCCTCAAGCGGCATGACATCTTCTGTTTGGCCATCAATCTGGATGTTGTTGCGGTCGATAATACCGATGACATTATGAACCTTTTCCTTGCCGCCAAGCATAGCCGCTTCCCAAACATTACCTTCGTTTAGTTCGCCGTCACCCATGACAACATAGACAAACCGATGCGTCTCTTTGTTCATACGCCATGCCAGCGCAATGCCGATCGCCTGGCTCAGCCCGCAGCCCAAGGGTCCACTGGTGTGTTCAAGCCCTGGCAGTTTTTCTCGCTCTGGGTGACCCTGCAAACGTGAGCCGAATTTACGGAGTGTTAACAGCTCTTTGCGCTCAAAGTAACCCGCGTTTGCCATAGCCGCATAGCGGACTGGCACCGTGTGGCCGTTACTTAGCACAAGTACATCGCGCTCATCCCAGTCAGGGTTTTTTGGGTCATGCTTTAAGATGCTGAAATACAGCGCCGCAAAAATGTCGGATAGCCCAAGCGGGCCGGCGCTATGTCCACTGCCCGCGGCCTCCAGCATACGAATAATATCCTGGCGAATATGGTTCGCCTTCTCCTCAACTTCGGTGATGGTATATGTTTTTTGCTTACTCATACAACTAATGCTTTCAGTGTAGCATACGCCTCAGCTGGATCTTCCGCTTTTTGTATATAGCCGCCGCTCACAATAACCTCAACCCCGGCATCAGCCAGCTGCCGTACATTTTCCGGCTTGGCGCCGCCATCCCAGCCAATTTCAACTCGCCCGCTCACCGTGCGCAGCGCCTTTACCTTTTCTAGTAAACGTAAATCAATCTGTCCGCCAAAATGGCCTAAGTCACCAGAGAATATTGTCACGTGATCAATCAGCTCAATGCCCGGCAAGATGTATTCAACCGGTGTCTCAGGCAAGAGCGCAATGCCCGCCTCTATGCCATGGTAGTGCAGTTGCTTAGCCAGCAGCGCAAAATCTCCCTCAGCCTCTGCCTGAAAGATAACAAGCTGCGGAGCAAGCGCAATCAAAGTATCGATGACCTCAACCGGCCGCTTGTACATGACATGCACATCGGCTCTCAGCCCGCCTGGCCACCATAGCTGGCTGGCATCAATCAGTTTGTTGGGCGTGAATTTACCATCAGCAATATCAATATGCAGGCGTGTGGCAAACGGCGCGACGCGCTCAATTTGCCGGGCATATTCTGCTTCATACGTTGCGGTAATTGACGGAGAGATATGTACGTTCATACCGCCCTATCCTAGTTCATCAAGCTGCACAATACGGCGTTTATAGCGCGGTGCGGCCGCAAAAGATGTTGTGAGCCACGTATGTGTAATACTTCGCGCTTTTTCATAGTCGACCAGTCGTGCCGGCAAGCACAGTACGTTGCTGTCGTCATCATTCCGCGCTAGCTTGGCCTCGCGGTTATCCCACACCAGCGCCGCACGAATACCTTTGAAGCGGTTTGCAGCCATGCAGACCCCTTGCCCGCTACCGCAGATAATAATGCCGCGAGCAGATGAGTCATCAGACGCACGCAGCGCATGTACTACCCGCGCCGCAACAACTGGGTAATCATCACCTGGGTCGCGAACTACTGTACCAACATCAAATACTTCATACCCGCTCCGACGCAGATAATCACTGAGCTTGTGTTTAAGCTCATATCCGTTATGGTCTGCATCAATATAAATCTGCACTATTGCGCCTTTCTATTTTGCCGCGTGAAGTAATCTACCCGTATCAGCCACTACCTCTACTAGGCGATTGCTATAGCCCCATTCGTTGTCATACCACACAACGACCTTTGCGAGGTTACCAGCTACGACATTCGTCAGAAGTGAATCAACAATACCCGAGTGGCTATTACCAATATAATCGCCGCTTACAAGTGGCTCTTCGCTGTAATCTAAAATGCCCTGGTAAAATGGCTCGGCAACCGCCTTCTTCAGCACTTCGTTAATTTCCTCTTTCGTAACATTCCGCTTGAGCACCAAGGTGACATCACTGAGTGAAACGACTGGCGTCGGTACACGCACGCTCAAACCGTCAAACTTACCGGCAAGCTGCGGCAATGCCTTTGCAACGGCGGTTGCGGCACCAGTAGTCGTAGGCACGATGTTTTCCGCCGCGTTGCGGCCTTCACGTAAATCCTTTGCTGGAGCATCCTGGAGTACCTGGCTCGCCGTATAACTGTGTACGGTGGTGAGCATCGCTTTCTCAACACCAAACTCAGCGTCTAAAATAGCCATCACAGCGCCAAGCGAGTTAGTAGTACAGCTGGCATTACTTAGGACATGGCTGGCACCCTCTAGCTTGTCTTCATTTGCGCCAAGCACGATTGTATCGACACCATCGCTCTTCGACGGACCAGATATAACAACGCGCTTCGCGCCAGCTTTAATATGCAGTTCAGCGTCTTCCTGTAGTGTAAAGCGCCCTGTCGACTCAATCACCACATCAATACGCAAGTCACCCCACGGCAAAGCAGCCGGATCTTTCTCGGCTGTTACGGTAATATGCTGGCCGTTCACAATAATACCTTTATCATCACTTGAAACTTCGTGATGATACGTACCATAGTTGCTGTCATGTTTTAGTAAGTACGCCAATGTTTTTGTATCTGTTAAATCGTTAATTGCGACAATTTCAATATCATCACGCTCAAATGCGATTTTAAAGCTGCTGCGCCCAATGCGCCCAAAGCCATTAATTGCTACGCGAGTTTTAGCCATCTTCCACCCTTTAATAATTAGTTTTTAAGCATTACAGCTTTCATTGTAGGAGCCACAGCATAATCTTGCAAGCCATATCTGTAAAAATGTACAATTATTGACTTTTATGATATAATAAGAAGATAGGGTGTTACACACCGATAAGATGGTGCGTAGTAACATACGTAATCGCTTGCTGCCAGTTATGATTCGGCAACGACTGAGGTAAATCTGTAGTTTTTCGCCACCAGTAGGCATCGTGCTCGTAGCTAAGCTTGGGCGCTGGCGAGCCAGCAACGGACGCCCCGTAGAGTAAATACGTCGCGCTGGCGTGCTCATTGCCAATAAGCCCTTTATCTGCCACCGTTGCCGCGCACAACAAGCGCAGCGATTCTGGCAGCACAGTAAGCCCTGTTTCCTCATCAAGCTCTCGCAGAATAGCCTGTTCCGGCAGCTCGCCGAATTCTATATAGCCGCCCGGAAAATCAGGAGCATGCGGCATAGTGGGGTGTGTATTACTGCGCCTCAACACCAGTGTTTCTTGTTTGTCATTTTCAAGTAGCAATTTTGCGCCAGCAAAAATACGCTGGCGAGCAGTTGATGCCGAAGCAAGTGCCGCAACTAAACCATGGCTCTGGATATGTGCCCAGGCCAACAAATGCGGTTCATGCCCGAGCTTCCCTGCTACGGCCGCCTCATCAACCCACTCATAGGCACTATGCTCTTCGCTCAGAACAACATGCTCGCTAGCAACAAACGCCACAAAGAGCAGATCAATGGAGTTCATACCAATGTGTCTGCCAACCTCAGGAAACGATGTTTGGGCAAATACTAAGGTAAGAGACTCAGGCTCTAGCCGGATACCTGCTTCTTCAAATAACTCACGCGCCGCGCCCTCATGCATCGTCTCACCCGGGTCAACCTTCCCGCCAGGCAAATCAGGCAGACTCGGGCGATATGTATCATCCGCTGCTCGCGTCATGACTAGCACACGGCCAGTTGGCCGATGCACGACAACAGTATTAGCAACGTAGCGAGTTTCAGGCATAAACCAGTTTAAGCTTGTGCGCGTTTAATGGAATCAGCTATCACTTGTTCGGCTGCAGTAGCGTCGCCCCAGCCGTGGAGTTTGCCGTCGACGCCCTTCCAATCTTTCTTCCAGTCTTTGTAGTGGCTGTAGAAATGCTCAATAACCTTCTTAAAGTTCTCACCAAGATCGCTCAGGTTTTTAATGTGATCTTTGCTGATGTCGTCTGCTGGTACAACAATCAGTTTTTCATCCATTTCACCATCGTCTTCAAAGTACAGTACGCCGATTGGGCGCGCTGGCACCACGGTGCCGTGCGGTACTGACTCGTCAATTAGCAATAGCGCATCAAGCGGGTCGCCGTCTTCGCACAGTGTCTGCGGAACATACCCATAATCCGTAGGGTACCCAAGCGTCGTGCCGTTTACGCGGTCGAGGAATAATCGTCCTGTTTCCTTGTCGAATTCGTACTTATTACGTTCGCCTTTGCGGATTTCAATTACAACATTTACTATTTTTGGTGCGTCATCACCATAGCTGAGGTCTTTACTCATTACTTCTCCTTATCTGTACGTTATTATTGTACACTAGATGTAAGCTATGAAAATAATTGGACATCGCGGGGCAGCTGGCTTGGCGACCGAAAACACCGCCGCAGCGCTCAAAGCAGCTATTCAAAACAGGGTGGACGCTATTGAGCTAGACGTACGCAAAACAAAAGACAACCAGCTGGTTGTCTTTCACGACGCAGAGACAAAGCGCCTCGGGGATAAAAACCTTGTAATTGCGAAAAGCAGCCTCAAAGAGTTACGGGCTGTAAAGCTGACCGGCGGCGGACATATTATTACGCTCGAGGAAGCGTTCAGCATTGTCGATGACACGCCACTTATCGTTGAGCTCAAAGCCAGCGGCACCGCCGAATTGCTCGATGAGTTGGTTAAGACCGCTGATTCCGTGCCGCCTATCTCGGTCGCATCATTCCAGCACCATGAGCTACGACAGCTGCGTGAACTACGGCCAGACATAGCCTTTTATGCCCTGGAGCATCACAGCCCGTTTGAAATCGTGGCATCTGCCCGCAAAATGCGAGCCGGCGGCATTGGCCTGAATGCCTGGCTATTAAATCCCCTAACCTACTGGCTTTGTAGGCGACATCAGTTAGAAATCTATGTTTACACCGTTAATAATGTCTACATAGCCGCATTCCTAAATCGTCTCTACTCACGTGCCATGATTTGCACCGACCGTCCCGACCGCTTCAACAAGCATCGCAAGCTCATCCGCAAGTTTACTATTTAAAGACAAAACATCCTGGAGTGCCACTTACAGCAACTTGATGAGTTTCGTTCTGGGGTGGTCTTATTGCGAGGATGCGTATCCGTAGATACGTTGACGAGTAAAAGGACAGCTCAGGGCGAAACTGGCGAGTTGGTGGTGGTATTTCAGGATATTTTGTCTTTAACTTCAAGATGTTCGCGGATTTTGAGGGCTGCCGTGGCGCCTTCACCAACGGCGCTGGCGACCTGCATGGTGGCACCGGAGCGAATGTCGCCGGCAGCGAACACGCCAGGCATGGATGTCTCCAAACCTTCGTTGGTTTTCACAAAGCCGACTTCATCGAGTTCTATATCCGTGCCTTGCAAGAACTGTGAGTTTGGCAACAGGCCCACAAACACAAATACACCGTCAGTGTCGAAGCGTACCGCCTCACCATCATGCGTACCGAGCACATGCGTGACTTTACCTGTTTCGTCAGCCACGATTTCATCGGTTGTTGTTTGCAAATGCACAGTGATTTTGTCAGCATGTTTATTTAACTCCTTCACCAGTACATCACTGGCACGGAAGTCGCTGCGCACCAACAGGTCAATGTGGCTCGCGAAGCGCGTCAAAAAGAGCGCTTCCTGCACAGCAGAGTTACCGCCGCCAACCACAACCAGCCGCTTGTCGCGGTAGAATGCACCGTCACACGTGGCACAGTAGTGTACGCCGCGCGCATAGTATTCAGCCTCGCCAGGAATACCGAGCTTTTTGTAATCACTACCAGTAGCAATCAACACCGCACGAGCGTAGATATCGCCATCGGTTGTTTCGAGGCGCTTGTATTCGCCTTCGTCATGGATTGCGGTGACTTCGCCAAGTTCAATGACCGCACCGAAACGCTCTGCTTGCTGGCGCAAATCATCAGCCAGCTTTAAGCCTTCAACTCCTTGCGGAAAGCCAGGATAATTATCAATCAGATCAGTAATGGCCGCCAAGCCGCCAATCACACCACGCTCATAGAGCACCGTCTCAATATCTTCGCGCGTCGTGTAAATCGCCGCCGAAAGTGCCGCCGGGCCGGCACCGATAATAACGACTTCGTGTTTTTTTGCTTCAGCCATACTAGAGCCCAAGCGCCGGCGCTAGTTTACCAACGTTGTAGCCCACCACAACTTCTTTTTCGCCCGTTTCTTCATCAGTTATAACAGTAATCGGAGTGGCGAGTGCACCTGAAAGTTCAATCGCTTCCGCTTGGTGCTCAGGGTGCTCGTCAAGATTGATCGTCTCATACGCAAAACCCTTTGAGTCAAGGTACTTCTTAACCATCATGCAGAATGCGCAGGTGGTAGTTGTGAAAACTGTGATTTTTTTTGCCATAATTTGAACGCCCCTTTACGTTTCGTACTCCCAATACTATACATTGTATATAGTGGTTATGCCTGGCGCAAGACACTATATATTGTGGTTTTTACGTTATTCGATTGCAATTAACTGGATATCGAATACCAGGTCAGAATCGGCCGGGATATTACCCTGTGCAGCATTGCCATAGGCCATTTCAGCCGGAATGATCAGCCGGCGTGTGCCGCCAACCTTCATGCCTGGGATACCTTCTTGCCAGCCTTCTATGAGACCGCTCAGCGGACTCGTGAACGGCGATCCTGAGTCAAGTGAACTTTGGAAAATGATGCCCGTTGCAGCAAGCGCGCCCGTATAGTGAGCAGTTATAGTGTCATCTGCTTCAACGACTGCGCCCGTACCTTCAACCATATCGATAATCTGTAGCTCCGTCACACGCCCTGTAACAGGTGTGAAACCAGCCAGTTGCGTACCTTCTAAAGTGCCCTCAGAGCTACTTTGGGGAGCGTCCTGATTCTCATCTTGCACTGCGGCAGGAGTTTCGTCCTTAAAGAACTGCTCATAAACAACAATCCCTGCGAATGCAATGGTACTTAAGAAAAATACCGCCACCATTACAAGGATAAAAATACGCGTACCATTCCATTTCAATTGGCTCTCAGCCATAAGTAAAAACCCTCCTTAGTTATCTCGTGCAATTATAGCATCTGGCGCAAGGACTTCCTGCAAAAAACAGAAAAATTTCTGTACTTTGGTAGAAGTAGCAGGTATAGAGATGGACGGGTGAAGAAAGGTTGATGGGAGCAAGGTGCTCTGGACCAAGAATAAATCTTCATACGTTGGCAGTGACAGGCGGACACAACTGGGCTACGAATGAGGCCGTTCGTGAACAACTTTGTTCACGAACTGATACGGTGCATGAGCGAGTCGCCATTGACCCACCCGAACCGTGAGAGCTCATACATTCGTATGGTGCCAGTGTGTCCGCCTGCCACAAGTGGTAGGTGATGAGAGCGCCGCCACTCCCGGGGTCGGGGGAGCGTTGCCTGCGCACTGCAAGAAGGGTCTAAATCGCGCTGGGGAGCGATAGACTTCCAGATTCTGCAGCGGGGGAATTGCGCGCCCTCACGCTCTCATCACCAGCTTTTAAAAAGCTAAACCTAAAACTATACCTGCTAAAAGGCCTCCAGTTACGTCATTGTAACGAGACAGGAGTTATCTTAGCATGTTATAGCTATTTGGGCAAGGGTTTTAACTGGTGGCCATCCCCTCATAGCAAGTAGGGTCTACAGTATAGGGTTGAACCCTATACTGTTAGCGGGTGCTAGAGACGCACAGCCTGTAAATTCTTAGCGGCATCTTCGGCGCTATCAAGTAGTTTTGAAACTTCTTTTTCCAGCAATGTACGCTCATAGCTCACGATTGATACGCGAAGAGTAATGTTCCGATGTGCCGTGTCTGCTTCACGCTGATAGATATCAATCGGCTGCAAGCTAAATGCCGTGTGTTTCGGAGCCGCTTTCTCGAGTGCATCAGACACCGCCTCGAACACCTGGGCATAGGTAACTTCTGCAGGTGTACGGAGCGAGATGTCTTGCTCAACCTTCGGGAAGCGCGACAATGGCGTATAGCCTGTGCGCTGCGTCGTAGCTTCAAGCAATTCTTTCAAGCTTATCTCAAAGCCTGCGGCATAGTCAGGAAGCTTCAAGTTCTTGCGTACCGAGGCAGTAAATTCACCAACAATGCCAAGGAACATATCGGTGCCCGCAACGGAGACGAGGCTTGAGCGGCGTACATCATATGGCTTGGTGATAGGCAGCTCGGGGAGATCACCAATCGGCTTGAACGTGAGTTCTAAACCAAAATCACGTGCCAACGCCGTCAAAAACTGACGAGCCTGGTAATAGGGCGCGCCGGCGGGGCGCTGTTTTGGGCTTGCGCTATATACAAGCGCTAGTTCATCAAATTCCACAGGCAAACCAGTTTTCTCATCTATGTGAGATGTCATGTGATTTTTGCCAAGCTCGAATAACGCGAACTCACCGTAGCCAGCGCGAACATTCGCATGGACCTTATCAAGCAGGCTCGGCAAAACCGTTATACGGTAATAGTGCAGGTCAGGGCTGAGCGCATTACTAAGCTGGAAAGCGCTGTCTTTACTCTGCCCTACTTTTTCAATCAGCTTTCCGTCGACAAAACTATATGTCAGCGCCTCGTTTGCGCCTGCTCGTTTTAAGCTGCGGCGAATGCGCGCCTTGAGCTCCAGCATGGCATCTTTCTGTGCGGGCACAATATCGCGACGTGGCACATCACGTGGCAGGCGATCATAGCCGTAGAGACGGCCAACTTCCTCGACGATATCCTCAGCTATGGCAATATCTGTGCGCCAAAATGGTGGCCGTATGACAAGCAATGTGTCTTCGCCGTCTTCCTTAAGCTGTACATCAAACTCAACGTTATCAAGCAATGTTCGGATGTCTTCTGCGGTTAGCGTTAGCCCAAGGCGCATGTTGATAAATGCTGGGGTCAGGGTAATTGCTGGCCAGTAATCAATATTTTTATCTGGTGCGGTATCTACCACTTCATGTGCCAGCTGTGCGCCGCTTAATTCTGCTAGCAGGGACATCGCGTAATACGCCACGACGTCATTTTGCGCCGGACTTTGGCCTTTGTTGAATCGCGTAACGGCATCGGTAAAGAGCCCGTGCTCCATACTTGTGCGGCGAATTGAATACATGTCAAAGGTAGCTACTTCGAGAATAATACTGCGCGTACGAATATCTACTTCTGTTTCACTGCCGCCCATAACGCCGCCAAGTCCCATCGGTGCCGTGTTGCTGGCAATAACCACCGCATCGCTACGTGGTGCAATTTCCTTGCCATTTAAAAGCTTCAAAGTCTCCTTTTTGCGCGGCAGGCGAGCAATGAGCGCTGCCTCGCCGCCGCCATGCATCTTCACCTTATCGTAATCATAAGCGTGCAATGGCTGGCCAGTGAGCAGCATGACGTAGTTCGTAATATCAACGACGTTATTAATCGGGCGTACGCCAAGCCGGCTCAAATACGTTTGAATTTTGAGCGGTGAGGGTTTGACCGAAACATCTGCCATCGCCGAGACAACAAGATGCGGCACTAACTCTGGTACTTCATTCTCGACAACAAGTGGCAATGGGGCGCCTACCGTGGGGATTTCTTCAGTTTTGCTATACCACCGCGGCGAAACGAATCGTCTGCCCAAAATACCCGCTATCTCACGCGCCACACCGAGCTGCCCGAAGCAATCTGGTCGGTGGGTAAACATTTTGTTTTCTATGTCGATCACAAAATCATTCAGTTCGTACGCCTCGGCGAATGAACTGCCCGGCTCAGCATCAACGTCAATCTCAATAATGCCGTCGTGTTCATCGCTCAGCGCTAGCTCCCGGCTACTTGCAAGCATACCGTTGCTTATCTCTCCGCGCAGTTCACGCGCCTCAAGCACAAATGGATCTTTATCATATGTCTCTGGCACGGTGCTGCCTGGCGGTAGCCATGCTACTACTAATCCTTCGCGCACATTCGGTGCACCGCAAACAACTTGCACTAGACCTTCATCATTACGTGCGACATCCTTTACAACTCCGCCATCATCGACTAAACAAACATGCAGGCGGTCAGCATTTGGATGATCTTGGACACTGACGACTCGGGCAATAACGACTGATTTGTATCGTGCGCCGACGTCAATCACCGCATCAACACCGCCTAACTGCTCGCCGATTCGCTTTGTTAGTTCATCGAGCGGTACATCAGCAATATCAACAAATTGTTGAACCCAATTACGACTAACTTTCATTGGAGCTCGTGGTCTCCTTACCGAGAATCTGCGCTTGAATTGCATCAAGCTGGGCATCATCCATCTTTGGGCCTTCAATCGTGCTGATGTGTCCGTCGTATTCCTCGCTAAACTCGGTTTCACTCAACTGTACGTCTGTCTGAGCTGCCAAAATACCGTGCAGCGGATACAACTTTGCATGCACATACGCTACGCCCGTACCTTCAAAAATAAGCGCCACGCGGTGCACTCCTAGCCGCTCTTTTAGCAGGTTTGCAACTTCTTTTACAGCAATCAAAAGACCGGTATATTGCTCTTCTGTCAACGCAAAAAGATCATCACCTTGGTTGATCTTTGGAATAACCACCGTCACGCCAGGCGTGTTTGGATAAGGAGTCAGAAACGCAAGATAGCCCTCGTTTTCCCACACCTTCCAGGACTTCACATTACCTGCCACAATTTCATCAAATACCGACATAGTTACCTCTTAACCTTAACACTTATGTTCATATCATACCGCTCCACTAAAATTGTCGCAAGAAGTCGAGCTTGCCGGATTCAAAATGACGAATATCTTCTATGGCGTTTTTCATCATCACCATCCGTTCAATACCAAAGCCCCATGCAAAGCCAGTATATACTTCCGGATCTATGCCCGCCTCACGCAAAACATGCGGATGAATCATGCCACAGCCACCAAGCTCAAGCCATTTTTGCTCTTCGCTATCGTCCTTCTTTAAAATGTCAGGACGTTCCACCGCAAACTCAAAGCTCGGTTCAGTAAACGGAAAGTAAAACGGTTGGATTTTAGTCTTTAACTCTTGCTCAAAGTATTCACTTAAATACGCTTCAAGCGTGGCGATGAGATTGCCTGCATGAACCCCTTTATCTACATACACACCTTCGAGCTGATAGAACGTATGCTCATGGGTTGCATCAAGGTCTTCATTACGGAATACACGGCCGGGGATAACGACCGCAATCGGTTGCCCTTTTTCAAGATTTTGTTTGCCCGCTTTAAGTACCCGGTGCTGCATAGTGCTCGTGTGAGCTGGCGCGATAAGCTGGTTACCGTTTTTATCAACTTGAGTCGTCATGAACGTATCGTAGTCGTCACGCGCTGGGTGACCTTCTGGGAAATTCAGGCTGGTGAACATATGGTATTCATCATCAATCTCGCGTGATTCTACGGCTGTGAAGCCCATGCGGTAGAAGATATCCAATACTCGTTCGAGCTCTTGGGTTAATGGGTGCTGCGTGCCCTGCTCGCTCGGCAAGAGGCTAGGACGCTCCTTTGCAGGCACGTTAACATCAAATGGTGCAGTTACATCAATATGCAAAAGTTCTTCGGTATTTTCCTTCTCGCCGTTGACCAGCGCTTCAAGCTCCTGGCGCAGCTGGTTTACTTCCTTGCCAAACGCCGCCCGCTCTTCTGTAGGGAGCGTTGTAATCTGACTGTACAGGGCTTTTAGCTCAACTGCTTTAAGGACATCTGCTTTTCGATCAAAACTGGCAAAACGCTCCTTCAAAAGCTCTGCCACTTCGCCCACTGCTTCTACTGTGTAACTCATCTTAGAATCAGTATAGCAAACGGCAACAAAAGATTGTCACAAAAAACGCTTGCGTCTCACGCGCAACAGGCATACAGTAAAAGCATAATAGTAATTGTTTAAAACAAATAAGTAAGATATGTCCATCCTCGAACGAATTATTCTTCCACCTTTGCCAGACCAACCGGCTATTGATTTGGAGCTTGCCGCATGGGATGAGCCATTGCCAGTAGGTGCTCACATAGCCGCAAGCATCCTGGTTGAAAACGCTGTTAGTACTGGTGAACTCAACCCATTACAACGAATTATTCACCGTCCGATACCACCCGGAGGAGTAATCCGGCAAATAGTCGGCACAATCGTAGAAGCCCCTCGTGAACCCATTGTTTGTAATAATGTTCCCTCGGCAATCGCAATACGCAGGCAGATTGACATCGTTCCAGCTGAAACAATACATAATGATACCTACCTAATCCGCCCAGATGATCCGAATACACCTTTGGCGATTCTGAAGGAATCGGATGTTATAGAACAAGACGGTTACGCATACATAACGCAAACTGTAGTTCGAGCAGCGTAATCATCACCTTAAACACCAGGTATGCTATATACTGTAGGTATGGCAAGTTTTAGTTTTGATGTAGTCAGTGAATACGATAAAGCAGAGATGAATAACGTCTTTGACCAGGTTCAGCGTGAAATAAGCTCGCGCTATGACTTTAAAGGCACCCCAGCCGAGTTGGAGTGGCTGAACAGCGATAAAACCGGTTTTAAAGTTATTGGCAATGGCGAGTGGCAAATTGAAGCTATTCTAGATATCGTGCGCAAGAAGCTCGCAGCGCGCAGCCAAAGCCAAAAAGTGCTTGATACCAGCCGTGAAATTACCGAATCAAACCTGAAAGCCACGCAAGAGGTGCCATTCAAACAAGGCCTTGACCAAGAAAAGGCAAAGAAAATTACCAAACTCGTCCGCGACGAGTACCCCAAAGTAAAACCGCAAATCCAGGGTGACGCTGTACGAGTCCAGGGCAACAGCAAAGACGATTTACAGTCGGTCATGCAGCTACTCCGAGAACAAGATTTCGACTTCCCCCTCACCTTCACAAACTACCGTTAATACGGCGCAACCAGATGCTATACTAATAGCCATGAGCGAAACAAAAACTGCGCCTCTGCTGCCGGAAGTTGATGAAGAAATAGTCGAACACACCACACCACCGCATCCTATAGAAGATAGCTTTTCCATGGCCGAGGCAGCTGAAGCCGTGCTACGCGCTAATGACCGCGGCAATTATACTGTGCCGGCTCCAGATCTGTACCCACACCAATGGCTGTGGGATAGCGCATTTATTGCCATTGGCCAAAGGCACTATGACGTCGGGCGCGCCCAAACTGAGATATTGAATCTACTCCGCGGGCAATGGCACAACGGCATGGTGCCGCATATGATCCTGAACAAATCGCCAGAATATGCACGTGACCGTACAATTTGGCACAGTGACGTTAATCCAAACTCGCCTGATGATATATCGACTAGTGGTATTACACAGCCACCCGTACTCGCTGAGGCTGTAGTTCGTATTGGCGAAAAGCTCAAAGCAGCTGAACGCCGCAGTTGGTATAAAAAGGTCTGGCCAGCACTCTTAGCGCACCATGAATGGCTCTATGCTGATCGTGACCCACATGGCGAAGGACTAACGCTACAAATACACCCATGGGAGACTGGGTTAGATAACACGCCGCCGTGGATGGCAGAACTGCACGAGCACCTGCTCCCTTGGTGGATACGCGTCTTAGAATTCACACGTATAGAGAAATTGCTTAGCCTTTTCCGCCGCGACACACGTATTGTACCGGTTGATCAACGCTTTGATAATGTTGAGGCACTGGCACTCTTTGACGTACAGCGCCGCTTGCGCCGAAAGGCCTATGACACGCAAAAAGTGCTGAGTCACGCACTGTTTGCCATTGAAGATTTAAGCTTTAACTGCATTCTTGTGCGGAACAATGAGCTGCTGAAGCAAATCGCCGCTGACATTAAAGTTGAGCTACCGGAAGCACTCCTTACGCGTATGAAGCTCACCATTACGCGGCTTGAGGATTTGTGGGATCCGTATGCCAATGAATATTTCTCACGTGACTTCGTAACCCATAAGCTCTTAAAAGAGTCGAGCGTAGCGACACTTATGCCGCTCTACGCCGGCACGGTTACCAAAGAACGCGCCGTCGAGCTTGTGAAGCTACTCGAAAACGAACATCAATTCGGCACTGCTTTTCCCGTGCCTACCGCGCCAATCAGCTCTGCCCGCTTTGACGAAGACCGTTACTGGCAAGGCCCAAGCTGGGTCAACATGAACTGGCTGCTTATCGACGGTTTGCTTCGTTACGGCTACAAAGACCATGCCGCAGCGCTCCGTGAAACCACGCTCGAAATGGTAGAGAAAAGCGGTTTCTACGAGTATTTCAATCCGAGAACCGGCCAAGGCCTTGGTACGCCAGAGTTCTCCTGGACCGCTGCCCTCGCCCTCGATTTACTGCACAAAAAATAATTTAATTTTGACAATTTTACTTCTGATAAATACTGTTTGTCATAAAATTGTTGCCGTTTAGGATTGTTGTTAATTGGTTGATTCAGTACGATTACCTTCATGCTGCGCAGCAACCAAACGTAACAAAGGAGCAATATATGGCAGATAGATACATTAGAATTTACGAAGGCATAGAGCCAGGTACTGACGTGCTAGGCGCAAGCGCATCAATCGGAAGTGTCGTGTGGCCAGAACAAGATGATTTTGGGTTATCACCTGTACAAACCTACCTTGAAACGCTCGGGCATACCGCAACCATACTAGTTGGCGAGCCTCGTGCGGACAAAGAACTTGATAAAAAATATGCCCGCCTCCGTTATGGAACGCTACCGGAGGAAAGCATGTCATACTCTCATCTCGAGATCACGCCGCCCATGAGTCGGCAAACTGTTGATGAGTTAGCTGGATTTATTCTGCAGAATGATCTCGCCGACCCCTACCACAATAGTGTCCATATGTATGACCAACGGCCAGACCATCAACGAAAAGTCGCCAGCTGGTAACGCCCTGCACGCTGTGGGCTAGTCATCTGTTTGAGGCTTATCGAGAAGTAAAGGCTCGACTGAAGGACTAGTGTTGGCGATTTTAACGACGTCTTTGTCGATTTTCTTGAGTTCTTTGTGGGCACTATTGTAATGATTCACGGTCGTACCCAGGCTACCGCCAAGCTTTTGCATGAACGTTTCATAGGTGGCAATATGGCGGCCAAGCTCACCGACGCGCAGCTGGATCTCTTTGGCTTGCTGCTCAATCTGTAGACCGCGTAAGCCTTGGAGTACCGTCTGAAGATAGGCCATGAATGTCGTCGGACTCACGATAATCACTTTTTTATCACGGAAGGCATACTCAATAAGATCGCGGGCGCTCATATTAGTTGTGCCGACTTTGTTGATTAGTAGATCGTAATAAATGGCCTCGCTAGGAATGAACATAAAGGCATAATCAGTTGTGTTCTCATTTGGTCGAATGTACTTTGCCGTTTCGTCGATGCGCTTTTTGAGGTCTTCACGGAAAAGCTTGGCTAGGCCATCGCGGCGGGTTTTGTCGGTTTCCTCAACCAAGCGGTTATAGTTCTCCAGACTAAACTTACTGTCTATTGGCAATAAGTTGTCTTTCTCAAGCTCTATCACCGCGTCCACGATCTCACCGTCTTTGAACTTGTGCTGCAGATGGAATTTGTCAGGTGGCAGCACGTTTTCCAATACTTGATTTAGATAATATTCACCGAGCACGCCGCGCTGCTTGGGATTTTGCAATACGTTCTGAAGCGTTTTCAGCTCGTCAGCTACATCGACGACTCGCTTATTCGTGTCGTCTAATTTTGTCAGCCGTTCGGTCACATCCTTGATGATTTTGCTGCTTTCGCCAAACTGTTTGGTGATTGAATCGCGCATCAGCTCCTGGCTTTTGTCCAGCCGATCTGCAATCTGCGTCTGCAGGTTCGCTTTTAGCCCTTCTATATCAGTACTTAGCTTCGTTAAGTCTTCCTTAAGCAGCAGCGCTGACTGCGTGTCGGGCGCCGCAGGCTTTTGGCGGAGCAGCAAAATACCAAGCACAACCACCAAAATTCCTAAAACCACCACCGCGATAATCATACGCTCTAGTATATAGGCATACCGAGTGTGTTGCTAGTGATCATCTTCATCATGCGCTTCTGCGTGCTCGGAAGATTCATGCGTATGAGTATCGTGAACATATGTGTGGGCAATTTGCGTGATAAACCCCACAAACAGTACACCGAAGACAAGGATGACCGGCTGCCATGCAAATAATTTCTTACTTTCTGGCGACTCATGCAACGTCGGGATGATGTCGCTGAGCGCGATGTAAAGCAGCAAGCCAGCACTAAGGCCAAGTAGTACACCGAGCGGCAACGCTTCGCTGCTACCGATCCAATACGTGATGATTGCGGCGGCAACTGTTGCGAGCGAACTGACAATATTCACCAGTAGCACTTTGCGGCGGCGCATACCCTTGCTTAAAAGAACACCAAACTCACCAATCTCCTGCGGGATTTCGTGAGCCGCCACTGCTATTGTTGTGACAATACCGGTGGGAATACTGATTAAAAATGCTGCGGCAATTGCCACACCATCAAGCGCGTTGTGCATAATGTCGCCCGCAATTAGTAGCGATACAGCTGGGTCAGAATTTTCGTGCTGATGATGATGGTGGAACCAGCGCAAAAAGCGTTCCGCTAGGTAGAACGCCACAATGCCCGCAAGCGCCGCGATCATTACCGTTTCGACCGCTGTTTGCTCAATACCCTCTGGGAGCAAGTCCAAAAATACTGCCGCCAACAATGCACCGGCAGCAAACGGCATCCCCACACGCGCAAGCACTTTCGCCGCCCGCACGTTGCCAAGTAGCAATGCACCGCCAACGAGCGACACTAAGCCACCAAGTAATGAAAAGATAATAATGTATGTTAATAAGCTCATGCACACCAGCATAGCCATAAACAAAATGTTTTGCAAAAGTGTCGCAATTTGTTATATTTTTGCTATGACTGCAGCACGAACTCTCTTCAAGCAAACACTCAAAAATCATGGCTATAGCGTTACCGCTCCAAGGCGTAAAGTTTTTGCCGCTCTTGAGCATCACGAAGCACAGACTATGGCAGAACTAGTGACAGCCGTAGGCGATACCGTCGATAGAGCCAGTGTCTACCGCACGGTCGCACTCTTTGAGCAGCTCGGTGTTGTACAGCGTCTGAACACGGGCTGGAAATACAAATTAGAGCTAGCCAACGAATTTCAAGATCACCACCACCACCTCACCTGCGTACAGTGCGACAGTATTATTCCATTTCAAGAGGGTCCAGAGCTAGAGAGCGCTATCCAAAATATTGCCAGTAGCCGTGGGTTTGAGCTGCTCGGGCACCAACTAGAACTACGCGGAAAATGCCAAAACTGCAGCGCTAAACAATTATCCATGTAGCATAATACCTTTTAATAAGTATTAGCTATAAGAAAATTTACAGCTACATTGTTCTGTGTTTTATAGAATGAAATTGGGAAGCGCGAGACTTCCAATCGACCCTGGCAATACTTATGGCCGGGGTCTCATGTTTTTATATTATATGCAGCCGCTTTTGCCATGACTCAGGCAGGATTTTCAGCCCGCCAACGACAATACAGGCTATAGCTGCACCGCCAACGATATCAAGTGGCAAATGCACGCCAAGGAATACACGCGACCAGCCAACCAGTATACATACCATCACCGCAACAATTTTCCATGGGCGAGACAGGTACGGCCATAGGATCAACACCGTTGCAACTATGGCTGTTTCATGACCAGAGGGGAACCCCATGCCATCCTGATGCGCTCGCATAACCGTATCGCTTGGCAAAACGGCATCTGGACGGCCTCGGTCAACAAGCCGCTCAACAATTGCCGACACAACATACGCAAGCCCGATAGCAACGCCAACGTTCCAGCCATATACTCGTTTTGATGGCCAAAACAGGATTATCGCAATCGAAGCGAAAACGATAGCCCACACAATGTCGCTTAAAATGCGAGCAATTACTTCAATAAATGCTGGTGCCTGCCACCCGTTGAGAAAGATAAAAAGCGCTTCCTCCCAACCTGATAGCGGCCTTAGGGCAAGAATGGCCGTGAACACCAAGACGATAGTCCCGATAGCAATGAGTGTGATGCCCTGCTTCCTAGTCATGACCAGCCCTCTGCTGTTTCACATACGCCCGCGAGGCTAGGACTGCCGAGGCGATAAGCCCAATGCCAACGATACCTGCAATAATTTCAGGTACATGCCAGAAAATACCGAGAAGGAGTACTGCCGATAGCACAAAGACTGTATAGTGTGCGCCGTGCTCAAGGTACCGATATGTTTTAAGTGTACCCTTGCGCACCATGAAAATCGTCAATGAACGAACCCAAATTGCACCCACACCCAAACCAAGTGCAATCAGAATAACATCAGTAGTCACCGCAAAGGCACCAATCACACTGTCAAATGAGAAACTGGCATCGAGTATTTCAAGATACAAGAAGCTCATAAACGCCACCATGCCCACTTGTGTTGCAACCTGGCCCGCGCCACCATGACGTTTGTCGCTGCGATTTTTCATATTATCAAATATGCGAATCAAGAAGTGCAGGAAGCTATAGGTCAGGATACCGATACCGCCTGCAACGATTGTCTCTACCTTGTGCTCGTTAAATGGTAGTACCGCCAGAAATACTAAAACCGCAACCGCGGCAACAGCTGGCATCCAAAATGTGGCATAGCGCTGCATCCAACCCTCCAGCTGCTGAAACCAAAGGATTTGCCGATTACGATCAAGAAAGAAGTGGAGCGCCAGCATGAGCAAGAATGCACCACCAAATGCTGCAATCTGCGGATGCGCTGCATTAAGTGCTGCCGAATACTCATCTGGCTGGTTAAGCGCCAAATCGAGCACCTCGCGCCAGCCAAGTCCAGTGGTAATCATGACAATTACAATTGGGAAAACGACGCGCATGCCAAAGATGGCAATCAAAATACCGACAGTCAAAAAGATATTCTGCCAAAACTTCGACATACGCGTCAGAATCTTGGCATTGATAATCGCGTTTTCAAAACTGAAGGTTATCTCAACAACGATCAAAATAAGCGCTACGAACAATGCGCTCCAACCCAAGCCCCAGGCGACACCAATCAGTGCTGCGGCCGTTGCGAGGGCTGAGAACCAAAAAATCCTAAATGGTGAGTGGGCGTCAAAAAGCTTGCGCATATCTGTAAAAGTATAGCAGGCCGCTAGCCTTCGCGCCTATGAATTTCGTCGTGATTTAAGCCGAAATGATGTGCGAACTCATGCCAAACGGTATTGTGCACTTCTTCCTGCAACCCGTGCATATCATTCGCCACGGCGCATATCGGGTTTTTGAAAATCGTGATCTTATCGGGCAAATACGCGTTAATGTTGCCGTTCCGTCGCGCTAACGGCACGCCCTCGTACAAGCCAAATAATAGCTGGCCCTGGTGAATATGCATGCGCTCACGCTGCTCTTTTGACGGCTCTTCCTCAATAATCACCACCACGTTCTTGGCCTCAGCAATGGTTTCACTGAGCTTATCCAACGAACGCTGCACTAATACCCCAAATTCTTCATCAGAAACAGTAATCATACCGTTCTAGTATAGCAAACACTCACTTAGCGTTTGCGCTTTTTAGGGTCGAGTTCGCGCTTGCGGAGGCGGAGGTTTTCGGGGGTTACTTCAAGCAGTTCGTCGTTTTCGATAAAGTCCAGACACTCTTCAAGACTAAAGATGGTTGGCGGTGTCAGCTGTACGACGCCATCACTGCTTGAGGAGCGCATGTTAGTCAGCTGCTTTGCCTTACAAACATTGATTTCCATGTCTTCTTGGCGGTTGTTTAACCCAACAATCTGACCGGCATATACCTTGATAGCCGGGCCGACAAAACTAATGCCACGTGCTTCTAGGTTCTGCAACGCATACGGTGTAGTCACACCTGTCTCAAACGCAATGAGTACGCCGTTACGCAGTTGCTGCAGTGCAGCGCCCTGCTCTTCATAGCCAATGACGAGGCTGTTCATGACAATCGTACCCTTTGTGGCAGTCAGCAGCAGGTTACGCATACCGAGGAGCGCACGTGTCGGCAATGTGTAGATTAACTTCGTAACACCTTTTGGTGACGCAAATTGCTCTTTTAAGGTAGCACGGCGTTGTCCAAGCTCCATTTGCACTGCACCAACGTGCTCTGCTGGAACTTCAATAATCAGCTCCTCGACTGGCTCAAGTGTCTTGCCGTTTTCTTCGCGTGTCACAACTTGCGGACGGCCAACTTCAAACTCATAGCCTTCACGGCGCATCGTTTCTATTAATACACTCAGGTGCAACTCACCGCGGCCGCTGACGAGAAAGCCAATGCCGCCATCATCTACGCGAAGTCCAACGTTCGTCTCGAGTTCTTTTTCAAGGCGTTCGCCAATCTGACGTGACGTATTATACTTGCCCTCTAGACCTTTCAAAGGAGACGTGTTCGGCCCGAGATAAATCTGCAGCGTCGGCGCTTCAATTTCAAGCACAGGCAACGCCTCAGGACTTACGGCGTCAGCCACTGTTTCGCCAATTTGTGCATCACCAATACCCGTAAGCTGCACAATATCGCCAGCGATGCCTTGCGGCACCTCAAACTTTGCGACGCCGCGGCTCATGAACACCAGTTCTACTTTTGCCTTAGTCTGACTACCATCTTTTTTACATAAGACTATTTGATCACCAGCTTTGATTTGCCCGCGTGTGATGCGACCGATAGCGTACTTACCCTTGTATGTATCCCAGCTGAGCGCCGTTACAAGCATTTGGAATGGCTTATCAAGCTCTACGGATGGCGCAGGGATTTTGTTAATAATTGCGTCAAAAATCACATTCAAATCACCGTCCGCTTCTGGATCTGTGGGCACACTATCCCATGCCTTGCCAGCACGGCCAACAGCGTAATAAATCGGATAATGCAGCTGGTCTTCATGTACGGCCAACTCCAAGAATAGATCCGCGAGCTCATCTTCAACCTCAGAGATACGGCTGCCTGGCTTGTCGATTTTGTTGATAATCACAATCGGCTTTAGCTCGGCGGCCAACGCTTTGCCGAGTACAAATTTCGTTTGCGGCATTGGGCCTTCTTGCGCGTCAACAATCAAGATACAGCCGTCCGCCATGTTCAGAGTACGTTCAACTTCGCCAGAAAAGTCAGCGTGTCCTGGTGTGTCGATAATGTTGATGCGATAATCGTCGTGCTGAACAGCCGTCACCTTAGCGGTAATGGTAATGCCACGCTCTTTTTCTTGGTCACCGCTATCCATAATCAAGTCTTGCGCCATCTCAGCTTGGTTGTCACGGAATGTATTGCTCTGTTTTAACAGACCATCAACCAGTGTGGTTTTGCCATGGTCAACATGCGCAATAATAGCAATGTTTCGAATTTTATCTGGGCTCATAACATCCTTGCTTTTACAAAATAAATGCACACGTTGCGTGTGCTTCTTACCTATATAGTACCACACAACTGATTTCCTGGCTCTATAAAACCTATAGGCAGAAAAGCACTTGGGTGATACTGGGTGGGCGCGTGGTGGAGTTTTTTGGTTGGAAAAACCAAATCTCACAGCACACGCGCCACACCCAGACATCACGCCCTATTCAGTTATACGACCCACAGTCAGCTGCCGGACTCCGAGGAGTTCGACGCGGCCGTCGCCAGTCGGCGCCTCAGCAGGGGAGCGGCGAAGAACGCAGCTCCGAAGAGAAGTGCCATGACCATGAAGACGGACAAGCCGGTCAGGTCGCCGCTGCCTGTCGCGGGGTGCTGGTCGACCGAAATCGAGCTGCTCGTTGTCGGCGGGGCAGGCGTCTCAGGGTCAGTCGGGGTGACTGGGTCCGTGGGATCCGTCGGGTCGACCGGCACGTACGAATCCGGCGCTTGGCCGAAGTTGTGCTCGGTCTCACCGCAGGGGAAGACGTAGCTGTCCGGGTCATTGATGATGACGATGAGGTTGCCCCCGTCGTCCACGACCCAGCTGAACTGCTCGTCATCCTCGGGGACGTTCCACTCGGCGTTGTCCGGGCCTTCCGGATCCGTGACGCTGGGTGTGGCCGGGATCGGGATCTCGGTCGGGTCGGTCGGGGTGACCGGGACGTAGCTGTCGGGAGCCTGACCGAAGTCGTAGCACTCGACGTCACCTTCGAAGATGTAGCCCTCGTTGGCGCAGACGGTGAGGTTGCCCTCGTCGTCAAGCGTCCAGGTGACTTCGTCCGTGTCCTCCGGCACGACCCACGTCGCGTTGTCGGGCCCCTCAGGGTCGTTGACGCTCGGTGTGGCCGGGATCGGAATCTCGGTCGGGTCGGTCGGGGTGACCGGGACGTAGCTGTCGGGAGCCTGACCGA
>CAYTOC010000003.1:0-18356 GCA_964439405.1 uncultured Candidatus Saccharibacteria bacterium
TGGTGGGGGTGGTTGGAATCGAACCAACTACCAAGTGGTTATGAGCCGCCTGCTCTAACCGATGAGCTACACCCCCTCGGTATTGAGACAAACCTACGGTCTTTCTCAACGCTCGTCGGCAAAGCCGACCCTAAAGGGCAAGCTCGCTGCTCTTTTCCCTTTAATACAACTTTGCTAACAGATACGAGTATAGCAGATTATGCCCAAAGTCCTATATACTGTGCATGCGGTATGCATGAAAAAATAAAAAATTACCAGCGCAGGGCGACTACACTGTTACAGAACTTCCAAGATGTTCGGACAATCGGACTGATTATGTTTGCGTTCGTGGCGCTGCTGATTACCTGGAGTGGCATCAAGGTGGTAGAGACAAACTACAGGCTACAGCAAGAAATAGCGGTATTGCAGCAGCGCAATACCGTACAGGAGTTAGAGAATCGTAATATTGCGCTTCAGAATCAGTTTTTTGAAACGGATGAGTACCTAGAGTTAGAAGCTCGGCGTAACTTTGGTTTGGCTGCACCGGGTGAAACGGTCTACGTGGTGCCCAAGGCAGCGGCCCTCAACCGAGTGCTTGCGCCTGAAGATAGCGAAAGCTCACCGGCACCAGCCGAGCAGGCAGAACCAACTAACTTTGACATATGGATGGACTTCCTGTTTGGTAGCCGCCCAAAGGCTAATTGACATTTTTCTATCTGTTTGTTATAGTATTCCAGTTGTCTTCCGTATAATTATGAGCAAGTAGAAGACGATGACTATACGCGGGATGGAGCAGCGGCAGCTCGTGTGGCTCATAACCACAAGGTCCCAGGTTCGAGTCCTGGTCCCGCAACCAAGAAAATGGCCCCACCTTGCGTGGGGTCTTTTTCTTGGTTTTGACCCACGCCTCGAACCTGGGACCAGCACAAGCGAAGCTTGGGCGTAGGTCCCAGGTTCGGTGTAGCGAGCGAAGGAAAAGAAAGCACGAAGTATTTTCTTTTCAGAGCGAGCGGAAGAGGCGAAGCCGATGTCCTGGTCCCGCAACAGTAATGCAAAGCGTATAATAAAACCATGCAAGGTAATTCAGCGGTGGTTATTAGCGTAGAACTCAGCACCTTTTTGGTGGTGGCTGCTGTCATGCTTGTCGTGGCGGGGCTTATCATTTTTGTGTGGTTGCAGTACCACGCGTACCGACTGGAAAAACGTGAAGAATATCGCTTGCAGCAGGCGAAGAATGAGCTGTTGTCATTGGCGTCTCACCAGCTACGCACGCCGGCTACCGGTGTGAAGCAGTACGTTGGGATGGTGCTTGAGGGCTTTGCTGGTAAGGTATCTCCGGCGCAGGTGCGATTACTAGAGCAAGCCTATCGCTCGAACGAGCGGCAACTTCAGATTATCAATGAGTTTTTGTATGTGGCGAAACTTGGGGTAGGAAACATCATTATTACCCGCAAGCGCTTTGACATCGTGCCGTTGATTAAAGACGTGCTTGATGAAATGAAGCCCGATATTGCCAAGCGTGAGCATAAGATTACCCGAAAGCTGCCAGCATCATTTATGGTTAAAGCTGACGAGCATAGCGTGCGGATGATTATTGAAAACCTATTGTCGAATGCCGTTAAATACACAAAGCCAGGCGGTAAGATTGTGGTACAGCTCAAGCGGCTGCCCCGTTACGTAGAGCTAAGCGTCAAAGACAACGGCGTGGGCATAGCCCGTCAGGATTTACCAAAACTCTTTAAGCAGTTTTCGCGCGTTCCCAATGAATTATCGTCAAGAGTTGGCGGTACGGGTGTAGGATTGTATCTGTCGCAGCAGCTGGCGGCGCGCAATAGCGGCAGTATCAATGTGACGAGCGAGCCGGGCGTCGGGTCAACATTCTCGCTGCGTTTGCCGCCAGCAGGCAAGAGTGTCATAAAATCATTTGGCAAAAATACTGCAAATGTGTAAAAAATATTACGAATATAGCAGTTACGCCGTGGTATAGTTGGCAATGTTGATGAGCAAGAAGAGTAAAAAAGTACTAGTCGTAGAAGACGAACAAGCACTGAACGAAGCGTATGAAATGATACTTGAACGTTCAGGCTATGACGTCGAAACAGCATTCGACGGGCGAGAAGCACTTGATAAAGTGCACGAGACGACCCCCGATATTATTTTGCTTGATCTAAAAATGCCGAGCATGGACGGCATCCAATTTCTTGAAGCGTATCGGCCACAGAACATCCGCCGCCATCGCCCAAAGATTATTGTGTTCAGTAACTTTGATTTGCAAGAAGAAATTGACCACGCATTCTCGCTCGGCGCTGATAAGTACGTGCTCAAAGCATGGGCAGCGCCAAAAGACCTCCTAAAAATCGTTAAAGAAGCAGAAAACCTATAAAACCGAGCGGCTAGATAGCCGCAATTTCTTTGCCGACCGTTCGAATAACCATTTGTTTGTCGACGATATATTTCTTGTTGCGGTAAGCAACGGCACCAGCTCTTTTAAGCTGGCCAAGCTCTGTGGCCACTGTTTCGCGAGTTAGACCAAGGCAACTTGCAATAGTTTGGTGCGTTAAGGGCAGACCAAGGCTGTAGAGGCCATTGGCCGTTTCCTTGCCGTGGCGAAGCGCTAAGTAGTAAAACAAGTAGATTATTTTATCTTTGGCGCGTGCCTGCTGCAGTGCGAGTGAGCGCATAAGGCCGCTAGCGGCCTCGTCAACCAAGCTGCCGCGCATAAACGCAGCGATTTCTGGTTCATTCTTATGTGCGTCGTACGTAGGCCGTTCAAGGGATAAGAGGCTGGTGGGTGTCATAGCTTCGTAATAGAACATTGCTGATTTACCATGGCCATGCAGCCAGTCAATAGGAAAAACATCTCCAGAGCCGTAGAAGCCAACGATGTATTCCTCACCGTTATCATCAATGGCATATACACGCACGGTGCCTTCTTGGATCAAGAACGCGGTACGCGGTGCTTCGCCCTGAAAAAGTATGACGTTGCCTTTGGTAAAGCGGCGTACATTGCCGCAGATGGCTGATAGTGCCGTAAAATCACCTCGTGCCATACCTATAGTATACGCGATTATAATTGTGAGGTATTTCACAGCCGGTCTGTAAGCTTTATCGCAGCCTACCTGCCACTACTGATATAAGATAGAAGTGTAAGTAGCAGGGGAGATAAAACTATGAACACAACTGCACCAGTCCAGACGAAAATCGATGATTTTCTAGCTCGTAAAATTGCAAAGTATCCCGATATCCCTGTGTACATGTATTCAGCTAGTCAACTACGCAAAATCTATCGTTAGATTGTGATTATGCTTGACAATTTGTCAATTTAATGTATAATTAAAAATGTTTGAAGGTACTTGTACCGGAAAAACAAACACTATAAAATGCTTAGTAGCTACTAAGCTAAAACAAAAAACTAAAAAAGGGAACGCCCATGAAATTAGGCAAATCTGGCCTAGCTTTTGAGCTAGTTCCAACCTCAAACCAATCAATCCTTGCGGTTGATGGGTGGCTCAAGAAACTCTAACAGTTCCTTGTCAGTCACAAAGAAAAACTCCTCTGCTAATCCAGGGGAGTTTTTCTTTTGAGTTGTTTCCAATATGGTAGCGGCTACAAGACTTGAACTTGTGACCTCCGGCTTATGAGTCCGGCGCTCTAACCAGCTGAGCTAAGCCGCCTCGTCGAAGCCTGCGTATAAATCTCGTTTTACCTTTTCGGCAAAAGCTTCGATCTACTACTATGCTTCTCCTCTCAAAATCATGTTCAGTCGCTTCGCTCCCTAGACCATGATTTTGTCAAAAGCCTTTGGCTTTTGTTCTTCTTGCTCTTTTTCCCTTTGTCTAGGGTACTGAACGGGGGTATTGTAACAGATTACAAAAGACTTTTCTAGAGTCCTAACGCCACTTATGGATGGAAGCATTCTCAATGCGCAAATGCATGGCGCTGTATGGATGGTCGGCTAAAAGGTGGCTGCGGATGGCGCGGCCGATAGATCCATGCGCCACAACGAGTATCGAATCGTAAGGCAACGACTCAAGGTACTCTATGGCGAGTCTGGCGCGTTCCAAAATTTCGTGTGATGTTTCGATGTCGACTACGCCGTCAAGGTCAATATCTACATGCCACGGTTGCCCCTCCAGCGCACCAAAATGTCGTTCGATAAAGAGAGAATTTAGCTCAATCTTATCTTCGGGATAGCCAATTTCTTTGGCAACAAGTTTGGCGGTATCGTGTGCACGAGTCAGCGGAGACGCAACAATGTGGTCGATGTGTACATTCTTGGCCGCAAGATCCTTACCGGCGGCCGTTGCTTGAGCACGACCTTCTTTTGTAAGGGATGTTTCGGTGGTTCCTGACCAAAGCTCCGCCTTGTTCATTTCGGTTAAGCCGTGGCGGATAAAGTAAAAATGTTTCATACAAGTTGCACAACCTTCGCGTGGGGCAAACTAATGTTATTCGTGAACTCATCAGTATATGGCTTGCCCTCGATGACCCTTCTGAATGCTCTGCCAAAGCAGCTATGGCTAACTACGAGGATATTCTCGTAGGGCAGACTATTGATGTAGACAAGAGCTTGCTTGGCTCTCTGCTGCATTTGCTCAATGGTTTCAGCTTCTTTGAATTTTCCGAGATCTGCATACGTAAGACCCTTTTTATTCCAGTAGTCGCTCCAAGGGGTGCCTTCAAGCTCACCAGTCTGTACCTCAACAAGAAGGTCAGATACGAGTATGTCATTTTTGTGACCAATTTCTTTTGCTATGATTTGTGCCGTTTCTTGTGCTCGCTTGAGCGGCGAGCTGATAATACAGTCAAAATGCAGCGCCTCGTTTTGTATTTTGACTGCTGCTGCAAAGGCTTGTTCTTTGCCAAGAGGTGTTAGGCCTTTGTCTAACTCAGTGCCAACACGTGACGCAAAAACATCTTCGAGGTTAATATAGCTTTCGCCATGGCGAATATAGTAGAGCTGTTTCATGGCGATACCTTTGCTTTGTACCACTCAGCAACTTCGGGCCAGACATCTCGGCTGAGGCCACGCTTTGCGGCGGTGCCTTGGTCGAATATCTCTGCAATTGTTAAGCCGTTGTCACCTTCAAGCGTCACGACTTTCATGATTGGCGCACCAGTTTTACCGCGCGGCGTATCAACAATACTGCCAACAATACGGTTTTGGAATATCACCGTTTCGAGCTCGTCAATATAGGCAACGGCTTGATCCAGGTAAATCGTGTGGTCAGTTTTGCTTGCCATAAGTGCTAGAAAATCCTCTGGCTTAAACCAATGATTCACGGATTTCATGTAGGCTCCAGGAAAACCATTTAGCGCAGGGATGTTCCAAGAATCATCGGTAACAATCAGCGGCTGACCTGCAAGTCCAAACGCCTTACTCGCTTTGTCGCGAATGATTTTCTCTGCATCTTCGCCCTGTATTTCATCCGTTTCATAAACGGCCTGAACAAGCTCAATACCTTGCTTCGCGAAAGCGGTCTTGCCGATTAGAAACTTCTCGGCATTGCCCGTCGCACACAACAGGCTCAACTTTGTGCTTATGTTTTTACTCATAACTGGTTACAATTGTACTAGATATGAAACAACTCTTGAAACCTGGGCGCTATATTGTGGCCGTCAGCGGCGGTGTTGACTCTATGGTGCTCTTGCATCTTTTGGCCAATCAGCCGGATGTACGCATTACGGTTGCTCACTATGATCATGGCATCCGTACAGATTCAGCAGAGGATAGGCGGCTAGTGCAGCAAACAGCACGCGAGCTGGGGCTGCCATTTGTTTATGACGAAGGCAGGCTCGGTGCAAGCACTAGTGAAGAAGCAGCTCGCAAGGCGCGTTACATTTTTTTACATAAGGTACGAGAACAACTTGCGGCCAATGCAATTGTGACAGCACATCACAGGGATGACGTACTTGAGACAGCGCTGCTAAATGTTCTTCGTGGTACGGGCAGGAAAGGCCTGACCTCTCTGCGCTCAACCGATAACGTGCAGCGTCCACTGCTGCATGTGCCCAAAACGCGTCTGAAAAACTATGCCCGTGCAAATGGACTGGTCTGGCGTGAGGACAGTACCAATGCGGATGAAACGTATAAGCGAAATTACATGCGGCGCAAGATTGTGCCTAAACTTTCGCCAGTGCAGCGCCAGCGGCTCCATGCGCACCTTGAACGTACACATAAGCTAAACCAGGAAATAGATGCGCTGATTGCAAACCATCTGCACGTGCAGCCAGCAATAGACAGATTTGACAGAGGTTACTTTAATAAGCTGCCGCACGATGTAGCACGTGAAGTCTTGGCGGCTTGGCTCAGGCGTTCAGGAATACGAGAGTTTGATCGAAAGGGCTTAAACCGTATGGTGGTCGCTGCAAAGACCTATGTGCCCGAGCGGCGGATTGATGTGCTCGGCAATGTGTTCATAGCAGTTGGGCATAAAACTTTGGCACTCAAGAGCCCGGAGCGCTAGGAAAAAATAGCAGCAATCTATATAATAAGAAAACATGAGTAAAGTCCCTGTCAAAGCACCGCAGAACCCTAAGCCGAATGGCCGCAAGGGTCTGCGCACATTCGCTTTTTTTGCCCTAATCGCACTGGCACTGTTGATATTTGGCGCTATTAATAATCAGCAACCAAAACTGGAAGAAATAGCATTTTCTGAAGTTATCAGCCGTGCAAATGATGGCCAGTTTGAGCGTATTGTGGTTTCGGGTGATGGCAACCAGTTAACGATTACTGAGGAAGGCAAAGACGAACCAACACTCTTTTCATATAAAGAGCCGGGAAGCTCCCTGAAAGAAGAGGGTTTGGATACCACTAAAGTCACCGTTGAATATGAGGAAGCGGAAAGCCAGTCAATTTGGAGTACGCTGCTACTAACACTATTGCCGGTGCTTTTGATTGGTGCGTTCCTCTTCTTTATGCTCAGAAGCGCGCAAGGCCAAGGCAATCAGGCGATGAGCTTTGGTAAGAGCAAAGCGCGTTTGTATGGCAACGAAAAAGACAAGGTTCTGTTCAAAGATATTGCCGGGCAGGATGAGGCTAAGCGCGAACTTGAAGAAGTGGTTGAGTTCTTGAAATTCCCAAAGAAGTTCAGTGGGCTTGGCGCGAAGATACCGAAGGGCGTACTTTTGGTCGGTCCTCCTGGTACAGGTAAAACGCTGATTTCACGTGCCGTTGCTGGCGAGGCAGATGTGCCGTTCTTTAGCATCTCTGGTTCAGAGTTTGTGGAGATGTTTGTGGGTGTTGGCGCATCACGTGTTCGTGACCTATTTGCGAAGGCGAAGAAGAATGCACCGTGTATTATCTTTATTGACGAAATTGACGCAGTTGGCCGCAAGCGTGGCTCTGGTATGGGCGGCGGACATGATGAGCGTGAGCAGACACTGAACCAAATCTTGGTAGAGATGGATGGTTTTGAACAGGGACAGAACGTGATTGTCTTGGCTGCAACCAACCGTGCGGACGTGTTGGATAGCGCGCTGCTGCGTCCTGGCCGCTTTGACCGTCGTGTCGGCATTGGTTTACCTGACCGCAAAGACCGCGAAGCTATTTTGAGGGTTCATTTTGCTAAGAAGCCGCTTAATGCTGCGGTTGATCTTGACGCACTGGCCGCAAAAACTGCAGGTAGCAGTGGTGCGGATTTGGCAAACATTGCAAATGAGGCGGCAATTGTTGCCGCGCGTCATAACCGCAAGGAAATCACCAACGCTGATGTAACTGAAGCTTTTGAGCGCGTCGCAATTGGTCCTGAGCGCAAGAGTAAAGTCATGAACGACCACGAGAAAGAGCTAACGGCTTACCACGAGGCTGGTCACGCGATTGTTGGTCACGTACTACCTGACAGCGATGTAGTCCACAAGGTAACAATTATCCCACGCGGCGGTACCGGCGGTGTGACGTGGTTTATCCCGCCAGAAGACAAGAGCTACCACTCCATTGTTGAATACAAGGATGTCTTAGCACGCATGATGGGCGGACGCATCGCGGAGGAAGTCATTTATGGTGCAGACCGCGTAACCACCGGTGCTGGCTCAGACCTGCAAAAGGCGGCTGAATTGGCGCGTGAGATGGTAGTAAATCAAGGTATGGGCAAGAAGCTACGTGACCAAGTATTCCATGCAGATGATGGCATGATGTTTGAACGTATGGTGCATGAAAAGCAATATTCAGATGACACGGCTAAAGTGATTGACAGTGAGGTAGAAGCGCTTATTACTGAAGCGGCAGAGCGAGCACGAGCGGTTATTAAGACAAATCTTCCATATCTCGAAAAGCTGAAGGATGCGCTACTTGAAAAAGAAACTGTTGACGCCGAAGAAGTTCACAAGATATTTGAAGGCAGCTCGTTGCCGAAATCTGCCGCACTTTACTAGAGAGTATTTCGCCGCTACTTCGTAGCTACCGCGACTTCTTTTGCCTTGATGCAAAAGGAAGCAAAAGATCAAGTGCCAATAGCAAAAACCATATTGAAGCTTCGAACCGAATCTCATGCCCGTGACTGAAAGAACTCCCTGCGGTCGGTCAAAAACGTTATTCTAGTTACTTATTTTTGACACACTTTCAGTCAATTACTCGAGCATGAGCTGCGAAGCTTCATCTGTTTTTGCGGGCACAGCCCTCGCTTCACTCGGGTAGAACAATTCCTAAAGACACAACAGGATTTATGTACTTAGGAACTGCCGGGTGACTGCTTGGTGATGTACGGGGGGAGTGTATACTCAACCCCATCTTATCATTATAACATATAAATGCAATATATGTCAAGTTTCAGAGTGTTGAGTGCCACTGGCGGCGACAGCTCTGTACTCTGGGTAGTAAGAATGCGATAATAAGCCATAAGCGTCTACTTGGCGCACGAGGATTTTATGGCAGCAAGACGACAGAAGCAAACGAGGGAAGAGTCACCACAGGACGGTGTTGTTTTGCTATTGCAAGTGCCACGAACGAATGAGAAGAAAGAACTCGCTGCTGAGCAGATGTTTGCGAGCTTGCAAGGGCTTTTAACGATGCCGCAAAAGAGTTTTCTGAATCCTGTGTACCGCGAGCGCATCGGCTTTGAAATTGCAGTGCTGAAAAAACGGATTGGCTTCTATGTATGGGTGCCAGAGTACATTAAGGATTTCGTAGAAGAGCAGATCTATGCGCAGTACCCAAGCGTGCAAATCTCTGAAGTGCCTGATTATACGATGAGTGAAGAGCAAGAATTCAGTACGGTGCTGACCACCGAGCTCAGTCTAACCGCAAATGACACATTGCCGATTAAAACATTCCAAAGTTTTGAGGTTGACCCGTTGGCAGCTATTACGGCGGCACTCGCTAAATTTGAAGATGATGAAGAGGCGTGGATCCAAATGCTCATCCGCCCGGCGAGCGAGAACTGGCACCGTAAAAGTGAGCGCTATATCTCTAACTTAAAGAGTGGTGGCGGAGGCGGCCGCCTAGGCATGAAGGGTATGGGCAGCGTGCTCTGGGCGCCGCCAACCGTGCAGGAAGGTGCCGCGAAACCCGCAGAATATGACCAAACTCGCGCCAGCGCAGCCGAGGATAAAAGCCAAAAATTGGCATTTGAAGCCACGATTCGGATTGTCTACCGAGGTAATGTGCACGTGCCGCAGGCGCGGCTGAGAATTCAGTCCATTGTGGCTAGCTACAAACAATTCAACACGACCTATCTAAACGGCTTTACGGCTAAGCGTATCCAGACTGATGGCCGTGCGATAGTGCAGTATAGGCAGCGCAACTTTGGCGCTACGAGCGCAAACTTTAACATAGAAGAGGCGGCGACCTTGTATCACTTGCCGCATACGAATGTTGAGACACCGTTTATTCTATGGGCGTCTGCACAGACCGCCGAACCACCAGCCAACTTACCGATTGTCACCGGCGAGCCAACAATCGAGATTAGCCCTGTAGCAACGACGAACTTCCGTGGGCACAATGCCATGTTTGGTATACCGCGGATTGACCGCAGCCGTCACCTGTATATTATTGGGCAAACCGGTGTCGGTAAGTCTGGTCTTTTGGAGCTGTTGACGATATCTGATATTTATAGCCCATATGGGTTTGCAGTGATTGATCCGCACGGCGACTATGCGCAGAATATCCTGCGCCGTATACCGCCAGAGCGTGTCAATGACGTGGTGTACTTCAACCCGGCTGATACTGATTTCCCAATTGCGTTTAACCCTATGGAAGTAACTGATCAAAAACTCCGCACCCACACGTGCTCGGAGCTAATTGGCGTGTTGAAGCGCATGTTTGATAGTTGGGGGCCGCGCCTGGAGTATATTCTGCGCTACAGCATTCTTGCGCTGCTGGATTACCCTGACGCAACGATGCTTGATATCACGCGAATCCTAACAGAGAAGAAATTCAGAAATGAAGTACTCAGTTACACGCAAGACCCAGTGGTCAAGAACTTCTGGACGGTTGAATTTGCCAGCTGGAACGACAAGTTTGCGGCCGAAGCTGTGGCGCCGGTACTAAACAAGGTTGGTGCGTTTACCGCTAACCCGCTGGTGCGTAATATCATTGGTCAGCCAAAAAGCGGCTTTAACATCCGCCAGATTATGGATGAAAAGAAGATTCTGATTGTCAATCTGAGTCGAGGGCTAGTGGGCGAGGATAATGCGGCGCTACTTGGTGCACTTTTAGTGACGAAAGTGCAGCTCGCGGCGATGGGTCGGGCAGATATTGACGCAGAGCAGCGCACGCCGTTTTACCTTTATGTGGACGAATTCCAGAACTTTGCAACTGATAGCTTTGCAACTATTCTGTCCGAAGCACGTAAGTATGGCCTGAGCCTGACCGTAGCAAACCAATATACCGCCCAGATGATGCCGCAGGTGCGCGATGCAGTATTTGGTAACGTTGGGTCAATCCTGGCATTTCGTATGAGCGCGGACGATGCGGGTGCAATGATGCGCTATTTTGAGCCGAAGTTTACCGACCATGACCTCGTACACATGCATAACCGCAATTTTGTTCTGAGCATGACGATTGAGGGCGAGAAAGTGCAGGCGTTTTCCGCAACGAGCCTTAACTTGCCCCCATATGGTGATGATTACACAGCACACATTGTGCAGAATAGCCGTTCCCAGTACGCATCAAATAAAGACTTTGTCTCGCGTTACGTCGCTGAACGATATCTGGTAACAGATCAGCGGTCAGCAGCACCGCAAGCTAAACCAAAGCCGCAACAACCAACCACGCAGCACGCGGAGCCGCTGCCAAAACTACCAAAAACGCCGGCATCATTAGCGCTCACGAGCGAGATTGGTGAGCCGCCGGCCAAGCCAAAGCGTAAACGTACACGTAAGCGTAGGGGTTCATCACAGGCTGAAACAACGAAAGACTTGCAAGAGGGCGGGACGATAAAGCTGTAATATATCCGCTCCAAAGGATATACTATGGGTTGATATACCTTTAGGTTCTTAGATAATGGCCATAGTTAAGAAAATCAAAAAGATATCGGTTAGTAAGATTGCCACGCTCCTCATTGTTGTGGCACTTGCTGGTCAGTTGCTCGGTTTTTTGCGTAACCGCTTAATCAGCACGAACTTTACCAAGACCGATCCGGGTGCTTCCGATGCATTCTTCGTGGCTTTTCAGATTCCTGACTTCTTCTTTTATATCATTGCTGCGGGCGCACTCGGTGTCGCGCTGATACCAATCTTATCTGAACGCTTACATGCCAATGACCGCAAGGGTCTATGGGAAGTAACTAGTAGCTTACTGAATATCTTGACCATTGTTATGGTTGTGGTTTCAGCATTGCTTTTTGTGTTTGCGGAGCAGCTAATTCATCTGCTGGCACCTGACCTTCAACAAGAGAACTTTGAGCAAGCAGTGACGATTATGCGAATCATATCGTTTAACCCGGTGCTATTCATGCTCTCGGGTGTAATCACGAGCGTTCAGCAGACTATCGGCAGATTTTTCTTTTATGCTATCGCGCCGCTTGTCTATAACACCTCAATCATACTGAGTATTTACTTGTTTAAGGATTCTATCGGGATTGTCGGCCTGGGTTGGGGCGCGCTCCTCGGTGCTGTGCTTCAGCTCGCTGTTGCGTGGCTTGGTATGATTGGTCTTGGTTTCCGTTGGCACCCGAGGATTCTCTGGAAGAATATCCACTTCAGAAGTGTGCTTCGCGCCTTGCCGCCGCGCTCGCTTGACCAGGGTATTGACCAGATAAACAGCATTGTTGAGACAAACCGTGCGCAAGCGCTCCAGATCGGTAACGTCAGCCACTATAACTATGCGCTGACGCTGCAAAACGTACCGATTATGTTGATAGGTAACTCTATTGCCACCGCCGCCTTTCCGAAACTGACCGAGCGCCTTGCATCAAACCGATCAGATCTGTTCCGCAAAGACTTCCTGAGCATTTTACGCGTTATTATTTGGCTGGCTGCACCAGCAGTTGTGATTATTTACTTTACCCGCGGTTACTTGGCTCGTTTGATTGCTGGTGATGCTGCGCCTGAAGTTGCATTGATTTTGGGCTTTCTGACAGTTTCGATCTTCTTCCGCGTTATTTATGCCATGATTTCCCGGTGGTTCTATGCGCAGAAAGATACGAAGACGCCGCTCTTTGTATCAATTTTTGCTATCGGGCTAAACATCATTCTGGCATTTATGCTTGCCAGACCAACCACGGCCGGCGGGTATGATATCGCCGGTCTTGCTATGGCGCAGTCAATCGTGGCGGCCGCAGAAGTCGCGGTGTTGACTGTCATTATGGTGCTGCGCGACCGCAAACTACTCGACACGAGCTTTATAGGTGGCGTTATTAAAATCGTTTCCGTGAGTGGTTTTACGATTTTGGCCGCATACATTACGGTTTCGTATTTGCCACTAAGTTTAGGCGACCGCGGTTTGATTACACTTGGCTCCAAACTGATTGCCATCATGGTCATATGCGCTTCTGTACACGTCGCTGCTTCAGCCATATTTGGGCTTGAGGAAGCTCGGCCGGTCATGAGGTGGTTTAAAAAGATTGCAACCTCTCGCATTAAAACACCTTACAATAATTAAGCTACCCCTGTATAATAGCTTGACGATGACAGAGAAAGAGATAAGGAATTTTTGCATTATTGCGCATATTGACCATGGTAAGAGCACGCTTGCTGACCGCTTGCTTGAAGTAACTGGTACTGTTGATAAGCGTGACATGAAGGCCCAGCTACTCGATAAGATGGATCTTGAGCGCGAGAAGGGCATTACTATCAAGCTCGCGCCGGTACGAATGGAGTATAAGGGTGTTGAATTAAACCTGATCGATACACCAGGGCATGTCGATTTTAGTTATGAAGTTTCTCGCAGCCTGGAGGCGTGTGAGGGTGCTTTGTTGATTGTTGATGCGAGCCAGGGTATTCAGGCCCAAACGCTTGCAAACGTGTATCTGGCTATGGCTGCTGACCTAACAATTATACCGGTGTTAAACAAAATAGATCTGCCGGCTGCAGATGTGGAACGCGTGAGCGCAGAAGTTATGAACCTGCTTGGTTGCGCTAAAGAGGACATCCTGCTTATCTCTGCTAAAACAGGGATTGGCATTGAATCAGTACTTGAAGCAGTTACCGAGCGTATACCTGCACCAAAGCCATCAGAGCTTTCTGAGACAAGAGCTCTAATATTTGACAGCTACTATGACGATTACCGCGGCGTAATCCTGTATGTGCGTGTGTTTGATGGTGAAATTGCAAAGAATTCGCAAATTAAAATGCTGGCTACTGATGCACCTGGCATTGCACTGGAAGTTGGCGCGCTCAAGCCCGACATGATACCAGGCACGAGTCTGAAGGCGGGTGAGATTGGCTACATTGTGACGAACCTCAAATCCACCCGTGAGGCAAAGGTGGGTGATACGGTGACGTTAACCGCCAATCCTGCCATCGAGCAGTTGCCGGGTTATAAGGATGTGCAGCCGTTTGTCTACGCAGGCTTCTTTCCTGAGAGCAACGAATATTATCAGGAACTGAAAGATGCGGTGGAAAAGTTAAGCCTGAGTGATTCAGCGTTGCAGTTTACGCCTGAAAATTCACCAGTGCTTGGCTTTGGGGTGCGTATTGGCTTCCTAGGTTTACTCCACATGGATATCGTGCGCGAGCGGCTGGAGCGTGAGTATGATCTGGAACTAGTGGTCACCAATCCATCGACTGACTACCAAGTAAAGCTGCTTTCCGGTGAAGAGCTAGACATTAAATCCGCTAGCGAACTGCCTGATCCGGCTAAAATCTTAGAGATTCGTGAACCGTGGATTAAGGGTGAAATCGTTGTACCTGAAAGCTATGTTGGCGCAGTGATCCAGTTGATTGCACAGAAGCGTGGTCTGCATAAAAACTTAAGTTACGTCGAACAGCGGGCGCTGGTTAGCTTTGAAGCGCCGCTGGCAAACCTCTTAACTGATTTTTACGATCAGCTTAAAAGCATCACGAGCGGTTACGGCTCATTCAACTATGAACTCGATGATTACCGAGTTGAAGACCTTGTACGGCTTGATTTCTATGTCGCGGGTGAACGTGTGGATGCGCTGAGCATTATGCTGCACAAAACAGAAGCCGAGCGCATCGGGCGCGAAACGGTGCTGAAGCTGAAAGAAGTTATACCGCGCCAGAATTTCCAGGTGGCGCTGCAAGCGGCCATCGGCGGCCGTTTCATCGCCCGTGAGGATTTATCTGCTTTCCGTAAAGACGTGACTACCGGTCTGTATGGTGGCGATGTATCGCGTAAAAAGAAGGTGCTTGCCAAACAAGCCAAAGGCAAGAAGCGCATGAAACGCTTTGGTAAGGTTGATATTCCCGCAGAAGCCTTCACGATCATGCTCAAACGTGACTAGCGGTGACTCCCTTCTTCGGCACAGTTTGCTACAATGGAACGATAATGAATGAACAGCAACGAGTACGGAGTTTCTTTGCAGGCAGCGTTGTACTGAAGGTTACCTTTGCGGCTATTATCATTGCCGCGGTGCTGCACGTTATTTGGTGGTCAATTGCCGGGCCGTGGGATCCAGGTAAGTATAGCCTGTTTCTCGATATCGCATCACGTTTTGGTATGGATAACGAGCTGAGTGTGCCGACATGGCTTGTTTCAGCACTAGCTTTGCTCACGGCGGCATGCATGTTTATCATTGCGCGCCATAGCAAAATAGGAAGAGCAACGTGGTATACGCTAGCGGCAATTTTCCTTTTGCTTGCCATTGATGAAACGGTCGCACTTCATGAACTTCTTCTGCAGGGCGTACATGTTTTAGCCGGGTTAGGTGAAGGCCAAACATTTACATCTAATGCTTGGTTAATTTTGGCGCCACTTATAGCGTTACTTGGGGTCTTACTGTTGGTGATACTGTGGCGTAGTCTGCCCAGAAAGACATTCTGGCGGTTCTTTGTGGCCTTCGCGGTATATGGCTCAGGGGCATTTGTGATTGAGTATCTTGGTATTCAGACAGACAAAGCAGCACTTCACTATCAGCTGTTGTTTGTCACAGTTGAAGAAACGCTTGAACTTTTAGGTGTATGGCTGGCTTTGCGTGCGGCAATTATGCATATCAAGGCACATCAGCCGAAGCTCGATGCGCAGCTAGTATCGCTGTTACGCCCAGAGCCAAAGCATTAGCTTTGCAGGGATTTTAGGTCGCGGATGATTTCAGCAGCGTGGCTCTTCGGATTTACGCCCCGATACTCTTTAGAAATCGAGCCTTCGGGTGAGATGATGAAGGTGTTGCGCTCCATGCCCATGTACTCGCGCCCCATGAACTTCTTTAATTTCCAGCTATCGTAGGCTTCTGCGGCTACGTGGTCTGGGTCGCTCAGTAGGGTAAAGTTTAGTCCGTATTTTTCGGCAAACTTTTTGTGTGACTTTACGGAGTCTTTGCTAATGCCGATCACCGCAGCGTTACCGATTTCGGCAATCGCGTCGCGCTCGTCACGAAAATTACAGGCTTCTGTTGTGCAGCCTGGCGTGTCATCCTTCGGATAGAAATACAAAACGACCCATTTGCCGGCGTAATCTGCCAGCGAACGAGTCACGCCATCTTGGTCTTGTAGCGAAAAGTCGGGTGCTTTGCTCATGCAATATAATTTTAACACTTCTTGTCTGGGCTGGTACAATACGGTGATGAACAATAAGAAACAGATTATCACCATTGGCGGCAGACCCGGCAGCGGCAAGTCAACAGCCGCAAAAGCGGTAGCGGCTGAGCTTGCATTCACGCACTTTTCATCCGGAGATTTATTTCGGGCAATTTCCAAAGAACACGGGCAAGATGTACTCCAATCTAATCTTGCTGCCGAACAAGAAGATGGCATACCAAAAATTGACCAGCTGGTAGATCAGCGACTGCGTGATATTGGCGAACATGATGACAACGTTGTTATTGACTCACGTATGGCGTGGCACTGGATGCCAAATTCATTTAAAGTTTTTCTGAATCTTGATCTTGAGACAGCAGCAGAACGCATTCTGGCGTCTATGACACCTGAGCGTATCGCTGCAGAACATATCCCAAACGACCCGCACGAGTATGCCCAAAATTTGCAAGGCAGGCTAGAGAGCGAAACTCGCCGATACAAAAAAATCTATGACGTTGACCCCTATGATATCGATAATTACGATTTAGTTATCAATACTAAGACCACACAAGCGAGTGAGGTCGTGCGCCTGATACTAGAGCGCTACGCTGGCTGGCGTGCTTCTTAGCACTCTAGACATTTGACTGCCAAAACCATATAATTGGAGCCATGACAGAGCGCCAGAAGCAGATTCTAAGTGCAGTGGTGGAGCAATACGCAGAAGTCGCCGTACCGGTTGGCTCGAGCTTGCTTGCTAAAGTTTTTGGCGTCAGCTCTGCAACTATTCGCGCCGAAATGGCAGAGCTAGAGCGTATGGGCTACATCACTCAGCCGCACACCAGTGCCGGGCGCATACCAACAGACAAGGGCTACAGATTCTACGTCAACAACTTTACCGAACAACAAGAAGCACCTGCGCCGCCGCAACATCGTGGCAGCCGGGCGCTTGCAGCACGCGTAGGCAATGGCGCAGAGACTGAGCGTACCATCCGCAATGCTGTGGACACGCTCGTAGAGCTGACGCACAACCTTGGCCTGGCAACCATCGGCAATCAGCTGTACATGAGCGGGCTCTCGAATCTGTTTGGCCAGCCGGAGTTTATGCAAAAAGGCCAGGTGCAGCAGGTAGCGCACTTGCTTGATAACCTTGAGCCTTGGCTACGTGAAGCTGCGCCTAACCAGCCGCTTAGTGTGTTCATTGGCCAGGAAAATCCGGTAGGCAAAGATGCTGGCGCGACGCTGATTATCAGTCGGTTCCGCAGCCCGTACTCAGAGCGAAGCTATATTGGTACGCTTGGCCCAACACGCCAAAGCTACCGTGATGTGATGACATACGTGCGCAGTGCTGGTGAAGCACTGGAAAAGGCCTTATTCTAGGCGAATCGGTGGAAAATTGAGATGACGAATGAAGGGAAAGAAATTGTGAGCGAGGAAGCTAAGAAAAAACAAACTACCAAAAAACCAAAGGTTGATGTTGCTCTACTTGAGCAGCAGATAAGCGAGCTGACAGAGGCACTTCAACGCGAGCGTGCAGACGTTATCAATATCCGCCGTCGGCACGATGAGCAAATTGCCAGCCTGCGTAGCAGTGTCAAAGCACACGTTGTGGGTGATCTTTTGCCGGTGATTGATAGTTTTGACCGAGCGCTCAAGCATGTGCCTGCTGATTTGGTAGATAACGACTATGTGAAGGGCGTACAGGGCGTGGTGCGGCAGTTCGAAAAGACACTGGCAGATATTGGTGTTGAGCGCATTAAAACAGTAGGCGAGCCGTTTGACCCTAACTTGCATGAAGCCGTCAGTAGCGAAGAAGGTGATGGCGATATTGAAATCGTCAGTGAAGAGCTACAAAGCGGTTACAAAATTGGTGATGACGTTATCCGTCACGCTATGGTGAGGGTGAAAAGCTAGCTATGAGTCGGCAAGTCTCTCCAGAGGGTTGGGACTTGCCGCAGGAGTGGAATCAGTACGATGTTTCTCTCGGTGCCGTTATATTGAGACGTGTCGCTGTATCGCTGCCTTGGCTGGAGCCAGAAGAATGTCTTGGAGTTGCCGAACGTGCCACTGCCTCAATCGGCCGTCTGGCAGCTGCTTGGGAATCGGGTTTTATAGCAAGCGTTGACGCAACATTTAACACCTCTGGTTATGCCTGGAGCATCTCGCTTCCGGATATGTCTATGCATCAAGATAAGGAGTGGCATGAATAATAACGTCAAATTTGTCCTGGCGCGGTTTGTGCTTTTTGGCGCAATCTTTATGTTTGCGTATGGCGTCTGGACGATTAGCAGCACCAACTTCTGGCC
>CAYTOC010000003.1:18456-86113 GCA_964439405.1 uncultured Candidatus Saccharibacteria bacterium
CAATCTTTATGTTTGCGTATGGCGTCTGGACGATTAGCAGCACCAACTTCTGGCCAATGCTGATTACTATCATCGCATCGGTTGTTTTTGGGCTACTTTCTGCGCCAGTTTATTACATGTATCGGAATAATCGCTTCACCAAAAAGTCATCTGACCAAATTGCCCGCGAAACCCTCAAAGACCTTAACCAGAAAGAATGAGTTGGCACTCTTGACGACATGTCAAAAGTGCCAGAAAAAACACCGCTACCACCAGTTTTGTGGCAATCTCCGCTATCTATTTTTCTGCGATTCAATCACAAGTAGCTCGCTACGTGTGATTCTGATTCTCAAAAACTAGCGCAGATATTACGTACAAAACAGGTGCTATCGTCATATTTTCTAGCACTCTTGACATGTGAGTGCCAATTTCCTAAAATAGACGTATATTAGCACTCATGGTAGGTATCTGCCAATTAATGATTAACCAGAAAGGGTATACAATTTATGGGAAAAATTATCGGAATTGACCTCGGAACGACTAACAGTGCGATGGCAGTGATGCAGTCAGGTAAGGCTGAGATTATTGCAAACAACGAGGGTAACCGCACAACGCCATCTGTTGTGGCTGTAAACAAGAATGGTGAGCGCTTGGTAGGCCAAGTAGCACGCCGCCAGCAGGTGACCAACAGCAAGAACACGATTTATGAAGTAAAGCGTCTGATTGGCCGCAATTTTAACGATAAAGAAGTCCAGCGCGATCTCAAGCTCATGGGCTATGAAATTATCAAGAGCGGCAACGGCGTTAAAGTTACAATGGCTGACAAAGAATACAGTCCTGAAGAAATCAGCGCGATGATTCTTGGTAAGCTTAAGGCCGATGCTGAGGCATTTACCGGTGATAAAGTAACCGAGGCGGTCATCACCGTACCTGCGTACTTTGATGACAGCCAGCGCCAGGCGACAAAAGACGCCGGTAAGATTGCCGGGCTTGAAGTAAAGCGTATTATTAACGAGCCGACTGCGGCAGCTTTGGCGTATGGCCTTGATAAAGCTAAGAAAGCTGACGAGAAGATTGCCGTGTATGACCTTGGTGGTGGTACGTTTGACGTTTCAATCTTAGAGCTGGGCGACGGCGTGTTTGAGGTGAAGTCTACTAACGGTGATACCCACCTTGGCGGCGCTGACTTTGACCGCACGATTGTTAATTACTTTGTAGATGAGTTCAAGAAAGAGCACGGCATTGATATCTCTAACGATAAGGCAGCTATGCAGCGCCTCCGTGATGAGGCTGAGAAAGCCAAGATTGAGCTTTCAACCGCACAGGAAGTTGATATTAACCTGCCATTCCTGACTGCTGATGCTGATGGTCCAAAACACTTTGAGCACAAGCTGACCCGCGCAAAACTCGAGAGCTTGGTTGGCGGCCTAGTTGAAAAAACTGCCGACCCTTGCGAGAAAGCTCTCAAGGACGCTGGTCTGAAGGCAAGTGACATTGACGCTGTTGTACTGGTTGGCGGTATGACCCGTATGCCAGCTGTGCAAGAAAAGGTTGCCAAGATTTTTGGTAAAGAGCCAATGAAGGGCGTGAACCCTGACGAGGTTGTAGCAGTTGGTGCGGCTATCCAAGGTGGTGTGCTGCAGGGTGACGTCAAAGACGTGCTCCTTTTGGACGTTACACCGCTAAGTCTCGGTATTGAGACTATGGGCGGCGTGATGACTAAGCTGATTGAGCGCAACACGACGATCCCAACCTCTAAGAGCGAAACATTCTCAACGGCCGCAGATAATCAGCCACAAGTAGAAATCCACGTTGGTCAAGGCGAACGCGGTATGGTTGCTGACAACAAGTCACTTGGTCGTTTCGTACTTGATGGTATTGCGCCAGCGCCACGCGGTGTGCCGCAGATTGAAGTGACGTTTAACATTGACGCAAACGGTATCTTAAATGTGACTGCCAAAGATAAAGGCACAGGCAAAGAACAGAGCATTACGATTTCTGGCTCGGGCAACCTCGACAAAGATGAGGTAGAGAAAATGGCCAAAGAAGCCGAAGCTCACGCCGAAGAAGATGCCAAGAAAAAAGACGCAATTGAGGCCAAGAATGTGCTCGACAGCGCGATTTACCAGGCTGAAAAGCTTGTGAGCGATAACGCCGACAAAGTATCTGATGATGACAAGAAGACTATTGAAGAAGCTGTAGCTACAGCTAAAAAGGTAGTCGAAGACGAAAAGTCAGACAAAGATGCGCTTGAAGCTGCTGCTAAAGAGCTAAACGACAAAATCTTGCCTATCGGCGCAAAACTCTATGAAGAAGCTGCAAAAGAAGACGGCAAAAAGTCCGAAGACGAAGCTAAGGATGGCGATGAACCTATAGAGGGCGAAGTCGTCGACGACAAGAAAGATAAGTAGTGACGGCTGAAAAGCCCGCATTATGTGATGGTTGCCCTGGTAAGGGGGATGCCCGAGTTGACCTTGATATCCATGGTCACTGTGTTCGGTTTACATTGGATTCGTTTCGCCAGGCAAGACGATACAGAGCCTTTTGCCCAGATGATTATGCGTCAAATGAGGAACTCGTAGAGCTGAGCAGCAGTGGTCTTATGTACTATGAGCCAGACATCGATGACTATGAAAGTGATAGCGGTGACCCCGCAGCAGCATGGCTTGGCGTTTTGTGCGCTGAACGTTTTTTGGCGGGTGAATGCGATAAAACATTGCAAGAGTTTACACTTGAAAGCGAAATAGACTGAGGTATTAGTAAAAAAACTTACAGCTACCTTGTAACTACTTCACTACAGTTGCTTCCAGATAACTGAAGGAGGCACTATGTGGATACTAACGTGGGTTATACTCGGCGGTCTTGCTGGGTGGGTAGCATCAATGGTTATGAAGACGAATGAGCGCCAGGGCATCTTCGGCAATATAGTTGTCGGAGTGCTCGGCGCTTTGCTCGGTGGGTTTGTCATGAGCGCCTTTGGTGGCTCAGGATTCACTGGGTTCAATATTTATAGCTTCCTTGTGGCACTTGGTGGTGCGGTTGCACTGCTTTGGCTGGTGCAGCTCTTCAGACGCAGCTAACACAATCTACGTATTTGGCACATTTCGCCCAAAAGTTTTGCGCTCCGCACTCACCGTACAGATACGTACGGCTCCTTTGCAGTGCTCAGACTTTAGAACAAACTGCACTCAAATACGTAGATCGGGTCTCATTTTGCCAATCACCAACTAGCACTCTGGACATTTGAGTGCTAGTTTTTTATACTGTGGTGTAGCGATGTATGAGCAAAGATTCTTAGGCAAGCACTTTCTTTTGAGTGAAGATCGTAAAAAACAAGTAGAACGCTTTGCGCTTGCCGCAGGGATAATACAACCGTTCATCACATTGCCGCAAATTATTGCAATCTATGCTAACCAAAGTGCCGTTGACGTGTCGCTTTTGACATGGCTCGGTTACCTAATTTTCGGCATTATCTTTTTAGTATACGGCGCAATATTTCGGCTTCGCCCAATATTTTATGGGCAGATTCTGTGGGTGATAATGCAAACGATTACAGTGATAGGAATACTGGTATATGGCTAAACGTGATTATTATGAAGTGTTGGGCGTGAGCAAAGCCGCTAGCGCCGATGAGATTAAGAAAGCCTTTCGCAAAAAGGCTATTGAACACCACCCAGATAAAGAGGGTGGTGATGAAACGAAATTTAAAGAGATCAATGAAGCATATGAAGTGCTAAAAGATCAGCAAAAACGTCAACGCTATGACCAGTTCGGCCATGCCGGTCTGGGCGGCAACACCGGAGCACCTGGCGGCAATCCGTTTGAAGGCTTTAACTTTGGCGGGCAGAACGTTAACTTTGATTTCGGCAACGTAGACCTTGGCGATTTATTTGGTGACCTATTTGGCGGTGGGTTTAGCCGTCGTCAGCGCCGCGGCCGGGATATCCAGGTTGCGATTACAGTAACCTTTGAAGAAGCGGTCTTTGGCGTAGAGCGCGAGATTAGTCTTGGGCACGGTAAGCCGTCATTTAAACTTAAGATTCCGGCGGGCATTGACGACGGTGCAAGTATCCGGCTTGATGGCCGCGGCGAAGAAATACCAGATGGCATAAATGGCAATCTGTATGTCTATGTGCAAGTACGCCCTCACAAGCGTTTTACGCGTGAAGGCGACCTCATTTTAAGTGAAGAGCATGTCAGTATGATTGATGCCGCTCTCGGCACTGAAATTGATGTTGAAACCATTGACGGCACAATGACTATGAAAGTTCCTGCCGGTACGCAAGGCGGCACTGATTTTAAGCTCTCTGGCCACGGCGTGCCGCATGTGCGTACAGGGAATCGCGGTGCTCATATCGTGACAATTATTGTTGATACACCGACAAAGCTCTCGCGCAAACAGAAAAAGCTGCTCGAAGAATTAAAAAATACTAAGTAGTATCTGTACAAATTACGGGCGATATCAGATACTAAGGGTAATGAAAAAGCTTATGCCTGACCAGCGCGGGCTCATACCACTCTTAATTATGCTTTTTGCAATCGTTATCACGCTGATTGTCTTGGCTTACATGCGCGTTTCTAGCGCAAACTAGGATTGCTTTTTTAGCAAAATTATGCTAATGTTTGTGCATGTATTCTTCTCAAGAATTCCAAGATAATTTGCGAGACATTTCACCGTACTTACCCGAACTGCCACAACAGGACGCATTTGAGGTGCTTGAACGTGCTGAAGAATGGGAGCGACGCATACTGGGCCTGCGAAGTGGTGACCAACCCAGACTAGCCCATTACCGCAATGGATCAGCGGTTAGTGAAGATGCCATTACCATATTGCAACATGAGCCAGTAGCGCCGCTTGTCACAGCCGAGCACGCAACTGATGTGGTACGTAAAGCCACTGGGCAACTTGGTAATGCCGATCACGGCACTGGCGCGCTAGCTGCGCTGCTGTGGGAAGACTCTCATACAACAAGCATTATCCCAGTAGGCAAGCAAACTGGTAATGCCGCAGTGGATTTGTCTCATCCAGTGAAAGATGCCGTGAATACTCTCTTGCCTGCGAGGCCGGCATATCTTTCAGTTCATGGCATGAGAGCAGGCAAGATTACGGGGGTGCATGACACAAGCGAAGTACATGCAATTGTTGGGCTTGGTAAAACTCCCAATGAACAGAGTGTCGTAAGTGCAGAAAAGCTGCAAAGAGTTGCAAAAGATATCGGGCTTCGAGTAATTATCGGGAACCAAGAAAGTCACTATGATGTTAATCCCGACACACGTTCACTTGAGTACGACGAAGAGGGTAATCCAAAGCGTGCAAAGCTAGCCGCATTGGGACAGGGTAGTATGACAAACCATGCATATACGCTTATGGGTAGGCACGGTATCCAAATTCCAGCAATGCAGCTTGAGATAACGCGAGGGTTACGGCTTATACCTAATGACTTTGAGTCAGGCTGGCACAAGGATCGCCGCGCTCGGGCAATGAGTGTATATGCGGGATATTTACTTGTTCGGAAAATGGTTGAAACTGTGCAATAACGACCATACGGTTACGTGGTAGAATCGCTATATGAAAAAGAAGCCAATATTGATCTTGTTTGCTCAAAAAAGTGTCGAGGCCGGGCTGTGCAATCCGTCCGATTTAGTAGCATTATTAAATAACAACACAACTGCGCAGGCGGAGTTTAGCTGGGCACTTTTTGAAGATTTGTTGTTTCGTGTTACGAACGAAGAGATCACGATCTATGATGGTCGTAATAATCAGTTAATAGATGAGTACTATAGCCTTAATTTCCGTTCCTGGGGTGATGCAGAGAGTCATGCGATGGCACTCGCGCGCTATTGTGATGAGCGAAATATTCGTTTTGTTGATCGCGAGGCGCTACGGCCTGGTTCGCTAAATAAACTAACGCAATATGTCAACCTACACTATGCGCAAGTGCCAATACCACCTACAATTATGGGGCACGGCTTATCGCTCTTGCGCGCATATCGTGAACAGGGATTTGGCTATCCAATGATTGCAAAATCAGCAGTTGGTACGCGTGGCCAGAGCAACTACCTAATTAAGAATGAACAAGAGCTCCATGAAGTGCTCGCAAAGCATGACGTCGCTTTTGTCTTACAGAGGTTTATCCCCAATAAAGGCGACTATAGGGTACTTGTAACGGGGGATAGGGTTTCATTTATCCTGCACAGGCAGTCTGCAGAAGGTAGCCATCTCAACAATACATCGCAGGGCGGCACGCCGACACCAGTACCAATCGAGAGTGTTAACCCAGAAGTTATTCAGCTAGCTGTACGTGCCTCTAAGTATTTTGTTCGAGATTTTGGCGGTGTTGATATCGTTGAGGCAAGTGATACGGGTAAATTTTATTGTTTTGAGGTTAATCGTAGCCCGCAAATTGAACACACAGCATTTGCTAATGAAAAGGCACAAGTACTAGCTGATTTTCTTGCCGAGGACTAGGCATCTAATCTTGGCAATTGCGTCATAATAAAAAGCACATTCCGATGCTCTGATTCTTGTAGGGATTTTTTTGGGCTATCGGCAAAATAGTTATGCCGGTCTATCAGGAATGTGCCTTCATCGCTTATTGATGCATTACATTCAGCTACTATGCGTGCGTGAAGGGCGGGCGCTGCATAGTCACAGAGTTGTGCTGCTACTAAAAACTCAAGCTTGGTATCAAGACTTGCCTTATCGAAGGTGGAGGCTAGAAGTTTTTCAAGTTCTTCAAGCATAGCTATGTATATAGGTAGTCGTTCTGTAGAAATAGTGCGTGCATAAAAATTACTATCCGCAATAATGCAGTGTGTATAGAGATACAGTAAAAGACGAAGCTGCTCAGGGTCGTCCGTATTATACGCAGTTGACTGTTTTAGGATAGCCTCAAGCGGAATAGGAATCTCCGAATCAAACAGGATACCCTCCACGAGGTATAAGTAGTTGACTGCATATGTTGAGAGGACGCGTAAGGCCTCCGTGTCGTGTGCCAGTTGGCGAGACATATCATGGAGACGGGCGGGTGTTATTTGCCTGGTGAGGGCAGATTGTGCATCAACATGGTAAATATATGTAAGGTGTCGTAGCCGAAAAAGTGCTAGAGATGTGCCGTATAGATTTGGGTACTTTTCAAAATATGCCATCCGCTGCTCAGCGGCACTCATGTGTAAGGAGGGCGTACTTTGTAGAAGATTCACAATGGATGTTTCGTATAGCTCCGGTTTACCTACATATTGTTCCTGATTCTGGCGTAGTAACTTTTGGCAATCCTTGTCGCCTGACCAGCTTGCAAGGCGCCCAGCAAAATGGAACTGCTTATCAAGCGGTAACTCTTCAAAATGATCAAGATAGTACTGGCGTATCAAACTAGCAAGAGCCATAGTAACGAGTAGCATAGCACAAGTGGTATAAGTATTGCAAAAGTAATGTAACTGTGCTATAATATGGATATATGATTAAAAACATAACGAATCTGGTAACAATCGGTCGAGCCGAAGAGGTTTCATTCCCTGAGCTTGGAATCAATAGCCTACACAGTCGTATAGATACGGGTGCTCAGACATCGGCAATTTGGGTTTCACACTCTGAGGTTGTAAACGGACGGCTAGAGGTTGTATTTCTTGGCAACGGCCATGATGCGTATACTGGTCAGAAATTCTTTTTCGATGAATATAGCCGAACGGTGGTTGCAAGTTCGAATGGACAAACAGAAGCACGTTTCAAGGTTAAACTCCTCATGCGGGTTGCTGGTAGAAAAATACGTGCAACCTTTACACTAGCTGATCGCAGCACACAAGTGTATCCTGTGCTAGTAGGACGGAACGTACTAAGGGGTAAGTTTGTCGTCGATGTAAAAAGCGGTAAACCATTGCGTGGTGCCGAGAAAGAACGTTCTGTGAAACTGCAGACTTCACTAAAAGAGAGTGAGAATTAAGCTATGAAAATTGCGATTTTATCTAAGGGCGCTGCGAATTATACGACAAAACGACTGAAAGAAGTCGCAATTGAGCGAGGCCATGAAGTACGAATCATCAATTATGCTAAATGCTATGTCTCGATTGAAAAGGGTAAAGCAATCATTAAGTACAAGGGTGAGAGCCTGGATGGGTTTGATGTAGTAATCCCACGGATTGCACAGAGCTTCACGAAGTATGGTACAGCCGTACTGCGTCAATTTGAGGCACAGGGCGCCTATACGACGGCAAGCTCGCTGGCTATCGTGCGTTCACGCGATAAACTGCGTGCCTATCAAATCCTGGCGCGTGCTGGCGTAGGTATCCCAAAAACGGTGTTTGCCCGTGAAACCGCAAACTTTGAAGACGTGATTGAAATGGCTGGCGGTACGCCGCTGATTATTAAGGTGGCACGCGGCACACACGGTAATGGTGTGGTGCTAGCGGAAACGCCAAAAGCGGCCAAGGCGGTAATGCAGGCCTTCTACGTTGAGGGCGTGAACTTTATCGTGCAAGAATTCGTTAAAGAATCTGCCGGTGAAGACATTCGTGCGCTCGTGGTTGGTAGCCGCGTGGTTGCAAGTATTAAACGCCAGAGCCTTGACGATGACTTCCGTAGTAACACGCACCAAGGTGGTGTTGGCATTGCCGTGAAGCTGACCGAAGAAGAAGAAAAGACAGCTATCAAAGCTGCTAAGGCTATGGGTTTGCCGATTTGCGGTGTAGATATGATGCGCAGCAATGACGGTCCACTCGTACTCGAGGTTAACAGCTCGGCCAGTATTAAAACCCCCGAACAGGTGACAAAGCGTGATGTGGCGACTAAAATCATAGAGTATGTCGAACGAAATGCCAAGCAGCGCCACAAGAAAGACAAAATCGGCGCATAAATACGGCCTCATCTTTATTGCACTCGTAGTGTCCATCGCCTTGGGCTTTGCGGTATTGAGTACGGTCAAGCGTGATCAAGCGATCTTAGAGCTTAACGGTCAGCAGTCCCGTCTGGTTGATGTTTTCGAGACGCCTCAAGAGCGCCAGAAAGGTTTGAGTGGGCGCGATTCACTGCCTGCCGATGCTGCGGTGCTATTTGTGTTTGAAGAGCCTGGGCTTCACTGTTTTTGGATGAAGGATATGAGCTTCAACATTGATATAGTGTGGCTTGATAGCGATAAGAATGTGGTGTTTGCCAAAGAAAACTTGAGCCCGGCAACGTATCCGGAGCGCTTCTGTACTGATAAACTCGCGCAGTACGTGATTGAAATGAATGCCGGCACGAGTCAGGCGCAACTTGGTGATACGGCCAGCTTTGAGCTATAACGCTCATGCTATGATGTAGCTATGGATCCCGTCATTATTTTGGCAATTATTGGGCTACTCCCCGTAGTGTTGCTAACAGTTTTCAAAGTCAATGCGGCTATAGCGTTTTTGGCGCTGTGTCTGGGCAGTGTACTCGGTACCTTTGTTGCGGCCTCAGTTGTTGATATGCTCCGTGGCTTTATTGCGCCCGCAAATGATGTGACGGAGGCAGCAGTACGCCTGGTGCTCCTATGGTTACCCGTGGTGCTGGTGCTTTTCTTTATGGCGGGTACGATTGGCCGTAAGCAGCGCTGGATTAATCTGCTGCCGGCATTTAGCGTCGGGCTGCTCGGTATTTTACTGACTGTGCCATTCCTTACGATATCAACGCAGCTTGCTATCCAGGAGTCTGGTCTTTGGCAGTTCATATATGACTATCAGGCTTTGATTGTAACGTTCGGCACAGTGGCCAGCTTATTGTTGCTCCGCATGCGCAAACCGCTACACGAGCACCACCGCGCCAAGCATCACCATTGACATTTCGGGAAAAATCAGCATACTGTAAGGAGTTAATTTCCCGAAGAGGTAGATGCGCGCCAAGGGAAAAGAGCAATCAAGGGCCAGTAGCTCAGCTGGTTAGAGCACCTGCCTTTTAAGCAGGGTGTCATGGGTTCAAGTCCCATCTGGCCCTCCAAGTAAAAAGACTTGCCGTAAGGCAGGTCTTTTTACTTGGTTGTTCTTGGTGGGATTTTAACCCATGACGTATTTGCCGCAGGCAAGGACACAAAGTCTTGTGTTTCGGATATGGTCTTTTGGCTCCGGGCTATTTCCCGAGGTCGCGTGGATCTATGGCCATGGCTTTTTCGAGGTTCAGCGCAATAAGAGCCAAGTCACCTAGGTCGCCATCATATGCAATGTAATCTTTGCGCCAATCAGGCTCGAACTTATTCTTGAACTGTTCAAGGCCAGCGGCTGAGAATCGATTTGCTGCTACTGTTCGTGCGATTTTCGCGACCTTGCCCTCCATACGTGCGAGCGGTACGAATCCGATGTCAAAGAACTGGTACTTGGCCTCCTCTTCTAAGTAATGGAGCAGGCAGTAGAGCAAATAAATGTTGGCATGTGGTGCATCTTCCGTAAAGCGGATAAGGTCAATAGTTGTCTGGTTAGGTGTGTTAAATAGCGGGATTTCATTCACAAACGCTACCACCTCACTGCTTTCATTTTTAAGCAGGTGAATACGGCAGCGTTGTAAATATTCGGTATTAAAGTATCCAAGGGCAAAAGATTCTTCCTGATGTCCGCCGCGCTGTAGCCACCCATCAGATACCTCGCGTAAACTTTGCATGAGTGCATACGCATGCGGCGGGCTTGCCACCTCATATTGGTAATTCATCTTTCGACCTTTGTTGTGTTGCCAGCGCCACCACTTATTGTGTGCCGTCTTTGAAACATACTGTTCTATGTTTACTAATGCGCTCGCGCCTATGCGCATCGTACCAAGACCGGCCTTTTTGTACAGTGGGAGGGAAGCTTCGTCAACCAAAAGGAAACACGCTCGCCAGTCTCGTTCTTGGCAAAACGCTACAAATTGATCAAGCAATCGACGCCGGGCCGGGCCGTTCGCCGCAACCGGATCGGCCAGCGCAAAAGCAATTGGCCCTACCACTTTATAGGCGACAAAGCCGTCACCATGTTGAGGCCAAAAGTATTCTTTGTCTTCAGGCCAGAGCTTGAAGAAATCCTCTGTAGAATTTGATGCAGCCTCAAGTACTGCCTTGGCTTGCTCGATTTCTTGTATACTCGCCAGCCCTTTTGTGTCCGGTGTGGGCCGGAACATTGCCCAGAACATAAAAAGCACAGCAGCAATTATGAGCAACGTTATCATGTGTGGGTGAGCAGTAGTATGGGAGTACACGCTAGTGTAGGACAGCAGATAGGCGATGATGGCCATCGCAACAATGACAGCGCTGGCTATAATTACTACATCGTAGGTTTTGGATCGCCATGTTTGATGAACCACACCACGATTGAAAAAATCCTTAGAAACAAGGGTTGAGATGAGGGTAAGCATATAAAATCCGAGCAAAAGCGGCTGCGGCAACAAAACGGAATACTTAATGACCTCCAGACCTAAAAGTACTACGAGCAGCTGCCAAGCACGCCTCTCGCCCCGCATGAGTTGACGACCAAGGTAGAGGAAAATAACACCGACGATCATGCTATGGCTAGCGAAGAGCATGGCCTGACTTTCTGTGAATAAGCCTTCAAAAAGCTCAAAGTGCAAGCTGCCGATTAAGATTGTCGCCAGCCCTTGTAAACTTACCCAGAGCGCTAGAGTAGTATTTACCCAGCTCTGACGCAGCTTGTAGGTTCGATAATTACCCTGAAGCTCACCCGCTACAAACCAAGCTATCCATATCACCGCACAGCCTTGATAGAAAAATTGCAGCAGTGTTGTGAGGTCATGTGCGTTTGCCCAGCTACTGATTAGCAGTAAACCAACAGTCGCTTGCGTTATTAAGAATACTTGTGAAGGAATGCGCTTATTCTTCCATGCGTCCCAAGCGGTTAGTGCAAATAATGCTGCGGCAACTATTGCAGTTTCGAGCCCGTGAATGATCACCTGGCCGCTAGCGGTCTGCTGGCAAACACCATCAACGATCTGGCACGTTGTAGGTACGATAAGATCAGCTAACGCACCAAAGCCTATAATGCTCAGCAGCAGTATTGGCAGGGTGACCTTCTTGCTCTTTACGTACAATCGAACAATAACTAATAGCAGCAGTATGGCCGCGATGAATTCGCAGGCCCTAAAGAGCCAGGCGTAGGGCATACCAGGAATAAGAAACTGGCTAATGGAAGTTGCTTGGCTCGATACAATATCATTTACAGCTGGCGCAAACAGCCAGCTTGTTGCCAGCAGAATATACGCTACTTGCCACAGATTAACCCAGTTCCGCTTCAGAAACTCCATAGGCTCATTGTACACCGGCTCTCAGCTGTGGCAGGATGCTCTCGTTAAGAAACGAGGTAGGTATGTTCATAAAATTAAAGCCTGATGCGCAACAAGTAGAAAGAACAGCTGGCCGTATCAACTAGCAGCTAGGGCTACTTTGCATAGATTTTATGGTCGTCCTTACTCCTTACTCCTTATTGCTTGTTAGCGTGGCGGAAACCGAGGAACGAAAGGACGATGAACACAGCTGCTAGAATCGCAGCAGCGTAAGCGGCGATTTTTGCGACGACAGCAATGGTATCAAACGCGTAGGCGGTCAAAAGTGTACCGCGGAGTGTTTCGCCGCGGAAAATAGTTTCAACTTTGGCTGCAGCTTCAGCGTCATCTGGGTTAGCACGAGATTCGGTACTGAGCTCACTGTAGGTCTTCCCGCCGCCGATATTCTGAATGTGTGCCGCAATGTAATTATTAGCAAAGACAGCAGCTTGTGCTCCGGTAGTGACCTGTTGGCCGGCGTAAGGTTTAACAGCAGCTTGATCTTCTTCGCTCAGTGCTTTGAACGCCGGGCTATTCTCTTCGGGCAGGAAAATACGCTGCGGCGTTAGCTGATTACTAACTTGGCTGTGAATGAAGCTTGACGTCCAAATAAGCGCAAGAGAGGCAAACAACAGCCCAGCCGCAATAAGTAAACCAGCAAATGATATAACGCGATCTGCTGCAGCGCGGTTGATTTTGAGAGATTGTGATTTTTTAACCATAAGCATAGTATAGAGTATCCTCATAATTTTGTCTTGGGTTTGAGATTGGTAAAGCTGAGGAGTGGGGCAAGCCGGTATTGGCGCTCTATCGCCCGCAGGATGGTAAAAAACTCTCAGCCATGATTGATGGCTCGCCGCAAATCGAAACGATATACTACACATCTTCTGAAGAAGCACAGCTCGCCATCGATGGCTTTATCGCTCGTCTCATTTAATCGCAGCTAGGTGTTCGCACATAAATATGTTAGAATAACAGATAAGAATTGCTAACTTTCAGCGGATAGGAGCATAGTATGTCTGGTCACTCAAAATGGTCAACGATTAAGCGCGAAAAAGGTGCAAAGGACGCAGCACGCGGTGCGGTGTTTACAAAACTTGGCAACGCAATTGCACTGGCGGCGCGCGCAGGCGCTGACCCAAGCATGAACTTTACCTTGCGCTTGGCGATTGAAAAGGCCAAGGCTGCCAATATGCCGAATGCTAACATTCAGCGATCGATTGACCGCGGTTCGGGTAAACTCGGCGGCGCGCAAATCCAGGAAGTACTCTATGAAGGCTATGGCCCGGGCGGCGTAGCAGTACTGGTAGAAACGGCAACAGACAACACAAACCGTACATATCCAGAAGTTAAGCTAGCGTTTAGTAAACATGGCGGCTCAATTGCAGAAAAGGGTTCGGTGGCATTCCAGTTTGACCACAAGGGTGAGATTCGCGTGAGCGAGAAGCTAACTGATGATTTTATGCTGCAAGCGCTTGATGCCGGCGCGGAGGACGTGGCAGATGAGGACGGTGAAACGGTCATCTATACTGCGTTTGCGGATCTTGCGAAGGTGCGCGATGCACTGAAAGAACAAGGCGTGGATATCAAAGAAGCAGAACCTACCTATGTACCCAAAAATACCGTAGAAATCACTGATGAAGCTACTGCTGGCAAAATCATGCGCATGATGGACGCGCTAGAAGCGTCTGATGATGTTGTCAATACTCACGTTAATTTCGATATCGACGGTTCGCTATTAAGCTAGAAAGAATACGTATGTTTAAGGAAAACATTTTTCAACTGCCAAACGAGTTTGTTGTTGAACCGAGGCATGAGTACCAGCGTAGAGCAATTATCTCAGCGGGCGAAATCGGTAGATTGACCATTGCTGGTTACGTTGAAGCGTTACTGAGTGCCCCGAGCAATCATGGTTTTGGTGACCCGCTTATATTAGTTGACGGTGAGTATGGCAGCGAACCCCATGAGGTGGACAACGGACTGTTACTGACATTCTACGGGGCTATGTATCAGCGCCAAGGAAGAGATTATACACAAGGATTCTCCCTAAGAACAGGGCAATGGGAACACATGGTGCATGTGCCAGCTGATGGCTCAAGGCGACCGTGGGTGTATTACGGGAATGCCGTATGGCCACCTGATGCGGACGCGGTACTATTTGATCAACCGATTGCGTATGACCAAGATGCATTTGAATTAGCCGTTAAGAGCCACAATGAGAATCTTAGGGATTGACCCAGGTACAGGGATTTTGGGGTTTGGGGTTATTGAGGTTGTCCGTGGGAAGGCAGTCTTGATTGATGCGGGTGTGGTGCGGACGCCAGCACATACGCCCCTGGATGAGCGGCTAGTGGATATTTATGACTCGCTGACGCAGATTATCAAAGAGACAAAACCTGACCACATGTCGATAGAGAAGCTCTTTTTTGCACAAAATGTCACGACAGCAATAAGCGTGAGCCACGCGCGAGGTGTGGCGATGCTAGCCGGCAAGCAAGGCGGGCTGGAGATTTATGAATATACGCCGCTGCAAATTAAGCAGGCACTAACCGGTTACGGAAAAGCAACAAAATCGCAAGTACAAGAGATGGTACGCGTGATCTTAAATCTTAAAGAAGTTCCCAAACCAGATGATTGTGCGGATGCTATCGCCACCGCGCTGATGCATGCGCAAACACTGCGTGTGCAGTGAGTAGGCTAATACCCGAGAACGCTATCTATTTTCAAGTGACTTTGTAAGTAAGATATCTTGTACTTGCTTTGCGCATTCGACTGATATGCCCGGCAGTACACCTTCAGCGGTGCTCTTACTGGCGCCTGCAGTTGTATTGCCTATGGCGGCGCTGCTACCAGCTGTTTCAATTTCTATATGCGCTAAGCCCAGCCAGCGATCAATAATACTGCGTTTAATGTTGACGTTCTGAATCTGTTGGAAGGGTATGCCGACGTGATATTTATGAAACACGCCGTATTCTTTTTCAAATCCATTATTATCTATCCAGAACACAAAGTTTTGGTACACCAAGAGCGCCACTAGGTATGTTATGAGCAGATATGCTACCAAAATTGTTCCTGCGTAGAGTGGCTCAAGAAACAGTCCTACGATTAACATGGGCAAAATAATGATTGTTTTACCTATATAGTTCAGAAAAAACAGCAGCTGTGCGTTTGGGGCAAGGTGCTGCTGAGGGAGTTCTTGTGGCTTTTCCATGGACATCATTGTACTGATTATGTGCAGCGAAAGGAAGTAGCGTACAATAGAGAGGATGATAGCAACACTTTCTGGAGTAGTAAGCGAGAAGCTGGCGGATGTGTTAGTGCTAGACGTCAGCGGTGTGGGCTACGGCCTACTCATGACGGCGGATGACTACAGCCGCTTGCAAACAGGCGAGCAGGCAAAAGTTTATGTGCATGAGCATATTCGCGAGCAGTCACATGATTTGTTTGGCTTTACGAGTTTGGGCAGCAGAGGGTTATTTGAGCAGTTACTAGGCGTAAAGAATGTTGGACCGAAAGTAGCGCTGGCGGTATTGGATATTGGCCAAGCCAACGATGTGCGTGCGGCAATTGCCAGTGGTGACGTCAAGCGTTTGCAGAGCGCCAAGGGCGTCGGCAAACGCGCTGCCGAGCAAATTGTTGTAGAGCTGCGCGACAAAGTGGGCTTAGTTGCTACCGACTCTGCCGAGAGCGTGGTGACGCGCGGCGGCGTTGGCGCACAAGACGAAGCTACGCAAGCTCTCATCGCCCTCGGCTATTCCGACGCTGACGCTGCACTAGCACTACAAAACATCGACCCATTACTTCCAACAGAAGATCGTATCAGACAAGCTCTGAAAGGTAATAAGTGATGATTGATCGGATAGTGACGGCGAGCGTTGATGAGGGAGATGAACAAGAGCAGCAGCTTGAGAATTCGCTGCGGCCGCGAGATTTTGCGAGCTACATTGGGCAGGAACGATTAAAAAAGAACTTACAACTGGCGATTGACGCGGCGAAGAAGCGCGGCGAACCACTCGACCATATTCTGCTGTATGGCCCGCCAGGCCTTGGCAAAACTACTATGGCCAGCGTGATTGCTAATGAGATGGGTGCGCAGATTCGCGTTACGAGCGGTCCGGCTATTGAGCGTGCAGGAGATTTGGCGAGTCTGCTTACCAATCTGCAGGACGGTGACATCTTGTTTATTGACGAGATTCATCGTTTGCATCGCTCGGTTGAGGAGGTGCTGTATAGCGCCATGGAAGATTACAAGATAGACATCATGCTTGGGAAAGGGCCGAGTGCGCGCTCGCTGCGACTGGATGTGCCAAAGTTCACGCTGATTGGCGCAACCACGCGCACCGGTAACTTGGCAGCACCGCTACGTGACCGCTTTGGTATGATGCACCGGCTGGAATTTTATACGCCTGATGAGATTGCACAGATTATCACGCGCACAGCCGCTATTTTAGAAAGTGAGATTAACCTAGAGTCAGCGCAGCTGCTATCGACGCGCGCACGCCTGACTCCGCGTATTGCTAACCGGCTTTTAAAGCGTGTCCGCGACTATGCAGATGTCAACGGTGATGGCATTATCGATACAGAAATTACACACTCAGCGTTGCAGCTGCTTGAGATTGATGAATTGGGCTTAGACCCGGCGGACCGCCACTTGTTGGAGCGCATCATTGAAAACTATGGCACGAACCCCGTTGGTCTGAACACGCTTGCCGCGCTAACAGGCGATGAAGAGACAACCATTGAAGACTTCTATGAGCCCTATCTATTGCAAATCGGTCTGCTGGAGCGCACCCCTCGTGGCCGCAAAACAACACATAAAGCCTATAAACACCTAGGCAAAGACCCTGCTGGTGCCTCAGACCAGACAAAAATCGTGTAGGTTATTCGGTAAACGGATTTTCGCGGGCTTCGTCGAATATGGCCTTAATATCTAGGTTTTGATCCTCAAGATTTGTCATTGTTTCGGCAACGTTCGGATCGATTTTAGGCCGGACAGTTGTCTGTACTTGCTGGGTCACATCTGCTTCACGCGGTTCCTTCTGGCTCAGCGAGTTGCTGAGGAATAATATGTAGGCATAGAGTGCGCCAAAAATAACAATGCCAGTAATGACGGCGTATCGACGTCCGGTCCGCAAGATTGGGCGTAGGCTTTCTGTTGAGAATTGGTCTTTGTTGGTTAGTTTCATGGCTTTATGTATACGTTTAGCTTAATGGTGAAGGTTACTAAATTACCGTTTGCCTCTGAGGGCCGGATATCAATGGTGGTTACATGGGCGGTGCGGCGATTATTCTCCAAGCCCTCAAGGAAAGCTAAGAGGCGACTGTAGGGAACGGGTTGTTGACTTGAAGTAATGGTTATTTCCATAGCGTATAACCCATTAGCGCCCTCAACAGCCATTAACTGCGATGTATCAGGATTGTTTGCCGGCTGATTCTTGCTGCTCTTTGTGGACTTTTTACGGACTTCACCAAGGGCAGACTCTGGGAAGTTTATTGCAGTGAGTGCAACACCTGTTTCATCGGCAATATTTACAATTTCGCGTACAGTACGAGCCTGATCTTTATCCTGGGGTACGATTGACTGCGCAATTTCTGCAAGTGGCGCGTAGGTTTCAATATCTTTATGCGCTTGCTGCAGGGCAGCGGAACGGCTTGTAAGTACCTGTTGTGCGAGCTTTTGATCGACTAAATCATCACCCTTTTGAGTCAAGAACTTGGCGCCGTAGTATGTCGCACCAGCGGTTAAGCCTATGAATAGAACAATGACGCCTATGAGGCAATAGAACATGCGCTTGCTGGTCATTATTGATTACCTCTTTCAGGGCTAATGAGGAAGAAACTGGTGTTTTCCCCGAAGAGCGCGCGCAGACTAACAGTGCAGGGGTACGCCATACCTGCTGCTTCATCACCTTCAGCGCATTGTATGTCATTCAAATCAGCCTTGGCAAAAATCTTATTCGAAGCATCCTGTAAGTTCACCTGTACTTGTGATGCCGCGGCATAATTTATCGCGCCAGCTTCAAGATCTAGTGCGCCGCTGAAATTATTACTCAGGCTCAGGCTTTGCAGAACGGTACCTCTGGGCATAATGCTACCAACTTGACGGAGCAGTTCAGAAAACAGTATTTCTTGAGACAGCACATCAACACTGAGTTTGATGCTGTCGTTTATGCCGGTTACTTTAGCAATAGTTTCGGCTTCTTGCTCATTTTTAAGGTCTGCTTCCGAAATAGCGATAGAATCTTTATATATATCGGTCTGCTGCTGCAGGATGAAGAATGCACTCGCAAGAACAACAATAACACCAACCAAACCAAAACTCAGGCCGGTCACAAGTCTTGAAAGTCCGGTGTTACGATGCGCATACACGTAAGTCTGTTTTGTATCTGGGGGCAGGAGATTAATCACGCAAAAATCTCCTTTGATCGTACAAGCCCAAGCCCGGCGACGCTCATATAGATAGAGCGGTCGGCATATGCGGGCGGTTGCAGCTTGCCAAAATCAAGTACTTGCCATGGGTCAAACATACGAACTGGCAAGCGAAGGTTCTCTGTTAGGTAGTCAGCAAGGCCCGGCATATTAGCGCCGCCGCCCATGGTAATGACTTGCCCGATTTTTGCGGTCATGTCTGCGCGCTCTTCATAGTAGCGAATCATACGGCGGATTTCGCGCGTTGTTTGTTGTAAGAGCGGTTCAATAGCGCCGCGAATCTGAGCTTGCTTCTTACTCAGGCCCAAACCATATTTTGTCTTAATTGTGTTTGCTTCAGCATGGGTTACTTTTAAAGATTCCATAATACGCTCGGTAAACAGGTCACCACCTGATTGTACTGTGCCGTTGACGCTGATATTTTTGTTAAAAATAGCAATGTCAGCAGAGCGCCCACCGAAATCAATGAGCACGCTTGGTATAGAACTATGTTCATCAAGCGTCATTAGCCTCGCATCTGAGCTCATACTTGGCTCAATAAAAAGCGGTTCCAGACCAAGCAAATGTGCCAGCTTGACGTATGAGTTGATAATTTTTTGCGGAGCAGCAGCAGTGTACACATTGATATCATTTGGCGTCTTGGAAGTAATATCTGAGTCCAAATACAATTCATCAAGTGATCTCGGTATATATTGTTCAGCTTCCGAGAGGACGGCTTCTTGTAGCTCCTTACCGCTGAGGTTCGGCAATACTAATTCACGAGCATAAGTACGCCGTGCTGGTATGCATAGTGCGACTCTATTTGTCGATATTGTGCCGATCAGGTGGTTTTCGAATAAGTTCAGCGTTGCTTTTGCAACTGTCTCGAGATCTACGATTTCGCCTTCCTTTACGGCTTTGCTATCAAATGATATCTTGCCATAACCGCTCACAGAAGGGCGTTTTTTATTATCATACGCAATCTGCATCACTTTAACTGAGCCAGTGCCTACGTCGAGTCCAAATAGAGGTTTGTCTTTAATAAATAGTGGTGGTGCGGTGCTGCCCATCAAGCATATTCCTTCAGGGTCTAGTATAGCAGAAAGCGTAAGTATTTTATGCGCATCTCAGCCTACTCAAACGTTCGCTGATAACTGCGTATCGTCCAGGTGGTCGTACCGGTTGATAAACTGGTGCCAAAGGTGATATTGCCTGCGCCCTCCATATTTACGACTTGTCCGATTGCTGAGCCAACCAAGCCGCTACCTTCAATTTTTACCTCGGTCCAGTAGGCATGGAAGATTGATCCCGGATAGCTACCGCCACCATTAACGGTAATCCCACGCATTTCCTGCGAACGCTTCAGGTTGGTGCCTGTACAGTTCGGGTCGCAGCCGTTGTAGCTTGCAAAGCTAATAATGCGCGCTGCTGTGCCGCTGCCGTTTGCGATAATTTCACCACCACCACCCGCGCTCACGGTACCATTCACAACAATAACTGGCCAGCGATCACCCAGACTGTTTGCAATGCGTATCTTAGCACCACCACCAATGGTCAAGTTGCCAGTTATATACACATCGCCCGTAATGGTTAAATCACACGAGCTTGCTAAGTTGACGTTACCGTTAAGCTGCAAATCTGCAGGCCATGTTCTGACGAAGCCAATCGGATTTACCCAGGTACTACAGTTGTAGGTAGAATCATTTGCATTACCAGTAACTGCAACACGGCTGATATGTTCAGCTTTGTCATAGGTTGGCAAGGGGATAGATGGTGCCACGCACCCTGGGATCAGGCCACTGCCACCGGCTGTTCCTGCGCGGATCTGCGGTGGATTGGTGTTCCATTGTGATTCAGGGAATTTTGCCTGTGTTTGACCAGTAGCACAAACCGATCCAATAATCTTAACGGTGCTCCAATCTGGTATGTTAATCGGCTGCGGAGCAGCACAGGGTTGCGGGTAGGTTGGGCCGGGGTTTGAACCGGTCGGGCAGGCATAGTTTGCAACGTTGATATTAACCGGGTTGGTATCGCTGCCTATCGCTGACGCGCCGCTCATTCGAATAGTGCCGTTTACGTGCACGTCAGAGTTGTTAACACTTGCACTACCACCCAATATCAGGCCGCCTGCACCTGCGTAGACTGACGGAGTGACAGAAGTCGTTCCAACAAGGCTGACCCTCACGCTGCGCTCCGCAACGAGCTTACCTGACTGCCCAAAGCGATACACACGAGCCGTAGAGCTAATAATACGCTCATTACCCGATCCGGTGGTGACAGTCGTTCGGTAGGTCGCGCGCCCACGGGTCTCGTCATTGAAGAACTCAACCTCTTCTGCAAAGCCTCCAAAATTATTGTCACTGTTCAACTCTTTTAAGGTGTACTCTACGCCAGCCTCAGCCGATAAGGTTGCATTTGCGCGGTAGACGTTGTCGCTAGTACGACCATACTGCGCAATGACCAGATCTGCCATAGAAAGACCCACGAAGGTAAGTAGTATACCCACAATCAGTATAGTAACGAGTACGACGCCTCGTTGATTTGAAGAATTATGCTTTGCTCGGAAGTGTTTCATCGTTATTGGTTCCTGAAGACCGTTCGTGTCTTATAACTTGCTTCAACAGGCTGTCCGTACTTGTGGGCGGCTAGGTCTAGGCTTACTTCAACGGATCGTGCGTTACTCGGTTCTACCTCGCTACCATTCCCATCGAAATAGCGGAGCGTGAAATTGTTAACGTCGCGTGCAAGAACGCTGTCAGCCGAGCATGTGTCGGTCGCTTGATCTTCGGGGCAGGTTGTTCGTGCGGCGTTGTTGGGCACGTCAACTGCCAGAACGCGTTTGTATAGGACTCGGTCACGCACGAAGTAGATTGTGTTATTTTTGTGGCTGGTATAGTGCAGCTCATCTGCGAAAAGGATATTGTTGCTACTGTCTTGCGCGGCGGTCGCCAGTACGAGCACAGTGGTACTGGATTCCCACGTATCGTCTCCGCCCGGTGCATGCTCATCAAGTAGGCTGCTTGTGCCATAGGCGTTACTGCTAATACGAATATCTTGCGTGACGGTGTCCAGGCTAATCTGAGCATTGCGAAGTATATCTGCCCGCGCTGAATCAATGGATATTCTTACCAGTGAATTAGTCAAAAAGCCCATAATCACAAGGATTAAAATGCCGGTGATTGCTGTTGCAACCATCAGCTCGACTAGCGTAAATCCTTGTTGCCCTAGCTTTTTCATTGGCCGATTCCTAACTGTCCTAGTATAGAGCTGAGCTGAACTTTCTTGTCGCGGTTACCGTCGCGGTAGGTGATGGTGATATCGACCCGCTTCATGTCTGGCTCTGGTTCGCTAATAGCTGCGATTGCCGAGCGCGGCGTAGGGAGGGTAGAGGGCAGGTCGTCCGTGAAGTCTATCTCGCTATCAGCTTCAAGTGAGCCGTAGTAATTATTCCGCAGCGACTCTATCTGTGCTTCGCCGGCGCGTGTGGCAGTTTCAAGTAGTCGGGTGCTGCGCTGCGTACCGCTAATAGTAATAAACAAGCTGGCGATTGCCAGGACAACGAGCCCAGTTACTACAATAGTAACTACTAACTCCACGATGGTAAAACCCGCCCGATTGTGTGTCATACTTATGCTTATTAGAATAGCAAAAACCAGCTGTAAAAGTACAGCTGGTTTGTTGCAGGTAGTGTAAAAACTACTGGTTTACACTCTCGATAACGTACAGGCCGTTCGTTGCGGACGAGTCATTGTCGTTTTCTAGGTCTGCGGTAAGTGTGTAGGTCTGATAATCAGACGCAACATCATACTGGTAGACATATGGATCAGTATTCTTAGGATCTGTAGGAACTTCGCTGAGGTAGTCATCAACCAGGTCCTCCAGATCAGCAGGATACGCGTTGTTGTCGTTGTAGTACGTCTCAAGCTGCTGGCTGATGTTCTTCAGATCGTTCTTGCGGTCTGTATCACGGCCACGGGCTTGTGCTGCGAACAGCTGCGGTAGTGCTAGAGCCACCAAGATACCGATGATTACGATTACAACCAAGAGTTCGATGATTGTAAAGCCTTTTTGATTTGTTTTGCGCATAGAGTGCCCCCCTAGTGATGCATATTTAATTTAGTTACCCCTTCAAATTATACCGGTTATGGTTGCTTGTCAATAGGGATTTACTGAACACTGCCTTGTAGTGCGGTAATTGGGCCAAGAACGCTCGCCACAATGAAGCCGACAATTGATCCGAGGCTAACGATAAGAATCGGCTCAATAATGGAAGACATGCTGGCGATAACGGTATCGACCTCGTCTTCATAAAACTCAGCAACTTTATTCAGCACGGTGTCTATTTGTCCGGTTTCTTCGCCCACGGCAGCCATTTGGATAACGATTTGTGGCAGGATGTGGCTCTCGTTTAGGCTATCTGCGATGCTCTGGCCGTTTTTGATTGACTTGCTGGCATCAAGGAGGGCTTTACGCAGAACGCTGTTTGAGAGCGCTCCAGCCGTTGTCTCGAGTGCTTCAATAACTGATACGCCGGCACCAAGTAGTGAGCTGAAGGTGCGTGCAAAGCGCGCAACATTCACTTTCATAATTATTGGGCCGAATATCGGCATTTTGAGCGCAAGCCTATCTATGGTGAATCGTCCACTCGGCCGCTTGATGTACTGGCGAAAGGCGAATATAGCTATAATGACTATTCCCAACAGAATCGGCCATTGGTTCAATAAGAAGTCGCTGATGGCAATGGTAATTTTGGTCATGAAAGGTAGCTCTCCACCGTTTTCGACGAGAATGGAAGTCAGTTTTGGTATGACACTGACCATCAGGAAGATAACAGCTACTACTGCAACGACAGACACGACGGCAGGGTAGGTCATGGCGCCTTTTAGCTTTGCCTTTATCTTACTGTCTTTCTCAACCTGCGTGGCCAGGCGCTGCAGAACTACGTCCAGGATACCGCCCGCCTCACCAGCAGCGACCATATTCACGTATATCTCAGAAAAGATTTTAGGATGCTTTGCCAATGCTTCAGAAAGCTGCAGACCACCCTGAACATCGGCGGTTATTTGGTCAAGCGCCACCCGTAAAGGCGCTGATTCGCTCTGTTCCTTAAGGGTTGATAAAGCGCGCATCATCGGCACGCCAGCATTGATCATAGTAGAAAATTGTCGCGTGAAAATGACGATATCTTTTGCCTTCACTTTATTGCTGCCGGGCATTTTGATGTCCATGTTCATACCGGTCTTAGCGGCTGGCTTTACGAGGAGTGGATGCAGGCCTTTTTGCTGCAGTGTCAGCTGTGCGGATTTTTTATCGGTCGCGGTAATAGTGCCTGTCTGTGTGGCGCCAGAGGGAGTTCTAACGGTATAAGTAAACTCGGCCATGGCCTATGATTCCCCACTTGCGGTTACGCGAAGGATCTCTTCGATAGTCGTCATGCCACGCAGTGCTTTTATAAGGCCATCTCTTTGCATAGTCATCATCCCGTGCTCGACAGCCGTGCGTTCAATCGCATCACTCGTAGCGCCGCTAACAATAAGCTTCTGGATTTCTTCACTGTTCTCAAGGACTTCATATATACCACCGCGCCCTTTGTAGCCGGTGTGACCGCAAGTATCGCAGCCGTCGTTATTTGCACGCCATATGGTGGTTATAGTCTTGTCGGTGGTGGTTACAGTACCTGAGCTGCCACCTAGGTTTTCATCGATAGCTTGCTTTTCAAGTGCATGTAATTGTGCCATAGCACCTGGTTTATCAAGATTAAATGCCTTGGTTATGTCTGCAAGTGTTGCAGCATCGGGTTTGATGGAGGTTCGGCAATCCGGACATAACCGACGCACAAGACGCTGGCCAACCACAACGCGCACGGTGCTAGCTATAAGGAAAGGTTCGATGTTCATGTCTAAAAGACGTGGCAGACAGGTTGCGGCGTTATTAGTGTGCAGCGTACTAAACACAAGGTGACCTGTAAGTGCGGCCTGTACAGCCAAGCTGGCGGTTTCGCCATCGCGAATCTCACCAACCATAATAATGTTTGGGTCTTGACGCAGCAGTGCGCGCAGACCGCCGCTAAATGTCATATTCGCCTGCGGGTTAACCTGTGTTTGGTTGGCGCCGATAATTTTATATTCAATCGGATCTTCAATTGTAGAGATATTGACCGTTGGTTTATTGAGAATACTGAGACTACTAAACAGACTGGTCGACTTACCAGAACCCGTTGGGCCAGTCACGAGAATCATACCGTGCGGCTGGATAATCGCTTGATTGATGCTCTTTAGTGAAGCGCCCCAATAGCCAAGCTCTTCAAGCGTTGCCGGCTTGCCTGATTCGTTCAGAATACGCATTACCACTTTTTCGCCATCAACAATCGGTAAGGTCGAGACGCGCAAGGCAAAGACTTGGCCGGCAAACTGTACTTTAAAGCGGCCATCTTGTGGGGCGCGATGCTCGTCAATCTTCAGGTTCGACAAAATCTTAATACGTGATACCAATGCGCCAAGGACTTTTCGCGGTAGTTTGTTGGCCTCGCGTAAAATACCATCAATGCGGTAGCGTACAACGACGTTATTCTCGCGCGGCTCGATGTGTATATCACTGGCACCGGATTTAACGCCATACTCAATAATCAGGTTAACGGTCTGCGCAATCGGCGAATCTTCTGCGACGTCTTCCTCGCTGACATCACTCGCATCAGAATCGGTTGCTTCCTCTTCTGAGATAACTTTCGTCAGCTCGTTGCCGATACTACCGCGATACTGCTCAAGCGCCGCCTGAATTTGACTGGCGGTTGCGATATGAATCGCCACGCCGCTGCCTAGTTGCTTCTCCAGGAAGCTCGTCGCCTCAACATCATCCGGATCTTCCATAGCAAGCTGCTTTGTGCCGTCTTCGGCGATATCGAAGACCACAGCGTGGTACTGATGAGCTGTACGCTCAGGGATGAGGCGCAGAGTAGCGCGTTTGATTTCTGCGGGGTTAAGCTCAACGAACGGCGTGTCGATTTCTTCCGCGTAGAGCTTAGTCAGATCTTTCTCAGAAATGACATTGCCGCGCACGACTAAATCCTGCAGGGGTTTTTTCTCGGTTTTCTCTTGTTCTCGGAGCGCCTTTAACTGCTCATCGGTTACCTTGCCCGCCCCAAGTAGAAGTTTTTCAACCAATGAATCAGATATACGCATTGCTTATGCTTAGCAGTATAAAAGATTATGACATGTAAGCACAATGTCTAGTGGTGTATACTTAAGCGTAAAGCGTGGGATAACAAAACCAAAGAGGAGGGCTTAACGTGGCTACAGATAAAACAACTGATAAAAAGGGCAGTGCCGAAGCAGAGGGCAAAGCGAAAGCGCTGGGTTTAGCACTCGAAACAATCGAAAAGCAGTTTGGCAAAGGCTCAATTATGAAGCTTGGTGAGCGTACGGAGTCACAAGTGGAAACGACGCCAACTGGTTCAATTAGCCTTGATATAGCGTTAGGCGGCGGCATACCGCGTGGCCGTATCATAGAAGTTTATGGTCCGGAGTCCAGTGGTAAGACAACGCTGACACTACACGCGATTGCAGAGATTCAAAAACGCGGCGGCACAGCGGCGTTCATTGATGCTGAGCACGCGCTTGACCCAGCATACGCTAAGCGTATCGGTGTTGATATCGACAACCTGCTACTTTCACAGCCAGATAACGGTGAGCAGGCGCTTGAGATTGCTGAGACACTGGTGCGTTCAAACGCAGTTGACCTTGTGGTTGTAGACTCTGTAGCAGCATTGACGCCGCGTGCTGAAATTGAGGGCGACATGGGCGACAGCCACATGGGCTTGCAGGCACGCCTGATGAGCCAAGCACTGCGCAAACTTACTGGTGTGATTAGCCGCAGCAAAACTACGGTTATATTCATCAACCAAATCCGTATGAAGATTGGCGTTATGTTCGGCAACCCAGAAACGACAACTGGTGGTAACGCGCTCAAGTTCTACGCCAGCGTGCGCATGGATATTCGCCGCGTGTCACAGATTAAACTGGGCGAGGAAATTATCGGCAACCGTACGCGCGTGAAAGTCGTGAAGAACAAGATTGCGCCGCCATTCCGCCAGGCAGAATTCGATATCATGTACAACAAGGGTATTAGCCGCTCAGGGGATGTGCTTGACCTATCCGTAGAGCACGGCATTGTTGAAAAGTCAGGTGCGTTCTACAAGTACAATGGCGAAACAATTGGTCAGGGCCGCGAGAAAACAAAAGACTACCTAGAAGAAAATCCGAAAGTCCTCGAAGAAATCGCCAAAAAAGTCACCGCCGCCGCCAAAGCCAAGGAGTAGAGTTCGTGCAAGTTACCGCCATAAAAGCGCAGGTAAAACGGGCAGGGCGGTATTCGATTTTTGTTGATGGGAAGTATAGTTTTAGCCTGAGTGACACGGCACTGCTCGACAGCAAGCTGGTGAGCGGACAAGAGCTTACCAGAGAAGAATTGGGGAAGTTAAAACAATTATCAGATGACGACAAACTCTGGTCAAAAATTTTAAACTACACTGCCCTGCGCCCCCGCTCTGTTTGGGAAGTAGAGCAGTACCTGAAGCGCCACCACTCCCCCGCCCCGCAAGTACAAGAAATACTTAACAAGTTAAGTAAATTAGATATGCTTAATGATAAAGCATTTGCGCACTCTTGGGTGGAGAGCCGTCGCCTACTCAAGCCCACTTCCCGACGCAAATTGGAATTAGAACTAAAGCAAAAACGCATCGCAGATGAAATCATTAGGGAAGTTCTAGCTGAAGACGCTCCTGATGAACGTGCCCTGCTGAGGGAACTGATAGCAAAAAAAACTAAACAAGCTAAGTTTCAAGATAAAACTAAACTGATGCAATATTTAGCTCGTCAGGGTTTCGGCTACGACGACATAAAGTCTGTGTTATCGGAAGACGAAGCCTAGCCGTTTTATGCGGGCACTCCGGCTGGTGCCCGCATTGTTTTCTCAAGATCCTGGATGATAATTTTCTTGGGTGTGACTTCCTGAATTTGCGTACGATCAATACCTAGGTTGCCGCCGGTAAAGCTTTTCATAAATGACTGGCTGGCGTAAACCTTCTGGATATACATCGTGTTTGTTTCGACAGCGTAGTCTGAGACTTTGCCAACTCGCTGCTTACTAACGGTCACAACTCGTTTACCTATCGGGTCAAACCCAATGTGGATGATTTTCTTGAGCCGCACGATTTCTTCTGGCTCGGTCAGTACATCGTAATCATTGACCACAAGACCTTGCGGCAAGACGTCGCGGATATCTTGGTAGACAAGCACTAATGTTTTTTTACTGCGCGAGTCATAGCAGAAAAAACCCTCAATTTTAAAGTTATCAGGATTAATAATTGCACTCGTTGTTGTAGCTACTGGCACACCTGTGCGCAAAGATAAAACGGGTTTAGCCAGAAATGATCCACTAAGCTGAAGCATATACGTTATTATACTGCGTTTGCGCTCCATTGGTGCAGTTTTGTATTATGTAAGTGAAATGGAATATGCCGTAGCGACCCACACACCCGAGGAAACAGAACGACTTGGCTTGGCAATAGGCCAGAATATGCGCGGCGGCGAGGTAATCGAACTAATCAGCGATCTTGGCGGCGGCAAGACAACCTTTACGCGGGGTTTAGTCGCCGGGTTAGCAAGCCCAGATACGGTTATGAGTCCGACATTTACGGTGAGCCGCGAATATAGCGGCGGACGCCTGCATGTGTACCACTTTGACTTTTATCGGCTACCAGAGCCTGGCATCATTGCCGATCAAGTAGCAGAAGTCGCCCAAGACCCCGATGCGGTGGTTGTAATTGAGTGGGCCGAGGCGGTGCGCCATGTACTGCCAAAAGATCGTGTGGTGATTAAGATAATCACTGAAGGTAACTTTGACCGTACATTTCAGGTGACTTGCCCAGATACAAAGCCGTATGTGCTTGAGGACATCGTTTAATGCTGATACTCACCTTACGCACCGATAAGCCGGAGGCGGAGGTTGGACTGTATGAAGATAGCAACCAGCTTATGTATCACGTGTGGCGGGCGCACAGGCAACTTGCCGAAACGCTACATAGTAAAATAACAGAGCTTTTAGGTTCGCAGGCAAAAAACCTACAGGATATTAAAGGCATTGTTGTCTATAAAGGCCCTGGTAGTTTTACAGGGCTTCGCATTGGCATAAGTACAGCTAATGCATTGGCATATAGCCTAAACATCCCTATCGTTGCGCAAGCAAATCCGTGGATTGAAGACGGCATTGCTCGTTTGCTTGCTGGTGAAAGTGACGGAACTGCTCTGCCTGAATACGGTGCTCCTGCATTTACCACGCAGCCGAAAAAATAAAGCACAAGTGATATACTGATAACAGGTACACATATGTCACATAATACGGCGGGACAAAACAAAAAGGATATTGCTTCGAGGCGCTGGTTAATCAGTGATTTTGTAGATCCAGTATCACCTTCTCCGGCGCGACGTCGAGGCCAAGTTATTCACGCCCGCGGGGTACACCAAGTTGCTGCGCGCACAAAGCGGCTTCGGCTAGCTCCAGCTCCAAAGAACGCTTCTACCATTCAGCCGCAGGACGTCGCCTCAAGCGATGCTCCTACCATTCAACCACAGGCACCACAGATATCAAATACACCACTATTAACACCGGTCACACCCAACAAAAAAAGGGCTAACTCACGGCCGAAACGATCATTTTTCTCCCGCCGGCCAGTGTTGCTTACTCTAGCGGCGTTTATATTTGTGCTTGGAGCGGGGGTGAGTATTTGGGGATGGCGCGCAAATCTGCAGGTTGAGGCGCAGCTTGAGCAGCTCACTAATTCTGCTGATGTAGATGAAGCGCCGCCTTCTACCGAGAAGCCAACAGACGAGCAAATCCGCGCTCATGTTGTCGCAGCGAATATGCCACGTTATTTAATTATTGAAAAACTAGGTATTAAAGCGCGAGTGCAAACACTCGGCTTAACCAAAAAAGGTGCGGTGCAGGCGCCGGCGAATGTCTATGACGTTGGCTGGTATAGTGGTTCGTCATTGCCCGGAGTTGCTGGCGGAGCCTCATTCATGGACGGACATGTATCAAGTTGGAGCACGGCCGGTATCTTCAAAAATCTTTCCAAACTAGCAGAGGGCGACATCGTAAAGGTAGAACTTGGTAGTGGCGAAGTGCTTTCCTACCAAGTCGTAAAGACTGAAGCCAGTAGTGTCGAAACTGTAGATATGCAAGCTGCCTTAACGCCCGTCACGGTAGGTAAAGCTGGGCTAAACCTCATGACCTGTCATGGCGATGTCCGTTCCGGCACGAGCGACTTTACAGAACGCCTCACGGTCTTCACGCAGCAAATATAATTATTGCCCCAAAGCGTACAGACGCGTATAGTAAGTTTTAGGAATTACATCTTTATGTGAATCCGTTTTGGGAAATTTTAGTACAATTCGATTTTATGATTACCGTCTGTGGGCTAGAGAAGTGATAGCGATGCTCCGGGTAATCTGTCGGTAGAAAGGCATACATGGTTATATTGACCATTCTATTAGCGCTAGTTGCGGCTGGTGTTGGTTTTAGCACGTCCGCAGTGCTTACAAAACGTAAACTTGGCTCAGCTGCGGTTGAGGCAGAAAAAGAGCTAGAGAAAGCTAAGCGAGAGGCATCAAAGCTGGTGACAGCGGCGCATACTGAGGCCGCTAAAATCGCTGAAGAAGCCCGCAAAGACGAACAAACGCGCCGTCATGAATTTAAAGATATAGAAAAGCGTTTAGTTAGCCGTGAGGCTTCACTTGATAAAAAGCTTGACGAGCTTGATGTGCGCACCGAGAAGCTCCGCAAGGGAGAGGCTGAAGTAGAAGCCTTAAAGGATGAAATCCGCGAAATCCGCACGCGCCAGCAAGAAAAGCTTGAGAAGATTGCCAAGCTTACTAAAGCTGACGCGGCTGAAAAACTGATGCAAATGACTGAGCGGGATATCAAAGACGACCTCAGTGGCTTGATTGCAAAGCTACAGAATGAAGCAAAAGAAACAGCCGAAGACACAGCCAGCACTATCATTGTTGCTGCCATGGAGCGCATGGCAAGCGAAGTGACGGCCGAGCGTACGGTGACAAGTGTCAAGCTTGAGAATGATGAAATGAAGGGCCGCATCATCGGTAAGGAAGGTCGCAATATTCAGGCGCTCCAGCGCGCCACAGGCGTTGATATCATGGTTGATGACACACCGGGCTACGCGGTGCTCAGTAGCTTTGACCCGGTTCGTCGTGAAGTAGCGCGCCAAACGCTTGAGATGCTGATGAAAGATGGGCGCATCCATCCTGGACGCATTGAAGAAGTTGTCGAGAAAGCGCAGAAGAAAGTCGAGAAAGAAGTTATACAGGCCGGTGAAGACGCTGCGCGTGAGGTTGGCGTACTCGGCATACCGAAAGAGATTCTGCACTTACTAGGTGAGCTAAGATTCCGTACCAGCTATGGCCAGAACGTACTGAAGCATAGCACTGAAATGGCGCATATTGCCGGTATCATCGCTGAAGAAGTTGGTGCAGACGTGAAGACTGCGAAGTATGCTGCATTGGTGCACGATCTCGGCAAGGCAGTGACGCACAAGGTAGAGGGCAAGCATCACCATATCAGTGGTGAATTACTCCGCAAGTATGGTGCGCCGGAAGAAGTAGCCGTGGCGGCCGAGCAGCACCATGATGATGTTGATGCAACGACGCTTGTTTCAGTTATTGTTCGTACGGTTGATGCTATCAGCGCTGCGCGCCCTGGTGCTCGTAATATTAGCGCCGAAAACTTTGCAGAACGCATGAAGGAACTTGAAAACGTCGCGAACAGCTTCAAGGGTATTGAGAAGTCATATGCTATCAGCGCTGGTCGCGAAGTCCGCGTTTTTGTGAGGCCAAATCAAGTTGATGATTTGACTGCAATTCAAATAGCACGCGATATTGCGAATAAAATTGAATCAAGTATGCAGTACCCGGGCACTATCAAAGTCAACGTCATCCGCGAAACCCGCGCCGTCGAATTTGCTAAATAATACATTTTGCTATGAGTTCCGTACCAGAGTTTGAGAGCCAGAGCTACGATACAAGTACAGATCTTGTGCTGATGGATGGCGCTGCATGGGTCAATGTTCTGGTTTATGAGCAGGAAAGGGATGCAGGCCAAGCGCGTGAACGGTTAGATAGCCGGCTGGGAGCGCTTGGTATGCTAACATATCGTCGATATTTTAAATCATGCGTTGATGACGGTGCATCACAGCAGGTGGCAAGTTGGCCAATACGTCAGAGATGGCCTAAAGATTACGATGAGGTGCAAGTTGTCGTTAATACTGAAGAGACGGCCTATGAGGCAGGGGCTAGTCTAAGAAAACTCACTTCCCAAACCTACTTTGTTGATGCAACACACGGGTACATACTTGGCGGTGAGCCTCGTACGGCTTATAGAAAGGCTAAAGAATGGATAGATGTGCTTGATCCTGTCTCAAAGATTGTTGCAATGGACGGTTTTGTGCACGTTAGGCATGGAGGATGCGGCCAACTGGAGAGCGATAATCTTATGCAACGCTGCGAAGATGAGGCATTTGGACCAAGTGTTAGATTTGACGCGGCAATGCGGTACAAAAACGCCGCTCGGGGTCTACTGGCGTATCTAAATAATATTAACTTCGCTACGGACCATCCGTCTACGCCTTATAAGCTCGTGATAACGGAATCAGAAAAGGCATGAACATATTATATATCGGCGATGTGATGGGTGAGCTTGGGCTTAGAACGGTAGAGCGGGTTTTACCGCGTTTGCGGGCTGAAAAGCAGATAGATTTCGTGGTGGCGCAGGCGGAGAACGTGACAGATGGTAAAGGTATATCAACGGCGGATTTTGCGCGTTTGCGTAAAGCGGGCGTAGATTTTTGTACCGGTGGTAACTGGACCATGTGGAATGATGATATTTTTCCAGCGCTAAGTGATCCAAGCCAGCCAATTATCCGCCCAGCCAATTATCCGGAGGGCACACCGGGTCTTGGCTATAAGTATGCTGACACGCCAAGGGGTAAGGTGCTCGTGGTGAGTTTGCTTGGTGGCATCGTCGGTCGTGATAGCGAGAAGCCCGCAGATAATCCACTGCAGGTTGTTGATGCAATCTTGGCGGATGCCGAGGCGCGGGCCGCAACAGTAGTAAATCTGCATGGTGACTTCAGTAGTGAAAAGGTGGTCATCGGGCAGTATTTAGACGGCAAAGCAAGTATCGTCGTAGGTGATCACTGGCATGTACCAACAGCAGACAGTAGGGTGTTGCCAGGCGGAACAGCGCATCAAACAGATGTTGGTATGGTTGGCGCACTTGAAGGTAGTCTGGGCGTTGAACTATCTTCAGTTCTGCCACGTTGGCGCGACGGTCAGCAGACCCGAAATATACTCATTGAGCATGGTCCGACGCAGTTCAATGCGTTGCTGGTAGACGTTGATGAAACAACCGGCTTAGCAATTGCCGCCGAGTCCATCCGTCTAGTTTTTGACTGACCCCTAGAAAATGAGCGCAATAACTGATATACTTACAAAGTTTTCGGGGATTGGCGCAGTTGGCTAGCGCGCGCGGTTTGGGACCGCGAGGTCGAAGGTTCGAGTCCTTTATCCCCGACCAAGAAGTATTTTCGCTAAAATCCACCATCATATCGTACGGTGGATTTAGCTTTATAACAGAGATAGAGTTGTCACGAGCACGTAGGTTCGACACGACCTCACGATACACTGCATCTTCTTCAATTAAATCTGACGTTTCAAGTATGGTTTTAAGATACGAGTGGACGAGTTCGACAAACTCTTCACGGGTCGGCAGTGCTCTCTGCAAATCGTCTAGTTCTTTCTGTGAAGCGGTTATCGTAGCATTGACGGCGTTAATCTGTGCTTGATGAAACTCTAGCTTGCCAGTGTGATGCTTTTTATATGTTTCAGGGTCTTCAACTTGAAAGGTTTGATACTTTGAGTACATATCCTTTTGACGTTTTAGCTCTGCTTTCGCCTCTGTTAGCTTTCTTTTTGCTATATCCTTGTCGATGGCTACTCGCTTCTCGATACGGTCAATATACTGCTTGTGAGCCTCTAGAACATTGGCGGTCATATGACGCATCGTCCATTCGATATGAGCCGTAACAAACCGAGCACTGATGCTCTTTGGAAGCTTCTTGCCATATACCCTAATCGCTTCTTCGTCATTGTGGCGGATACACTCTTTGTTGCGACAGTAGTACGAAATCTGCCAACTACCAGCGTTCTTGCCTCGTTTGATTTGGGCACGTTGAAAGCCCATACCGCCATTGCAGTAGTCACAAATAACTTTCTCACGAAGCAACCCGAAGTCTAGCCGTTTAGCGACGTTACTACGTCCGACAAACTCCTTGTTAAAGCTATCCGACATATTTTTGCTCAAGGCGATGAACTCGTCTGGTGTCATCAGTGGCAGAAAGTTATACGTATCATTTAGGTTAGCTATATTGTCACCGTATTTGTAAGCACCTGTATAGAACGGGTCGGCAAACATTGTTGCAACAGTCTTCTTGTCCATCTTTGCTTTTTTGTAAGGGTCGTCTTGGTTCTTACGAAAGCTAAAGTTCGATACGTTCAAGAAGTCTGCTATCTCTTGGTTGGTCTTGCGGTCTTTGAGCCTCATAACAACGGCTTGACGGAGTAACTGCCAGTGTACCCCGTCTGGCATAAAACGACCCGTATCAGTGTCTGCATAGTAGCCCTTTTTAACAAGCCCGACGTATTTACCCTCGTGGATAGCACCAGTGATACCACGTGCCACATCGACGGCTAACTTGTCGCTATATTGCTTTGATGTAGCAAACAAAATACCAAGCATCATTTTGCCGTTCGGCGTGTTGTCGAAAGCATATGTACAGAACAACAAGTCCTGTATTTTCTCGTAGTCTACGTGTTCGATAATCTGACCACCCTCTAGCATATTGCGTGACAGACGGTCGGGCGACCACGATATCAAACCGTGATATTTGCCCCTCTCAAATCCCTCCATAATGTCGTTGAAGATGATACGCTTACCAGAGATTTTTGCCGACTGTCGCTCCTCGAAAATATCCTCTGGACGGACGTATATACCCATCCTTTTCGCTAAATCTAGGCACTCTTTTCGCTGGTCGTCGATTGACCTAACTTGCTTGCGTTCATCATCCGTTGATTTGCGTAGGTAGATTACATAACGTCGCTTCTCTTTAGGTAGTATCTTTCGGCTACCCTCCATCGACTGTACGAAGAAGTCTACAAGACCATCAACCGTGTATCTGCTCTCTGGAAGATTGAATAGTTCTGGGTTATCTTTAAGGCTTTCAGCCACAACTTGCTCGGCTTGCTTCAACTGCTTATCACTAAGCGGTACAAGCAATTGCTTCTTGCGTGTTCTAGTTTTCTTATCACCTGTAGCCATACTGCCTATCATTATAGCTTGTAATATAGGTTCGACGTTTTTCTGGTATATAATAAGACCACAATGAACTTCACTTGCCCATACTGTAACCACGCTACGACGATAACCGACCCGAACAAGTACAACCTCTGGGAAAAGGTAGCCATAAAACAAAATAACACAAATTACACCCACGATATCGGCGTTGGATTTTTAGTTATTGCTTGTCCAAATCAAGACTGTAAGGAGCTCACAGTAACTTCAAGACTAACTGGGTCAAAAACTGGCTACAACCAAGTGCAAGGTAGCTTCAATGCACCAGATGCGAGTACCTTATACAAAGAGTGGCGACTAGTGCCAGATACAGACGCCAAACCTCAGCCAAGCTATATACCCAAGCAACTGGTGCAGGATTATACGGAAGCGTGCAAGATTAGAGATTTAAGCCCTAAAGCATCTGCCACCCTTGCTCGTCGTTGCCTACAGGGTATGATACGAGACTTTCACGGTGTTAAAGACAAGAAGTCTTTGTACGATGAAATTGACGCCCTGAAAGGGGTTATCCCTACAAGCGAGTGGGACGCACTGGACAGCCTACGTTCTATTGGTAACATCGGTGCTCATATGGAAAAGGACGTTGACCTTATCATAGACGTCACATCCGAAGAGGCTAATACTCTAATTGCTTTCATCGAGTATCTTTTTAAACAATGGTATGTAAAGCGTCACGACGACGAAGAGAACTTACGTGCCGTTAAGGCAATTGCTGGCATTAAAAAGGCTCAGAAGAAGCCTGCCCCTGAAAAATCTGAGTAGTCTACATCTACCGACACCCAATAATAGTTGCTATAATCAGATTGTCTAGCTTGTTTAATACGCAATAATTTACCGCTCGGCTTTTGCCGTAATGGTTTTTAGCTTTAGAAAGGGGCATCGCCCGAAACAGTAAGCTAAAACTTATTGCGGAACAAACAGGCTAGACACCCGTTGGCGGTGTCCCTTTTTATTTAAGGCACTTCTACGGTTACAGCAACTAAATAGGAGTGTCTAAAATGAAAGACCGCAAAACTTACAAAATACTAACCGCTTGTAGTTTCATACTACCGATTAACCGATGGTATCTCGGCAACGGCAAGGGTGCTATCGGGCGAAGTATCAGTGCCAATTATTTGCTTATGGGTTGGCTCGGTGACCTGTTTTATATGGACAAGACTTTTGACGAGGCTATGGCTAAGCGTGGTTTTGCAAACACCAACATCCGAAACGAGCAGGGTCGTTAGATTTTATATACCAAATTGCTTCAGTATAGCTTCTGCTAAGTCGTGCAGTTTTGGAGCATCTGTTTTGAATGTGCTTTTAGGAGTATATTTCGAGACGCTAACTTTAATCGCCATCAGGATGTCGTCTATTTCCTGCTTCTTGTCTTTCTTTGTTTTGCCCTCTTCTGATATTTCTTTCTGAAGATGCAAGGTCAACTGATTACAAAATGGCGTTTTTTCATCTAGAGTGATATCGGCAACACCATTCTTCTTAAACTGCTTATTGGCCTCACTCTGAACAAAGGTCATAGGCAAAGCGTCTTCAATCGTACCGTCCTCAATAATGTCACCGTTTAAGTTACGTATTGTATGGACATTACCCTTAAATAACTTGTCGCCAATTTTTTCGATTTCCTTTTTCATTTTTTTGCCTTGTTCATCATCGTCGGTCATTACCATCGAGGAGACCCTATAGAACGCCATAAGAGTAGCGGTTGCGACAATAGTGTTACCCGTGCCATTTGCAATCGAAATGTTATGGTCTTTGTTTATCTTCGCAAGAGCAGTCTCTAGCAAGTTCTTGTCGGTCGCACCCTCTACCAACAGCTTACGTTCTGGCAAGAAGTCAGCAATGACGTTGATACCGAATGCAGATTTCAAAATGTCGTCGTTCGTTATGTCCTCTTCAGTTTTGATTTGGCGTGACTGAGTAAGTCCAGCTTTACTTTTCGTCAGCAAGTAGTGCCTATCCTTGGTTTTTTCGTCAATCATAAAGTTTGAATGGGTAGAGATGAACAGGTAGTTGTTTTTGCCTATCTCCAGCAGTTCGTCTCGCATCCAGCGTATACCAGACGGGTGCAGATGTACTTCTGGTTCGTCAATTAGCACCAAATGGTCTTTTACGTCACCAGACAAACTACTTATTGAGATACTCAAAAGCATTGACACAAACTGCTTGAAACCCTGACTTCTGTCGGACATATTGAAGCGGTTGGATTTGTCAGACTTGTCTTTAACATAAACATAGGCACTCAGGTCGCTCTCTACTCGAACTTCAATTTCGATTTCGTGTTCATTCCACTTCTTGTTGAGGTACTCAGTTGACTTGGTACCTAGAGTGTCGCCAAGCTTGAGGCGTTCATTGTTGGATTTTTCGGCTTCGTTAACAATTGCCGTTATATCCTTGTCAGTTGTATACCCTGCTAAGTAGAAAATGTTCTTTAGTGGGATATTAGCATCTGTCGATTTAATAAAATCTTTAAGCTGTACTTGTTCTGGCACTAGATACTTGTCTTTTTCTTCCGACTTCCATACGTCCACTGGAATATCGTGAGCCGTTACATAATCGAGCAATGCTTGCTTGATGATATCCTTGAAGCTCTCTGCATCAAGTTGCGTGTACGTCTCTTTCTCTTCGTCCGTAAGCTCTGAGTTAGCCTTTATGGTAACGGTTTCCTCGGCACTGGTAGCTGGCGTTGTCGGTGTGGCAGGCGTGCTAGCAGACACTTTGATGTAACTGTATTTTTTAACATCTACTTTATTCGCCTCGTAGTCACAATCGACTTCGTACTGGTCGAAACCTTTTTGCAAGTACATCTCTTTGTAGAGCTTCGTTATCTTTAGGTTATCTAAAAGTTGTTGCGGTATGGTGATTGCTTGAGCTATTGCACTGCGGTAGTCGTCTTCGTCATCTGTCTCAAATCCGAAAAATACTGACACGATACTAGCGTCTACACCTTGTTGCTTATTCTTGTAGTCTTCGAAAGCGACGGTGTCTTTATTCTGTGGCGTAGCCATAGCATCAAGTACATTGCTTTTACCAGTTTCATTTTTACCGATGAGAATTGTAGTGTAACTTGCACTCTCGCCCTTGCCATATTTCGTGACAGGGAAATCAAGTTCCTCGATGGACTTGTACCCTCTGATTTTTATTTCAACAAGCTTCATAGTGCTAATTGTAGCATACTTTCACAGTTATAAACTGCTTATGCTAATCTGTCAAAGTTTGTTGGCAACGTCAATCTGTTGGAAATCGCCACCCCTGTTCCAACAATTTAATGTTGGGCGAAACGAAAACATCCGATTTTTTGGCATCGGGACATATTTAGGTAGGTAGTGCGTTTACGCTTCCATATAAAAAAGCCCCCTTGATAGGTAGGGGGGCTTATATTTGCTACTCTTCGTCTTCTGCTCGTATATACTTTTCGCCACTAGGGTCGGTAGAGACTTTGTTGTCCCAGTTGCTCGTATCGGTTGCTGATTGTTGCGGTGGCAACTCTACAACTTCACTTTCTTGAAGCATAGCGTTTTCTTTGGCTTCGTCGGTGTCGCTCATATTATTTACATTATACGCTAAAGAAACTTGATAAGCTCCAAGCCCTCTGGCTTTACGGTATTATCGACAATACGCTGTAGCTTCTCCACCTTGTCCCTAAATTGCTGATGATTTCGCAAAATCGCATATAGACTGTCTTGCAGGTAGGTTCGTTGAGTGTCGTTCTGAGCCGACCAATAAAAATGACTTGGCTTGCCCAGGTCTTTTTTATTGGTTTGTGTTGATGTCTCGAACCTTCGACAGAGATTTTGCATTCAGCAAAATATCGTAGTCGATGGTACGGCGAAGTAAGAAAAGGAATGCGGATGCTTGCATTCGACCCATTTCTTGCGGAGGAGCGGAGCGATGTCCTTTATCCCCGACCATAGAAAAAACGAGTTCAAGCGAACTCGTTTTTTCTTTTTTAGTTGTCAGGGAATTTATGCGTCTGCTTTGCCGAGACGGTAGGTCCAGATTAATGCATCGATAAGGTACCAGATGCCAAAGCCACCAAACGTTATAAGTTTCAGGATGCCAAGCCCAACTTCGCCCTTGTACATGCGGTCAGCCCCGATTATACCGACTGTCCAGCTAATAATTGTTCCTATGAGCAGGTATTTCCATTCTTTAGTCATCGTTTCAACTCCTTTTTATATAATTTGAGTGTACCATATGTCATTGTGAGTTTTATTCGTAAGCTCAAGGTATACTGCAAGTATGCAAGTGAGAGCTATCAAGACGCCAATTATTACAGCTGGAGCAGGAAAAACAATTGAGGATATTCTTGCGGAATCATTATCGGCTGTCACGGATAAGTCCGTAATCGTCATTAGCTCTAAGATTGTTGCGCTGTGCGAAGGTGCAGTTGCACCACTTGAAGGAATCGACAAGGAGGAGCTCATTCGTAGCGAGGCAGATCTTTACCTTGACCCAAGCCTGAGTGTCTATGGTCATCACTTTACTGTTAAACACAATACACTCGTAGGATCATCTGGCATTGATGAGTCGAACGGAGCAGATCACTATGTGCTCTGGCCGCGTGATCCGCAGGCCTCAGCAAATAAAATTCGTGCATGGTTGCGGGATACGTACAACTTGCAAAGCGCGGGAGTTATCATTACGGATAGCACGAGCTATCCGATGCGCCGCGGCGCGATGGGAGTGGCAATTGCGCATAGCGGTTTTAAAGCGATTGCATCATATATTGGCCAAAAGGATCTATTTGGCCGGGAGCTTAAACTTGAAACAGCCAACATAGCTGGCGGACTTGCTGCGGCAGCAGTGCTAGTAATGGGCGAAGGCAGCGAGCAGACGCCAATTGCAATCATCAACGATGTTTCGTTTGTTGAATTTGACCAAGAGAGCCCAACAAAAGAGGAACTAGGATCTACTTATTTATCTCTAGAAGCTGACCTCTTCTCGCCATTTTGGCAGCGTGTACCCTGGCAACAGAACGATTAGTGGTTCTATTTCAGTTCTACGATTGCACGATCAGACTTGACGGCGTTTGGCTTCCAAATCAGATATTGGTGGCCTTCTTCTGTTGGTACTTCAAAAACAATTGGGCCGGACACCTTACCACCAGTCACGAGATCGCCTGAGTTGAGTGTATCCAGGCTGATAGAGATTGTGGGATCTAAGACTTGCCCGCTAGCCGTTTGTACTCGGAAGTCGTAAGGGTTGTATGACTTTGTACTGTCACTTGTATTCTCTATGGTAACGCTAACGACGATATACGTTTTGCCATCCGCAGCGGTTTCATATTCACCAAGGCTTGACTTGTATTCGGCGCTGTCTACAGTGAGTTTTACCCCATCAACTGTACCCGATTCGCCAACTGCGAACTCAACATCAGTGTTTTGCTTGTCAGCCCGATCATTAAAACGGTATGTTTTTTCTTCTGACGAACTCGTGCTGCTGCCCGTAGTACTGCCCTCATCATCACCGCTGCTTACTGCCGTAATAATTACTATTAGCAATATAATAGCCGCTAGTACAGTTAAAAATTTGTGGCGTTTAAACCAGTTTCCCTCTTTTGCTGACATCGATAGTCCCCTCATTAGTTTATGGGTTTAATTATTATCAATGTTATAGATAAAAAGCAATAAAGTACGGACTTTTAGTCCGTAGACTTATATTCTATATGCTTGCGCCACAGCGGGAATCGGCGCGCGACAAAAGCTCGGAAGGTACTTTGTGTGCCGCCGCCGCATACGGTTGAAAGCCTGACGACTTCTGCTGACGATCTGTCAGATCATCTTGCGGTAACGATAACTATTAGATAAGACGCTTGCGCATAGCGCCGAGCGAAATTGTGGCGAGTGAATCTTCAAGTGTTGCCAGCTCGGGGGATTCACCGCGGTTTATGAGCGCCTGTGCGATTAATTCATCCGCCAGCGCGGGATTCTTCGGGAGCACTGAGCCATGCAAATAGCTACCGATAGTATTCTTATAGCGAGCACCTTCGGTTTTATCCTCACCGTTATTGCCAAAGCCAGATAATACGGTGCCGAGCGGCTGTTGGTCGTTTTTTAGCCATGTCTGCCCGCTGTGGTTTTCGTAGCCGATAATCTGCCCGAGTGGTGTATCAATGAGTGCGTTACCGATAAGACGCTTCTGTCCGCCAATGGTTTCGGCGTCAAAAATACCAATGCCAGGTAGCTCTTCGCCGGTGTTTGTTACAAAACGGTGACCAAACAGCTGGTACGTGCCGCAAATAACAATCATTGGCACGCCCGCGTCCGCTAGTTTATGCAGGCTACTGCCAATTTTTTGTAAATCTTCACATACTTTTAATTGTCCTGAGTCTTGGCCGCCGCCGCCCACAATAATATCCGGCCTATGTGCAAAAACTTCGCCGGGATGGTGGTATACAACCTCTGCCTCATAGCCGCGCCATTCTAGCCGGCGCTGTAATGCTAACACATTGCCGGTGTCGCTATAAATGTTCATTTCATTTGGGTAGAGATACAGAATTTGAAGTTTGCTATTTTTACTCATCGTAATCTCCGTGTTCTGGTCGCCCAAGCAGCGCTCGTAGTGCCAACATGGCGGTGTAATTAGCGTAGATGCGCTTTGGCGATTTTGATGGTATGCCGAGTAGCGCGGTCAGTGCTTTCTTCAGATTTGGTTCAATGAGGCGCGTTTCGACATTATCATATTGCAAGCGTAGCGCCATATCGCTGGCGCGCTTGCCGCTCGTGACGGCAACGCCTCGTTTTTGTAGTGAGTTAAAATCTACATCCCAAAGCCAGGAAATGTCACGCCCGTCCGGATCATTGTCGTTGATAGCAATCATGGTTGGGGCATCACCTCTGAAGGAGAGCAATGCTTGGCGAAAGCCTGCAGGATTTTTGATCAGCAACAGCTCAACCTGCTGGCCGTCCTTTTCAAGGATTTCACCACGGCCAAATGCGGGAGTAATTGCCGATAACTGCGTCAGGATTGTTCCTGGCGTAACGTCAGGAAGAAGCACGCGCAAAAGCGCCAGCGCGGCCGCGGCGTTTTGAAAATTGTACTGGCCGACTAGCTGCAATTGCGTAGTCTCGGTGTCGCTACCAAATGCGTACGTTACGTTCTGCCCATCAAAATCAACGAGTTCAACGGCCAGCGGTTGAGTATTTTCATAATGCTGAACTGTACCAACAGCAGCAATTTCCTCATCAGTCGGGAATAGCTTTCGAAGCTTTTTTGATACGCCAAAATACTTAACTGGCACGGTCAATGTTTGAGCAATCTCTGAAAGGTGCCTATCGTCACCATTAACAATGACGGCTTTAGCGGCACGCTGCATACTAACACCTATAAGCTTAGCTGTCGTATCAATTTCACCAAAGCGATCAAGTTGATCACGCATGACATTCAACGCCACAACATATGTAGGCTGTACCTTTTCGACAAACTTTTTAGCGTATGCTTCGTCGAGTTCGATAACAGCGATATCATGCTCGAGTGCTTTGCCTATGGCTACTTCAGAAGTGACGCTCGCTACGATGCCGCGCGTGAAGTTACTGCCAGTCTTGTTGGTCAGTACTCGCTTGCCATTTGCTCGAAGCAAATCAGTTATCACTTTTGTCGTAGTTGTTTTGCCATTAGTGCCCGTGACAATCACTACCCCGTCTGGCAGAGAACCGAGCGTTTTTTGCAGGAAGTCTGGCATGATTTTTTCAATAACCAGGCCAGGGAGTGCGGCGCCATTGCCGCCGGTGAGTCTGCTGAGTTTGCGAACGGCCTTGCCAACTATAACTGCGCTTGCTGTGCGAAAATCCATTGCTATTAGTATACGTTAGTTTTCGTGCACTGGAGTACAATATACATTTAGAATGCTCTCGCTTATTATCGCCTCGGTCGTTGTATTTGCTTTGTTACTTATTGGTGAGTACTTCTCGCGTCACCGTAAAAAACAGCACTCTGAAATCAGCCGTAAGTTCGTACATATCACTGTCGGTAGCTTCGTGGCGTTATGGCCACTTTTTCTTAGCTGGAATCAGATCATACTGATGAGCGCGGCCTTTTTAGCGGCGGTTATTATTTCGCACAAATTTCATATTTTTAGTGCTATCCATACAGTGCAGCGTCCAACATGGGGAGAAATGTTTTTTGCCGCAGTGGTCGGGTTACTTGCGTTAATCACGCATGACGGTTGGATTTTTGCGGCAGCGATTTTACATATGAGTTTAGCTGATGGCTTTGCTGCTATTGTCGGTATGCGATACGGCAAAAAGCAGTACCGGTATACCGTATTCGGTCATATAAAAAGCGTTTTTGGCAGCATGACCTTTGCGGGGATATCAATCTTGATTCTGGTCGGCTATATTATTGGATCAGGGCATGAGTTGCCACTGTTGGCGCTGCTCGGCATAACGACCATTGCGACCGTGCTAGAGAATATAAGTGTGCGAGGACTTGATAATCTTACAGTGCCACTCTTCGTTGCATTTGTACTAGAACGCATAAACACTTTACAATAGAAGCAATATGATTCTTGACTTCTTCTCATGGTGGTACGGGACAGGTATAAAGCAGGTTGCAAAGCAGACTGATAAGCGAGCACTTGGGGTGCTGGACGATTTTTCAGTGGGTTTACTAGCGCGGACATGGTTTGCACCGTTTCGCCAAATTGACGCAGGTAATGTGCGCGGGTCAATGTCTGTACAATTTCAGGCTTGGTTTGGACGTACGTTTTCGCGATTCTTTGGCGCGGGTCTGCGTACTATCATGATTATTACAGGGCTTACGGCTGCTACACTAACATGGTTATTTGGTGTGCTATGGTTGCTTATCTGGCCACTCCTTCCAGTATTGCCCATTCTTGGCGCTATAGCGTGGCTCGCAGGGGTTGCTGTATGAGTGCGGAATTCGTCTACGAAAGTACGCGAGCACGCCAAGCGCGACTTGGCCGCATATTTGGTGAGCCTGTGCTTAACATACTACTTCGTGTCATAGCAGCGGCTGCTTTTCTGGGCGGCGCGTTTCTTGTCGTGGACGGACAAGCGCTGGGCTGGCTTGTGCTAAGCACTTCAGGGCCCCTATTGGCGATGGCATTCTGGGGGATTGCACTCAAGAATGTGCCGATTGCCAAGGGAGATTCAGTCGATGCACTACTTGATACTAGCCTGCTTGCGCAGTTACCGAAGAATCCTACACCAAAGCAAATTGCAGAGGTTGTAGTAAGGCAGCCTGGCGGTCTTTTTTTTGCAAGCAGATTTATGCTGGGCACTGAGTTCATCGTGCACATTGCCAGTGATACTACTGATGATGCAGCAGTCGTCTGGCAAAAGGCCGAAGAGTTGCGTCTGCAGACAAACGCAGCACAGATTACTAGTGGTGCGGTCACGGCAGCGATTATTCTGACGAGTCCTGATATCAATCAATTTTTAGCGCATGCAGGGCTGAGCAGTGAAGATATTACGGAGGGTGCTCAGTGGTTGGCGCATATTGAACAGCTGCGTGCGGAACTAAGAGATAAGAAACGTCGTCCTGGCGGTATTGGTCGCGACTGGGCATTTGGGTTCACACCGTTGCTTGAGCGGTTTGGTCACAACATCAGTGAGGGCATTGCTGGTGGCGGTTTGCTGGCGCGCAAGCTTGAGGGCAGGTCACAAACATTGAAGCAGGTAGCGAGTATTTTGTCGCAGACCGGCAGACGTAATGTTGTACTTGTTGGGCAACTTGGAAGTGGCAAGACAAAGCTCGTGCATATGTTGGCCGAAACGCTGCTTTCTCCAGATGGTACGGTACCGCAATCGCTCCGCTACAACCAGATTGTAGCACTGGACGCGTCAACACTCATCAGTAGCGCACAGGGTCGTGGCCAATTGGAAGATTTAGTGCTGCGTTTGGCTGGCGAAGCGCTGCATGCCAAGAATATTATTTTGTTCCTTGATGATGCGCACCTATTCTTTGAAGAGGGTAATGGTTCGGTTGACTTAACGACCGTACTGACGCCAATTCTCGATGGCGGGGCGCTAAAGCTCATTATGGCTGTCGATGAACAACGTTGGACACAGATCGCGCAGCGTAACAGCAGCTTGGTGCAGTATCTCAACCGCGTGGTTGTGCAACCTGCGGGCAAGCAAGAAACACGTGAAGTTATGCATAACCAAGCAATTTTGTTTGAGCATCAGTACGGTGTGCTCTACACCTACCAGGCGATTGAAGCGGCATATGATTTAAGCAGCCGTTACATCGGCGAGCAGGTGATGCCTGGCCGAGCACTCAGCGTTATGGAGTCGGCGGCACATTTTGCCGAGGAAAAGCTCATTACGCGAAAATCGATTGAGCAAGCCATCGAGCAAACGCGCGGCGTTAAGGTCAGCACAGCTGATACGGCAGCAGAGCGTGATACGCTGTTAAATCTTGAAGACCGTATTCATGAGCGTATGATTAACCAATCGTATGCAGTCAAAGCCGTTAGTGACGCACTGCGCCGCGCGCGGGCTGGTGTACGCAATACTGAGCGGCCGATTGGTACATTCTTGTTCCTTGGGCCAACAGGCGTAGGTAAGACAGAGCTGGCGAAGTCTATTGCGGCAGTCTTTTTTGGTAGCGAACAAAGCCTGGTGCGCCTAGACTTGAACGAATACGTGCGCTCAGAAGATGTGGCGCGTTTGATTGCTGACCCTGCGCAAGATTCGCATAGTTTAACGGCACAAATCGCACGTAATCCATTTAGCGTGGTGCTACTCGATGAGATTGAGAAAGCCCATCCGGAAGTGTTAAATACGCTCTTGCAGCTTTTAGATGAGGGCATTTTGCGCGACATTAACAACCGCGAAGTCAGCTTCCGTGATAGCGTAATTATTGCCACGAGTAATGCTGGTGCAGAGAAAATCATCGCGCATATTCAATCGGGTGATGCGCTTGAGCAATTTGAAGAGCGCTTTACGAGTGAGCTGATCGAGGGCGGGGTGTTCAAGCCGGAATTCTTAAACCGCTTTGATGAAATTACGCTGTTCCGCCCACTGACACCAGATGAGCTGAAGCAGGTTGTTGACTTGATTCTGCAGGGCGTGAATAAGAATTTGACTGCGCAAAAGCTCACAGTTGCGGTGGATGAAGACGCTAAAGCTTTGCTGGTTGAAACAGGCAATGACCCGCGCCTTGGTGCGCGCCCCATGCGCCGCATTGTGCAGAAAACCGTTGAAAACATTGTGGCCGATAAAGTCCTTCGCCAGGAAGCGATGCCTGGCAGTACTATAACCATCACTCGCGCTGACATCGCCGCCATCCTCGAAAAGCAAATCTAGATACCGGTGTAGCTCAAGAGTAATATAGGTGTGAAAAACACCGCAAAATATACTGATTGAATAATGAGAAAATTGTGCGGTCTTCCGTTTGCCCGTATGACCACATACGTGCACCACAGCATAATGAGTAGGGCTGCTAGGGTAACAATCTTCGCAGGAATAGAAACGCCCTCAACCGCTAATAGCAGGACAAGGATGGGCAATAGCAAGATGCCGGAAAGTCCCGCAAAAGTTCGATGCCACGCGCTCTTTGAACCACTAGTTTCCGGTACGAATGTACATGCCAGCTGAAACAGTGCAGCCAAGATTATGAGTATGTTTATAGCAGCCGGTGCTGCAAATGTTGGCGTAAACCACCCTACGAAGAATGCAACCAGAAGCGGCAATGCAATTGCAAAGAGTGCGACGTAATATATAACAGAGCTGCGTTTCCTGGCAATATGTTGGCTGAAAGTATGGTTTCTTGAAAGTGGCCAGCGGCGCGGAATGTAGGCGAGTCCTATCGCGAGTATTGTTACTGCAACAATGCCAAAATATTGATAAGTCACGCCCATAGTGTACCAAACAAAAAACCGACCTTTACGGGTCGGTACTTTGTATGGGGTGCCTAAAGGGACTTGAACCCTCGATCTCCGGAACCACAACCCGGCGCTTTAACCAACTAAGCTATAGGCACCGTAATGAGACAAAACCTACGGTTTTTTCTCATCGGTCAGTCGGCAAAGCCGAGTTTGCTATGCAAACCAAGCTGACCTGCTCTTTTTCCCTGAAGAACATAAGAACAGGGGTGATTATACTCGAAAATCACTTATCGTACAAGCCGGCTAGACATAACCTGATTGGGTGATTATTATGTTACTAATGACTACCAAAGAGGAATTTTTGCAGATTGAGCAAAATGCAGACGAGTTCATGCTTGATCAGTGTGGGAGAGATGTCGTCATATCTACTCCTTTTGGTGAAATGACTGCGGCAGAGGCATACGAAGCCGAAGCAGATATGCGGGGTGAGAATGAGATCCGCCAAGCGCCACAACTACTGCGCGCAGCGCTCTGGGCTCGTCTATATAAGCGCGCAGATTCTTTGCCCGAGGCGTATCACGACCTGTTGGAAATAGAAGTACCCAATATACGGGGCCACTAATGACTAAAGAGGGTGGACCCGCATTCCTTCCTAGTCCTGAACAGGATGTTGTTGAGCGGCAATTTGTGCAGGATAAATATGGCGACCAAGTAGTGACGTTCCGTGGCATGACGGGAACAATTAGTGACCTTGCCGAAAAAGGCTGCCCAATAGATTTAACGAATGTAGAACCAGAGAAAATTGAGCGCTACACAATCAATATCATGAATAGCTCTGGCGCTGAAATAGATCCCGAGGATGAGCAAAAATTCCGAGATACCCTTGAAGTTCAGGGTAAAGAGTTCAATATGAAGATTCGGGAAATCTCACAGTCTGTGGAAGGCGTTACAAAAGCTGAGGATATAAAGAAAAACGCCGTGGCTCACGAACAGACGGTAAAGAAAAGCTCACAAGAGAGCATGCATACTCCAACTGTGCGGCAAGAATCCTCAGGACAAGATGTTGCTGTGCGTACTATCGACACTTCACCGCTAGAACCAAAACAAGTGCCAGAATTGCCATCTAAAAACGAGGAAGTGCGTGCTGATGGCAAACAGACTGCTCCATTAGAGCAAGTTGATTATAATGCCTTGGAAAATATAGCTAATCAAGCAGCGACGGAGCAAAAGGCTAAAGTAGATGAAGAATTACCAGAACAGCATATTAGGGTTGAAGTAAAGCCTGCTATTGAAGTGCAATCGCAAGAAGAAAATATTAGTGAAGAAGCAGCATCAATCGAGTTGTTTGAGCCTAGTGTACTCGATAAGGAAAATCTTATTAGTACTGAAAAGCGCAGTGCTAACATCATTGATGCGGAAGATACCTCAGATGAGCTCAGCAATTTGTGGTATGAACTCAATAAGTCAGATATAGATACAGAGAGTATTGATGAAAATGAGGAGGCAGCGATGAAGCTAGGTGCTACGGCAGACTACTTGGTCGAAGAGGATGTAGCGCTCATCAGCGAAGCGCCAGAGCCAGAAGGTCAGGAACAGGAACCCCAAGCATCATTTACCGAAGATTTAGAGCAAGCAGTTGCGGCATTTGAGGCTGAAGCCTCACCTGAAGATGCAGGAGAAGTTGAAAAGCTGTATCAAGAGCTGACCCAGATTGCTGAATTTATTGCCGAACTACGCGAGGGGCAGGCTACAGAGCGACTTGTAGCGGGGTTGGTTGAAAATGAAGCGGGTGAAACTACCGAAATAAACGAGGTTATTGAACATGCTGGCCTACAGGGCATTACCGAGGAGCAGTTGGTGTCTCGGTTGGAAATCGTGTGCGAACAGCTACTGGACAAGCTTGAGATTGAGTACGACAAAGAGTTAATCCAGCTTATAGTTGCGGAGTTGCTTAAACCAAAAGCAGCCGAAGAGCAGGATTTCAGTATTGAAAACCTATCCGCCGAAGAGCGCGAAAAATTGGGCATGCACAATTACAAATATCGCCTAACCTTTACGCAACTGCAGCATGACATGGCGGACATAGAAGCAAGACTACAGGCATACATTGGCAAAGTTGCAGTGGCACGGGACGATTACGATTTAGCCGCATAAAGCTTTCGCCCCTGACGTGCTATACTAAGAAGCAACGAGTTGGTACTATGCAGGCAAATCACTAGATTACTGCCCGGGCGCTCATAAGCGGAAGGGCTACCCATGCAAACTGTCCAGCCAAAACATTTTATAGCCACAAGTAAAAATGGCCGTGAAGTCTACGTGCACCTCACTCACTCGGTGGTTGCTAGTAGCATCTCGCGCCAACCCCGTCTGGTTACGTTACTTGCCGAACTACTACCAACAATTGACCTAAGTGAAAGCATGATTGCCATAGAGCATGACATGGGTCGTCAGATTGGCTATGGCGAGATCGTAGAAACAAGCCCTAATGATACGGTTTTCTATGCTATGCAACTGCGCTCCAAGGTTTACACACGGTTCGTGAAGCATAAAGTCACTGAACCGACACAGAACATTACCATTCGCGCACAGCGTGACTCAGAAGACAACTACGAGATTGTAGCTGCACATATAGGCGCTAGCGCCCCTGCATTTCCAGACGAACCGGCAGCCACGCCCGAGAGCGCACTGTACTGGCAAAACCACGCCATGGTCTACAACGGGCAGCCTATTATTGGCGGTACCGTCACGAAAGACTGGCCGTACTAAAAATAAAATAACCCCACTCTGTGAGGGTTATTTTATGGTGGCCCCGGAATGATTCGAACATTCGACCTTAGGCTTAGAAGTCCTCTGCTCTATCCAGCTGAGCTACGGGGCCTCGTCGAAGCCTACACATAAGTCTCGTTTTGCCTATCAGCAAAAGCTTCGACCTACTGCTATGCTTCTCCTCTCAAAATCATGTTCAGTCGCTGCGCTCCTTAGACCATGATTTTGGGCAACAAAAACTGTGTTTTTGTTTAGAACATCACTGGTGCGGGTGCGGGGAATCGAACCCCGATCTCGAGTTTGGAAAACTCGCATACTAACCGCTGTACTACACCCGCGACTTTTTGATTATAACGAAAGGATAGAGAAGACACAAAAGAGCTTGCTCGTTTTGTTCTGAGCGAGTTTCGTTATGTCTGTAGAACATAACAGATTAGCTCTCTTGAAAGACTTCGATTTGGGCACCGATAGTATTCAGGCGCTTTGCCAGGTCTTCATAACCGCGATTGATTGAATAGACATCGCGCAGGATTGACTGCCCTGGCGCGGCCAGCATGGCAAGCAAAATGATAACTGATGGCCGGAGGGCAGGCGGCGCCACCACATCTGCAGGTTTCCACTTGGTTGGACCGGTGATATACACGCGGTGCGGGTCAACTAATTCTATCTTTGCATTGAGCTTTGAAAGCTCAGTAAAGTAAATGGCGCGGTTTTCGTACGCCCAATCGTGGACAAGCGTTCGGCCGTGTGCAGCAGTAGCGATGAGGCCTAAGAATGGTAAGTTATCTTGGTTTATGCCAGGGAATGGTAGTGCGTGCAATTTGTCTTTGGCGGCGTGGAGGTCGGATTTATGTATAGTCACGTCAACAAGCCGTGTGGCGCCATTATGCGCAAGATATTCTGAGCTGAGGCTGTACTGCAACCCCATACCCTCAAGTGTTGCCAGCTCGACTTCCAGAAACTCAATCGGTGCGCGCGTGATAGTAATCTCAGATCTTGTAACGACTGCCGCGGCGATGAAGCTCATCGCCTCAATCGGATCCTCACTTGGGTAGTATTCGACGTTCTTTTTGATTGAACGTACGCCATGCACTTTTAGAATTGTCGTGCCAATGCCTTCAATCTTCACGCCGAGTTTCTGCAGAAAGAAACACAGGTCTTGAATTGCATAGTTAGGGCTGGCATTACGAATAACAGTCTCGCCCGGAAAGAGAGCCGCCGCCATAAGAATATTTTCGGTAACAGTATCACCACGTTCGGTTAGCAAGATCGCCCGATTAGGTGCTTTTTCTGTAACGGTCGCGTGATAGTAATCAGTCCCAGGGCGAGCCTCAACGTCCATACCAAATTCTCGCAATCCAACCATATGCGGCTCGACGGTGCGCGTACCTAGGTCGCAGCCGCCGGCAAATGGCAGCTTGAAATCGTTGTATTGATGCAATAGAGGGCCGAGGAACATAATGACGGTGCGTGTGCGCTTGGCGGCATTGATGTCCATTTTTTCAAGTTGCAGACGAGCAGGCGGTATAATCTCAAGGTCGTTTTCGTCATTTAGCCAGCGTACTTTGACGCCAATGCTAGTGAGCACCTCAATAATACGGTTTACTTCTTCAATACGTGCGACGCGACGCAAGATAGTTGTGCCTTTGTTGAGCAAGCTCGCACAGAGCAGGCCAACCGCAGCGTTCTTGCTGGTTTTGACTTCAATTTCACCGGATAGTTTATGTCCACCGTGTACGCGAAAATTCAGTTTACCCGACTGGTTGAGTGTTACAAGGTTACTTGACAGCACGTCGCTAATGCGTGCTATCATCTCAATGCTGATATTTTGTTTACCCTTTTCGATGCGGTTAATCGCACTCTGACTTGTATTAATAGCGCTGGCCAGTTGTGCTTGTGTCAGGCCTCGATTGCGGCGGGTCTCTTGTATAAGTGAGCCAATTCTAGCTTTATATACATCAGTATCCATCCTCTCATTATATCACAAGTGATATAAATTATGCAAGTCTAAAATTCTAAAAACTATGGCTAGTATAGTCTCTGCTCAGTCAAATTGCTACAATACCGATATGATTTAGCAAACCCTAGCCAACTAGCTTATAATTACCAAATAAGAAGGGGTTTGACTATGACTGACACACAAATCAGCGATCTAATAGCAGGTGAAGAACAGCGAGAGCGTGAGGGGCTGGAACTGATTCCGAGTGAAAATTACGTTTCGGGGGATGTATTAACAGCGCTTGGTAGCGTATTTACCAATAAGTACTCTGAGGGGTATCCGGGTAGGCGCTATTATGGTGGGCAGGATTTTACTGATCCACTGGAGCAGCTTGCTATTGATAGGGCAAAGCAGCTCTTTGGGGCTGATCATGCCAACGTACAGCCACATTCAGGGGCACCGGCCAACGAAGCGGTCTATAGTGCATGGCTTGAGCCAGGTGATACGGTGTTGGCAATGGATTTGAGCCACGGTGGCCACTTAACACATGGTGCGCCAGTGACGCGTTCTGCTAAGCTCTATAACTTTATCCGCTACAAAATGAAAGATCCGGCTACGGGTGAGATTGACTATGACGAACTTCGCGAGTTAGCTCGTAAACATAAACCAAAGATTATTTTGGCTGGTTTCAGCGCGTATCCGCGCGAGCTTGATTACGCCAAATTTGCTGCAATTGGCAATGAGGTAGGTGCGCTGCTTATGGCAGATATGGCACACATTGCTGGCCTAATCGCTGGCGGCGTGGCAAAGAACCCTTTCGACTACGGCTTCCACGTCATTACCACGACGACACACAAAACACTCCGTGGTCCGCGTGGCGGCCTGATCTTGAGCAAAGGCGTGGTTGGTAATCCGCTGAAGGCACCAGAGAAGACGCTTGAAAATATCCCAACACTGATTGATAGATCAATCTTCCCTGGCATGCAGGGCGGTCCGCATATGCATGTGATTGCCGCAAAAGCGGTGGCGTTTGGCGAAGCACTAAAACCTGAATTTAAAGAGTATGCAGCGCAGATTGTGAAGAACGCTGCACGCCTGGCAGACGAACTGCAGAGTAGGGGTTTTGAGCTCGTTACGGGCGGCACTAGCAATCATTTGATTCTGGCGGATGTCCACAAAAGCTTTGGCATTGATGGCAAGGTCGCAGAAATAGCGCTCGATAAAATTGGCCTGACGCTCAATGCTAATAGCGTGGCTGATGACCCGCTGCCACCATTCCGTCCTAGTGGTATCCGCCTTGGCACACCCGCAATCACGACACGGGGCCTCAAAGAAGACGATATGGTGACGATTGCTGAATGGATGAAGCAAGCCATTGACGCCCGCGACGATGCAACTACGCTAGCAAAACTACGCAAAGAAGTAACAGCATTTGCTCTCAAGTTCCCACTCCCCAGCGACAACTAGAAGCGACCTAAGAAACGAGGTTCGGGAGAGAGGGTGATGTCTAATTTTTGCTTCACAGTCGCAATAATTTCACTTGATACTGCATAAATTTGCGAAGCTGTTGCATTTCCTGTGTTCTGTATTTTCAATAAATTATGGTCATGTAGTTTTATGCTACCCCAACTTTGCCCACGGCTAAAGCCTGCCGCAAGCAGTACATGAGCGGCAGAAACACGCTTTTGGTCGCCGCCGTGTACGGTGTTCATTTTTTTGATAGCTTCGGCGGTTTTGCCGGTTTCATCAAACTGAATAATGTGCTCAACCTGATCTGCGGTAACGAGCGGATTGCGGAAAAATGAACCAGCAGTTTTATCGAAATCTGCGGGGTTGCGATAATCCCATAGCGAGCCAGCACGCTCACGAGCAGCTAGCGTTCCATCGCGCCTTCCTATGAGCGTTTGTACGTCACTCGCAACATCAAGGATAGACTGGTATGTCACTGGTTTTGTAGCTTCAGGGGCTAGCGTAAAGGCAGCACGCAGGATAATCAGGTGTGCGTGGCTAGGTTCCTGCAAAATACTGCTACGGTAGCCCAGTGCCAGCTCTGCCGCTGGGATATGCAGCATTTCGTGTGATTGCGTGTCCAACACTTCAACCCAGGCTAGCGTATCGCTCACTGCTTGGCCGTAGGCGGCGATGTTGCCAACTACTGCGGCGCCAACACTCCCGGGGATAGCGCTGGTGAGCTCAAGCCCCCAAAGATTTTCGGCGATTGCGTATGCAACCAGGTCGTCCCACCAAGTTCCTGATTCAGCAATGAGTAGATTTCCGTCGCGCTGCAGGCCGCTATTGCGTAAAAGCAGCGTAATGCCTGATAGACCGGCGTCCGACACAAGCACGTTTGCCCCGTAGCCAAGGACGGTGACATGTGCGAGTGGATCGGTTTGCAACAAATTTGCAATCTCATCAGTAGATTCGATAGTGACGAGCGTGTCTGCCTGTCCGCCGACGCCAAGCGAAGTATATGGTGCGAGCGGAGCATTGTGAACAATCTGCATATCTGTCAGTATAGCTTTTTTTACAGAGCGGGGGTAGTATAGAAATGTATGGATAGTCACGCAGAATCAACACCATTCAGTAATCTTGGCAGCACACTGAAGCTATGGCGTCACCAACAGCGGGAGAGTCTGGCAGAGGTTGCCGGGGCGGTGGAGCTCGCAGAAGACGAGCTGCGCCAGATTGAGCTTGGGCTTGAGCGGCCAAGCGAGGATATTCTGATGCTGCTCATACACCACTTTGATTTACCGGAAGAAGAGGCAGTTCGGTTATGGGAGCTTGCCGGCTATAGCCCTGACGAAGAACAAGATGATGATCTACAGACAGAAGTTAAGGCTGCCGCGAAGACGATTGTTATGGCGATTGCTATGGATCCGCGCGTCATGTACAGCGATGGCCTACAGATTACTGCGAATGAGCGTGGCTTGATCTTGAACTTCTTACAGCCTGGACTCGCAAATGCGCCAGCTATGCCAATTGCTCGTATAGGCGTTAGCCGTGAGCAGGCTCACAACATGATTCGTCTCCTACAGGATACACTCGACACGCTGGACAACCCCCCAGCGCCTAAACAGCTGCCACCTCAAGTCTAATCTGGTATAATAGCCGTCTATGAGCCCCGTTAGCTCAATTGGATAGAGCGTTGGTTTCCGGTACCAAAGGTTGCAGGTTCAATTCCTGTGCGGGGTACCAAAAGCGATAGTTTATGCACCATGCACCGGTAGCTCAGTGGATTAGAGCATCTGTCTTCGGAACAGAGGGTCGGGGGTTCGAGTCCCTCCCGGTGCACCATGCAATTATTAGAAGATCATGAAGATATTTATTACCGCCAGTAAGTCTGCATATCATAAAGTCGCCGATGTTATTACTGAACTCGAAAAGGTAGGGCATTCAGTCACGCCTCCAAACAAGTTTGATAATCCGGACGAAGAGTTAACCATTCGCGAGCTTTCTCAGGCCGAACACGCTGCTTGGAAAGGCGATATTATTCATGAAGACATGGAGATTGTGGCTGCGCACGACGCAATACTTGTTTTAAATGTCGTAGAAAAGTATGGCCAGCAGAATTATATAGGCGGATCGACATTTCTGGAGATGTTTAAGGCTTTCGAGTTGGGGAAGAAGCTCTATCTGTATAATCCTATTCCTGATGGTATGCTAACGGATGAAATCATTGGGTTCTCACCAGTTGTCATACATGGTGATCTTTCACTTATCAATTAGAAACATTCTTTATGCTTTTGCCGCTACTTTCTTGCCCAAAAAAGCTTTATCTGTAAATTTGTTAAAAATCATGCTATACTGCCGCTACTAGAAGCTAGCTGCAGAAGATGTTCTAGATAGTAAAGTAAGAAAAGTGTTCGAGGAGCAGCTAACTGGCCATCCAGGTTACCTCTGAGCAAACAGGAGTAATACCTAATGGCAACAAAACTATTTGTCGGCTCACTGCCCTACAGCACAACCGACGACGAACTACAGGCAACATTTGCACCTTTTGGTGATGTTGCTTCAGCAAAGGTCATCTTTGACCGCGAAACTGGCCGCTCAAAAGGCTTTGGTTTCGTTGAGTTTGAAGACGACAACGCTGCAAAGGAAGCTATCAAGCAACTTGATGGTTCTGACTTTGGTGGTCGCGCGCTCGTAGTCAACGAAGCACGTCCACAAGAACCACGCGGTGAGCGTCGCTCATTTGGCGGCGGTAACGGTGGCGGTTATAGCGGCAACGGTGGTGGCGGTCGTCGCTACTAACCCAGCGAAACGCTAACCTAAAAAAGACCCGATTTACTCGGGTCTTTTTTACTGACTCTCAGTCTTGAAAAAACAGAGGTATTTTGCTAAAATTGTGCAGTCACCCAAGTTCTGGGTCAGTAGCTCAGCTGGTTAGAGCGTCTGCCTCTTAAGCAGAATGTCGAGGGTTCAAGTCCCTCCTGACCCTCCAAGATAAGACCGTCCGTCCGGGCGGTTTTTTCTTGAGAGAGCAACATAGGGTGCATCATAGGATATAATAACAAGTTGATGAAAGTACTAAACGGTTCAGATCTCGCTGGTTTTATTAAAGAGCGGCAAGCACAACAGGTGCGCGGATTGCGTCAAGCACAGGATATTTTTCCGAAGCTGGCAATCATTGTGACGATTGACCATCCAGCAATCGATGTATATGTGCGGATGAAGCAACGATACGGGGCAGATGTCTTGGTTGATGTTGAAGTGCACCGCGTAGACCAGGAAGCGGTACCTGCGCTGATTAAACAATTGAACGCAGATGACGCGGTACATGGCATTATTGTGCAGTTGCCACTTAAAAATCCAGATGCAACAGATATGATTGTAAATCTCGTGGCACCCGGGAAAGACGTTGATGCACTGGGTAAGGACGCTGCGCTTGACCCTGCAACCCCTATGGCGATTCTATGGCTACTAGCAGGCTACAATGTGACGCTTACCGGGAAGGAAATTGTATTAGTGGGCCGCGGCAAGCTTGTTGGTGCGCCACTGGAGCAGATGCTGCTCGCTTCTGGCCAAAATGTACGGGTACTTGATAGTGACGACGATATTGCCGCTGGGCTTAAAACCGCTGATATCATTGTGACTGCCACGGGCGTGCCTAGTTTGATTACGGCAGACATGATCAAGCAGGGCGCTGTTGTAGTGGACGCTGGTACGGCGAGCGAGCAGGGCAAGATTGTCGGCGATTTGGCATCTGATGTGTATGAGCGTGATGATCTGACGATTACACCTACCAAGGGGGGTGTAGGCCCGCTAACAATCTGCGCTTTATTTGATAACGTTATCCGCGCCGCACGAGCAAAGATTACGGAAGAATAGCATGAAGATTGGCGTATTCGACTCCGGAGTCGGTGGCCTCAGTGTTGCGAATGCGATTGCGAAGGCAATGCCAAATCTGGAAATTGATTACCGTGAGGATCGCGATCATGTTCCATATGGCACGAAGTCCATGAGTGAGGTCTATGGCTATGTACTGCCCATATTGCAATCCATGGTCGCCAATGACGCAAAGATAATCGTCATCGCCTGCAACACCGTAACCACGAATCTTATCGACCAACTACGCACAGAACTTGCAGTGCCACTTATTGGCATGGAGCCAATGATTAAGCCTGCAGGTGCCCTTACGAAAACGGGCATAATTGCTGTCTGTGCCACGCCAGCTACCTTGAGTAGCCATCGTTATAAATCACTGAAGTCAAAGTATGCTCACCATATCAACATTCTTGAGCCGGACTGTAGCGATTGGGCGGCAATGATAGAAGATAACGCTATAAACCAAACCGTACTCGCGCAGCGTATTGAGTCCGCTATTGCTGCAGGTGCCGATGTCATCGTGCTTGGATGCACGCACTATCACTGGGTAGAAGAAGAAATACGTGAGATTGCCGCTGGTAGGGCTACGGTGCTCCAGCCGGAAGTACCTGTTATTGAGCAGCTTCAGCGAGTGCTTGCACGGCTTTCTTGAACTGGTTGCCGCGATCTTTATAATCCTTAAAAAGTCCGAAGCTGGCACAGCCGGTAGACAGTAAGATTACATCGCCGTCCTTTGCCGCTTGCCGTGCTGCAGCAACAATCTCTGTCATGGTAGTTCCGCCAGTAATGATTTGCCCTTGAAAGTCGGTAGCGCGCAGTTCATCTGCGATTCTTGCGCCGGTATTGCCAATCACAACAACTGCTCGTACGTTGTTTGCCGCAACTGCAGCCGCGAGCTCAGTAAATGGGGTGCCTTTATCTGACCCGCCCAAGATTACTACTTTTGGTTCTTTGAACGCCTGGACTGCTACAATCGCCGTTTCTGGTGTCGTGCCAAAACTATCGTCGTAGTACCGTATGCCACCTTGTTCGGCTACAAACTCAAGCCGGTGGGGCAGGCCCGTAAATGTCGTGACTGCTGCATGGATTGCTTCGATATCCATAACACCTGCTTGCCAGGCGGCGGTTATGGCGGCGCAGACATTTTGCCAGTTATGTGCACCCAGAATCTGCAGTTCATCCGTCCGGCAAATAGGCTGGTCATCTATTTTGATGACACCATTCTCCTCATATGCCCCAGGTGGGGCAAAGTAGGATAGTTTATCGCCAGAACTATGACTGGCAATCTCATGAGAGTCTTCGCTGTCCGCAAAATAAATTGCGATATCTGAGGCTTTTTGGTTACTAAAAAGCCGGGCTTTGGCGCCTGCATAGTCGGAAAAATCAGTATGCCAATTCAAATGCTCAGGTACTATCATTAAGCAAACTGCGATATGAGGTGCATATGCTATGTCGGATAGTTGGAAGCTCGATAACTCTAATACTACCCAATCATCTTCCTGCACTTCATCAATGAAAGATAGAGCGGGCACGCCGATGTTGCCGCCCAGAAAAACGCGTCTTCCACTCATTTTGAGAATTTTAGCAAGTAGCGTGGAAGTTGTGCCTTTGCCCTTTGTACCCGTGACACCAATGATATTTTTTGTGGCAGTAGCCTTAAAAAACTCATTCGTACCCGAGGTGATTTTATCTGCAACATTTGGATTTTTCTCTAGAATCTTTGCTGTCTGCAGCCCAGGTGTCCGCACCAGCAAATCAAATTTGTCCAGGTTATCGAGATACTGTTTGCCGAGTTGCGTCTGTGCCTCGACCGGTACGCTTAGCTGCTCATTTTGGTCACAGATGGCGATCGTATGGCCTTGCTTTAAAAAGTAGTCATATGAAGCCCGACCCTCTACATCAAATCCTAAAATTGCGACATTCACGCAAATTACTCCAGGTGCTTTTTAACGAGTTCAGCAACTTGTCGTGGCGTCATATCCGCTTTCGCAATGACTGTGAGCACGCCGAGTTCTTTGATTTTGGGCGGTATCTCTTGCTCGCCCATGTTGGTCAGGATAATAACTTTCGTGTTTTTCCCCCAATCACTGGCGCGCAGCTTCTCAAGCATTTCGTCACCGTTCATCTCCGGCATCATGAGATCAAGCAGGATAATATCCGGGCGCATCGTTTCGGCGAGCTCTAAACCAAGCTGACCGTTCTCTGCCGTTTCAACCTCATAGCCTTCAGCTTGAAATTTCATCAAGTACATCTGAGATATAGCGGCATCATCTTCAATAATTGCAATCTTTGTCATGCACTTATTGTAGCACCATATCTATGCTCTCATGCTCCTTACGGCTAGCATCTTCTTGTGAACCTGCCGCCCACTCGCTTGATTAAGAGAATGCCTCGTGATACGCTGCTAGCAGAGATTAGCACTTAAGCTATACAGACATAAAACAAAAACTCTCTAATAGTTACATGTACACATTGCCAAACCACGAGATTATACCCGAGGTTACCTCGCCAGTATTCCAGGCGCACCCTGAAGCGGTTTTTGCGGCCGGGTTATTGGCGGTGGGGGGTGAAGTTCGTCCAGGTCTTGAGCATGCATACACTGGCTATTTAAAGCTGCGCGCAAATGTGTATGGACGTCAAACGGGGCTCGTCGGAGCTGATCATATTACCGAGAGCGGGCTTGAGGTTGATCAGGATGATGCACGTTCGGCTCACTTTGGTATTCTTGAAAACGTAGGGAATGGTCATCAGCGGGTAGTTGGCTCAATGCGTATTATTACCAAAAATACGGATGCTGAAGCGCCATTACCAACCGAAGCATACTTTGCCGAAGAATTTCAGGACCATAATGTACCAGCAGGTAAAAGTGAACTGTCACGATATATTCTGCGGCACGAAGTTACGCGTACCCAAGACAGGCTTAAATGGCCTCTGTATAAAGCAGTTACGGCATTTGTACTGGCTGAGAGTCTAGAGCCGACATATTGCGTAATTGAGTCAGAGCTGGAGAGAAACTTTAAGGCTAATCGATTACCCGTAAGCCGCGTCACTGAGGCAAAAGCAATCGAAGATTACGACAATACGATAAACGCCGCAGTTCGCGTTGATATGACTCAGCTCGGTCGTATGCTGGGCATAGACGACGGATCCGCACAAGAGCTCGCATACGGCTTCAGCTTTTATGATGAGCATCTGCGAAACGTTGATAAATACGCTGCGTAATGTCATGATAGTCAACCAATGAGAGATATAAACTCACCTGAATTAGCGCGTAACTACGGCTTCTGGAACGAAGACGAACAACGTGCCCTGCTAGCTGCTCGTGTAGCAATCGCGGGCGTCGGAGGGGATGGCTATCAACTTGGTCTTAAGCTAGCTCAGCAAGGTGTACAGAATTTCTCCATAGCTGATCCTGAGGTATTTGAACCGGAGAACACTAACCGCGTTCCGGGTGCAAAACAGTCAACGTATGGCATGAATAAAGCAGAGGGTTTCCGTCAAGAATTGTTTGATATTAACCCCGAGGCGAAGGTGCGGATTTTTACTGAAGGTGTCACGCAGGATAACGTAGCGGACTTTATGAGCGGCGCCACACTGCTGCTTGATGAGTCCGAACTAACCAAACCGGCTATTGGCACCATGCTTGCGCGGCAAGCGCGCAGGCAAAATATACCGAATCTGCTTGTCATGAACATAGGATTTGCAGCACAAGCAACATCATTTGGTCCTCAGGCAAGGGCAACGTTTGAGCGTTTTATGGGTGTTCCAGACGGTATGCCGATTGACGAAATTAACGAAGCGGTTAGTGTTGATCTCAGCCGCTGCATAGCCTATATCCCGCCGTATCTTGATCTCAGAACATTCCGTTCCGTCGTTGAATCTGCTGGCGTGGACTCTGACGTACACGTGCCGTTGCCGTCTATCGCTCAAGGTGTTGATGTTGCTGCAGGGCTTGGCGGTGCTCAAGCTTTCTTGCATATAGTTCGCGGCATTAAAAATCACCGGCCCGAGCCAGTATGGTTCCCTAAAGTGGCATATATGGATGCCTATAACGTAAAAAGTGGCGTAACACGTTTTCCGCGCCTGTCGCATAAAGCTTTCCTACTCAGAGCTTTGGCAAAAAATACTGCCGGCATAAACCCCCGTGCAAGCTACACACTAGAAGACATCCAGCGGCGTCAATCTAACGCGCGCTAAGGTACCGTCTATTCTCATCGAGGCTCAGAGGTAGTAAGATAGTGGTAATGCTTTTCTATCTGCTCGCTAATACCGTTGTTGTTGCGCTTCTTATTACGCTGAGTATAGCCGTAGGGCTCAGGGGCATGTCGCAGAAAATTAATCGTACCTTTGTCTATTTTGCGCTGTCTTTAAGTACCTGGATAACTGCAAACTACGTCAGTAATGATACAAGCCTTTCCCCCGAGGCTGCCCTTATACCGAATTACGTAGTGTTCTTTAGCAGCTATGTGGCCATGGTATTTTTGCTACGTTTTATTATTCTCGTGGCCGGCAACAGGCCTGCAGAACAGTGGTTTAAGCGGCTGTTGATACCAATTATCGCCGTTGCAGTTATCGCACCAACGCCGCTCGTGGTGGGCGGGGTCGAACAACAGGGAAATCTCTATGCAATTACATTTGGTCCGCTCGCACCAGTCTACTTTATTGCGCTGCTTGCGGTGATTATATGGGGCTTGGTGCTGCTTTATGTGAGCCACCGGCGGGCCACCGGCGCTACTCGGGCAAGACTGCATGCCATATTGCTTAGCTGGGCTTGGACATTGCCGGTGGCATTACTGGCAAACGTCATTTTGCCTGTTATGACTGGCTGGTTTGGCCTCTCTAACCTCGGTGTTCTGCCGTTGTTTATCTTAGTCTTCGGGCTATATTATGCCGTATCACGGCACCGGCTTTTTGATATCCGTTTGGTATTAGTGCGGTCGCTTGGCTATGCCTTATCAATAGGCATGCTCGCACTACTTTACGCTGCTGTTATCTTTGGTTTACTCACATTTGTGTTTAAACTCAGCGTGCCTTTAGCCGACCAGTTAATTATTTCTGTGTTCATTGCCCTAATCACGCTGCTATTTCAGCCCATTAAAAACTTTTTCAACCGCGTAACAAAGCAGCTGTTTTATCGCGATGCGTATGACATGCGTGAACTAGTGGATCAGCTGAACCAAATTTTTATGAGTACGGTGCAACTCGATATGCTGCTGTCAAAAACTGCCATAGTGCTTGCCGACACCGTCAAAGCCAAAGACATTTTGATAGGCCTCGATATACATACGGGTCGTGATGCTTCGTATTACAGTACAAGGAAACGTCCGGCCCCGGTTGCTGAATTAAAAGCACTCAAAGAATATATGGCAACAACGGGCATGGAAGTGCTTCTTATTGATGACTTACCACCCGAGCACGCAGAGCTAAAAGACGCGTGTCTTACAAAAGATATCGCATTACTTGCTCGGGTAACAGATGATCATCATACAGCCGAAGGTGCAGTAGGTTATATTATTTTCGGGCCAAAAAAGAGCGGCAACAGCTATTCCCGGCAGGATGCAGATATGGCGAGTACGGTCGCGAAAGAGTTGTATCTTGGCGTCAGGAATGCTTCGCAGTTTGAAGAGATTCAACAATTTACCGTCACGCTGCAAGAAAAGGTAGAGGAAGCTACAGCGCAGCTTCGTCGTACCAATGAGAAACTCAAGGCGCTCGACGAGACCAAAGATGATTTCATCAGTATGGCCTCCCACCAACTGCGTACGCCGCTGACAAGTGTTAAAGGTTATCTGAGTATGGTGCTTGAAGGCGATGCAGGCAAACTAACTGAGCCGCAGAAGAAGATGCTGACTCAGGCGTACGTCAGTAGCCAACGCATGACCTACGTTATTTCAGATTTGCTAAATGTATCACGGCTTAAAACGGGTAAATTTGTGGTTGAACTTTCGCCTGTTAATCTGGCTGAAATGGTGCAACAGGAGCTTGCGCAGCTTGAGGAAGCCGCCAGAGCGCGCAGTATTAATTTATCGTTCACCCAGCCGGATTCATTGCCGTCGCTGCAACTTGATGAAACAAAAACGCGCCAGGTCATTATGAATTTTGTCGACAATGCAATCTACTACACCCAGCCAGGCGGCAATATTGAGATTGCCGTGACTGAGAGTGATAAAGCCGTACAGCTGACAGTCACGGATACCGGTATTGGTGTGCCAAAATCCATGCAGCATAAGTTGTTTACGAAGTTCTACCGGGCGCCGAACGCCAAAAGTGCCCGACCAGATGGTACGGGTTTGGGGCTGTTCATGGCCAAGAAGGCTGTCGTTGCGCAAGGCGGTGCAATTATCTTCAAGAGCGAAGAAGGTAAGGGCAGTACCTTCGGGTTTAGTTTTCCTAAAGACGCGGCTCCTACAGGATCACAAGTTTTTGCATAAATAGCACAAAAGTAGTTTTATATATTGACAAAAAGCTCATGTTATGGTAACATTAGAGCATCATGTCAGATTTTGTACAAGGCACTATAGAACGAACTGGAGAAAGCTTTGCGAATCTCCTAACGACTCAGGCGGAACAGCCGTGGGTTGTTGTCGGTGTGGGTGCAGCCGCAGTTGCGAGTGTGCTAGCCGTGCATCTGAAGGAGCGCCATGCACAGCCACAATTTGCTATTGAGTCACCAAACCCAGCTGCGCTTGAGTACGCGCTGCAAAACACAAAAACTGGCGAACGCGATGCAGCGGTGACCAAAGCGGCTTTTCGCCGTGAATTCTGGCCAAAGGCGGCTGCACTGACCGGTGCGGGTCTTATTGTCGCAAACGCTTTTGGGGGTATTAGCTACGAAACGGTAGAGCCCAATGAAGATGCGAATACGATTGTTGTGCTTGACGCCAATTACGCTATGGGCGCAGAAGATCTAGGCCAAAGTGGTATTTCACGTCACGATGCGGTGCTAAGTGGTCTTGAAGCGGCTACAAACGTGACTCCTGGCAGTGTCGGTGTGCTTGAAACAGCGGCGAACGCAGAGGTACGGATACCAGTTGGTAATACATGGGCAGAGCAGTTGTCATTGCTTGAAGAACCTATTGTGAACCAAAACGGTACACAACTACACATTGATACGGCGCTTTCGTTGTTACCGCAAACGGGAGAGTTAGTTGACGAAACGCCGCAGCGCGATGGGTCAATTGTAATTATTACGAGTGGTATTGCGGCAAATGCCGAGTCACTCGCTGCTAGTGCAGAGAAACTGGCTGCAGAGGGTGTAGATGCGCATGTAGTAATTACTGGTACGACCGGTGAAGGCGCAACGTATAGTGTCGCGGGTGGTGCGCCAGTAGCCGCACCAGCAAATGTCGCGCCATTTATAGAGGCATTTGGTGATGACGCAGTGCATCAGGCGACATCAGTAGAAGAAGTAGAGACGGCCGTTGTGGCCGCTCTTGAAGATAGTTCAAGCATTGAGACGAAGCAGCCTTCGCTAGCAGTTGGTGCACTTGGCGCTGCGTTACTTGCGAGTAGCCTGGGCTGGTTCGTTGCACGTGGATCTACAGTGGCAGCTAAGTTTAAGCGGAAGAAGAATTAAAGGAGATTATGATATGAGTATTTCACCAGAAGTTGCATTGCGCCGTGAAGCGGCTCAAGTGCTTGGAGAATTAAACGCAGAGATTAGTAAGAACATTATTTTGCCAGACCATGAGCGAGAAGTGCTTGTCGGTGCATTCGCAATCGGCGCACATATTCTTGACGAAGGTGCTCCAGGTACGGGTAAAACCCACTTGGCAAACACGTTTGGCCGGATAGTGGATAATTTTGCAGTTGGACGCGTACAGGGTACACCTGAAACGACATCAAACGACATCATTGGCGTGTCTATACCTCGTGCTGGTACCGGCCGCAGTGGTGGCTTGCCAAAGTTTGATCTTTTTGAAGGACCGCTTCTTAAAGCAAACCTATTGCATGTTGATGAAGGTAACCGCATGAACACAAGAGTGCAGGCAGCACTTCTTGAAGGCATGCAAGAAGGTAAGGTTACCGTGTTTGGCCAGGACTATGAGTTGCAGAAACCCTTTGTAACGATGTTTACGCAGAACCCCAATGAAATTGGGCAAGGCACAAACCCACTGACCAAGGCACAGCGTGACCGCTTTACTGTTTCTGTGGAGCAGCCTGCGCTGAGCGAAGCAGCCATGATAGCTGTTGATGACCTCAATCACGAACCAGCTGTTGTTGCAGATATTGAGGAGCTTGTAAAGGTTGCCGCCGCTGCACGAACTGTAGAAGTTTCTCGTGAGATGAAAGAACGAGCCGCACGGCTTGTGGTTGCACTCAGGAGTTTTGAAGGAGTTGATCCACTTGAGAGTACACTTGACGGCGCACGCGGTATTCAACATACACTGCGTATGGCTCGTGTACGTGCACTCCGCCAGGGCAGGGTTGCAGTGACCCAAGAAGACATCTATAGAACGGCAATGTTTACGCTCCCTCATCGTATTGGTATGAAATTTGAAGCTGAGAACATAACTTCAAAAGACATCGTTTTTGACGCAATTAGCTCAATCATTAAACCAACACGCCAATCAACTAAGTAAGTTTCAAGATAGGTCTACGCCCTATGAGCGAAGTACATACAACTCAGCCAGTATTTGACGGTACGCTTGCATCACTCGATGTAGTGTATGGAAGTCTGCGCTTTGAAGCGGATAAGTTTCGAGGTCTGCTTAGTGGTGACTATACGTCAAAGCGCTTTGGTGACGGTTTTGAAACCGATGGCGTACGTGAGTTTGAGTACGGTGATGATCCCCGGTATTTGGACTATGCAGAAATGGCCAAAGATCCGCTAAACCGGCTTTGGATTCGGCGTCACTACCGTGATATCACTCCTAGTGTTGCAATTGTGACAGACGCGCTGACCGACCGCTACGATGTACCGGTGCCAGGTTATTTTTCGGAAAAGCAACTAGTGCTTTCTGGGGTTATGGCTGCCGCTATTATTGCTGAGCAGCATGGGATGCCGCATGCGTTGATTACAGGGGATGACAAACTGAGCCGCAACCCGTTTAAACAGACGCGTAAAAGTTTAGTCGCTGACGCACAGCGGCTCGCGACTGGCTTAGAAGAAGCACCTAAAGAAGTCCGGCTTGCTGGACTTTTGCAGCAAGCAGCGCGGGTTGCAACGGAAAACGTTGTGGTTGTCGTGTCTGACTTCCGTGACACCATGCCTGAGGATGAGAACGGCTGGAAAAAGCCGCTCGAAGAGCTCGTACGCCGGAGTAAAAACCAAGTAATTGCCATTGAAACAGTGAACCCCTGGGATTATGCACTGCCAGAAGAAGTACGCAGCTTTAGCCTGCGAGGAGCGAATCCTGTAACGCTTGCCGGCAAGCCAGGCAAGCGAGCCCGTGAAGACTACGCTGAGGTTACCCGGGTGCAACAGGCGACAATTGATACCACCATGCGAAGCATCGGTGCACGTCATATCAAGCTTGATACGATGCGTCCCGACTGGATTACTGCACTACACGAAGGCCTGAACCGGCGTCGGTAGCATAAGCATAATAGATAACTATATTATGTTTTTCACAACATTATTATAAAAAGTATTGACTAATTTACATTTTTGTGATAGTATTGTACTTGAATTATAAGAATTCTTAGTGTGAGGAGAGTGTATATGAGTGAAACGTACCCAATCGCTGTTATTGATCAACCTTCTAGTGGGGGTGATTTTATGCGGCACGTTGCTGAGCGTGGGAAATTAGCTTGGGGCGCCGTTGTGCTTGCTGGTAGCCTGGCGCTAACTGGCTGCTTTGGCGGCAATGAGGAAAACACTCCAACGGCATCCATGAGCGCTGAGCAGGGTGATCTGCTTGGTGCATGTGCACCTGAAAATGTTGATCTGAGTCAAAACTTGGCTGATACAAACTTTTCTGAGCGTCAGTCGCTTTTCCCAAGCCTTAAGGCTGATGGTGCGCCTGTAAGTGTAGCTGAGGCTGTAAAAATTACTCAAGAACAAGCACTAGGCGACGTCAATGTACTCGCAGTATTAACAGAACTGTACGCAAAACAAGCTGCTAAAGAAGCACCAAACGGTTTGACTGTCAGTGGTATCACTGAACAAGTTAATACACTGCTTGGCAGTAGTGAATACGCAGAGCGTAAAGCTACAGAAGTATGTAACAACCTCGCATTCCTTGGTGAAGCAGAAACAGTAGCTGTTGTCAGCGGTAACGCAACTGAAATCTCATTTATTCGTGGTGAAAAGGGCGGAGAGAATGGCACGGTTGCAGGTGTTCAAATTGAAACAATTACACAAGATCGTACTATTAACGCCTACTCGGTTGGTACAAACCTGGTCATTGAAGGACTGACTGAAACTGACAGGGTTTTCTTTGAGCAATTTGCCACGCAGGTTTTCATAAATGCAGATACAGGCACAATTATTATCATTGGCCTTTCTCCAGAAACTGGCACGGCAGAACTCGTAGAGTTTGCTGAGCAGATTGTTGCGCCCCGCGAAGAAGCAGCAGCTGAAGCTGCTCGCCAAGCGGCAGAACAAGCTGCTGCCGAGCAGGCCGCACGCGAACAAGCAGGTCCTGGAACGGCTCCTAGCGGTGGCACTGGTGCCACAGGCCCAAGTGGCGGTGCTGGTAACCCTGGCGGCACCGGACCTGATGGTGACTGTGGCGCTGGCTGTGGTACCGGCGATGGCGGTGGTGGTAAACCTGGCGGTGGC
>CAYTOC010000004.1:0-5495 GCA_964439405.1 uncultured Candidatus Saccharibacteria bacterium
CTTTTATCAACATATCGCGGTGCGTACACAGCCTTGGTGTTTTGATCTAAGGTGAAGACCACCGATTTTTTGAATGCCCCCGCATAGCGCAGAGTATTTCCTTCTATCGTGATAGACAATCGTTTCATTTGCCATATGCCAATGGCAGCTACAATTGCAAAGAGAAGAAAGGTGCCGGCAAAGGCCAGTGGCCCAAAGTGAAACCACACAAATACAAAGGTTGCAGCTATGAGTAGAACCCGCCCGACACCCAAGTGTGTCCAGTAGGTATGCATAGTAGGTCTTATAAGCAGTGGCGTAGAATTGGTCATGCATAAAGTATATCAGGGCATGTTCGCTCTCCACTGAACGCCGCACCTTGCTGAACACTTTTCATATAGAAGCAATCTGGTATACAATAGTATGCGATGGCGAAGTTGACTCCTAATAGGCCTTTTCTCTTAATGTTGTATGGATTCCCGGGTTCCGGGAAGACGTACTTTGCGCGGCAGTTTAGCGAGCACGTGCAGGTTGCGCATGTGCAGGCCGATAGAATCCGCCATGAACTCTTTGAGAAGCCGCGCTATGACAAGCAAGAAAACCTGGTAGTGACGCAAATTCTCAACTATATGGTCGGGGAATTCTTGAGTGCTGGCGTTAGTGTAGTCTATGACACAAATGTCTTCCGGCTCTCGCAGCGCCGCGAACTACGTGACCTAGCGCGTAAAGCTGGTGCTGAGCCGGTGCTGGTATGGCAGCAGATAGACGCAGATAGTAGTTTTGCACGCAGTAGTAAGCGTGATCGCCGCAAGGCAGATGACCGGTATGCACTACAGCCTAGCCCAGAGTTATTCGCGCGAATCGCTGGTGCAATGCAGCACCCAACAGCCGAAGAAGCACCTATTGTCGTCAGTGGCAAGCATGTGTTTACCAACCAATTTAACGGTGCACTTAGAGCACTCTACCAAAAGGGTATTATCACGCCAAATCACTCATCTGATGCCGTTGCAAAGCCTGGCTTAATCAATCTAGTGCCAAACCCGAGTGCGGCTCGCGCTGACATGAACCGCCGCAACGTCGTTATTAGATAGGAGCCGGCTATGGCTTCACGAACACTTCAAGTACCAGGCATCGGACCTGTGCAGTTTCATAAACGCCGCGGTGCGCGGAATATACGGCTGCGCATTGACGTGCACGGCAAGCCGATTGTCACGTTACCATACATCGTGCCGTACAAGATGGCTATTCACTTTGCTGCACAGCATGCAGACTGGGCGCGGGCGGAGCAGGGCAAACATCACGCGGCGCTGGTGCATGGTATGTCGATTGGGCGAGCGCACACACTCCGCTTCATCGGGAACAGCTTGGTTGATAAGCCGAAGACTCGGGTGACTGAGATAGACGTCATTGTGAGGCACAATGGTACTGATGATGACGAAGCCGTGCAGGCAGCGGCGCGATCGGCAATCATTCGTGCGCTGCGGCAAGAAGCAGAACGTTTTTTGCCAACAAGACTAGCGCACATTGCCCAGCACGAGGGCTACGAATATGCGGGCTGTACGATTAAGCAGCTCAAAGGTCGCTGGGGCAGCTGTAATCACCGCAAAGAAATTACACTTAATAGCTACCTCATGCAGCTGCCGGTAGAGCTGATTGACTATGTGATATACCACGAGCTTGCCCACACTAGGGCGCTCAACCACGGCTCTGATTTTTGGCAAGAGCTGGAGAGCCACTTGCCCGAAGCGCGTGCACTGCGCAAACGCATGAAGCAGTACCAACCTTCTATTCCAGCGCGTAGCAATAGTGTGGCATAATACTGCTAATGGCTATCATCAAACGCACTCGCCGCAAAGCGCGCAATCTCGAGCATGAACGGCTGACTAGTCTCATTAACAGCATGGGTGATGCCGTTATTGCTGTTGATGAGAAACTGCACGTAGTCGTCTATAACGGTGCGGCACTGGATATTCTTGACAGCAACAGCAGCATGCAGGGTAAGTCGATTATCGGGATTTTCAAGCCAGTTGATAAATTAAATAAGCCGGTTGATGTGGTGGGGCTCATTAAGAACGCACAAACACCACAGACATCACGTGATTACAGCTTGGTATATGCCGATGGCAGCACGACTCGACTATACCTCAGTATCGCGCCGGTGCATCTCGGTTACGGCAAACGTGGCGACCGCGGCTACGTCATTCTGCTGCGGGATATTACGCGGGAGAAGTCGCTCGAGGAAGAGCGCAATGAATTTATCAGTGTCGTCAGCCACGAATTACGAACACCTATTGCGATTGCGGAAGGAAATATTGGCAATGCGTTATTTGTGGCAGAAAAAACAGGTGATATGACGCAGGTCATCGCTGCGCTCAAAGATGCACACGCTCAGACGTTGTTTCTGGCAGGCATGATTAACGACCTATCTACGCTCTCGCGTGCGCAACGCGGCAAGCTGCAAGTCGAAATTGAGCCGATTGATGTGTCGGCTCTTGTTCAGCAAATAGCCACAAACTACAAGACGCAAGCTGAAGACAAACAATTAACACTTAGCGCAGCCGCGGTAACTGACGATATTGTGCTTAGCTCAAGTCGTTTGTATGTGCAAGAGGTGCTGCAGAATTTTGTGACGAATGCTATCAAATACACGGAGGCTGGGTCGGTTCATATCAAAGCCGAGAATGCTCCCGGCGGCGTTCGTATAACCATTACAGATACGGGTATCGGCATCAGTAAAAGCGATCAAGAAAAAATCTTTGATAAGTTCTTCCGTAGTGAAGACTACCGAACCCGGAGAACAGGCGGTACGGGCTTAGGGCTGTATGTAACTCACAAGTTACTTCGCTTGCTTCACGCCGAGCTAGAGGTTAAAAGTAAGCTCAACAAAGGTTCAAGCTTTATCGTTACGTTCCCAGATTTGCACTAGAATTTCGGCAGATGTTTCTCGACCCGCATGACGGGTAAGCAGACATTGCGGTCCTTCCAGACAACCTCTGAGAATTCGTACCGCCACATAGAAAGGTGCATCAGCGCAAAATCTGCTATAACGCTGAGCGGTGCAGCAAACGGCACTAGATACCAGCTTACTGTGCCGCTTGCACGCGTGATCATAAGATAAGCTAGTAACTGTAGGGAGGCCGCCAGCGCGGCGAGTACTCCGCTGAGCGGCGGTGTAACCCCTCCTATAGCTAGCGCTGCAACTACGACCGATCCAAGGAGTACGGTCAACTGAAAAGCGGCTACCAAAGCTACCATTTCCGGCCGACGGCGCAAAGACGGGTACCGTGTTCGAACGGCTGTCGCACGCTGCGCTACTGGAGATTTAGCTGAGCGGACGCCAAGCTCTTCACTGCTACGCATAAAGCTGTAGCCGTCGCCGACAATACTGCGCCGAGCGAAGTAAGCTTCGGGTGTAATGGCACGGCTGACGGCCGCGAAGCCACCGTACTTTTTGATGTCAGATTTGTAAGCAAGCCAAAAACTGCTGAGCACTGGCGGGCGATTAAAGAGTCTTCTCGGCAAACACAGTTCCCATCCGTAGCGCGCAGCTTGGATAACGGCAAACTGCGCTCCGCCGCGCCATTCGCGCAGCGGCAACACGCAAAGCATACGCTTCTGTTTGCTGAGCAGTTCCTGCACGAGTAGCGTAATTGTCTCTGGCTTCATACGCACATCAACGCCGCAGTAGAGGATAAGACTGCCGCTAGCCTCGCGGGTGAGCTTGGCATATGCCTGGTTCTTGGCAAGCCAGCCATCGTGCGGCGAATCACCTTTGACGAACCGCACGCCAGCGTGAGCGAATTCTTTAATAATTTCAGGTGTGCGCCGAAACTGCGAACAGTCATCAAGCACCAGAATCTCTAGCTTCGGATAGGTACTTTTAGTCACTGACTGTAAGCATGCTTCAAGATCACGTGTTTCGTTACGCGCCGGGATGGCAATGGTTACGCTCGGTGCATCTTCCAGGTAGAGCGTTTTGCCACGTTCTACGGCGCGTGTATGCTTCAGCTGGCGACTAGCGCTTGCGAGCACGACAACCGCGATAAACAGCTGCAGGCTTGCAAGTATCAAAAACGCTGTTGCAGCTGGAATTGAGAATTGCGCAGTGACATACCAACTAAGCGCTAGTACTATTTGCGCGCCAAAAAGCACGGCACTCGTACGCGGAGCGACACGGATAAGGTGCTGGCTGCTGCTGCGGCCTTCTGCAATCCGCAAGACATTAACAATACGGTACAAACCGATGAAGGCAATTCCTATTGACCAGAACGAAGGCGCTAGCCATACGAGACCGCTCAATGCGCCCGCCAGGAGAGGTACAATTAAGAGCGCGATAAATCTGCGGCTCAGCATACTCCGCCATATGGGCGGCACGGTATACAGCAGTACCTCAAGTATGGCAGTAAAGACCCACAGGCTAACCACAAGCGTCATATGTCTATCAGTATACTGTGAGCAGGGAAGCTTTCCAAGAAGAAAGCCAGTTGACGATTGCCCCGGACTAGCGTATGCTTGACACGTGAAGACCTACTACTTTAGTAGGCTTTTTATTTGGGAAGGAATAAACGAGTGGCTGAGAAAAAAGCAGAAAGCAAGACAACAAAAAAGCCCAAGCGTCGTCTCAAAGCAGCGCCATCGCTTCGGGACCAGACAGCTAAGCAGGCTACCAAAGCCAACAAGCCGTCGAAGACAAAGAAGTTCTTTGGCTCAAAATTCTTCAAACCGCTACGTGAAATTGGCATAGTATTTAAGCTCGTTTGGCGTAGCCGCGTATTCAAACCGATCCGGGCTGTATTTCATTTTCTTGGCCGCATTTTTGTTCCAAAGTACTTTAGAAACAGCTTCAAGGAACTGAAGTATGTTACCTGGCCAGGCTTTGTGCTGAGCTGGAAGCTGACACTTGCTGTGCTGATTTTTGCCATTTCGTTTGGCTTGCTAATCGCAGGACTGGATTTTGTATTTGAAAAACTATTTAGAGAGGTATTATTAGGATAATGAGTAAGCGTTACGATTCACAAAAGGCGTGGTACGCCATTCACACATATAGCGGCTATGAAGAGAAAGTTGCAGAGAGCATTCGCCAACGCGCGGATTCTTTGGACATGAAAGACAAAATTTTCCAGGCGCTCGTGCCAAAAGAAAAGATGATTGAGGTTAAAAACGGCAAGCGTAAAGTCGTAGAGAAGCGTATTTTCCAGGGCTACGTTCTAGTACAGCTCAAGCTCTCTGAGGACGCATGGTATATTGTGCGCAACACGCCATCAGTGACCGGCTTTGTGGGTACCGGTACCGAGCCGACTCCAGTCAGTGATGAGGAAATTGAGAAAATCATGAAGCGCATGGGCCGCGAAGAGCCAAAGCACAAGATTGATTACGCAGTTGGTGAAGTCGTGAACATTACCGATGGTCCATTCAAGGGCTTTGACGGCTCTATTGCCGAGATTGATACGCAAAAAGGCAAGCTCAAAGTTCTCGTTAATATGTTCGGCCGTGAAACGCCTGTCGAGCTCGATAGC
>CAYTOC010000004.1:5595-67690 GCA_964439405.1 uncultured Candidatus Saccharibacteria bacterium
TATAATAAAAAGATAGAGTCACTTCAGTGGCTTTTCTTTTTGGGAACTTGATCATGCTTTGGGCATGCTTGCCGTGTTGACCCCTAGACATCTTTGGTGATTTTTGCTACAATTCTTCAGTTACGCACTACTAAAGAGAACGATGCTTCGCGTTCTTAGCAAGTAAAGGGAAAAGAGCAGCCCGACGCGCGAATTTATTTCGCGGCCGGCGCGATGAGAAAAACCGCAGGTTTGTCTTATTACCCACTAAGGAGAAGAACTATGGCAAAAGCCGTAAAAGCAAATTTAAAGATGAAAATCCCTGCCGGCAAGGCATCTGCTGCGCCACCAGTTGGTAGCACGCTCGGTCAGTACGGCGTGAACATGATGGATTTCATCAACCCGTTCAATGACGCAACGCGTGAGATGAAGGGTATCGTTACCGCACACATTACTGTGTACGATGACCGCAGCATGGACTTCCGCGTGGTATCACAGCCAACTGACGATTTGATTCGTGCAGCGCTGGGTATCCAGAAAGGCTCTGGCCGCCCAAACAGCGAAAAGATTGCCAAAAAGCTAACCCAAGCACAGCTGACACAGATTGCTGAAGAAAAAGCTGCATATACCAATGCAGATGACATTGAAGCTATCAAGAAGCAAGTTGCCGGCACTGCCCGCTCAATGGGCGTGGAGATCGAGGCGTAGAGATGAGGTCTGGTGAATTTCGACCAAATAAGCTTCCTACTCAAGATCTTGGGGAAACATTTGGAGCCGCAGGAAATCACGACGTTTCGTTTGACGCCGGTTTTTCGATCGAAAGAGGACCTGAGATGGGTTTTGGAAGTGGGATCGATGACTCATCATTTGACACAGAGCTTGAGTCTTGGGTTGAGGATTATCAGAAAGCAGATTCCATTGTGCCTATGTCACCTCAAGACGTTCTCGTAGATATCGCCAGTAGGGTTGATCGCGGACAAATCGAGCCTGATGTGGCGCTTGGAGTGCTTGACCGTCTCGGAATAGACATAGCTTAATAAATTAAATTTGTGGGAGATGAAAATCGTTTGTACCACGAAAGGATAAGAAATCATGGTTAAAGAACCAAAAGAAGTAGAAGAACAAGTAGTCACTAGTCAAGAGTCGTCAGTCGCCAGTGAAGCACAGACGACAGACGACAAAGGACAAGAGACAACGACAGCAGCGCCAAAGGCTGCTGCAAAGTCAGGTAAGCGTAGCGAAAAAGCTATTGCTGAAGTTGAAGCTAAGGAAGCAAAAGAAGCACGCAAAGCTGCAAAAGCCGAAGCTGACGCCGAGGAGGCTGAAAAGCCAAAGCAGCACGCCAACCCAACCCGCAGCCGTCTAGAGCGCCGCGGTAAGAACTACCGTGAAGCTGCAAAGCTGATTGAAGCTGGTAAAGCCTACACGGTTAAAGAGGCTGTAGCGCTTGCACAGAAAACAAGCAAGGTTAAGTTTGATGCAACGGTAGAGCTGCACGTTAACTTAAGTGTTGACCCACGCCACGCTGACCAAAACCTGCGCGACAACCTTGTACTACCTGCTGGTACCGGTAAGACAGTACGTGTTGCGGTATTTGCAGATGAAGAAGTAGAAGGTGCTGACCTTTCAGGTGTAGAGAAAATTACTAAAGAGCTTGAAAAGGGCACGATCAGCTTTGATATCTTGGTTGCTACCCCTGCAAACATGCCAAAGCTTGGCAAGTACGCACGTTTGCTTGGCCCACGTGGTCTAATGCCAAACCCCAAGAGCGGTACGGTTACTACAGATGTCGCTAAGGCTGTCCAGCAAGCTAAGGCTGGCCGTGTTGAATATCGTGTCGATACTACCGGTATCGTGCACGTTGGGGTTGGTAAGGTTAGCTTTACTGCTGCCGACCTCACAAAGAACGTTGAAGCTTTGCTGACAAGCATTAAGACAAACAAGCCTGCGAGCGTGAAAGGTACGTACGTAAAAGCCGTCTACCTGACAACCTCAATGGGCCCATCTGTCCAGATCGCCGTTGGCGAAGTCTAGATTTAGCTTAGACCCAGACAAGAAAATGCTCCTCCAAAGGGAGCATTTTTTTATGCCCACACCCCAGTTTCAATTTATTGCAGGCATTCCTAGAGCCACTCGAAGACACTCGCATAGACATGATTTATAACAAACAGTAGTTGCAAGTATTGTAGAATTTGCACTAGGTATAGCGAATGTGTCGCAATCTAAGGTACACTTATCTTAGATTTAGGAGGGTATGATGTCGCAGGTAGCGAGCGACGGTGGGGTCTATAGCAATATACAAATTAGAGAGGCGCTGGAAACGGGGCATATTGTCTGCCATCCGTTTGAGCCGAAGCACGTGGCTCATGCCAGTTTGGATGTCACGCTTGGGTATTACTTTTACCGCATTGAGCGGCTAGCTGAGCGGACTATCTATAATCCGTTTGATAAAGAAGACGTTGAGCGCTATTTTGACGGGCCACACAAAGCAATGCCGCATGGCAAATGGGCGGCGCTGAACGGTTTTAAGCCTCTTGAGAATATCCCGCTTGATCATCCAGTGATTGCGTTGAAGCCTGGCGAGCGCATCTTGGCCCACACACACGAGTTCTTCGGTATTAAACCGCCAGGCGCCTATGAGCTAAAATCCCGTTCTAGCTGGGGGCGCAATGGTGTTGCGGTGTGTTTTGATGCTGGCTGGGTTGACCCCGGCTATATCAATCGCCTGACGCTGGAGATATTCAACCTGAATGAGCGCGAAACTATCTTGTTGCCAGTAGGCGAGCGTATAGCGCAGGCCGTATTCCATCACACAGGTGAGGTTGAAGGCAACTACGGCAAAGGACGTGATGGCGGCTTTAGTGGTAAATACCAACAAGGTACGGATTTGGATACGATTATCAAGACGTGGTCACCAGATATGATGCTGCCGCAAGCGTGGCGTGATCAGCGCGAGATGCCTAAGAAAATTGAAGGGCTTTCATATGAATAAGGGTAAGTACATTGTCCTTGAAGGACTGCAGGGCGTTGGTAAAACGTCACAATTAGCAGAGTTAGCGCGGCGTTTAAGAGCGGCTGGGCTGCCAGTACGCACATTCCGTGAGCCGGACAGTCAGGGCGATCTTGTGGCCCGCAATATCCGTCATCTGACACAAGATCCGCGTTATGACCTCAACACTCGTACTGAAGTGCTACTGTACAACGCCGCACGCAGCCAATCGCTTGAAGTTATCCGAAAAAGCGTTGAAACTGGTGTTATCTGCCTCGTAGACCGCAATTATCTGACGACGCTCGCCATACAATACTATGGTCGCGGCGATGTGCAGGATTACGATGCTATTAACGACATTATCGCGTTTGCAGTTGGTGACAATGAACCCGATCTAACGATTATTATGGACGCACCAGTGCTTGACCTAAAGGCGCGCCTAAAGGAACGCTATCAGGCTGAGCGTTTCGATAACCTCGACGAAGCCTTCATGGAACGTATGCGCGCCGGTTACCTCTGGGAAGCAAAGCAGCGCGAACTACCAGTGGTATTTGCGAACCGACCATTTGAAGACGTCGCGGCAGATATATGGAAGCTGGTATCTGACGAGCTGGCGGTGAAGCGGCAAGCTAAAGAAACCGCTAAGTTAGTGGCGTCAGTTAAAGAAATATTGGCCGAGAAAGCAGCAAAAACGTTTGGCTCAGATGATGAAAACCCTTATGTTGACAAGATTGACGGCGCATATTCTATAACTGAACCCGGGTACGAATACCTTGCCAGCGCAGTAACGAACACGACTGGTGATGTTTATGCGTTCACTGAAAATATTAGCCCGATTACCGTAGCTGCTGCCATGGCGCGGCTTTCACGCCGTGCTGATGATATGCGCATCACTATTTTGGATGAGTTCGCGCACAGTATGGAGAAAGATAAGCAGCTCCTTCATCGTGTGATTACAGCGTTTGGTGATGATTCTGTGCAGCAACTTGTTGGCCAACATTTGGTGGTCGAGAACGCAAGTAACCTGCTGACAAAGAAGTTGGAGTGGGGACGTCTGGCGGCGTATCTGGAGCAATCAACACGCTACATTTACTTTGACGAAAAAGACAAAGACGGCAAATACCGCTACCATGTGCCAGAGCATTTTGAGCCAGAGGTTAAGGACGCATATGTGCGTGTGCTTGATGCCATTTTTGATACCTATTCGCATATCGTGCATCAGCTGACAGAGTACATCCGCAAAAACTCGAAAGTACCCAAGAAAGAACAAGACGCAGCATGGCGCGCCGCAACTAAGGCGCAAGCCTGTGACGCTGCTCGGCCACTCTTGCCGGTTGCTACGAAGTCCACAGTCGGTATATTTGCGTCTGGCCAGGCACTTGAAAGTTTGATTATGCATCTTTTGAGCGATGAGCTGCCAGAGGCACGCATTGTCGGCCAGCAAATCCTTGAAGAGGCGCGCAAAACCATGCCGACTTTCCTGGAGCGAGCGGATAAACCCGAGCGGGGCGGGGCGCTGATTGCGTACCGTAATAACACTGCGCGCGGTGTTAAGAAATTTGCCGAAAAGCACCTCAAGCCAGCCTATGCCTCAAGCGACGAGCCGGTAACGCTGACTGATGTCTGGCCACGAGACGAGCTGGATCTAGTACCTGACATGCTTTATGAGCATAGCGCGAGTTCACTCACAGATATCCGTGCCGAGGTTGCAAGCTGGAGTGAAAAGCAAAAGGTCACCGCGCTTAACACCTACGTGGGTGAGCGCCTCAACCGTCGCCACCGTCCAGGCCGAGCACTAGAAAAGGCGCATTATAGCTGGGATTTGGTGTGCGATTACGGTATCTTCCGTGATCTGCAGCGCCACCGCATGGTAGATGACATGGAGTGGCAGCAGCTGACACCACGATATGGTTTCGATGTGCCAGAGCTTATTGAGAAAGCCGGCCTGACTGAAACGTTTGAGCAATGTTTTGACTTAAGTTTGCGCTTGCACAGCATTTTGCAGGCGGCGGGCTATGAGCTTGAGGCACAGTACGCCACACTACTTGGTCACAAGATGCGCTGGAAGGTTACATACAATGCGCGCGAGGCATTCCACTTCCACGAGCTGCGCACGGCACCGCAAGGTCATCCGGGCTACCGCAAACTTGTGCAGCAAATGCACGAGAAGCTAGCTGAAGTGCACCCGCGCCTCGCGAAGCACATGAAGTTCGTTAGCAAAGACGAAGACCCAGAATTGACACGTCTGGCCGCAGAGCGCTACACACAGTTCAAGCTGCAAAAGCTCCAGTAGTTGTTTATGTGCTAGAATAGCGCTTATGCTAGGTATCAACAAACCGACGAAATTTACTGAAATCTGTGGTTGGTATGGCATGGTAGCGCTGATTGTCGCCTACTTTTTGGTTAGTTTTGGCTGGATTACTGCCGAAGGTCTGGTTTACCAGCTGCTCAACCTAACTGGCGCGGTGGGCCTGCTTATCGTTGCGGCGTCAAAGGGTGTGACTCAATCGGTACTCCTCAATATCTTCTGGGGTGCTATCGGTATCATCGCGATTGTACGCCTATTTCTGTGATAGTTCTTGACAGATACGTTACTTCTGTAGTTCTATAGAGTGGATGGTTAACTTTAGCAACAACATGGTGATTATTGCCAAGCTCGACATGGGGCTATGTTTTGCTGCGGTTGAAGCCAAATAATATAGCCCCGACAACGTAACAACATTTGGCTTCAACCGCACACCGGATGAAGCCAATTTTAATTCAAGGAAAACTATGGAAACCCAAATCAAACTATCTGAGCATTCTGTACCAACACCATTTAATGAGGCAGCTGGGAGCGTAGCGCTCCTCGATACGATAGAGGTTTTCATCGATAATCTCCCTCAGGCCGACTAACTATGAGTTACGCAGAGCTATTAGAAACGCCAAACCCGATTAGATATAGTGGTGTACCTACCGAGCCGCTCCCTACTGCTATCGACTCTCAAAAGCATGTAAGTGTCCCCGACAGAGCGTATGATTCGCTCATTACTGATGCCGGTCAAGTTCTAGAGACGGTACGAAAAACCCTGCACTTTGAGAAAGAATGGACACACTCCAATATACTTTCGCCGGAGAATGTTGCACGTCAACAAACAACGGACTGCCTTGGCTACGTTGCTGTAGCATCTGAAGCGCTAGAATCTGCCAATATACCACACCTCATTGGTTATGTTGATACACATGTCTACATAGGCCTTGCAAATGATGTTCGCACACGGTTTTATATGGCGACCGTTGAAAACCCGTCAGTTAATGGCGCTATGGATAACCACTTGTTTCCGCAGGATACAGTAAAAATACCAACAACCCTGCAAGAATACGGCAGAGCGGCAGCACGTTTTAATACACATACGTATATAGCGAGGGAGACTCCTTACGAGTTTACGTCAGCAGTGGTAGCAAGGGCCGCTCCTTGGATACGGCGAGAGGCAACAGTCGTTTTACCGTCACGCGGTGATACGGTAAGTAATGGCAGGCTGCCCAGACCCGGTTCGACAACAACAACGTTTTTTGAACCTTTACTTGGCCGCCGCATGATTGAGGGCAAGGCGCACCTCAATTACGCAACTGGTCAAAAAGACCTTACAACAACTGCGAAGGCAATCGTGAACCTGGGTATACTTTATCCCGAGGCAAACGTACAATTCGCATCACAGTGGTTCCCGCGAGCAGTTATCAGGGCACTGCTTAACGAGAACCCGCCTGATGTTACGTTTGCGACAGCAGTTAACGACAGCGTTTATGAGGCGTTATCTATTAGCGGCGATGCTCGTGCGCGAGTTTTTCACGCTTGGCAGCTGGCCATCATAGGCAAGCGCGTACGGAGTAAGGAATATCTTGAGCAGGCTGTCGCGGAATTTGATGAAGCATTTGAAACGCTGCGGCCTACACGTGACTATGTGAATCTGCGTAATAAGGCCGCCGGCCGTCTTGCACTCCTGTAATTCGCTTGCATAAAGCAGCTCTTTTCGCTATACTGGGCTAGTTACCAAAGACAGTGGCGACCTTGCTGTTCGGAAAGAGCAGCCAGAGTCAGCGAATTCATTTCGCGACCCTGCGCGATGAGAAAACCTGAGAGGTTGTCTTATAAGCGAAGCGTTAAAAATGCCACCGAGGCTAGCAAGATCACATTTTTTGTTTTTGAGCATATACTCGAGTGAAAAGTTCTTGGTAATTCCAAGAACTTTTTATTTTTAAGAATCTAGATGTGCAGAATCAGGTAACGGAAGAAGCACATCAAAGGTCGAGATTCTTGAAGAAAGATACTAAAAGAGGAGGATGTCCATACCATGGCATTAACCAAACTACAGAAGGATGATGTTGTCGCTGAAATCAGTGATCTCTTGAGTTCTTCAAAAATGACTGTGGTAGCAAAGTACCAAGGCACCACCGTAAAGGCGATTCAGTCTTTGCGTCGTGAGGGCAAGGCAAACGGCACTAAGGTCAAAGTTGTTAAAAACCGCCTCGTTATCAAAGCAATTCAAGCAAACGATACGCTGAAAACAGCTGACACTTCAGCACTGAATGGCATGCTTTTGTATGCTTTCAACGCCGAAGACGAAGTTGCGCCTGCGCAGAAGTTGGCCGAGTTCGCTAAAAGCAATCCATCAATTGAATTCGTTGGCGCAATCAGCGCTGATGGTACATTCATCGATGCTGCTGGCGTGAAAGCTCTGGCTAGCTTGCCTGGCAAGAATCAGCTTATCGCTGAAACTGTTGCGATGTTGCTATCACCAGTTCATGACGTTACAAACGCACTATCTGGTAATTTGCACGCGCTGCTTGATGGCGTTGAGGCTAAGGCTACGGCCTAAGATCCAATAAAAAGTAGAAAGTTCATAAAGTTTTAAAGTTCTCTCTGAGCTAAAAACTTTTAAACCTTCAACTTTATAATTTTTAACTAAATTTCATGAAAGGAAATTTTATATGGCTGATGTAAAGAAGCTTGCGGAAGAGCTAACAAAGCTGACCGTACTAGAAGTAAACGAACTTAAGACTGTCCTCAAGGACGAATATGGCATTGAGCCAGCTGCTGCAGCTGTAGCTGTTGCTGGTCCTGCTGCTGGCGGTGACGCTGGCGCAGCTGCTGCCGATGAGAAGAGCGAATATGACGTTGTTCTTAAAGACGCAGGTGCTCAGAAGGTAGCTGTTATCAAGGCTGTTAAAGACATTACTGGTCTTGGTCTTGGTGAAGCTAAGGCAATCGTTGACGGTGCTCCTGGCACGGTTAAGGAAAAGGTTGCTAAGGACGACGCAGAAGCTGCCAAGAAGGCTCTCGAAGAGGCCGGCGCTACTGTCGAGCTTGCTTAGTCTATACACCCTAAGCGTAGAAAGTACTCAGTATTAATACTGAGTACTTTTCTTTTATGCCAAAAAGATGTTTAATAACTGCACATAGGAGATCATAAATGGACTACGATAAGGCAGCTCGATTGCGCGCAGAAGAGATAGGGCAAACGGTGAGGGCTGCAATGGCAAATTTGCATGGTAGACGCGAGGACGCAGAATTGGCCGAAGCTTTTGCAGAAGAAGTAAGACGCCTTGCGGTTGATGCCCAGCGCGAACAACATGAAGCTGAACAAAAGCTTTTGCGACGTTTGACTGCAATGGGGGCGGCCACTGCACAATTTACTATCCGCGGTATTGCGCGTTCGCTTGAGTATCAGGTTACAGCGGATCAACCATGGCAAAGGGCACCCCTACCCACTCAAGAGGTTGTGGTCTGGGCGCCAATCGCTCTTGATCGCAGCTACCAGAATGGCTTTAGCTTTGAACCGCTGGATCGTAACCAACTGGAACCAATATTAACAGAGCTGGAACTGCCCACCTTGATTCACGAGGCACGGCTCTATATGAACATACAAGATCTGCGATCAATTGATCCGCTAGCTTCGACCAGATCTCGTGGCTAGAGACTTATCCACAGATTTTGTGGTAGTTTTGACTTGACAGAATATCCATGGTAGATTTAGGTATAAGTGTAGCTAAACAAACACTTATGTGAGGGTGGAGCAGAGGCAAAACAGAGGAATTTGAGAGAAAAATAGCGAGATCAAAACTATGGCAGACGTACCAGAAAAACAAATTAAGCGATTACGAGCTCTGATACAAGAAGCAGAGACAAGTTTAGGCGCGGCAAATGAATTGCTCGTGAGCCTGCTTGGCGATGACGCCGCAGGTCTAACTGCGCCTGTTCAGGCGGCAGATAGCCTCGGTAAGGTGATTGAAGGTGTTTTTGACGGCCAGAACATGGTCGGTTCCGACGGTAAAACATATCCTGTGCCTGCAAACTATGCAAGTAAATCAAAGCTCGTTCAAGGCGATATCTTGAAATTGACCATCGCTGACGACGGTACGTTCCTGTATAAGCAGATTGGCCCAGTTGCCCGTAAGCAGTTGGTCGGCACATTGAAGCTTGAAAATGGTCATTATTTCGTTGATGTAAGCGGCAAGCAGCTGCGCGTACTACTTGCCAGCGTCACTTACTTCAAGGCAAAGCCTGGCGATCAAGTGAGTGTGAACGTGCCAGAAGATGATAGCACCACTGAGTGGGCAGCCCTCGAAGCCGCTCTCTAGCACACGTGTTCGGCACATTTTGCCCCTAAATCTGCGCTCCGCACTCATCGTACTGCTTGTACGACTCCTTTGCGGTACTCGATTTTGGAACAAACTGCACTCAAACACGAGTGCTATTTTTTAAGAAAGACGCTTTTGTTTACCCTACTTCACTTGTGGTAGGGTATTTTCATGAAACAAAATTTGCACCATGCTGATAACCAGCCAGACTGGGAGCGGATAGACCCCGCTACGCACAACACTTGGCAGCAAATTGCCGCAGAAACAAATGGTTTCGTTACTCCTGGTAACGCACTAAGCGTACTCGGCCATGCAACTTCTATCGGAAGCATCGTACTTGGTAGGACACCAGAAGCTCGAGGGCTAGGCTTCTTTGCTGGGCGGCTTTTCGATGTTATTGACGGCAAAGTTGCAGATGCTACAGGTACGAAATCCCAGGTGGGTGCAGCCTTTGATGCAATCGGTGACAAGCTGACATTGGGTGTTGCCGCGATTGCCGGACTAGCTCGCCGCGAAATATCTCCTTTGCAAGGAGGCACAATACTTGCGGGGAATGGCATGCAAGCAGCTTGCAATATTACGGTCGGGCTACTGGATGGCACACCAAAACCAAACTTGGCTGGTAAGTGGAGCGCCGCACTACAATCAGTAGCAATCGGTGCATCCGTAGCTGCGGAGGGCATGCGGCGTTATCCAGCGCTTGCTCGTACAATTGAAACGACCGGCACTGTGGCGTGGGCAGGTTCTTGTATCCTCGGAGGCATGGCAATCGTTGGGTATGCTGGAGATGTTACAAAGACTGTAAGACAAAAAATACAGCAACAACCACAGCAACAGTAGCGTATACTAGAGGCTAATGGGGAAGGCGCTATATCGGAAGTACCGTTCTAAGAACCTGGCTGAAATTGTAGGCCAGGAACATATTACACGTGCACTTGATAATGCGATTAAAAAGGGTGCAATTAGCCACGCGTATCTCTTTACGGGGCCACGTGGCGTTGGTAAAACGAGCATTGCGCGTATTTTAGCGCACGAAGTCAACGAGTTCCCATATGATGAAACGACTACGCATTTAGATATTATTGAGATTGATGCGGCCAGCAATCGTCGGATTGACGAAGTGCGTGACCTACGCGACAAAGTTCATACGGTACCGTCCAGGGGCAAGTACAAGGTCTACATCATCGACGAAGTGCATATGCTGACCCGTGAAGCCTTCAACGCGTTACTAAAAACGCTCGAGGAACCACCGGCGCACGTCATTTTTATCTTAGCAACGACTGAAGCGCATAAATTACCTGAGACAATAGTCAGCCGTACGCAACATTATGCGTTTCGCCCGATTCCGCTGGAGCAAGTTGCGCAGCATTTGGCTGATATTGCAAAGCGCGAAAATATAGACATTAGTGAAGATGCGCTTACGCTGATTGCCCGCCATGGCGAAGGTAGTTTCCGGGATAGCATCAGCTTGCTTGACCAAGTCCGCAGCTACGGTGATAGCATCAGCCTTAATGATGTTGAGGTCGTGCTTGGTATTGCACCGGAGGATGGGCTACGGCAGCTCGTTGAACTCTTGACGTCGGGCAATGCGTCAGATGTCGTGTCGCTTTTACAGGCGCTTAGGACGCAAGGTATTGACCCGGTTGTGATTGCCCGCCAGCTCGGGGCGCTCGTGCGCGAGGAGCTTTTAACGGGCACCATAGCGCTTAATAGTGAGAATGCTCTAGTTCTGCTTGAGAAACTGCTGGGTGTTCCTGCGAGCAATAACCCTGGTGCAGCACTTGAGCTGGCGCTTTTGCATACAGTCTTTAGCCGTGCACCGCAGGCAGCAAAGGCGCAGATATCTGCTCCACCCACACCTGAAGTACATCCCCAGAGTGCAGTACCTGCTATTACTAAGGTAGAGAAAACACCTGAGCCAGAACAAAAAGTGGAGAAAGCGCCATCGCCCGAGAAGCCAGTGAAGAAAAAAGCAACTTCACCAGCAGCTGCCATTGACTTTGATGTTCAGAATTGGCCAGATGTGCTCGCGCATATTAAAAAAACGCATAACACGCTGTACGGCGTCTTGCGTATGGCGCAACCAAGCAGCGAGAATGGTTTATTGACGCTCACCTTTGCGTTCGCATTCCATCAGAAACGAGTTAATGACCAGAAGAATAAGCAAGTCATCATGGATGCAGTAGAGGCAGTTACCGGCAAGACAACAATGCTTACCTGTGTAGTTGGCGATGCGCCAACAGATTCTGAAGCTCCAGCACCAGTAACTTCAGCGCCGCTAGAAGCCATAAGCAATATCTTTGGCTCGGCCGAAGTGCTAGAATCGTAACTACCATGGAGCAATTATCGGGTAAGCAACAATTACCTCAGAATACTGAGGCTGAAGCGAGTTTATTAGGCGCGATTCTTATCGACAGCGACGCGATTGTTAAAGTTGCGGATATTGTCTCGAGTGAAGATTTCTTTGACGCGCGGCATAAGCATATTTATGCGGCCGTCGAAAAGCTGTATGAGCGCCGCGAGCCGATTGATGTGCTAACTTTGGCTGACCAGCTAAAAAATAGCGCGGTACTCGAAGTTATTGGTGGCGCAAGTTATTTGACCGAACTCACAAACTTCGTGCCAACCGCGGCACACGCAGAACAGTACGCGGATATCGTGGCGCAAAAATCTATGCGCCGGCGGCTTATTGTGGCATCAAAAGATATCGCTGAACTAGGCCACGACGAAGCCAAGGATCTCAAGGAACTGGTTGAAGAAGCTGAAACCCGACTATTCCAGGTAAGCCAGCAGCACGTCAAGCAGTCGATCGTAAGCATTGAGGATATCTTGGCGGAGAGTTTTGAGCGTCTGGATGAGCTACACAAAGATAGCAAGAAGATTCGCGGCGTTCCAACGGGCTTCACTGACCTTGATAATATCCTGGCTGGGCTGCAGCGCTCAGATTTGTTTATCCTCGCGGCACGTCCATCAATGGGTAAGACGGCACTCGCGCTCAATTTGGCGCATAACGTGGCGGTACAGGCGAAGGAGCCAGTACTGGTATTTAGCCTGGAAATGGGCAAGGAACAGCTCGTTGATCGGTTGCTTGCTATGGAATCCGGTGTCGATGCCTGGGCGCTACGAACCGGTAACCTGACGGACAGCGACTTCGAGAAGCTTGGTCATGCTATGGGTACGTTGTCTGAGGCGCCAATTTATATTGATGATTCACCGGGTATCACCGTGGCTGACCTTCGCACAAAAGCACGCCGTGAGGCGCACTTGAGACCTATCGGCCTAATCATCGTGGACTACCTGCAGCTCATGAGCGGTGGCAGTCGATTCGGCAGCTCAGATAACCGTGTGCAAGAGATATCTGAAATCTCTCGCGGGCTTAAAGGCGTAGCCCGCGAGCTAAATGTCCCGTTGGTCGCGTTGTCGCAGCTTTCCCGTTCGGTTGAGAGCCGTAGCCCGCAGATTCCACAGCTGGCTGACCTCCGTGAATCAGGCTCGATTGAGCAAGATGCTGACGTGGTGGCTTTCATTTACCGCGAGGAATACTACAACCCGGAAACAGATCGTAAGAATATTACCGACATCTTTATCAAAAAACACCGTAACGGCCCAACTGGTGGCGTGGAGCTATACTTTGACCGAGAACGACAGCGCTTCCGCTCGCTCGACACAAAACACGGTGAGCCATTTGGCGAGTAATAACCCAAAGCGGTATACTAACTAGCATAATGGAGCCAACAACCACAAAAAGGCGGCGTTTCATGCCTACTCTGCGATTTTCGTGGTCGTGGTCGTGGCAGTTTATAAGCACGATCGTGATTGTAGGCGCTGGCGTAGCGCTGCTATTTTTTAGCCAACTTGAATCGCTCCTGCCCGGTTACAGCAACACCGAGGTAGCTATGGCCGAAAGCAGCATCAGCTTGCAAGCGATTGCCGAAAATCCAATCAATGCGCCATATAAACTTCTTGTGTACGGCGTGACACTTTTTAACGTTGACGCGCTCCTCGCAACTCGTATTGCTAGCGCCATATTCGGTACTGCGACACTACTGTTATTCTATGTGGGGGTGCGCCATTGGCATACCAGCAGAGTGGCGTTTTTGTCGGCTGTTCTATTCGCATGTAGCGCCTGGCTCTTGCATACGGCACGGTTTGGCAGCGGCGATATTATGTTGCCGTTCATCATACTCTTGTTTGCGACCTGCGGCTACTGGGTGGCTGCCTCCGCTAAACGAAGCGGCTGGCGCTACATTATAGCTGTCGTCGCGTTGAGCTTCAGTATCTACGTGCCTGGCGTTATATGGCTCGTACTGCTCGGCCTGCTTATACGTCGGGGCAAGGACCTGGATTTTATACGTCGCCGCTTGCCGGTAAACCAAAAAGTGTTGCTTACGGCGCTCCTTCTTTTACTGACGGTTGCACCGCTGATATATGGCATTATAAGAACGCCTGCGCTTGGTTTAGAGCTATTAGCACTACCAACCGTCATGCCCGACGCTCTGGAAGTGTTGAAGAACCTTGCTTTATTGCCGATAAATCTGATTATTTGGTCGGACTTTAGCCCTGAGCTGTGGCTAGGGAACTTACCACTCCTTGATGTCTTCGCCGCAGCCATGTTCTTTCTGGGCATTTATCACTGTATTAAGAATTGGCAGCTGGATCGTTCAAAGTTATTGCTCGGGCTTCTGGGTGTTGGTAGCGTTCTGGTTGCTCTTGGCGGCATCTCTATGGCTCTGCTGCTCCCAGCGGTGTATGTCGTGATTGCAGGCGGCATTGCCGCACTGCTCGGTATGTGGCTCGGTGTTTTTCCGCGCAACCCACTGGCGCGGTCACTTGGTATCGTGCTAGTCACGGCGGCAGTGGCGGCAAGCGTGGTGTTTAATATCAGAGTTTACTTTGTTGCTTGGCCGCACAACGCCGAGACGAAGGCGGTGTACACGGAGAAATCTGTTACAATAGATGATTGAAATAGTTAGTAAAGGGAGTACTTATGGGCCAACGTTTTGACCAAGCAAAAATGCTGCTTCAGGTAAAGAAGATTCAGAAAGAATTACAAAAGCAAATTATCACTGTTGAACAGGGTGACGGTGCAGTGCGTGTTGAAATTACCGGCGAGCAGAAGATTAAGAAGATTCATATCGATCCTGAATATGTCGATCTTGAGGATATCCAGCAGCTTGAGCGGTGGATTGAAGATGCTGTCCGCGATGGCATTGCAGAGAGCCAAAAAATCGCTGCTGCCAAGATGCAGCCTATGATGGGTGCGCTCGGCCAGCTCGGTCTCTAAATTAGCCACTTGGAATATAGAAGATGGCTGTTAGCAATAATTACTTTTTATGAGTGTACTCCCCAAAGCCCTAGAAAATTTGATTGATGCACTCGGTAGCTTGCCGGGTGTTGGGCCGCGTACGGCAGAGCGTTATGCCTATTATTTGGCCAAACAAGACAGTTCTACCGCCAAAAAGCTCGCCCATGACCTCGATCAACTTCACGCGGGTATTGGGTTATGTAAAAAGACTTTTGCGCTTATTAGTAGCGACAAAGAGTATTCAGAGCTCTATACAGATCCGCGCCGCGACAAACAGGTCGTTGCCGTAGTTGCAGAGCCGTTTGATATTGTGGCTATTGAAAAAACAGGGCAGTTTACGGGCACATACCACGTGCTTGGCGGGCTGGTCTCACCGATTGATGGCGTTGGCCCAGAGCAACTGCATATTGCGGAGCTCCTGCAGCGGATTGATGATGATAACGTCAAAGAAATCATTCTTGCAACCAGTGCGAACGTTGAGGGTGAATCAACCGCGCTCTACATCCAAAAGCAGATAGGTGAACGCACTGTGCAGATTACACGCCTGGCACGCGGTCTGTCTGTTGGCGTAGATCTAGAATACGCTGATCAGATTACGCTTGGCCGTGCCCTGGCAAACAGAACTACACTCTAAACGCACTCCTGGTATACTACTAGTAGATGTACACAGAGGCTGAAAATATAAAAGATCTGGTTGCCGCCGCGCAGCGCATTGTAGTTATGCAGGCGGACAATCCTGATGCAGATTCGCTGGGTAGCGCACTTGCACTCGAGTCGGTTTTAGGCGACCTGGGTAAAGATGTCTGGCTGTATTGCGGCGTGGATGTGCCGAGCTACCTACGCTACCTGGAGGGCTGGGACAGAGTGACGAACTCGCTGCCGAGCAGCTATGACGCTGTAATTGTAGTTGATGCCTCAACCACGACATTGTTCGAAATCTTACAAGATGCAAATGCTCGCGGCATTATTGCCAGCAAGCCTGTGATTGTATTGGATCATCACGCTATTACCGACAACCCGCTGACATTTGCGGAGGTCACATTAAACGACCCAACGCGCTCGTCCACTGGTGAGCTTATTCACACCTTGGCAAAACAACTTGACTGGTCAGTAAGCCAAACGGCTGGCGACTACATAATGACAGCAATCTTGGGTGACACACAGGGGCTCACGAACGAGCTGGCAACGGCTGATACATACCGTGTGATGGCAGAGCTGACAGATTTGGGCGTTAACCGTCCGCTGCTTGAAGAAAAGCGACGTGAAGCTGGCAAGATGCAGGAGAAAATTTATCGGTATAAGGGTGAACTGATTACACGAACGGAACTATATCTTGACGGCAAGGTAGCCGTGGTTGTGGTGCCGCAGCGCGAAATTAACGACTACAGCCCACTCTACAACCCTTCAGCGCTGGTTCAGCCGGATATGCTACAGATAGAGGGCGTAGGGCTTTCTATCGTGCTTAAGAGCTACGATAGTGGCCGCGTGACGGCTGCAATGCGCGCAAACACCTCTGCGCCAATTGCGGGGCAACTCGCAGAACACATGGGCGGTGGTGGTCACAAGTATGCCAGCGGCTTCAAAATAGAGGATGGCCGCCCATTGTCAGAAATCAAATCAGAATGTTTGAGTCATGCTCAAGAACTGTTTGATAAGCTAGACGAGAACTAAAACATGAAACTATACAATACACTGACAAAACAAGTTGAGCCATTCACCCCACGTAATGAGGGCAAGGTGCAAATGTTCGTGTGCGGCCCGACGGTCTATGACTTCTCGCACTTGGGGCATGCAAAAACCTATATACAGCTTGATTTACTCGCTCGCGCGCTTCGTGCAAGTGGTTACGATGTGTTCTATCTGCAGAATATTACTGACATAGATGACAAAATTATTGATCGCGCCCGTGAACGTGGCATCGACTGGCAGGATCTACGGGCAGATTTCCAGCGCGAGTACGAGCAAGATATGAGCAGCCTTGGCAACACGTCGGTCACGACATATGCCCGCGCAACTGATCATATTGACGATATCATCCGGCAGGTACAAACGCTTATTGATAGAGGTTTTGCGTATACCATTGATGGCGATGGTATCTATTTTGAAATCGCAAAGTTTGCTGAGTATGGCAAGCTCTCTGGCCGCACGGAAGTCAAAAAAGATGACGCACAAAGTAGAATAGACGAGTCTGATAAAAAGCGGGGCTGGAATGATTTTGCGCTTTGGAAGTTTAGCAAACCGAACGAACCCGTCTGGGATGCGCAGTTTATCATCGGCAATGATACCATTGATGGCGCTGGTCGTCCTGGCTGGCACATAGAAGATACTGCTATTACCGAGCATTACTTTGGCCCACAGTATGATGTTCATGGTGGTGCAGTTGACCTCATTTTTCCGCACCATGAAGCAGAAATTACCCAAATGGAATCAGCCAGTGGGCTACAGCCATTCGTGCGCACGTGGGTGCATACGGGCTTCTTGACCATAGATGGCGACAAAATGAGTAAGAGCGTCGGCAACTTTTACACTATTCGCGAAGTGCTCGAAAAAGGGTATAATCCGCAGGCTATTCGTTTATTCATGCTGCAATCACACTATCGGTCACCGATTAACTTTACATGGGACAGCCTGGACGCGGCCGTTAACCGGCTTAAGAACTGGCAGGCAATTGCTGATTTGCGTTTCCAGCTGATTACCGGGAAAGGCAATGCACTTCATGAACTTGAAACTGATTTCAACCCTCTTTACGATGATCTTGCCACGCCTCAAGTGCTGGCAAGGATTGATTCGAGATTCAGTGGTTTGGACGCAGAACTAGTGTCTCAAGAGCATGAGACGATGTTTAAAGCATACCTTGAAAAGATTGATACGCTTCTGGGTACGCAGCTGACCCAAAGCCAAGATATTACTGACGAGCAGAAACAAGCCATCACCGAGCGAGAAAAGGTACGTAAGGCAAAAGATTGGGCAAGATCAGATGAGTTACGCGATCAGTTGGCGGCTCAAGGCATCGGCCTGCGCGATACTGAGCACGGTACTATTTGGTATCGGCTGTAGGCTTGCTAGATTCACCAATGGCTTTGGCTTCTTCTTTGGCGCTAATGATGCCGCGACTGTGCAGATAATCAAGTACTAAGATACGAATACAGCCCATGACGGGGATTGCCAACAGCGCTCCAAGTAGCCCGCCAAAGTTTGCGCCTAAAATCACTGCCACGAACACGAGCAGCGGCGACATGTCGGTGGCGTTAGCCTGGACGCGTGGCTGCACAACATAGTTTTCAATCTGCTGGTACAAAATGTAGAAGGCCAAGATAATGATTGCACTCCAGACAGAGTCCGTGAGCGCCACAAGTGTCACAATGGTCGCGCCAATGTAATGCCCAATCATCGGGATCAACGCCGCAATAAACACGATAACCGCCAGTGCCCCGGCATATGGTATGCCAATAATCAGCATTGCGATCAGTATGGCAATCGCTGCTACGGCGGCAAGGATAACCTGGCCGTTCACATACCCTTTAATAACGCGGTACATATTACCGGCGAGCTCTGCGGCATGGTTCTGGCGGCTTTTGGGCACGAGCCTTTTGCCAAGATCAACCCAGCGCGGGCCTTCAACAAGCATCATAAAGACCAAGACTAAGGTGATGAGTGTGGTCGCAATACCACCACCAATAGATGTAATAACACTCACGCCTGAGTCCTTGGCGGCATCAGCAATAGCGTCGGTTGTCTCATCGATAGTACCCTGTAGGTTGTAGCGCTGAATGAAATTACCAACCGCAGTATTTTCATCACCAAAGCTTTCAACCATTTGCGGCAAGGACTGCACAAAATCAGTTGTTTGTTTAACAGCTGGCGGTACAAGTAGCCACAAAAATGTGCCGATAATAGCAATGACAATCAGGAACGCAACCGATGTTGCAACGCCCCGGCTGCCGCGACGCTTACCAGGAAAGTGTGTAGCAATCCAATGTACCGGCGCGTTAAGCGCAAGTGCTAGGAAGAACGCTACGCCCAAGATAATCAGGCCACTCGTGAGCCGGTTGAGCGCGGCAAGAGCCACCAGCATCAAAACAATACTTATCATGACGCGCACTAACGTGGCGATTGATACCGTAATCTCCATCTTTTTCGTGCCGGAATCTCTGCTGAACCATCCCATAATCTATGAATCCTTTGACCGCCTGCGCTTTTGCAGCACCTGTTTATATACTGTTAGTATACGCTGTCCGACAACGGGTGTGTCAAATTGTCGCACGTGCTGATTCTGCCATGACTGTGCTTCAGCGCGCTTTGTCGGGTCATCAATGTAATCTGCCAAGAGGCGTGCGAAGCTCGGTGTATCGTTAGGATCGACAAGTTGATCGGTAGCAACATCCATGACGCTGCGATAGCCTTCGTTATCACCGGCTATAACAACGCCTGGCGTGGCGGCCATCGCTTCAATGAGGCTAATACCGAAGCTCTCACCGCCAGTACTTGGAAAGCAGGCGATATCTGCGCTGGCAAGAAAGCTCGGTTTGTCTTCCTCACTAATAAAACCAGTTAAAGTTACCGTATCTGTCAAATTGTGATTTGCAATGAACTGCTCAAGCTCACTCTTAAGTGGCCCTTTGCCGCCAATCAATACCCGGAACGGCACATGTGCTAGCTGATGGTCGCGCATGTATTGGACGGCCTTTATGAGTTGCAGGCTACCTTTGCGTGCAACAAGCCGGCCAAGAAACACAATGGTGACCGTGTCGATTGGATGCATCGGCATTTTGGCAGACTTAAAGCGCCGCACATCAACCATATTGGGCACGAGCTGCGAATCAATACCGAATGCTCGACCGGCGAAATCTTGTGCTGGCGGTGAAACGCTGATAATTTTATCAAATCGCGGCAGGGAAGCGTGGACTAATCTTTTCAAGACTCTGGCTCCAGTACTAACGGATCGTGAGTGCGGAAAGATGTGGAAGGTACCAATAACTGCCGTTTGTTCACTCGCACGCTGGATGATTTTGCCCGCTAAAAGTGGGCTATACGGCATTTGGACATGGAGCACGTCAAAATTTACATCCTCAAACAAAGAGTCGAGCTGCTGCCGCTTAACTGGCAACGGGATGCGTAAACGGTTGCCGTTAAAACGTACCCCGATATTCCGGCCGATACTGTGGAGCTTCCTGAGTGTCGTCGTGTTGGTACCTGATGTAATGTAGTGCACGGTGTGGCCTTGTGTTTCAAGCCAAGCCCCTAAGGTGAGGACATACTGCTGAACGCCGTCCGGCTTATCAAGGCCATCATCGCAAACTAGTCCAATAGTCAGTTTTTCATTTTCCATGTTGCTGGATCGCTGCCTTATACAACGCCTCATACCGCTGCACGATTACCGGATAATCATATTGCGCAACTTCTTGCTCTGCCCAGTTTTGCCAAACACGGCGCAGCTCTGGTTCGTAAAGGAATACTTCTAGCCTGTCCGCAAAAGCCGTGGGGTCTTTAGGGTCAACAAGTGAGAGTGAGCCAGGGCCTTTGAGCACAGTCGCGTAGCCCGGGTTGTTGCCTGCGACGGTCACGAGTCCGCTGGCCATAGCTTCAACGAGCACGATGCCAAAGCTTTCACCATACAGCGCCGGCGCACAGAAAAGGTCAGACGATTGCAACAGTTCGTGTTTTTGCTCGTCAGAAATGTAGCCCAGGAACTCTACGTTACGGAGCTGCAGCTTCTCGGCGAGCCGCTCTAGCTGTTCCCGCATCTCACCGTTGCCGGCTATGAGCAGGCGTGTGTCGGGCTTGCGCTGTTGCAGCTGAGCAAAGGCTAGGAGAAGATGCTTTGCGCCCTTGCGCGGCTCTAAGCGACCGATGTAGAGAATCGTTTTCAGTTTATTTTTCGGCTCTTGCTTCGGCGGTTTGTAGGCAGTGAGGTCAATGCCGTTCGGCACAATGTTGATTTCACGGTCTGTCAGGCTACCAATATATTCACGTGCGGCCGTGCTGACCGCGGTCAGTACATGAAAGTGTTTCAAAATAGATTTCGTATACGGAGTAACAACCTTGGAAATTGTCTGTGCCATTACAGTGTCGGGCAGTTTGGCGTGAAAGGTTGCGACATTAACAGCTTTTGACTGCGTAGCGAGCTGGCGGCCAAGCATTGGCACCCACGGCTCGTGAAAATGCAGCACGTCAAACTGCTCCTCTTCAAATAGTGCGGTGATATCCGCGGGCTTAGCAGTGCTCGAGAGCTGCGCCGTTGTGCCAAGTGGTGTCTTCAAATCAGCACCGGCGCTTAAGTAAACGACGTGCTCTTCAGGGTCGAATTCGCCTCGCGGCTTCGGGGTGATAATGACTGCTTCATGCCCCCGAGCCTCCAGACCGTTACGGAGAGCCCGGACATGCTCTTGGACGCCACCACCTCTGACCATGTTGTACGGACACACCAAGCCTATCTTCATCTTACGGCTAGTATAGCATTTTATGGTCGTTTCGCGAGTATGCGGCGTAGCTTGGTCGGGATAAATGGACGGGCTTCCTCGGCTGTAGCTACAATAGTCGGTGCATGGCCGAGAGCCTTCGACTGCAGTACTTGTACATCCTCATAGATTACCCCCAGATGCTGCTCTACAACGTGGTTATCAAAATAACGGTCGTGCGATACCGCAATATGCCAAAGCGGCAGTGCAATACGTTCATCGCACAGGTTAAGTTTTAGCATAGTGCGGGTGTTGTCCATCTGAGTCCGGAAATCATTCATGCGCCACAGTTCAACTTCGTAGGCGATGCGCTTTGCGCGCTCTTCAGGTGAGCCATCTTTTAACTTGGCATGCTTATGCTCAACCATACGATACATAGGAGTTAGAAAGTATCCTCGAAGGAAAATCTTTTGGGCAATCCAAGCTGGTGCGGCAGTCGACAGCAGGCCGGCTGCTGCGCGCAAGGAGTTAAATTCACGTGGGCTAAAGCGAAAATCCTCATAATGCGCCAGGCCAACCAAGCTGATCAAAAGGTCAACCTTCCGTGTGATCTCGGGGTTACGCTGCAACATACGTGTGACAACCACAAAACCCCAGGACATACCGATAATCGTGATGCGCTTGCGTTTGTAGCGCATCTTGACGAAGGCAGCGAGGTAATCTGCCATATTATCGAGCGTGGGCTTTTGCCCAATGCTGTAGAAGCTGTCCATACCGCCGAGGCCGGGCAAGTCAGGGATAGTTACCGAGCCGTATTGATTAAGGTCAAGTGCTAAACCGGCCATGCGTTCAATGCTGGCATGTTGGCCGTAAATCATCAGTATTTCACGCGTTTTGTTCTTTGGTGCGGGCAAGTGCAGCATACGCCCATCCATGCCATGCATAGTTAGGGGCGTAATAAACTCCGCCAGTGGGCTGTCTACTGCTTTTTTCATCTATTGTACGTAGTATACCCTAACAGATTAAGAATTGACAAATAGTACAAGAGTATGGTATAATGAAAAGATAGGGTTGAGTAGACACACCTCTTGTCATATCCGCTTCTATGAATGTGTCTTCATACTGAAGAGTCCAAAAGGACGAAAAGCGGATTACTCCGAGAAATTGTTGCTTGTTAAGACGGTAACGTCAGTGTATTTGGTCATGATGTCGGTGATTTTTTGGCGTTGGGCTTCGATGGTTGTGTTGTGCAGGGAGCGGCTGAGGGGTTCAGCGGCTTGGTCAAGAGGATAGATGCGCAGGTTTGTGCGGGCGAGATAATCGCTGGCAGCAGCTTGGGCGGCTGTCCATTCGTAGTGCATATACGTCGGCAGGAATGATAGCTTGGTCACGGTTTTTGTGGCTATATCTATGTCCATGACGGCGATACCGCTGATTAAGCCCTCAAGTTCAACCTGCGAGTTGAGGAAATTGCCAAGGCTGTGCCAGACAATTGTTTCGCCGCCACCAGCTTTGTTAAACTTCTCAACTGGCTGTAGCCAGTGTGGCCCAGTGCCGATGACGATATCAACACCTTGGCCGGCAAAATACTGCGCCCACTCGCGCTGCGCGGCCGTCTCGGTGTGCGTATTTTCGCGGCACCAGTGCGCACCGACAATCACGATATCAGCGTTGGTGTTTGCCTCTGTAATCTGTGGCCCAGCCAAGCCTCTGGTGAGCATGTTTACGCCATACGATGTACTTGGCGCAATATTGGAACAGAGGGTGTACGACAAGAAGGCAAAGCGTATGCCTTTTTTTTCAAAGTAAGCAATCTCGTTTTGTTCGGCTTGCGAGTGAGCTGCGCCGGCAACAGCCAGCGTATCAAGGCTATCCCAGACGGTAAGTGTTTCGTTAATGCCCGTTTGCCCCTTATCATTGGTGTGGTTATTCGCCAGATTGATGATACTACAGCCAACAGCACTCAATCCTTCAGCAAAGGCCCGTGGTGCATTAAATGCAGGGTAGCCTGTGACGCGCATGCTTGGCGCGCTTGGCGCCTCCTGGTTGCAGAACGACATATCGTTACCAGTCAGATACGGTTTTACGGGCTCGAACATTGGCGTGTAGTCATAGCTGCCATCCGCTTGGCGGGCTGCTTGATTCACCGCATCATGCGGCAGCATATCACCGGTAGCAATTAGTCGGAGTGTTGTCTTTGGCTGTTCATTTGGCTGCTCGGGGGTTTCAATTGCGGCTGGTGGCGGCGCAGCTACGCGGCTATTGTTATACCAATACACGCCACCTGCGATGCCGATGAGGAGCAAAACGCCAAGGGCAATAACTATCCATCGTTTTTTCGTGCTCTTACGTTGTTTCTTCATGCACCTTTAATACTACCATGTACTACTGTTCACCGTCGCTAGGCTGGTATACTAGTGGATGGATGAAAAAGAAAGCACTCGTCATAAGCCTCAATATCGTCGCTGCTCTCATAATCGGCGGGCTTGCGGCATACTTTTTTGCGCACCGCGCAGCCGCGCCGACACAGCAATCGACCACAAACGCGAATAGCAATACCGACTTGCCGCCAGCCGAGGAAGAGACGTCGAACGCTTTTGACAAAACACAGCACTCGCTGACCGACCCTGCAAGCCTGTGGGTTGTGGTTAACAAGCTAAATCCACTTAATCCGCAGCAATATGCACCGAATGATCTTGTGTTGCCTAATGTTTCACAGCGCATCCCAGGCGTTGAGCAAATGAAGCTGCGTCAAGCTGCGGCCGCATCACTAGAACGCATGTTTACAGCTGCAGCAGCCGAAGGGTTGCATTTGCAAATCACAACCGCGTTTCGTGGCTATAATTATCAAAGAACGCTGTACACCGGCTACGTTGCCAGCGAAGGTCAAGCGGCTGCCGATACACAGAGTGCTCGTCCAGGTTATAGCGAACACCAAACCGGCTGGGCAGTTGATATCCGTCCACAGAGCGGTCAGTGCTACCTTGAAGCGTGCTTCGGCGATATGGCAGAGGGCAAATGGCTGGCCGAGAACGCCCATACATACGGCTTCCTGCTCAGGTATCCGGCTGATAAGGCTGCCGTTACCGGCTACACCTACGAGCCATGGCATTTCCGCTATGTTGGTCAGGAGCTAACGGCAGAGATGCGCCGGCAGAATATAACGACATTAGAAGAGTTCTTTGGCCTACCTGCGGCGCCAACATATGAGGGATAATTGTGGTCAATAAATATAAAAACTCACGGCATAAGCGCTCACGCAAACGTACAGTCATTTTACTGTTTGTTATTATTCTAGCGCTGATAGTCGGCGGCTACTTTGCATACCGCGCGTTTTGGCCAAACTCAGAGCAGAATCTAGCGCCTCAAAACCAACCTAACCAGCAAGAAGCACCTGAAGTACCCGCAACCGTTCAAGACAATGAGCTTGAAAGCAAGATTGCAGCTTGGGCAGCGACACAACCTGGTGTCTATGCAGTGCATGTTGAGGAGCTTGATAATGCTGTTGACGCCAACAATCTGCGCACTGCAAGCTACAGGGCAAGTGAGCAAATGGTACCTGCATCGACGTACAAAGTGTTTGTGGCCTATGCAGTGCTTCGCGAGATAGAGCAGGGAAAATACACACTTGAGACGACTGCACGTAACGGCAAGACGATAGCTGCTAACCTGGAGGATATGATTGTTAACTCTGGCAATGACTCGGGCAGGGCGCTTGGCTTTTTGCTTGGCTGGCGGCATATTAATGCAATGCTGGCCGACATTGGCATTACCGACACCGATTTATATAACTATGTTGAAGCTCATGATGAGCCAGTAGGCGATAAATACACGACCGCTGCAGATAGCGGCAAGCTACTTAAGGGTATATTTAACGGTAGTTTACTGAATGAGACGCACAAAACCTTGTTGCTTGACCTGATGGAACGCCAGGTCTGGCGTGAACGCATCGCTTCGGGTGTGCCTGACGGTGTTGTGGTAGCCACCAAGCCAGGCTGGCTTGAAGGCGTACAGAGCGATATTGGCATCGTTTATGGCCCCGTCAGCACCTACAGTATCAGCATCTACTCTACGGCAGCCAGCCCTGCACCACTCGCAGAGCTATCAAGACTCGTATACGAAGCACTTAATCAGTAGCTTTTAGTTTTTCGTTGAAGAGGGCGGCGAGGTCGCCGAGTGGGCGGGACGAGCCTTGGCCTTGGGTGAAGATGCTGACGGCATACTGACGACCGTCGGGGTAGGTAACTAAACCGACTTCATGGAAGTTAATAGTTTCGTTGAAGCCAACCTTGCTGGCGACTTTGGCGTCCGCAAAACCGCGCATTAGGCCGCGGCTATAAATCTGGGTCTCCATTGAATGCAAAAGTTTCGCTTCCCACTCGGGTTTCAAATCTTTTTGCAGTGCTAAACGCGTGAGCATAACATTGGCGTCGTGTGCTGTCGTGACGAAACGTGGGAACTCGGTGTTGGTTGTGCCGAATGCAGTCAATTCACGCTGCATGACTGTTTGCGTCAGATCGGCCATGAGCGCCTCGCCGCACGGGCTGTCTGACGTATGAATAGTGTTATGCAAGCAATCAAGTACAGACTGGCTGCCAACGAGATTGGGCTTATCAGTAAACTCACCTGATTGTAGGCGCTGGTAGGTTAAGTACGCTACATAGAATTTATATATACTCGCCGTAAAGTATTGCTTATCTGGCTGATGCGCTGCGATAACTTTTTGATTTGCGATATCGTAGACCTCAACACCGTAGTCAACGCCCGTCCGAGCTAACCAAGCATCCAGTGTCGGCTGGAGGTCTACGAGGGGCACAATGGGAACGTCCTGAGCTGGTGCTTCTTCTACTGTATTGCTCGTTTCAGAAGTATCGTTTGTAGATTGAGTTGCTTGCTCGCCGCGCCCAGATAGTAGCCAGAAAGCTGCCGCTCCAGCTGCGACAAGCCCAACAATAATCAAAACAATTAGCCATGCACGTTTCTTGCTTCGCTGTGCGCGAACACTATACCGCTTACCCATATATCTATAGTATACTGGCTACCATGGCGAGAGGGAAATATTCTCAGCATCGGAACGCTACGAAGCGCCGCCGATGGGTATACGTTGTGCTGATTGCAGTTGCTGTTGTTGTTTTAGCTGCTGCGGGCTGGTGGTTTTTGCGCGCAGATACAGCCAAAAACACAGACGAAGATCAGGCGGGCAGCACATCAAACACAGAACACGCGTACGCATCTATAGAGGGCCGTTACCTCTTTCATGGCACCATCGCCTGGGACAGAGCAATTGAGCGTGACGCACGCGGCGATTACAGCCGGCCTTTTAGTTTGCTCCACACATTTGAGCGTGAAAAGTACGACGCTTGGGTTGCCGACCTAGAGTGCCCGTCCACTAACACACACGTACCGTATGAAACCCAGGTTAACGCACTCATATTCAACTGCCCGCCGGCCTTCAATGCGGAGGCTAAGAAGTATTTTGATATCTTGAATCTTGCGAACAACCACACGCACGATCTGGGCTACGACGGCTTCTTAGAAACACAGAAAAACCTCACTGACGCTGGCTTCCAGGTGCATGGTAGCCAAGATATCACTGATAAGGAAAATCACTGCGAAGTCATCGCCCTGCCGATTCGCCTGCAGAAGAAAGAGGGCGGGGAAGAGCAAGCCAGCCTGCCAGTTGCATTCTGCGCGTATCACGCGGTGTCACGCTCGCCAAATGCGCAAGAATTACAAACCATTAAGGACTATGCCAAGAAGATGCCTGTCTTTGCATTTGGACATGCCGGCGTTGAATACACACCAAGCGCCACAGAGCAGCAACGCAGCTTGGCGCGTGATTTGATTGATGCGGGCGCAGAGTTCGTCATTATGAACCATCCGCACTGGGTACAGGACACCGATGTATATAAAGACAAACTGATTGTGTATTCTACGGGTAACTTTATTTATGACCAGTTAACATACGAGGAAATGCGCAGCGCAAGCTATGACATTAAAATGAACGCCGAGTATGACGATAATCTAGCCGCCTGGGTTGCCTATGCCAAAGAATGTGAAGCTGCAAAGCTGCATGATTCTTGCCTTGAAAACCTGCCGGATAATCTTAAAAAGCCAAGCTTTACCTACATGTACGACATGGTTGCCGGCGATGAGCGCCCGCCGCAACGCTGGCTCGCCCGCAAAGCAGGTGAAGAATTACAAGCTGACACCGAACGCCGCACCAACTGGACGCAAACCCTCCGCTCTCTCGGCCAAACCGAACGGTTGAACTGACAGATTGAAAAAATCGCTCTAAATCTGTAAAATAACGTAGGTATTAGGGCGTGGCCAAGTGGTAAGGCACCAGGTTTTGGTCCTGGCATTCGGGGGTTCGAATCCCTCCGCCCTAGCCAAGAAAAAAGACAGAGCACTTCGGTTCTGTCTTTTTTTTACCAGAGTGGGGCTTGAACTCCCGCAGAGTGAGCAAAGCGAACGGCGGTTCGGCATAGTGAGTGAAGCCAAAAGAAAAGTTCTTTCCTTTTGCGAGTGAATGGGGGCGTAGGCGCAGCCGAAGCGATACCCCCCGCCCTAGCCAAGACAAGAGAGTCGCGAAAGCGGCTCTTTATCATAGCCTAATCACTACGTTGGGTAGCTGGAATAAGACGCTAAAAATACGTGCACTGCATACACAATTGTGCTAATGTATAAGCACTTAAGGGGGAGAGACCATGGACGATTCAACACCAACAAACACAGGATTGGGGACGACAACCGAACCACAGAACCTGCGTGAAACGACAACACCAAAACCAGAGAAGAAGCAAAAAAATACGAAATGGATACTATTCATCGTACTTGCGCTTGTAATTGGTGGCGCAGCTGGGTTTGTTATAGGTCAAGATCTCAAAGAATCGGAGATGAAAGACCAATACGGCACACAGATTGAAGCACTAGAAGACGAAGTCGAAGATGCAAAAATTCGAGCAGGTGACACATTAGAAGACGGCCAAGAAGCAGTAACCGAGGGCCAGCAGACACTTGAATCGCTGCAGGCCGAAAACGCAACACTCAAAACAACGATTGAAGAGCAGAACGCAAAGATCGCAGATCTTGAGAAGCAGCTCCAAGAGGCACAAGGCTCAGGAACTCCAACTAACTAGAGTTAGACGTTCTACCAGCACCGTGTAAAAGCAAGAGAGGCGCATTTTATGTCTCTCTTGCTTCGTTTGTGCAGTAGAATAGTGGCATATGGCTAGGACGACAAAGAACAAAGAAGAGCTGTACATACGGCAAGACATAGGCAGCGGCCGGCCGATTGTGCTGCTACATGGTATGTTTGGCGACGGTACGCAGTGGCGCGTGATCGCCGACCTTTTGTCGGATTATTTCCGCGTGATTGTAGTGGATTTGCTTGGCCATGGTAAGTCGCCCAGGCCTGAGGGTGCCCAGTATACGCCAACAGAGCATTCTCAGGCGCTCAGACAAACCCTGCAAAGGCTTGATGCTACCGAAAACCTGACGATTGTCGGCTATTCTATGGGCGGCACCGTGGCGCTGCAGTATGCGGCCGATTACCATGATGTCGGACAGCTTTACATGATTTCAACGCCATTTTATCTAAAACCAGACGAAATGCTCGAGGCAGGTTACGCAAACTCCTTGCTCTATACAAAGCTTTCACTGGCATTTTTCCGTTGGGTCGACAAAGCGCTCAAAAAAGATAAGTTACTTTACAAGATTGTTGAGAAAGACAATCTTATGAAGATTTTGCACACACTTGTCGATGCCTACGATAACAATCTCGACCCCGAGGTTACGCGGCTTAATCTTAAAAACCTCATTAATGAATTCAAGTTTATTGAAGCCCTGCAAAAGGTTGAGGCGCCGACAACGTATTATTCCGGGAGGCGCGATGTTTTCGTTGTCCATGGCCAGTTGATAGCCCTCAAGAAAGTACTGCCGCTGATGGAGATCGAAACGCTAGGGATTGTTAAGAATGACCATATGCTCGTGCAGTATTTGCCTCAGCAAATGGTCGAGGTTCTCACGCGTCACAGAGAAGAACAGCTGCATATTGCCTCAGACGCCGGCACCGGGGACGTATTCGTGCTTTTACATGGTATTGAAAGCTCATCGCGATACTGGAAGGTCGTCGCAAAAGCCCTATCGGCCAAGCACCGAGTCATAACTATTGATTTATTGGGGTTTGGTAATTCGCCTAAGCCTCATAACGTTGCCTATAGCCTGGATGATCATGTGCAGTGGCTGCATAGAACGCTCGCCGCGTACGGCATTACCTCGTTTACTCTAATGGGGCATTCACTCGGTTCTCTTGTGGCTATGGCATATACGGCGCAATACCCGAAAGAAGTGAAGGACTTATATCTCGTTGCGCCCGTTTTCGTTAACGATGGCGTTAAGAGAAAGCGCTTTTTCATTAGAAAGTTCAATTACATTGATTACTTTTCCGATACTGGCTACCTTGTTTCAACAATTGTAAAAACCGTCGGCCAAAAACGAATTGATAAATTCGTACCAACTATCCGCTCAATTAGCAACGCCATTAAGAACCAAGACTCCTTACGTTTGGCTAAAAAGCTAGGCAGTCACAAAACTACAATTATATATGGCGACGATGACCAGCTGGTTGATGAATATCAACTTGAGTCAGTCGCGGGAGTTCTTAAAAAACCAAAACTTGTTGCAGTGCCTAGCGGCACTCATAACTTTGCGCTCTACGAGCCAAATACCGTACTGCAGGCAGTTGACCCGACGATCACTCCCGTGCAGACTCGCAAAGTTCGCGCCAAAAAAGACAGGGCAGTCAGGGAATTGCTAACATTGGCAATCCCTATACTGTCCATAAAAAGCTTGTTTTATATTATTACGGGCTTGTTGCTTTTCAGCCCTTTCAAGGAAGAAACGATTGTAGCGGGAGTCTCAATCCTGGTCATGACTCAAAGTTTCCAGATGATACGGGGATCATTCTCATTGAAGAACGAAGGCTTGTCATACTTTGGCTACTTTTCACTTGGAATGTTTGGTATTGTGCTCGGCTTCATACTGACTAATTTCTTTAATTTTTCACTCTGGATAGCGCTACTGCTGGTCTGTGGTTATATTATGCTCAACGGTATCTCCCGCATTGCTGCCGGAGTACTCTGGACAACTGATAGAAGATTGCGCCGCAAGCAACTTCTAAGCGGCTTTGCTTTGTTCCTTGTATCACTTTCGGCATTTTTCGGCAGTCTCGTGAGCGTGCACCTCATTGTCTACTGTATTGCTGGATATTTGCTCTTGCGCGGCTTGGCAATCGGATTTTACGCATTGATTTCTCTTTCTGCCGCCTTAGTACGAAGTTATTAGCGCCATTCTAACTATTTTTGAGCGGCTTTGTCTCGACAAGGGGTGTACAATACGGAGTGTAGACAAAGGGAGAAGCTATAACATGAGGAGAAGACTATGGCTCGTGAAGAACACACAAAGGTAAATCCTGAACCAACGTGGATGCGCTGGCTGCAGGTCGGCCTCATTATTATTGGGCTATTGGCATTGTCACTGGCACAGAGCACCATCTGGATCAACAACACGATCTTTAACCAAGCGAGCTTTACGGAGAAAACGACTACCGTACTGCTGTCGCAAGAAAGCCGCGACTCAATTGCGAGTGCAGTCGTAGATCGAGCGTTTGAGGGCAGGCCAGTTGCCGATCGGCTTCTTGGTGACCGTGCCACGTCATTTGTAAGTAATCTACTGGGCAGCGATATTAGCACGGCCGTGCTTGAGCGTGTCTCGGCAAAAACATATAGCTATCTCACCACTCCGGATCGTGAAGATATCGCTATTGACCTATCTGCAATCCGCGACCCGCTATCTGGCATCATCTCATTTGTCGAGAACCAGGGTCGGGAAGTCGCTTTTGACCCCGAGAGTATTCCATCTGAGATTGTGCTCGTTGAATCAGACGAACTGCCTAACCTAGCGCCCTATGTAAAACTTTCAGCGGTTCTAGCAGGCCTACTGTGGCTTATAACCCTCGGTGCATTTGCTGGCTATATCTTCAGTAGCAGGCAGCGACGCCTGCACCGCCTCTACGTGACACTATGGGCGGTCATTGGCGTATCTGCTATTGGGCTTGCGAGTGGCCCGTTTGTTCCGCCGGCCATTTCTAGCTTTGTTGCGAACATCCAGCTGCGTAGCGTTGTAGGGGATCTCACACTCGCTTACTTGCAGCCATTCTGGCAACAGTTGTTTATCACAATCGGTATCGCGGTAGCCGGCCTGCTCGTTGTACGCTTCCGCTGGGTATTTAGCCGCGGCTGGAACGCCCTATTGCAAGCCGTACATAACAAAGACACAAAAAAGAGCTGACCCCTTCATGGATGCACAAACAGAGTCTAAAAGAATTCAACAGCAGTTCCGTATCATTGGCGCAATTGCAATTGTCATATTGCTCGGCGGTATGGTGTTCTACCATTTTGTTGAGAAGCTGAGCTGGGTCGATGCACTCTACTTTTGCACGATTACGCTCACTACGGTGGGCTATGGCGACATAAGCCCTCAGAGCACTATCGGTAAGCTCTTTACGGTGCTGTATGTGTTTGTTGGTATTGGTATCATCGCAACATTTGCAAACCTACTGATCAAAAACTCAATTGCCAAGCGACGCGATCACCACGTGTATAATCAAAAACGTACTAGAGATTCGTCAAACTGATAATCAGTACGCCGGCCATGCGTTGAACCTGAGTCTCAAAGCCAGGCGAAAGGCTAAAGGCAAAGTGCAGCGCCAAAGGCGCGAAACGGCCTTGAAACAGGTTTTGAGACTCAGGTCGCTAGTAATGAGAATTCACCGAATAGTTGTATAGTAGGCACTGTAAGGTGGGCTTACGTACCTTTCCGTGATTGGAGGAGGAAATGAACAAGTTAGGAATTGCCTGGAGTTGGCAAGATGCGCTCTTTGCGAGCATCATCGTGCTACCCGCGGCAGGTTTTATCGCCTTTGGTAACCCAGAGGTAGGCTTGCCGCTGCTGCTCGGTAGCCTGCCGGCGGCAGTCATCGGGCTCAGCCCAATGCGCAAGCAGCGCCTGCGCATAGCTCTCGTCGGTATTCTGTTTGCTGTTAGCATGCTCATTGGCTCAGCTCTGGCAGTCTGGCCGGTTGTCGCTGTGCTTGCACTCTTAGGAGCGGGCTACGGCAGCGCACAGTTAGCGGCACGCAAACCGGTAGGGCTGATGACTATGACGTTGTGTGTCCCGCTAATCGGTGTCGGGTTTAGCTACCCGGGTATCGAGAATGCACTAGGAATCGCGGCGATTCTGGCCATTGGTTCAATCTGGGCAACCATAATTTCCATGTTGTTCCCAGAACGACCCGCAGAAAAGCAGGCCGAGCAGCAGCTCTTGCCAGCGTCAATTGCCAAGAGCTACGGGCTACGGTATGGCCTAGCGGGCGCCACAGCAGCGAGTCTCGGCTTCCTGCTTGGCGTCGAGCACGTCGGATGGATTACCGGTGCGGCGTTGTTCATATTCCGGCCAATGGAGGCGACGCTCAAGTCTCGCGCTTGGTGGCGTGTCGGTTCAGTGACAGCTGGCGCACTGCTGGCTGCGCTACTGCTGACAGCTTCGCTGCCGCAAGTGCTCGTAGCGGTCATCGCTTCGCTGGCAATTGTGCTCGCCGGTGCCACGCACGCGAGTAGGAGTTACGTCACACCGTTCTTTTCCACGTTCATCGTCTTTTGGGTGTTGCTCTACGCGAGCCCAACTGAAGCAGCGGTGCAGTACCGCTTCGATGAACGTGTGCTTGAAACGGCTCTAGGCGTGGCAATCGGTGCCTTCTTTGGGCTCATGTTGCCACACCTGTTGCGGCGACGCGCATAGCCCACTCCTCCTCCGGAAAGGTGCGGTTCGAACGTAGCGATTTTATGACCCTCAGTCAAAGCTACGTTCGAACCAGCACTTCCATATCTCTGGTACACAGAGTCTTTATGACTTGACAAATCGCATCCGTAGGCGGACAATCAAAGCACTAACAGGGGAGATAGTAAGTATGGCAAAGAATCAAACAACAAAATGGGTTGGCTGGGTGTACTTTGCAAGCGCGCTTTTGCTTGTACTCGGCGGCCTACAAATAGTGTCTGGGCTAACAGCCGTCTTTAGTAATGACTTTTATGTTGTCACTGAGGCAGGATTAGTAGCGTTTAACTACACGACTTGGGGCTGGATCAACATAGCTCTTGGCGTTGGTATATTCGCAACCGGCGCAGCTGTTGCTGCAGGCAAAACATGGGCACGGCTTATTGCAACTGCACTCGCAGTTCTTTCGGCCATTGCAACCATCGCATTCTTGCCAGCATATCCGCTATGGTCGATCATTAGCCTGGTCATCACTGGCTTTGTCATCTATGCGCTCGCGCTACACGGTGACGAAGTGCAAGAATAAGCAATAAAATACGTAAAAGGAGATTTTTATATTATGGCAAATAACAACACATCAAAGCCAGAAGTTACGGGTTGGGTTGGCTGGGTATATTTCGCAGGGTTCCTCCTGCTATTAAGCGGCTCTTTCCAGATTATCGCTGGGCTTGTAGCGCTCTTAAATGACCAATTCTACGCAGTTGCGCAAAACACGCTTGTTGTGTTTGATATCACCACGTGGGGCTGGATTCACCTCGTGCTTGGCATCCTACTTTTGGTTGTAGCATCATCAGTATTTGATGGTCGCAAGTGGGCACGTGTTGTAGCAACCATTCTGACTCTGCTATATATAATCGGTCAGTTTACGTTTATTAACGTGTACCCAATTTGGTCAATTATTTCGATCACACTGGGCATCTTTATCGTATATGCGTTGACCGTACACGGCAACGAAGCTGATATAGAATAGATATAAACACGGATAAAACCATGTAAAGAGCGTTCCTTGCAAAAGTGAACGCTCTTTACGTATAGGTGTACAATACCAAGTACATAAAAGGAGACGAAGAACATGGCATCATATCGAATTAAGCGCATTGGTATTCTGCAAGCAGCAATCTATTCAGCATCAGCAAGCTTTGTAGTCGGGCTGGCTATCGGAGTAATTATAACGCTGTCAGCAGCTATCTGGGGCTGGACGACACCGGAAGAAAGCGGCTGGGCACTCCTTGTTAAGGGCGGCTTCCTGACTATACTTTTCTGGCCAGCATACCTAGCTGTTATCGGCTTTTTCAGCGGGCTTATCTTCCCGGTAATTTACAATGTCGCTAGCAGCCTTAGCGGCGGCATAGAGATTGAGCTTGATGCTCCAGCACCTAAAGCCTAAAAATGGATAAAGACTAAGCCGGTAGTTGCTCGACGCGCCACACTATAGCGGCCATCCCAGCCTGAATTGTACTGGCTAACTGTGATGGTACCGTCGCCGTGCACGTGCTCAACATACATGACGTGGCCATAGGTACCGGCGTTACTAACTGCAACATCGCCCACACGCGGATTAGTATCTACTGGTATGCCGGCGGCTCGTGCGTTATCGTCCCACTGCTTGGCATTGCCACGACCGCCCCAATACGGCATATGGCGGCCACTCTCGTGAACCTTCCAGGCAGTATAGGAGACACACTGCCGTTTATACATACCCCAAGGATCTGACATACTATTCGGGAAAGGTGCGCTTGACCATGGGTAAGTGTCTGAACCAACATTAGTTATCGGGCCACCAACATTATAGCGAGCATTTTCAATCGCTTGCTGGCGCTGCAGCTCGGCAATGCGCTTGTTATTGTTACGAATGGTGTTATCAAATTCAGTCTGTTCGGCTTGATTAAGACTGAGTAAACGCTGGTTCTTAGTACGCTTCGTTTGCACGTCAGTACGCATCGCGCTCTGATCTTTTAAGAGTTGCTCTACGGTTTGGCGCTCATTTTCGAGCTTCGTCTGTAACTCCTTAATCGTTTGCACGGTACTGCTAATCTTCGACTGCACGTTGGTACGGTATTGTTCGCGGTCAACATAATCACTCAGTGTGCCACTCGAGGCTAGCATTTCAAGTGTCGTGACGTTATGCTCAAGATACATTTGACGTATATTGGCCGCCAGAATGGCTTTCTGAGCCTCCAAATCTGCCTCGGCCTTGGTAATGGCGGCTCTGGTTTCCTGAAGCCGATTTTCCGTGTCAGCAATCTGTGATTCTATAGCAGCAATCTCCGTCCGCAGGTTTGCTATTGTCTGCTCTAGGCTTTGCGCAGTAGCTTCAAGGGCATCTTGGGCAGCAGCGTGCTGGCTATTTTGCTGTCGCAGGTCGTTAATCTGGCGGTCGTATTGGTCAGCATATACCCAAGGCATAGCCGTGAATACAAGCAGCGCTACAGCACTGAATGTAAATAGTGTATGTTTTGAAAATGTGCCTCTAAAACGTTGCTGTCTGTTCATGTACCCTCATGTTACGTTGACGCGTTTTATGTTTTTGTCTTGACCGCAAAACAACAAAGCTGCGGTAGTTGTAGTAAGTCAGAACCAGAAAAGAGAAAAGACAGTAGTAACGCTTAGTATAAGCATGATCATGATTCATAGCAAATCATAGAGGGTATAGTGCACCCCAAGGAAACACTTTAAAAATTGTGCAGGATTATTGACAACACCACAGCATAAGCGGTATATTGCAAAGGATAAAACTAATCATACACAAAAGGGAGAGAACTAGCATGGCTACAAAGTCAGCTCCGAAAACTACTAAGAAAAAGGCTCCGGCGTCTGCTAAGAAGAACACGGCAGCTAAAAAGCCGGTTGCGAAAAAGGCTTCAGTCGCGCCAGCGAAAGCGCAGAGCAAACTTACTGAGACACTTGATCCACAGTTCTCACTCCTGGCAATTGTTGCGCTTGGATTGGTAGGTGTTGTTGGCGTCTTACTATGGGGAGCGGTTGCCGGCTCGTAAGTTTTGACCGGCTACCTCTTATACGACTGCAGCTTTGCGCCAAACGTAAAGCTGCAGTTTTCTATTGGCAGCCATCAAATGTACGCAGATTACAAAAAGTTGCTAGAATATAGGTAAGACTTATGGAGATTGATTTTTCACCAGGTACTGCAATCGGTATCGCAATAGTGTTCCTTATAGATTTAGCTATTCGCTTGGCGCTGCTTTTGTACGTACCGCGTGGGCGTAAACCAACAGCTGCCATGGCATGGCTGCTTGCAATCTTTATCATACCTGGCATCGGTATACTGCTATTCTTAATTATTGGCAGCACAAAGTTATCTCGACATCGACGAGGCCGCCAACAAGTTATAGACACAATCATTAAAAGTCTGGCCCAGCCGGATACTGCCGCCATCGCGGCGCTGCCGCTGCATCTGCAGCAGCGCTATGGGCCAATCATTGATCAGAATCAAGCTCTGAGCAAACTGCCAGTACGAAGCGGCAATACCGTAACGATACTGCCGGAGTATAACGAAGCAATTACAGACATCATAAAGCGCGTCAAGCAGGCGAAGCAATATGTTTACATTGAGTACTACATCATCGCTCTTGACGATATCACCGAGCCACTCTTTGCAGCTTTAGAGGACGCGGTTCACCGAGGTGTCGCTGTCTACGTCTTATTTGATACCTATGGATCACGCAAATATAAGAATTACAAACGCATGAAGCATGAGCTCACGCGAATTGGCGTCAACTGGCGTACTATCCTTCCGCTCAAACTTAAAGTTGGCCAGTATAACCGACCAGACCTACGCAATCACCGCAAAATTGTGGTGGTTGATGACGCTTACGCGTATATCGGCTCACAAAACCTAATCGAGAAGACATACGAACGCAAAGATGCTATCAGCTACGAAGAGCTCGTAGTGCGTATGTCAGGGCCAGTCGTCAACCAATGTGCCGCGGTGTTTGCCGGTGACTGGTTCAGCGAAACAGGCGTCCATCTACATGATTTCTCGCATCTTAAGCCTGCGCCGCCGACTGCTAAGGCCAGTAGCGGGGGACTCGCGCAAGTTCTACCAAGCGGCTCGGGTTACACGTACGAAAATAACCTGAAACTGTTTGTTGCACTGATGTACACAGCCCGTAGGAGCATTGTCATTACAAATCCTTACTTTGTACCGGAAGAAGCGCTTCTCACTGCAGTCATTTCGGCGGCTCAGCGCGGCGTATCGGTAACCCTGATTAACTCCGAGGCGATTGACCAGTGGATGGTTGGCCATGCACAGCGCTCATACTACCGCGAGCTGCTTGAAGCTGGCGTACATATCTATCTGTATAAAGCACCGTCGCTGTTGCACGCCAAGCATATCACTATTGATGATGATATTGCCGTCATCGGTTCAAGCAACATGGACATCCGATCTTTTGAGCTCAATAGTGAGTGCGTCGTGGTCTGCTACGATCAGCAAGTTGTTAAGCAGCTACAGAAACAACAGGAACGCGACCTTGCTCGTTCAAAGAAAGTTTCCTTGCGTACGTGGCAAAAGCGAGGCGTCTACAAAGAGCTTCTCGACAATATCGCCCGCCTAACCTCGGCTCTGCAGTAAGGTGTGGATAGAGTACTTGACAGATACAACTCCATAAGCGGATAATGCAGATATAAACTAAGTTGGAGGCATCTCATGAGTAAGGGAGATTTAGACAAAACATATCTCACTAGTAAATGGTGGATATTAACAGTGCAAGGAATATTGGCGATACTATTTGGTATCGCGTTTGTTTTCTGGCCAGGGCTTAGCTTAGTCACATTGGTGTACCTATTTGGTGCATATGTGCTTGCAGCCGGTATTCTATCAATCATCGACGGCTTGCTGGCAATCGGCCGCACAAAAGGCGCTCGATGGGTGCTAGCACTATTGCTCGGTGCATTGCAGCTTGGTATCGGTGTATATCTTTTGCGTCATCCGACGGTAACCTTTGCAACGCTCGTTATCCTGATCGCACTTGCGCTGATTGTCTACGGAGTCTTTGAGGTTATCTCATCACTCGCCGACAAGGATAGCACTACTACCTCTCGCACGTTAGGTGCCATTGCGGGCGTCATAGCAGTCATTGTAGGAGTATTCGTCCTTTCACAGCCTGCAGCCAGTGGTGTGGCATTTGTGTGGATCCTCGGATTGTTCGCACTTATCTATGGACCAATCAGTATCGCGCTATCACTTGATGTCAAACGACTCAATGATGAGCTAGATAAATAAATAGTTTTAAAGAGCAATAGAGAAGCGTCCCGCCTAAGCAGCGGGACGTTTTCATTGAAGCAAAAATTTGACAGTGCTATAGTACTCAGTAGAAACAAAGGAGACAACAATGAGTAATCCGGACGAGTATGACAAAGCAAGCGGCACACTGTATAAGATTATAGCGGGCTTACTAATGGTGCTTGCGTTGCTTTTAGGTATCAGCCTGCTTTCAACGCTCTTTAGCTATGAGGCCGTTGCACGCTTCTGGCCACTGCTTGTGGTAGCCATAGGCCTCATAATGGCCACAGGAGGCTCTAAGGCTACGCCTGCAGGCGTTCTAGTGATGCTTCTGGGTGTTTTACTAGTTATCGGCAAGATGGGCTGGTTTGGAACTGATGCCGGGCGAATTGTCGAAATATTCATACTAGTCTTAGCTGCGATCATGCTACTCTTGATCGCCGCACCAAAACGATAAGGACAAGGAGGGGGCATGGCATTCACAGTACCGCAGCTTACTTACGCATACGACGCTTTTGGCAGCTACATTAGTAAAGATATTATGGAGCTACACCATAGCAAACATCATCAAGCGTATGTTGATAAGCTAAACGCCGCGCTTGAAAGTGCGCCCGAGCTGCAAGGCAAAACAATTGAATACATTATTTCGCACCTTAATGAAGCGCCTGAGTCAATCCGAACTGCCGTACGCAACCAAGGTGGGGGCCATTACAACCATACGCAGTTTTGGCAATGGCTATCGCCAAAGGGCGGTGGGCAACCTTTGGGTCAGCTTGGGAATGCTATTGACTCAAAATATGGCAGCTTTCAGACCTTTGTTGACAAGTTTAGCGATGAAGCGGCGAAGGTATTCGGCAGCGGCTGGGCCTGGTTGCTCCCCGATCTTACAATTAGCACGACTTCAAATCAGGATTCACCGCTGAGTGAAGGCAAGTCTGCGCCAATTCTCGGCTTAGATGTTTGGGAACACGCATACTATCTCGACTACACGTATAAACGTCCTGATTATATTGCCGCGTGGTGGCACATCGTCAATTGGGAAGAAGTTGCAGCACGCTATGCCGCGTAAGTGCGAGTAGCGTAACAGCTGCTACTTTCTAGTAAACAACTTCTTGACGCGTGCGAAGTGGGGTTTTTTCGTTTTGGCTTCGGGCACTTTCATTGGCACATCCTTATAGACGGCCAGGTAGACCTGTATGGTGCTGACGATAAGAATCATAATGACCGGACCGATAAAGATACCCCAGAAGTCGAACATCGCGATACCTGCGAACACCGTCAAGATCATGAGTGCGGGGTCGAGCCGTGCTACGCGCGGCACAAGGATTGGCCGCAGGATATTATCAATATTCGTCACGCCAAGAATGTGCCACAGTACCACAAACAAACCACCCCAGAAGTTACCGAAGAGCATCATGCCAATACCAAACGGAATGGTGATAATGCCACTACCGAGTGGAATCAGAGAAAGCAAAGTAAACAGTATCGCGAAAAAGAAGAACGCTTCCTGAAAGCCTACGATATACAGTGATAACGCGCCAGTGAAACCCTGAGCAATCGCAATAATAAACTGACCGCCTACCGCACCATGCACCATCGCACCAGCTTTGTGCAAATACATCTCTGAGACTTCTGGCCCGAGCGGGTTGAGCCGCATGAACAAGCGCTTGAGCTTCTCGTGATTCACGAGTAATGAGATAAATACGTAAATAAAGATGATGCTTGTCGTGATGGAGCTAAACAGGCTACTGACAAAGCTCGTTGCCGCGCTCACAAACCAGTTGCCAACGGCGTAGGCTAGATTAGTAATTGCATCCTGAAGGCCAGTTGCCGTCAACTGGAAATCTATAAATGGTATACTCGCAAGAATGTTGTTCACGATGTTAATCACTTCTTGCCCAAGCGCACTCATGTCAGTTGCTGAGACCCACTCAGAAACGTTATCGACCAGACCCGTAATCTCTACAACCGCCAAAGCAACAATACCGATCAGTGGTACGAGCAGTAAAAGCAGTGCAGTGAAAAATGTTACCGTTGCCGAACCGCCAGAGCCCAGCCGCGGATACAACTTTTTATAGAGTGGTAGGAAGAGAAAAGCGAGGATTGCCGCTACGACAATCAATACGAAGTAACTACTTAAAAAGTAGGCGCCGAACAAAAGCGCGAGGGCTGTTGCAATTGCTACGGCTCGCTTTTGATTTTGGGTGAAGTTGTCCACCTCTGGCGTGACAATCTTTCTAGCGCTCATTACCTATAAGGGTACGACACTTCCCTCCGAACTGCAATTGCTACTTACAGAATCTTGTCTATTTAAAAACTCCACTCTCGGAGGAATGGAGTTTTTTGCTATATTCCAATAGCGGATAGCTACTGGCCAGTGCTACTTACTGGCAGCCTTCGCAGGCGAAGGCGTCTGCAGGGTCACCAACTACAACCGGTACATATTGCTTGCCGGTAAGTGCAGCTTGTACTCGCTGCTGCTCTTCGGCGACTTTTTGGGCGATAAGCGCAAGTTTTGTTTCTATGCTGCCGTCATTGGCATCAAGCTGGCCAACCTCGTCCATAAGTGCTTGGATTGTAGTGTTTGATGATGTTGCCATATAAAGTTCCCCTCGTTCCCGTATATGTTTTACTGTTTGCTAATTTTGTTTGATGCGATTTGCGTCTGGTATCTATAATACGCCCGCGTAAGCGCTATGGCTAGTGTTTGCGTACCATTTTACAACAATACATCTAGCGTTATCTGTTAGTCTCCTTTGAAATAAATTCTCCCTCCTCTTGTTTTTGTTTCATCAATTTCGCCCAAAGGGGCTCCGTATAAATCAGCTAAGAAAAAGGCCTCTGGTAGGTACTTGCCGTGCCGAGCTTTGTATATCTGTCTCCCGGTTATCTCAGTAGCGCCGGTTAACTTGCTGCCCCGAGACTGCACATAGGCACCTTTGACATTTGGTGGTGTATGGTCAGACCAGATTGTGATGCTTACTCGGTCATCTCGCTCCAGATTTTGCGAATGTTGCGCTTTAGGTGACGAGAGCCAATAGACCATGGTATCACTAAACGTGAAGTGTAGGGGCGTATTCCATGGCGATCCATCTTCATTGATAGTCGCCAGGCTGCCAACATGGATTTGCTCGGTGATTTGTAGGATGTCGTCCTGCACTCCTGATACTCCTCTTACTTCACGCTATTAACTTCGTAAGAAGTGTTGGTTGACTCAAAGAAATTAACTAGTTCCAAAGTGTCATTCGCTGCCGCCATCCACTTCGCAGGATTCGATACGTTGTACTCTGGCTCAAAGCCCAGCTCTTCCAGGCGACGGTCGGTCATGTATTTGACGTACTGGTTCACGTAGTCCGCATTGAGGCCAAGGATACCTTGTGGCAGCATATCCTTGTTGTAGGCCTCCTCAAGCTCAACTGCTTGCAGAATAAGCCCGCGAATCTCCTCCGCAAATTCTGGCGTTTGTAGATCCGGGTTCTCATCAAGGATAGTTAGGAGTAGGTTAATGCCGAACGTCAGGTGTAAATTCTCGTCGCGCGTAATCCAGTCAAGCAAGCTACCAATGTTGCGCAAGAGGTTACGCTGGCGGAAGCTCATACCCACCATGAAGCCAGAGTAGAACCAAATACCCTCGAGTACGATGTTGTACGCAACTAGGTTGCGGACAAAATCTTTCTTACCCTCAGTTGTGGTTACATCAAGCTTTTCGTTCAGCATACGACTGACGTACTTGGTCTGGAAGGCCGCTTTGTCTGCTAGACTCTTCTTGCCAAAGCCGGCAGCGTAAATTTCTTCACGGCGGAAGGGAAAGGTCTCGATGATGTATTCAAACGTCATGAAGTGGTTAGCCTCTTCCCACATCTGCTTACTGAGATAGATGTGCGCCTCAGCCGCATTGACATAGGGGTAAATACCAAAGGCTAGTGACTTATTAATCAGCAGCTCATTTGGGTTTAAATAGCTAATGACCGTCTTGAGCGCGTGCTTTTCCTCGTCGGTCAGCTTATCGAAATCCTGCAGATCTTGCACGAGCTGGACTTCGTTTGGGAACCAGGTGTTAGAGACTGCTTGGGTATACAGATCGTATGCCCACTGGTACCTGATTGGCTTCAGCTGCAGGCCATCGCGCAAACCCGACCCTAAAATGCCAGTTGGGTGCCCATCGTCATCGCCAATTTTCAAATCTGATTGTGCCATAGTAGACCTCCTTTAGCTCTCTAAGCTAACGTTATGTTTCGTACAAAAATCTTCAATCCGTTGCATGTGCCGTTCAATACGCTTTACCTCATGCTCAGCGCGGCTCAGTTCACGCTGTATCTTACTGGCTGCACGAATCGCTACAATGTGGTCATATTGATACTGCCTATACAATTCAACAACCATGTCATGGTTCGCAATTTGAGTATCAGAAAGTTTTGTATCGTTTGTAGCTGTAGTCATGGCGTTACTCCTGGGCAGCCGCAGCTGTGGCTCGTGCAAAGCCAAAGCCCACTTTACGTGATTCCTGCTGCTGAATCTTCTCTGCTTTATTTGCTTTGACAGTCGTTTGCTCTGATTGATGACGTGGTTTGACGTGCAAGTAATAGGTCGTCTTCAGGCCACGCTTCCATGCTTCGGTGTAGATTTTCTCGTATTCGTCGATATCACGGGTCTCCAGATACATATTGCGGCTAATTGCTTGGTCAACCCACTTTTGCGCACGTGCCGCGACTTCAATGAAGGCATACGGACTCAGCTGGAAGCTCGTCTTATACACATCACGGATTTCTTGTGGAATCTTAACCATGCTCTGGACGTCACCTTGGTTGACAAGTAGCTCATCTTTCAATTCTTCCCAGAGGTCGAGACGCTTCAGATCAGCCACAAGATTCGGGTTAATTTCCAAAAACTTGCCGTTCAGGGTTGAGCGGCTAAACATCTGGCTAAACTGCGGATCAATACCTGGCGTTGTGCCAGCAATATGAGCAATGTTAGCAGTCGGCGCGATAGCCATAAGTGTTGCGTTACGCATACCTTTCTTGACCTTCTTGCGGAGGGATTCCCAGTCAAGGCGCTTGCGGCGACTAATCATTATTTTTTCACGACGGTCAATTTCAAGCTGATCAATTGTATCGATAGGCAATAGGCCTTCGCTCCAGCCAGAACCTTTAAATACTGGGTAACTGCCGAGCTTCTGCGCCAAATCGGCTGATTCGTCAATGGCGTTATAGCTAATAAACTCAGTGAGCTGATCAATCAAATCGTATGCCTCTTCAGACTCATAGCTATAACCAAGCCTTTCAATCACATCACTAAAGCCCATGATACCGAGGCCGAGGGCGCGTGTTTGCTTATTCGCATTCATAGCTTCCGGCACAGGTAACTCCGTAATATCAACCAGATTATCAAGCTGTCGAATCGCACTGCGTGAGCTGGCCGCCAAGCGATCCCAGTCCCAGGTCTTGTCTTCATTCAGATGTGCAGCCAAGTTGACACTCACCAGGTTACAGACGGCAATGTTTTCGTTATCTTGCGGCAGAGTAATCTCCGTACAGAGATTTGACAGGTGAATAGTACCGGTGTTGTTGTTCAATGCGCGAACGTTAATGGTGTCCTTCCAGGTCAGCCACGGGTGACTCGTTGCTTGAAGCTGAATCAATATCTGGCGGTATTGCTCGCGAGCTGACACCCGTTCAAACCGACGCATCTCGCCATTTTCTGCCTTTTCGATGTACTCGTTATAGCGCTTGGCAAAATCATCGCCGTAGAGTTCTGTCAGATCCATTACATCAGCCGGATCGAATAAATACCATTGTTGGTTCTTCTCGGCGCGGCGCATAAATTCATCACTAATGAACACAGCCGTGTTTGCAAAACGCGTACGCAAGTATGGGTCGCCGGAGTTCTGTCGCAAATCCAAGAACTGCGGGAAATTCAAGTGCCAGTTCTCCATATAGATAGCTGCCGCACCGGCTTTCTTGCCCTTGCGGCTGACCGCGAATAGGGCAGTGTCAATCATCTTCATGAACGGAATCGGACCAGTACTCTCAGTGTTGGTTGTTTTAACAGGGCTGCCAGATGCGCGAAGTTTCGTAAAACCGATGCCGATGCCGCCCGTACCTTTGGCAATCCACATAGTATTGCGCACACTCTGCGCGATTGACTCCATGTCGTCATCAACATTAATCAGGAAACAGTTCGACAGTTGCGGGAAGGCACCACCAGCATTCACGCGTGTACTGCCACCAGGTACGTAGTCTAGATTGCTCATGTGCTCATAGAAATCGAGTGTCGCGGTCGTCGGATCTTTTTCGTTGATACTCATGCCCATAGCGATACGCATGTGCGTGTACTGCGGCACTTCAATTGGCTCACCACTACCTTTGCGCAAGGCATAGCGGTTCTTGTTCGTAATCACGCCGAGGTACTTGGATAGATCATCCTTGACCGGGTTAAGCGCTTTTGCCAGCTTCTTAAGGTCAAAGCGGCCGTCTGCCAAGCGCTTATCGAGTAGTCCACTCTTGACGCCATCTTTAACGTAGGCTTCAAATTTCTTCTCGTGTAGCTTCTTGAGCTCTTCGGCTGTTTCATAGTCACCGAGAATTTTCTTGTAGAGAGTCTTAAGGAGCAAGCGAGCCGCAATCTTATCAAAGTCCGGATCATCCTTTACGTTCTGGAGGGCAGTCTGAATGACTGCTTCATCGAGCTGTTCGGTTGTAATGCCATCAAACAGCGTCAGTTGCAGCTCGCTGGCAACCTGCACAACCTTCTGGATCTGCTCAGGCAAGCCCTCGCTTGCTTTCACGAGCGCTAGGTTAATCTTGTTTGCGTCAAATGGTTCGCGCGTCCCATCGCGTTTAACCACAGTAATCCCCGACATGGGTACCCTCCTCGTTAGACTCTTCGTATGTCCACTCCACTGTACCATACAAAAGCAGTCTTGGTTTATGTTTTTCTATCTGTAAATGCTTATGTTTCCTAAGCGTTTTACCTGTGCGTTGATTGGTGTGTACACCATATCTAGCGCTTACGTTTAATACTAGACCCTATATATCGTGGTGTCAACGTATTTTACGTGTGAAAACTACCACATTCTAACAGGTTGAATTCCTAGTATGTATTTTTGTCATCACTCACTATTTGGGTGAAATGATAGTGCTCTCAATCTCGCTAATGCCTAGTATACCGAGCAGGGCGCATAAAACGCAAGCACTTTCAGCTGGCACTACGGCAATAGGTTATCGCACCTCCTGGAGAAGCTTTGATACTAGCCTACGCAGAAAGCCGCACGGGCTCTTGAGCGAGAATAAGACGCCCGCGGCGGCGGGTGTTGGCACTGGCGATTGCGACTTGCTTGGCCAGGAGCTCATCAGGCATTGCCGGGCGCTTGAGCGCCTTTGGCCAAGCTTCTTGAATCTTCTTAAATCCCGGTGCAAGCGCACGCTTTTCTGCTGGCGTCAGGTCAAGCGCCGGATGGGTAAAATCAATAACTACATCGTACGCCGTCTTTTGGGTGTATTTTGTCTGGCTCACGCGATATTGCTCTACGTCAGGCGTAACATCACTGAGTCGCTTCCACACCCCTCTTTGAATAAGGACAAATGGGTCAATATAGCGGTGCTTGCCAGGCAACATTTCAGCAACGAGCTGGCTGCTGCCACTCACTTTATGCAACATTTGGGATTCGCGGCTCTCTATGCCGAGTTCATACGCTTCCTGCAAGTTTAGCCAAGCTGGTAATTGTGGGCCTTGGTAATCATCATCTTTTTCGTAGGCTGCGTGTACGTTACGCTGCTGCTCAGCCAGCTTTAGGGCGATTTTTAGGATAGCACTAGTGAAGGCATCTTTTTCAGCCAGCGCCAAGTATTTCGCATAGTGATCTTCTTCGGCCACATGCAATACATCGCCAGGGTAGTAGCGCAAGTACTCCTCGCCAATGGTGTGAATATGATTCCAGTCGGTAAGCAGCCGCCGATCAAGCGTCATCACCAGTTCGTCAATCACGTCATTAATTGGGTCATTCCAGTGCTCGGTATGACAGCGAATCTGGGCTTTGGTAAATAGCCGCGCAGCATCGACGTCATCAAACACCACATGGTCGCCATGCTCTTTGTGTTGATCGCGCACTGCGTGACCCATAGCTTCGCGCACTAGCTGAAGCGGATAAATCCATATAGCTGCTTCTTGCCCGATGTATTGCAAGCGCTCAGCTTCCATATGCCCAAGCCTGCCCGATTGATTAGTAAACGAAGGCGCTTTACCTTGGTACCCGCACATAGCGGAAAAGGGCAGGCCGCCCAGCCGCACGAATCGTTCTTCTTCGTCTAATATGCCTTGCTGTTTCAGCTTTGCGGCAAATCCTGTGCTACGCAGATATTCGCCAACGCCCTCATGCGCGTCTTCCTTGCCACGCGGACCAAGTAAATCGTCGACTAGGTGCGAGCTTTTGCGATGTGCCGCGTCATGCGTACCAGCCTCAAGCACCTGTTGCGCGCTGCCGCCAAAGCGCGCCGTAATGACTGCAGTACTGAGTTCGTGCTGCATCCGTGACCACGTATCAGTACCAGTCTTTGTGGTAAATGGTGCCGTGTTAGACAGTTGGCGAGTGCTCATCTGACGCACATTGTGCTGCCAATACGTCAGTAAGACCTCCTCGACTGCTGGCTCTATAATACTGCTATCGCCAATCGTGTACGGCTCATCAAAGAGCGGGTCGGCGATATCAAGACGCGTTGCCTTGCCAGCAGCCTGATGTTCGGTTACGACCATTTCATACGGCTGCGAGGGCTCTGCCGATGGTTCAGCGCCCCTCGGTGTACGAAAATGTGTGACTTCTGTATTTTCCCTCATGTACCTTATACGCCTGTTACCCTATGATAAATCAAATGTACCATAGTCAGGACGTCTGCGCCAAAAAATTATATTAAACGTTTTTTGTGGAGCATAAGGAACGAGATAATACCAGGGATTAGCGGTAGCCAGTAAGATATCAAGCGATAGCCGATAGCAGCGGCGAGTGCGACTGCGGGGTCAAGCCCATAGACCACGAGGATTGCCGTGAAGCCCGCTTCGGCGCCGCCAATGCCACCTGGTGTAGGCGAAAGCGTAGCCAGCGCGATACCACCTGATAAGATGAAGATAGTCGCCCCAGCCGGCAAGGACACGCCAAGCGCATGGAGCACGAATGAAAACGCCACAAAGTGCAGCGTCGTATTTACCGCCGCCAAGAGTACGCCGAACACTAGTGAGCGCGGTCGCGATCGATACGAACGCAATGTCTTTAAGAATTCACGCAGGAAGTTCTTAACGCGTGCGAGCAGCCAGCGCCGACCAATAATAACCACTGTAGCCACGAGACTGGTGGCGAGCACAATATACATGCTCGTATTGCCCATTTGCGGCGTGATATCCGGCAGCACTAAGCCAGTAGTGAGCAAAATGATCAAAAATACCAACAGGTGGCCGAGCCCACCCAAAAGACCGTTAGCCGCCACGACGGCTGAGGCCTGCGCTGGACGATGTTTCTGCCGATATAGAAAATCAACAAACAGCCCCATACCACCAATACCAGCTGGCAATAAGCGGTTAATAAACATACTCGCGTACTGTACAAGCAGGATTCGCCCGTAGCGCACCGGTTTGATAACCAACAGGCGGTACACACCTGCGGCTGCTAGTGGTGAGGCGAGTATCGCCGCGAAGCCCAGCATAAGCCAGGATGCATCCATGCCTTTTAGTAGCACGGCGCTATCCGCAAACGTACTCAGCTGGGGCAAAAGCACATAGAGCGCCAGGCCAATAATGATAAGCAGCGCCATTCGTCGCCAGAGCAGGGGATGATTGTGATAGTAGCTGGCGAATGTGCGGCGGGCAGGCTTAGCGTGCTTTGACATACAACCTCGGTGTTAGGCGCGGTGACGGTGCATGCGCCGCACAAAGTACTTATGGATTTCAACAACCAGAATGATAGCGATCATAGAAACAACAACTGGGATAGCGAGGTGCACGAGTGCGACAGGCTGAATGTCAAACAGTGCGCCGAGCGGCCCGAACATAACCAAAAGCTGCAGCACGAAGGCAATAGTCAGACCAAGGATCATCGGCTTGTTAAGCACCTTGGCACGTGTCAACAGTGATTGGCGCTCACTCCGCGCGTTCCATGCATTCGCCCATTGCACAACAATCAAGACGAGGAAGGCAACCGTCTGCGCGTAGAGCTCACTGTAACCTTGGTCAAGGAAGTAGGCAAAGGTGCCCAGCGTGGCAACCGCCATGGTTATGCCGACAATGATCATACGAACAATGTAAGCCGCCGTGAGCATTGGTTCATCTGGCTTGCGCGGCTTCTGTTTCATCTGGTCACCCTCTGGCGGTTCAAGACCAAGCGGAATAACCAGCGCCGTGTCCGTCACCAAGTTGACCCACAGAATCATCACTGCGGTAACCGGCAAAGGCAAGCCAATAATGAGCGCCGAAATAAGCGTCAAAACCGCACCAAGCGTCGTCGAGAGCAGATAAAAGAGCATGCGCCGAATATTGTTATAGACCGTGCGGCCTTCATTAATTGCCTTAATGGTCGACGCAAAGTTATTGTCAAGCAGTACCATATCAGCAGCATCCTTAGCGATGTCACTACCCGAGCCCATAGCAATACCGACGTGTGCGTTGGATAGCGCCGGTACATCATTGACACCGTCACCGGTCATAGCGGCAATCTCGGTTTTCTGGAGCGCTTTTAAGATACGGAATTTATCATTAGGCAAGACGCGAGCAAAGACGGTCTTTGTTTTAACCAGCTCCGCCAACTCATCATCGTTCTCAGGCAAGTCGTGCCCTGATACAATCTGATTCCTATGCTCAGCGATGTTGAGCATACGTGCAATATTAAACGCCGTTTCATAGTGGTCACCAGTAATTAAGCGTATGGTGATGCCTGCCCGCTGCGCGGCGGCAATCGCACCCTTTGCCTCTGGTCGTAGTTCATCAGCACAAGCCACAAAGCCGACAAAGCGAAATTTATGACCCACAAGATCTTCAAGTTTTTCAGGCAGTCTTTTAAGTTCCAGTGTCGCCACGGCAATCACGCGGTAGCCCTCGGCTGCAAAGCGATGCATGTGGCTTTCTGCATCGTGCCGCTCGCGTGCAGAGAGATGTGACTGCCTAAGGATATGTTCTGGTGCACCTTTAACACTTAGGAGTAATTTGCCCGTACCTTTACCTGTTGCCCAAGCCGCGCCGCTCATACGTACGCCTTGCTCAAACGGATACATTTGCTGCAAGATGCCGCTCGTGCGCTCTTTCTTGGCTTTGACATACTCAAAAAACGCTTTATCAAGCGGATCGCTAATCGCCTCATGATCACCGATCGCGTGTGCAAGTACGGGCAATACCGGTTCGCGCTTCGTGTATTCCCAGCTATCGATAACGCTGAGCTTATTTTTGGTTAATGTACCTGTTTTGTCGGTCGCAATCGTTGTTAAGAGGCCTATATCTTCAATCGCGCGGAAGGAGCGCACCAGTGCTTTCTTTTTAGCCATCCGACGCATGCCAAACACAACGGTTACGGTCAGGGCAATCGGCAAGCCTTCGGGCACCATCGACACCGCGACTGTCATAGCGAACGTTAACGCATAGCCGATATCAATACCGCGCACCAGCGAAAGTGCAAGCACCAGCACGGCAACAACTGCCGTGACGCGGAGCAGCATCGTAATCGTCTTATCGATCTTTTGCTGAACAGGGCTCTTTACCTCGCGCTGTGAAGTTAAGTGCGCAATCGCACCAAACTCGGTCTGCATACCTGTCTCAACCACCATCGCTTGCGCCGTGCCGCTCACTACATAAGTACCACGAAAGAGCATGTTATGCCGACCATAGAGTGGCGTATCCTCAGCAAGCACGCCTGCGCTTTTCGCAAGTGGTAACGACTCGCCGGTCAACGCAGATTCGTCAGCCTGTATATTGTCTTCGTGCAAAATACGTATATCCGCCGGCACCTGTTGACCTTCGGAAAGCAGCATAATATCGCCGGGAACAAGCTCCCGAACTGGTATTTCTAGTTGCTCGCCACCGCGGAGAACTGTAGCCTTTTGTTCGGCCGTTTTCTTCAGGGCGCGAAGGACGCGCGTGGTGGCATAATCTTGTATGTAAGCAATGACGGCATTGATAATTAGAACCGCACCAATAATATACGCACTCAGCGGCTTGCCAGTCATAATGCTAATGACCGCGGCGACAGACAGTACGGCCACAAAAATAGTCTTGAACGGCTCAATAATGCGCTTCCAGAGTGACTGCGCGTCGAAACTCAGCTCATTAGCGCCGTATTCTGCAAGGCGTTTTGCCGCTTCTTGCTTTTGGAGCCCACCCTCAGATGTTTCAAGCAGATGATATAATTCTTCGTTTGGTACAGTGTGCCAAGCGCGCATCATGCTTAAGTATAGCCAAGCATTATCAGTATGGCAAACCGCTATGTGCTCTGTTACACTAGCAGGTATCATGGCACAAGGGGGCAGGCAGCAGAACGGCCGCAGTACTACCAAGCGGCAAACTATTATTAGACGCACGATAATTATTGCCGTCGTCGCTGCTGCATCTATCGCACTGCTTATATTCTTACTCAGAAGCGCTGAACTTGTCGTGCTTGAACCAGCGGGCGAGATTGCCGAAAAACAGCGCAACCTGCTTATATTTGCATCATTGCTCAGCCTCGTAGTTATTATTCCCGTATTTGCCCTGACATTTTTCATCGTCTGGCGCTACCGCGAAAGCAATCACAAGGCGACGTACCGGCCAAACTGGAGCCACAGCAAATCACTTGAAGTACTGTGGTGGGGCATACCGATTATCATCATTTGCGTACTGGCCGTCGTTACTTGGCGTTCCTCGCATGACCTTGACCCGTACAAACCACTTGAAGCAACAAACAAGCCCCTGCAGATTCAGGTCGTTGCGCTGCAGTGGCGCTGGCTCTTTATCTACCCAGAGCAAAATATTGCTAGCCTCAACTATGTGCAATTTCCCGAACGAACACCCGTAGAGTTCACTATTACTGCCGACGCACCGATGAACTCATTCTGGATACCGCAGCTCGGTGGCCAAGTCTACGCGATGGCAGGCATGAAAACAAAGCTTCATTTAATTGCAGATGAGCCGGGCACCTATGATGGATCTTCTGCAAACTTAAGTGGTGAAGGTTTTGCTAGCATGCGTTTTACCGCCGAATCAAGCTCGCAGGCAGCGTTTGACGCATGGGTGCGTAGCGTACGTGCGAGCGGTTCACACCTTGACGTTCAGGCATACGACCAGTTGGCAGCGCCAAATGACAGCAATACAATCATCTACTTTTCATCACGCGAGGCAACGCTCTATGATACAGTGGTTGGCAAATACATGACGCAAAAAGCGCAGACAGGGGCAGGGCACTAGCATGTTGGGCAGGCTAACTATCGATGATTTTATTCCGCACGATCTGGTTGTAGCCGGCGGCGGTGTAGGCATGATTCTCGGTCTGCTTGCCGCCGTGGTTGCGCTAACCGTGCTCAAACGTTGGAAGTGGCTCTGGAAAGAGTGGCTGACCTCGCTTGATCCAAAGCGTATTGGCGTCATGTACATCATTGTGGCCTTCGTCATGCTCCTGCGCGGCGCGGCCGATGCAGCCATGATGCGCCTGCAGCAAGTCCTGGCGGGTAGCGACGGCGGTGGCTTTTTGGCATCAGACCATTTCCAGCAGGTATTCTCAGCGCACGGCACCATCATGATTTTCTTTGTGGCAATGGGCTTTTTGTTCGGAGCACTCAACCTACTTGTACCACTGATGATTGGTGCTCGAGACGTTGCGTTTCCGTTCCTAAACTCTGTTAGCTTCTGGTTGTTTGCTGCCGGTATGGCTCTTATGAATGTATCCATGCTTGTCGGTGAGTTTTCAGCAGCTGGCTGGCTGGCGTACCCACCACTATCAGGGCTCGAATACAGTCCGGGGGTCGGCGTCGACTATTGGATATGGAGTCTGCAGATATCAGGTATAGGCAGCCTGCTTTCCGGCGTTAACTTCATGGTCACAATCTTAAAGATGCGTGCTCCGGGTATGACACTGATGAAAATGCCGATTTTCATATGGAGCGTCATCGGTAGTATGCTGCTCGTACTTTTTGCATTTCCGATTTTAACTGCCACTCTAGGCATGCTCTCGCTTGACCGTTTGATTGATACGCATTTCTTCACATCTGATTTTGGCGGCAATCCAATGCTATACATAAATTTGATATGGGCATGGGGCCACCCGGAAGTCTACATTTTGGTTTTGCCAGCCTTCGGTATATTCTCTGAGGTCGTCGCAACGTTCTCGCGTAAACGCCTCTTTGGCTATACATCCATGGTCGTCGCCATCATGGCCATCACCGTACTATCCTTTACCGTTTGGCTCCATCACTTCTTTACTATGGGGGCAGGCGCGAATGTTAATGCCTTCTTCGGTATTATGACCATGGTTATTGCCATACCGACGGGTGTGAAAGTCTTTAACTGGCTGTTTACAATGTACCGGGGCAGGGTACGCCTGACGACGCCGATGCTGTGGTTTCTCGGCTTTATAGCGACCTTCACCATAGGTGGCGCAACCGGCGTTCTCTTGTCGGTACCAGCAATTGACTTCCAAGCACATAACAGCCTCTTTTTGGTGGCGCATTTTCATAACATGATTATTGGCGGCGTACTGTTCGGTATTTTCGCCGGCTTCACTTATTGGTTCCCAAAGTTTACCGGTTTTACGCTTAATGAGCGTATTGGCAAGTGGGCATTTTGGCACTGGATTGTGGGCTTTTTGCTGGCATTCGTGCCGCTATACATTCTGGGTATTATGGGCGCAACACGTCGACTCGATAGCTATGATCCATCGCTTGGCTGGCAAAGTCTATTTATCGTGGCTGCTGTTGGTGTCGCCGTTATCGGCGTTGGTATCGCACTGCAAATATGGCAGCTAATCTACAGTATCGTCAAACGTGGCGCAAACCGTGACCGCACCGGTGATCCATGGGATGGTCGCACACTCGAGTGGTCAACTGGTTCGCCACCACCTGAATACAATTTCGCTATCATACCAAAAATAACGACCCGCGATGCATTTTGGGAAACAAAACAACAAGGCGTGAACCATCAACAAAAGAACCTTGAATACGAAGACATTGCTGTACCAAAAAACACCAGTGCGGGTCTCTTCATTGCTGCCGGCTCTTTTGCGGTCGGCTTCGGACTGATTTGGCATATTTGGTGGCTCGCAGCAGCCGGCCTGCTAGCGATTATTGCCGTGCTGATATACCGCTTGTCTCAAGAAGACACAGAAAGAATAATCCCAGCCGCTGAAATTGCTCGTATTGAACAAGCGAGGCTACAGGCATGAGTTCTATAGCACACAAACAACACGCAGAAGCAGCACGGGAGCACGAGAATCGTGCCATGTTCGGCTTCTGGACATATCTCATGACCGATCTCGTGCTCTTTGCTTCGCTGTTTGCGACCTACGTTGTGCTGCGCCACAACACTGCGGGCGGTCCGACAGAAGCAGAGATATTCAGCCTGCCATTTGTATTTGTTGAAACTATGCTGCTGCTCACAAGTAGCTTTGTTTGCGGCCTAGCGATCTTAGCGATGCGCGGCGGCATGAAGAAGCGCACACTCATCTTGCTTGGCATCACATTCCTGCTTGGTGCAAGCTTCCTGGCTATGGAAATATATGAGTTTAATCATCTGATACACGAGGGTTACAGCTGGGAAGTAAGTGGTTTTCTCTCAGCATTCTTTACCTTAGTCGGTACACACGGGCTGCACATTTTCTTCGGGCTACTCTGGCTTAGCGTGCTGATGGTGCTCGTATATCGCCGCGGCTTTACTGCACACACGCAGCGCGGACTATCACTGTTCGGGCTTTTCTGGCACTTCTTAGATATTGTCTGGATTTTTATCTTTACTATCGTCTATCTTATGGGGGTACTCTAAATGGCTACACGAACATCAGACGCATCACACGGCACGACGCTTTCGTTAACGATTGGTTTTGTGCTGTCGGTTATTCTGACAATCGCTGCATTCGTATTGGTTGGCAAAAGCATCCTTTCGGGCTGGGCGATTTTACTAGCGCTTGCGGTACTTGCTACTTTGCAGCTACTCGTACAGTTAATATTTTTCCTGCACATGGGTAAAGAAAGCCGCCCGCGCTGGAACCTCACTATGTTCGCGTTTATGGCGCTCATCGTTGTCATCATAGTGGTGGGAACCTTATGGATTATGCATAATCTTGATTACAACATGGGCCACGATATGACGCCGAACGAGAAAGAAGAATACATGCTTGAACAAAAGGATCGAGGGTTTTGAGCAGGCACATCTGGCGTGAGTACTATGTACTAACTAAGCCTGGCATTATCCGGGGCAATGTACTCGTTGCTGCTGCAGGATTTCTGTTTGCCGCACAGGGAGTCATCTCGGTTGGCCTATTTATAGCGACGATTGTTGGTACGGCACTTATTATTGCCGCGGCGTGCGTCTGCAATAATTACCTTGATCGTGCCATAGATCAGAAGATGGAGCGTACACAGAAGCGAGCACTCGTCACCGGCACCGTGTCGGTGCGTCATGCGCTGCTTTTTGCTGGCATCCTCGGCTTAACAGGCGCAGTAATCCTAGGCCTGTGGGTTAACTGGGTTGTGTTTGCACTTGGCATTATCGCATTCCTTTTCTATGTGGTGATTTACGGTTGGGCAAAGCGCAAAAGCATACACGGGACGCTCGTCGGCACAATTCCGGGCGCCATACCGCCAGTTGCAGGATATGCTGCTGTCACAGGGAGTTTGGATCTGACCGCAGCGTTATTATTCCTAATCTTAGTGTTCTGGCAAATGCCGCATTTTTACGCCATAGCTATTTATCGCCTCAAGGACTACAAGCGCGCAGGCCTACCGGTTATGCCTGCCGTGAAGGGCATCGCTAAAACAAAAGCACAGATGCTCATATACGCAGCCGCTTTTGTACTGACCGTACCACTGTTCTATGTATTCGCTAATACGGGCTATAGCTTTACGATTGTCATGAGTCTTGTTGGGCTCTACTGGTTATATCTAACCGCACAAGGCTTCCGTACACAAGATGATGTGTTTTGGGCAAAACTCGTATTTCGCTTCTCGCTTATCGTGCTGTTGACCTTAAGCCTTATGCTGTCACTCGATACATACCTGCCGTAGCCAGCTTAGAAGCTTTTGCGGATGCGGTTGTAGGAGTATTGCCAAGTAGCATTGGCTTTTTTGTGCGGGTTGAAGATGCCTTGCGGGTCCATAATTTTCTTGGCTTCTTTGAATACGCCGAGCATTTCGCTGCCGAATTGATCTTTGAGCCATGGGCCACGGATAAGCCCATCATTATGTTCACCGGAAAGCGAACCGCCGTATTTGAGCACGAGCTGGTTAACCTCTTTCATGGCAGGAAGTAGCTTCTTGCGCTCGGCTTCTTCTTCGATTCTCATCAGCGGTATAACGTGGAAGTTGCCATCGCCCATGTGGCCAGCAATCGTTGCAAACAGTTTGTACTTACGAATAATCTTCTGTAATTTTGGCAGGAATTGCGGTAATACATCAGGCGGTACGACAAAATCGTCAATGAATGGCGCCGTATGCTTGTCCTTAACTTTACTGCGGAGCAGCTGGAAGCTCTTGCGACGCATCAGCCAAAATTTCTCACTTTGAGCCTCAGTCACATCTTCCTCGTAGGCGGTGATGCTGTAGTGAGACTGCTTGTTCTTAAGCGCCAAATCCTGATGCAAAGCGTGAATTCTACTGCGCACCTCTTCAGTTGTCTCACCGTCAAACTCAACCATTAAAATAAGCTTTGGATAGCCCTTCAGCACCATGAATGCTTGCGGTGCAAGACTGAAGAACAAGCGGAAAAACGCCGCCGCGCCCATCGTCTTGAGCAGTGACGGCATCAGTTTGAAGAACAGAATCATCGTCTGGTCGTCAAAACCCTCGAACGTTGCAGGCTTGTGCTTGAGCACGGTATTGATCGTTTCACCCAGGTGATTGATGTCATGCAGGAAAAAGACCAACAGACCCGAATGCGGACGCTTTGGCGTCAGCCGAAATGTCACTTCAGTTGTTAGGCCAAGCGTACCCTCGGAGCCGACAATCAGGCGCGTTAGGTCAAACACACCGGTTTCGCGGTCCCAGACGTCCCAGATGCCATACCCCATAGAGTTCTTACTTACCGTAGGCTTGGCCGCCTTGATGGCGTCATAGTGTTTTTCAATGAGTTCGTAGACACCCTTATAAACCTCACCCTCAAAATCTGTTTGTGCAATTTTCTTCTTAAGCTCCGTCTTGTTTAATGGCTTCACAACGCGTTCTACGCCATCCGCGAACACCACTTTCAACTGCTTCACCCAATCAGCAGTCTTGCCAAACTCGAGCGACTTCTCACCGCCTGAGTTATTGTTTACAATACCGCCAAGTGCGGCTAAATCCTTACTCGCAGGGTAGCTGGGCATCAAGGCATGTTTTTTCAGCGTTGCTTTCTCAAAATCCCGGTAGTAAACGCCGGGCTGTGCAGTTGCTTCCTCATGTGTCACAGAAACAATTTTATGCAAGTGCTTCGTGAAGCTAACAATAATCGACTCATTGACCGCGCCGCCCGCCATGTCTGTACCGGCTGAACGCGCAGTTAACGAAAGGTCGGGGTGGTGCTTTTTCTCGCTGGCAACTACCTTTACAAGCGCCGCGACATCCTGCGCAGTCTTCGGAAAAGCCACCGCTTCTGGTATGATCTCAAACAAGCTGGCGTCGTGGCTGTGCTCAACCCGTGTTGTGAGGTCGTTTGTGAATTCTCCGCTATAGCCCGCCTTTTTTAGTTTTTCAGAAAGCCCATCCATATCTGCACCAAGCATACCGCTAAAGGTTTTTCTTTGCAAGGCGCTTCAGCTTACTGTAAAATACAGCGCATAATACTAGCAAATAACTAACAGCTGAGGGCGGGCTAATGGCAAAACATCAAGTTCTAGTAGTAGGCGGCGGCTTCGGCGGCGTCAAGGCAGCGCTTGAACTTGCCAAAGATCATCGTTTCGGCGTCACGCTCATATCGGATCGACAGTATTTTCAGTATTATCCAACTATGTACCATACCGCTACCGGCGGACTAACTCAGCAGTCACAGATCCCGCTTGAGACAATTTTTGCAGGAAAACCAGTTACTGTAGTGATCGATAAAGCAGCTACGCTTGATCGCCGAGGCAAAGTGCTGACACTTGAGAGTGGCAAGACGCTGCCGTATGACAGTATCATCCTAGGGCTTGGCGTTGTTACCAACTATTTTGGCATTGAAGGACTTGATACGTTCAGCTACAGCATTCGCTCCATTGATGAGATTAAGCGGCTCAAGACGCACATTCACCGCCAACTCCTTGATGAGCGCAAGCCAGACTTGCATTACATTATTGTTGGCGGAGGGGCAACTGGTGTCGAACTTGCAGGCGCATTGCCGGCGTATCTGCATCGGGTTATGAAGCAGTATGGCATTCGTGACCGCCGCGTTAATATTGACCTCGTTGAAGCTGCGCCACGCGTCATGCCCATGATGCCTAAATCCACGTCACGTGCTATTGCACGCCGCCTGCGCACTCTTGGCGTCACATTACATTTTGGCAAAGCCGTGCAAGGCGAGACAGCAGACGCGCTAACAGTAAGCGGCAAATCAATCATCAGCAAAACAGTTATTTGGACAGCAGGGATTGCTAACCACCCATTCTTTTCGGCTAACGGCTTTGCTTTTGGCCCGCGCGGCAAAGTAGCGGTTAATGTCTACCTCCAAGCAGACGACAATGTATACGTTATTGGTGATAATGCAAACACGCCATATAGCGGGATGGCTCAAACAGCAGTTGTTGACGGTACGTTTGTTGCTAAAAACCTTATCCGCACACTAAACGGCAAAGAGCCTAAGGCGTATAAGCCAAAGAAGCCCATTTACGCGACTCCTGTCGGTCATGGCTGGGCGGCAGTACTATGGGGCAAAGTAGAAATATTTGGCACATTTGGTTGGCTACTGCGCGAAGCGGGTGATGCCAAGGCCTTTGCTGAGCTAGAACCGCTCATGAAAGCCACCAAGCAATGGTTCACCGGCCTCGAAGAAGACGATTTTGACGTCCGTTTGGCCACAAAGCCAGCTGAAAAATAAACAGTTTACTGTTCTTGCAAGCCGCTGCATGGCATACTAGAACTATATGTTTGATGAGGCGTACGCGTTAGTCGTAGATAACGAGGGGCAGAAGCGAGCAGTCGACACGACCGAAGGCCCCGTATTAGTGGTGGCGGGGCCAGGCACAGGTAAGACGCAGCTGCTTTCCTTACGTGTTGGTAAAATCTTGCAAAACAACCCAACCATCTTACCAAGTAACATTTTATGTCTCACCTTTACGGATTCAGCCGCGGCGAACCTCCGTGAGCGGCTCATTCATCACGTAGGGCTTGGCCAAGATGCGTATCAGGTCGCAATTCATACGTTTAACTCGTTTGGCAACTGGATTATGACGACCTATCCAGAATACTTTGGGCATTGGCGAGAAGTTACAACCGCCGATGAGCTAACAACATACCGCGTACTTGAAAATATTTTAGAAGGTTTTCCGGGTAATCACCCGCTAGCACGTAAGACGCCAGATGGTACTTTTACGACGCTTGGGCAACTGCACAACCTTATCGGCGATAGTAAGCGTTCTAATATTTCGCCAGCTGACCTGAAAACAATTATTACTGATAACGGGCGCGTGTTTGATCAGGTTACGCCTATCATCGCAAAGCACTGGCCAAGAAGTATGAAAAACAGCTCTTTGCCTGATGTGTATGCCTGTGTCGACGCGCTGTCAAGCCTTACGGCAGAGCCGCCGGTTTCTGGCATCACATCATTAGCTACGGTACTTGTCACCGAGCTAGAGCAAGCCGCCGCCGAAGCAGAGACGCTCCCTGAACGCAGCAAAACTATACCGTTCACCAAATGGAAAAACGACTGGCTGGAACTTGATGCAGCCGGTCAATGGGCGCTTAAAGCCGCCAAACACCAGGATAGACTTGTCGCCGCCTGTGCAGTGTATGAGAAATATCAACAGCGCTTGAAGGACGCGAGTATGGTCGACTTCAGTGATCAGATTATGACCATACTAGCCGCACTAAAAGAACACGACGATTTGCGGCTTAATCTGCAAGAGCGCTTTCAGTACATCATGATTGATGAATATCAGGATACGAACCGCTCACAGCTGCAGCTCGCACAGTACCTGACTGATGCTGCTGTACACGAGGGCAGGCCAAACATTCTCGCGGTCGGGGATGACGATCAGGCGATTTATCGCTTTCAGGGTGCGGATATCAGTAATATTCAAGCATTTCGTGAAGCATACAAAGACCCGCTAATTATCACCCTGCAAGAGAATTACCGTTCAATTAACGACATCATCCTACCGGCTAAGGCAGTCAGTAAACAAATCACGTCAAGCTTGGCCAATACGGCTGATGCCGACAAACAACTTAATCCGCATACACAGCCAGATAGCGGCGAGCACGGCGCGGCATTGATAGCCGCAGATGATGAAGCCGGTCATTACAACTACATCGCTGCTCAGATCAAAAAACTCACCGATAGCGGTGTATCAGGCAAAGCTATAGCTGTCCTAGCACGCCAGCGCAATCAGCTTGACGCACTCGTACCCTATCTGCGCGAACAGGGCATTGCCATGGACTACGAACGCCGGGAAAACGTGCTTGAGCAGCCACATATTACGGCGCTCATATCACTTGCGCGGTTTGTAGATCTGCTCAACCAAGATGCGCGTTATGAGGCTGCTGCGATGCTTCCTGAAATTCTCAGCCACCCAATGTGGAACATTGCGCCCGAGCATATCTGGCGTATCAGCCAAGAGGCGTATCGCGCCAAACGCTCTTGGCTTGATGTAATCTTTGATCAGCAAGACAGCCCTGCCTACAAGCCAGTTACCTTGCTCTATACGCTTGCGCTCCAATCTGAAACCGTGCCGCTTGAAAGGGCAATTGATATATTAATAGGCAATGAGGCGCTAGAAAACAGCGAGAGCTCGCCGTTCAAAGACTACTATTTCTCCAAGCAAAAACTCGAGGAAGCGCCAGGCGCATATCTCACGTTCCTATCGCACCTGGCATGTTTGCGCAATCATGTACGTGAGCACCAGGCGACAGAGCAGCGTACACTTCATATTCATGATTTTATAACGTATATTGACGCCTTCTCGCGTGCTGGCCTTACCATGATAGACACCGCGCCACACCGCGAGCGTGACGACGCGGTACAGCTCATGACGGTACATAAAGCCAAAGGCATGGAGTTTACCGCAGTTTTTGTTATCGGGTTACTTGATGCTGTTTGGGACAAAGCTTCCGGCAGGAATAACAAACGGTTCAGCTATCCGGCAAACCTGCTGACTATCAAGCCCGAGAATAATGAACTGGATGACGCTTTGCGGCTGTTATTTGTTGCGATGACTCGCGCCAAACAACTTTTGCGGCTGTGTTACTTCAAGAAAAGCGAAGACGGTAAACAGCATGAAGTCTTTGCCCCGCTAGTCGACAGTGGCCTTGAGGTAATATCAATAGCCACTGACGCAGATATGGCGGCGCTAACCCGGCAATACGAAGCACGTTGGCAGGCGCGCCACCTGAGTGTCGGCACACAAGATATGCAAACGCTTCTTGGCGACACGCTCAAGAATTACAAACTGAGCGCCACGCACCTCAATCACTTTTTAGATCTACCGCGAGGCGGGCCGGCTTATTTTCTGACGCAAAATCTTTTGCGCTTTCCATCGGCGCCCTCTGCTTACGCTAGTTATGGTACGGCCGTGCACGCCGCTTTGCGCTATGCACATGAATTTGTTGCCCGCGGTCAAACACCTGCCGTTTCGCAAATTTTAGCAGTCTTCCAGGCAGAGCTAGCAAAAGCGCATTTAAGCGACCATGATGCCGCCCGGTTCTTGCAACAAGGTACCGACAATCTGCCAAAATTCCTGGCTAGCCAGCTTGCCAACTTCTCAGAACACCAAAAGGCAGAAGTTGACTTTTCATTCGACGGCGCAAGCGTGGGTGAGGCACAACTTACGGGTAAATTAGACGTAATAACACTCGATGACAAAACACGCTCACTAGCCGTGACTGATTATAAGACTGGCAGCAGCTTTAGCGCTTGGCATGCCACCGCATCAACGCCAGAGCATACGCGCATCAAGCAGCACCATTACCGTCAGCAGCTACTGTTCTACAAGCTGCTCGTTGATGGCTCAAGCCAATGGGGCAAGAAGGGCTGGCAAACCGCTTCCGGCAAAATCCAATTCGTTGAGCCAAATGAGTACGGCAAAATCGTAACGGTTGAGCTTGTATATGAGGCCGAAGAACTGGCACGCTTCGAAAAGCTTATCAGTGCTGTGTGGCAAAAAATTACCCAACTCGACCTACCAGATACCACCACCTACGACCCAACCCTTGCCGGCATACTCCAATTTGAAGAAGACCTTTTGTCTGGAATGATGTAATTTCTTTCGCTACGCTATATTATTTCCCTTTTCTCCATACTTTTGCCATGATGCAAAAGTACCAAAAGATCTAGAGCTACGCACTAAACATTACTATCCC
>CAYTOC010000005.1:0-44782 GCA_964439405.1 uncultured Candidatus Saccharibacteria bacterium
GGCCGCAAAAGCACTCCGAGCGATACCTACACCAGCGAGTATAACTTTATGGCTTCAAAGTCTGGCAAACAGTGTTTCTCATTTGAGTCTGCTCACATAGTTGAGCTAGAAGAATCGAGCAATCGCCTACAGCTACAGCAGATGCGTTATCCAGGCTATTTCAACGCGCGTTAGATGCGTAACTAATAGAAGAACTTGTTAAGTACATTCCGTGTCCACCAATCGGTGTTACTGCAGCTGAGGCGGATTTCTAGATTGCCGAGTGTCGTGTCATCTAGGTATAGCCTGCTATTGCGCTCGGCAGTGGTTCTGTAGTCGCCAATTAGATTACACTGGGATACCGGTTGGTCGTCTCTGTTTTGTAGGTCAAAAGCTCGTGGTGATGATATGAAGCCAGAGCTTGAGCTAAGGCTGTCTAAACGACTATCTCGTGTGTACACATTGTAAGTTTGAGTACCGCTGTCGACTATCTCTGCCGCGCTCTTGACTAATGCGTATGCTTTATCAACAGATACTGTTGCTTCGACTTTGATTGCCGCTCGGCAGGTTTTTGCTCCTGCTCCAAGTTTAAACACCCCACGACCACAACCGTCATCGCGCGTGATGGCAGAGTCGGCAAATGCAGTATCTCCCCTGAGCGACGTCTCGACGTTATCAATTGTCCTGGACACAAGTGATCGATAGCGGAAATCCGCGATAAGTGAAACGGCCAACCATACTGTGAGCACTATGGCGACGAGGGCAAGCATGGTTACTATAATACGTTTCTTTCTACTTTTCACTGAAGGCTGACTCGCTTACGGATATACCAGTAGCATACAAGCAAAAGCGCGATGGCCGCAAGGGCAATAAGTAGAGCCGTGCGCCACGCAGCAGAATCTTCTAGTTGGCTTGGTGGTGTTGGTTCTGTTGTTGCAGCAAAGTTCTCGTGAAAAGCGACTGCTACTCCGGGGTGGCTATTCAGTGATGTTACGTTGGGTTGATTGCTCGCGGCCGTTACGCTCTGTGATAATTGAGCTGCAGTATTACGAGGTGCGGCGCTGCTGTGAGCGCTGCTATTGCCTACAGCGGTAGATGAGTCTAAAACTGCCGGCTCATCAAGCGTAGGTTCCTGAGGGTTGTCGCACCAATGGTCAGTAGGTACGCCGTCTTGGTCGGTAAGTGTGATTAGGCAGGGTTGCTTGCTATTTGGCCTACCATCTCCATCCCAATCGTCTTCCGATGCTGCTACATAAATAACCTGCCGTAACTCAATAGGCCTTCCGGCTGCGTTCACGCCAAAGGCGCGGATGCGGTGAAAGCCAGGCGCTACACTCTCCGGTATTGCAAATTCATAGGCTAGGCTGCCGCTGCTATCTGTCATGAATGTGCCAAGTGTTACTGGCTCTGAATACAGCTGAATTACAAAGGGCGAGCTTGGCGCAAAATCATAGTAACGGCTGTTATGGTCCACGAAGGTCCCGCTAATCATTTTACTGCGCAAAATGATGTCACCGTCATAAAAGCTTGCGTAGTATATTGCGTCGATAAATTGCTCTGCGATAGGCTGAGTGACGATTGCAAACGAAACCGCGTCCATCACGCTTGGCTGTTGAGCATGAGGGCGCGGACGGGGGTTCATAATGGTAAAATCATCAGTTTGCTCGCGGATAGTTTGCGCTATGAGCTGGTGGCCAAAGGCGGTCGGGTGAAAGCTTTCTTGTGAGGTGAAGTTATCATGGGCATCGGAAGTGCCAACATTGAGGCCATGCATGGCGCTTTTACTACTGGTATCACACAGTCGATGACCTGCGAGCGCCTCTGACAAATCAACATACGTGACTCCGGCACGCTGTGCGGCGAGCTCTATAACGTAGTTGAGATAATCAGTCAGTCCTCGAGCCAGTGTGCGCTCTGGGCGGCTCATCATAGAGTTATTGCTGCATGTGTAGCTATCGCTCAGCAGCTGCGGGTAGCCGAGTGCATATATCCTGGCATCTGGTGCAAGCGATGCACGCAGCGTGCCGTACAGCTCGACAAGCCGACTGTATTGCTTCTGAATTTTGTACACTGGCGACATGCGCTCAGTGTCGTTTTGAAAGCATGTGCCAGGCTTGGCGCATTCGGCAATGAAGTTGGTGAAGTCGGCGTCATTTCCGGAAATGGAGACGGTTATGATGTCAGTGCCTGTTGGGTTGATTTGCAGGGTTTGCAAAATCCATCCGGGAGTTAATACACCGAGCTCATTATTTAGTTCTCGGTTGTCTGCCTGATTCGATCGTTCAAGGTCATTCTTGTTATCACTTATTTTTTCTGGACCCATAACATTGACAATCCGTGCGCCAGAACACGCGACTGAGTTGGCCGAAGACAATCCGAGCTGCTGCCCCAGCAAAAACGGATATGAAACACGGGACAGATGGCAACGGTTCCCTTCGACATCAGTACCGGTATAGTAATCTCGTGCGCCTTCGCCTGAAGCGTAGGAATCACCAAGCGCGAGGTAGTTTGTGCCAAATTTGTACGTGCCGGGTGCGTATAGTAGGAATTTCTCGTAGCCGTCTGTGCTTGTATATGCGCTGGTATGGAGCTCAATAACATAATCTCGGACAAAGTTTGCCCAATAGACATGACCGCCAGTACCAGGCAGCTCTGTCGCAATGCGATGAGCTAAGTCGCGCGTAGAACATGCTAAGAGCTGTTGGCCGTATATGCCGGGCTGGCGGCTACACGAGTGCACATCAAGGAGCGCCAAAGCTTTACCGTACACATTCATTGTGATCCAGCGGCCATCGTCCGTTATGGAAAAGTTGCCATAGGCATTAGTACCCATATGTGCGTACTCGAAATACACAATTTCATATGTCGCGAGATCGATACGTAAGAGATTTTCATCAGTGTAATTAGCAAGTATCAAGTAGCGACCATTTTGCGAAAACCAGAAGCCTGTGTAGAGCATGTTTTCGTCCGGTAGCCACGGGCTGCCGCCATTAGTTGTAATCGTAAAATCAGGCTCAGACACAATGTCATAGGCGTGCAAACCTTCACCATAGGTCGTGAGTACCTCAACAGAAAAACCACCGTAGCGGTAAAAGCTAAGCGAGAATCCGCCATCAATACTTGGATTCAGGACAAGCAAATGTGTATTGCCATACAGCGGAATGAAACGTGTTTGCGCATCAACTCCTACGAACCCGGCATGTTGTAGCCCATCAGGCAAGAAAAAGTTTCCATATGCAGAATGTTTGCCGAGCGGCGAAGTATACCAGCAGTCCTGCACGGAACCTCCGGATGAGCCTAAGAGGATCGTTTCTTGCACGCAACTAGTACCGGTATGCAGCCCAAGCTTGGCGCGGAGTGATGCATCACTCGTGTATTCGCGTGTTTCCACGAGTTGGGTCGGCTCTTGGCTGTTCGCCCAAGCATCGGATAGATTTTGTCCGAACGTCGCAGTAGAAACGAGGGCGCAAAGTAGTAGCGTAAGTACGAGGTATGTAATCGAAGACACGACTGCTTTCATCTGAAACTCCCTGGATATTTTTATCGTACTGTACTATGCGCCAATTTGTAAAGATACTTTCAAGCGCTCAAACCCACCTTTTCTGATACTATGGCAGCATGAACCAACAAGACAAACAGAGCGATGTTAAGGCAAAACGGGTAGTCGGTAGAAAGTACGAACATTTTATAGCCGGGCTATATGAAGGCTGGGGCTGGGAGGTTATTCGTAATGGCGATTTAGGTATTCATGATGGAGGGATAGACATAATTGCCACGAAAGATGGCCGGACACGGTTTATCCAATGCAAATACCTCAGCCCGTGGAAGCGGATCCATGAAAATGTTGTAAGTCAGCTCTATGGCGCGACGCATGCTAAGGCGGACACGTATGATATGGCTACAGTAGATATGTACATTTATTCAACTGCCAACCTGGACGAAGACGCGCACGTGATGGCCGAGAAACTTGGCATACACTTTCAGAAAACGTATCCAATGCACTTCTCTGCTCGCCGGCATGGCGCACGATATCATCAATCGCATGAGCAAGCTGGATAAATCTGTAAAAGTCGGGGGCTGTTTAATAGCATAATATTGCAATATGTGCTATAATGTGTATATATGAGTAGTGAGCAAAATTTTGAAGCCTGCCGGCAACGATGTCCGCGGGTGTTGGGTCTGTTAAAAGAGGTTCGGGTGCTGGAAGTGCAAAAAGAAGTCGTTGAGGCTGTGGCGGTCAGCGACTTTGTGGTGGATGCTGCATATAGCATAGCGCGAGCAACGGGAGAAGACGCTGATGACATAACCAAGACGTTGCGTCAGGGCGCGGCGCAGTCTCTTGATGCACGTGACCATGAGCTGTGGGTGGCTAATGACAAAATAGACGAGCTAACAACTACATGTTCAGGTGTTTTGAAAATGTGCGCTAGCAGAGGCGAACAGACCTTCACTGCTACAACCTGTACTTCTATGGCTCTAGAAGCAGGTGTCGAACACCGCAACATAGCGTCTGTACGGCGTACGGATACTAGACTGTAACAAAATCTTGGCCATGCTTACCTATGGTTACTGAGCAGCCAGTTGCGAGGTGCGTTTGCTACGATTTCGGGGCGCGGTGCGGGTTAAGAGCGCGATATGCCCAAAGCCGCGGATGAATTCGGTTACATTTTGGCCGCCAATTTCATACCCAAGCCATAGCCCTGCGGTGTTGAGCCGTGAAAACGGGTTGCTGCTGATATGTTTCATTGACCTGTCAATAAATTCAAAGCGCATCATTGCGTTGAGCTCTGTAGCAGTATCTTCGTCCGGGTGTATAGTCCAGTCAATAATGGTCTGGTTTCTGATTTGTTGCCAGTGGTTTTCGCCGAATGCTTTACGTGAACAATAGAGACCAAGCGCTGCGCCGAGCGCAATTGGTGGGTATTGGGTATCTGAAATCTCATCAGAATCTTCAGAACTCTCATTTTCATCTGTGTCCGATAGAACTCCGTAGTCTGCATGGTCGAGCGCGTCTTGCATCATACATACTTCAAAATGCGCATAGTTGTCATTGTAGATTTCAACAAGCCCATCGGCTGCTTTGGGAAAGTCCCCTTGTCCGTACATTCTGAACTCATCTTTCAAGACGTCGTAAAGTCCACCGGGCTGCTGGAGGAGTTCGCGCGACGGTATATTCATGATTACACTATAGCACCTCATTCAGGCTTAGCCGGATAGACAGATTTACTAACATGTCATTTTGGATGCAATGCGGTTTGGCACGTATAATATGGCGTATGGAACCATCATTTTTAGCAGCACGGGCGGTTGGGGCTGAATTTGCGGCGCGGATGCTGCGCCCGTTCGTGATTGGGGGCAGTATGTTAGCGGCATTACTGCTTGCACTTGGCGGCTGGCTGACAACCGAAAGCGCGTGGTGGTGGCTGCTTGAAGCGCCACTGATCCTGCTGACACTGTTATTTATTGCGCTGACAATTATGGCGTATATGGCCATGCGCGTGGTCGCTCCGCCGCAGACGAAGGAGCAGAAACAAGCTACTGCACTGTTTGCTGATAAGTTAGAGCGTGTATCTAGCACAATCGGGACGCCAAAGCTGGTGATTCTCTACCGTGTGCTGCGTGACACGCTGCGGCCGCGGGCTGGTGGGTATATAGAGGCGCTTTCGCAGGATTCTAAAACACTGCACGTTGATTTTATTGCACTGCAGACAAGCTTTCGGGAGGATATACGGCTATGAAGGTACTACTACTTGGCGGGCAGAGCCCGCACCACTATGACTGGGTGCGGGAGCTGCGTGATATTTTTGAGGAACACGAGCTGGAAGTTGTGCTACATGATTATGCGCATTGGCTTAAAGACGAGCCTAACATAGACTTTGAGCACGAACTCGCTGCCGTGGCTGAATTAGCAGCGGATATTGAGGACGAGTATCTCATTGTCGCCAAGTCTATCGGTACGGTGCTTGCGGCAGTTGGCAATGCTCGCGGCGTGCTGCGCCCAAAAGGCTGTTTGCTGCTCGGCTTTCCTCTGACAAGCTTTGAGCACAATGAGGATGTGGCAGCTGCATTAACGCAATTACCAATGACTATTTTCGTGCAGAACGAGCATGATCCGCTCGGTAGCTACGATGCTTTGCGCCAATATCTTGCGCCGCACGCACCGACCGCGACAGTGACGATTCCCTTGCCTGGTGATACCCACAGCTATGACGATCTGCAAACGATTGCGCAGCTGGCGGTCAAGCTACAAGTATCTGCCAGCTAGGCTTTTATTCGCTCCCTGGTTCTATGGTTGTAGTAAAGGCTGCAAACTGCTGGTCAATATACTCTTGCTCAGCACGGATCTGCATACCCATCATCAAAAAGCCGCTCGTGCGAACCGCAAGTGTACCGATTGGTGCACGTTCTCTTGCATACCGCAGGTGCGAGTGGGTAAACTCGGTGAGCGTCGGCCTGTTATCAAGAAAGCCATCGATAGCAGTCACAAGTTCCATATCGCTGTCAAACTTATTTATCAGTTCGTAAGTACGAATTAACGCGCTTTTCTGCTTAAAAATAATACTGCCAAGCACCATAGTGAAGAGCATGCTGCCACGCACGGCTCGAAAGGCTCGCTCTTGATGCTCGTCAACAGCAGTGTCGTGGTCACTAAATACTTTCACCATCTGATCTAAAGCGTCATGAAGCGTCGCCTTATTTGAGATTGATTGGTTGAGCCGAGTTATCTCCCCGCTCTCATATGCTTCGTGCATGATATCTGACAGCGCGTCGTAATTTTGCTCAACAAGACGCTCGGCATCAAGCTCTGGAAACAGCCCGTATTTCATAGAGATAATCCTAGTACACCAAGTACACCTTAGCAAGCACGAGCGTAATCATTGCTGCCCTAGATGTCTGTTGCTATACTAGGGTCAAATGCCCAAAAAGAAACAAAAAAAGCAAAGCTGGTTATTTTGGTTTGGCGTCGGATTGGTCGCCGCTCTGTTGACTGCGCCGAATATGACGGTTTTGAAGGTGTTAGTCGACGATATTGAGCCATTAACGTTAAACACCATTCGCGCGGCTATATTGGTGGCTATTACGCTGCCCTTTGTTGTGGCGTCATTCCATAAATTTACCCGCAGGAACTTTCGCTATGCGGTTATTGCTGCCATTTCAATGACGATTGCTATCACCTCTGCCATATATGCGTTGAAGTATAGCCAGGCGAGCTATGTCGTGATTCTTGCCCTGCTATCACCTATCGTATTGGTGTTGCTTTCCAGGCGAATTGTCGGTGAGAAGATAAACTTTCGCGCCGCGGCAGGCATTACTGTTGCGGCGCTTGGCGCCCTGACGGCGGTGGCTCTGCCACTCATGCTCAGCGGAGGCGCAACGATGGCTTTTTATCCGCTGGCAACGGCACTCATTGCCATCAACTGCATATTCTTCCCGCTTGGTATTATCTACATGCGTAAATCGCACGAAGCCGGCTTGCCGCTCACGGCAGTCTCTGGCGTGACATCAATGAGTATTTTGCTGGTTTGCGGTGGACTGATGTACTTCCTGTATGGATTGCCAACAAATCTTGGCGATTTCTCGGTCGGTACGTGGTCGGGTATTCTCTACTCGGCGGTTATTGTGGCATTCCTGGCGCGTATTATGAGCGTGGCAAGCTACGAGCGCATTGGCTCGGTGACGTCGGGCGGGCTTTCGTATATACACACGGTAGTAGCGATTATTATCCCGGTCGTCATATTAGGCGAGCAATTGTCGATTGCGGTTGTGGCTGGCGGAGCGCTGATTTTGCTCGGCGTGTATTTAACTGAGCGCCACCATATCAAACATTATCCGCATATTAGAATGTTCCACCACCACTAAACTAAGCTCGGGTTTTTCCCCGTATCTCGCGGGTCTGTAGGTCTATACAAGCGAATCCCCACATAAACGCGCGCTCTTCTAGCGCTTGATCCGGCTCAAATATGTAACTGCTTGCTTGATTAAGCACGTCTCTTTCCTTCCCAGAGAGCTCGTAGAGGGCGTCGTTGAATGCGACCGCAAATCTTGGCGCAGGTACCTGGCCTGCTTGATGCACGAGTTTGCCGGTGAATGTACGGTTTTGGTTATGAAAGCGCGCCCATGGAACGTTGATGAGTCGTCCCCATCCATTGCTATCAAGTACGTGTCGCGCGCAGTGCATGCCCACGAGTGCCCCCTCGTGAAAGGCCAACGCTATGTCTGTTGCACGAGGGTCTTCGCTGGGAGCGAGATATTCGCCGATAATAGGCGCCATTGTTTTAACGGCTTTGTAGATGGGATGGTCTGAGTATTCTTTTACGCTGATTTCTCGCAGCGTTCCGAGGGCTATCCGTAGTTCGTCGCCCGGCCACATGCGGCACTCATCTGCGAGTACATCGTAAATGTTTTCGAAGCCTGGCAACAGCTCCTGTTTTGGCATTCCTGGGGTTTCCATGGTCTTACTATAAAAGAAACCAGCAGTCAGTGCCAACTTTGTTATACTTATCGCATGAACAGAGTCGTAATCTTGCATGGTAACGGTAATAGTCATGGAACTGATGATTGGTATCCATACATCAAGTCAAACCTTGAAGCTATGGGTATTGAATGCCTTACTCCCGACTTGCCAGATAACAAGCTTGCACGGAAGAAGTACTGGTTTCCGTATTTTACAGAAGTACTTAAACTTGGCCCAGATGATATTGTTATTGGTGCTTCGTCGGGGGCGCTGGCCATACTGAAGTATGCCGAGGATCATCAAATTGGCGCGAGCATTCTAGTAGGTACGTATTATACGGACTTAGGTTACGAAGATGAGCGATTAAGCGGTTATTTTGACACGCCGTGGGATTGGGGGAAAATAAAATCGAATCAGAAGTGGACTGCCATTTTTGCTTCGACTGACGATCCTTATATCCCTATCTCCGAGCCACGCTTTATCTGTGATCAACTTGGGAGTGAGTATTTTGAATTTACAGATCGAGGACATTTTTCAAGTAGAGAGGAGCCTTATCTGGAGTTCCCCGAGTTACTTACGTTCCTGAAGACGAAATTAGAACAGCATTAAAATGGATGACAAAGCTTTTCTCGGGCAAGCAACCGACATAGCAGCTTCGTCAAATGAACCTGTGAAATGCTCCTCTATTCTTGGCGGGACAGAGCACGGTCTGGAACTCCAATAATTTTAAGTGTAAAATACGGGTTACGATGACTGGGAAAGATGTTTTAAGAGCCAATGTAATGTCGCATAACCCGATGGGTGAGTTAGAGAGTGCTGTTCACGAAAGGGCTTATGATTCAGCTCTAGAGATACTGAAAGACGTGCCAATAGATTACCGAGATTATCTCTCAGCTATGCATAGACGTGGCCTTTCAGGTGCGCTTGCTGCCAGCGCTTTCACCTTGGCGGGCGGTAAGTTTGATGGCAATCTGACCATCAACCACCACGACTACATGTCAGAATGAAAAATAACCCATTATAGGATGGGTTATTTTGTTTGGCGGAGGGAGAGGGATTCGAACCCTCGAGGGCGTGAACCCAACACGCTTTCCAAGCGTGCGCCATAGGCCACTAGGCGACCCCTCCAAGCCAAGGATAATTTTACCACATTCACAGGGTTGCTCTATCTTGAGTCAACAGCGTACACTAGATGGACTATGCCACTCATAGAACTAAACGAAGTAAGCAAAGTGTATGGCCTCGGCGAGGCGATGACGCTTGCTTTGGATGAAATTGATCTGACCATCAATGAGGGTGAATTTGTGGCGGTCATGGGCCCGAGTGGCTGTGGTAAATCGACGCTGATGAATGTCATTGGACTGCTTGACCGGCCCACGCATGGAAAGTATCAGTTTAACGGTAGAGACGCTGCGCACTTAAGCGCTGCCCGTAAAGCAAAAATCCGCCGCGATAGCATGGGCTTTATTTTTCAGTCGTTTAACCTCCTGCCCCGCCTAACGGTGCTTGAAAATGTGACACTGCCACTTGAGTACAAGGGTATATCCGTGCGCCGCAGGCTGCAGCGAGCGGCTGATATTTTAGATCGTGTAGGGCTAAAGTACCGCGACTTCTTCTTGCCTGGACAGCTGAGCGGCGGCCAGGCGCAGTGCGTGGCAATTGCACGAGCACTTATTAACAATCCGAAGATTATTATCGCCGATGAGCCGACTGGCAACCTCGACAGCGCGAGTAGCCGCTTGGTTATGGAGCTGCTGGCGGAAATCCATGCCGCTGGTAACACGGTACTGATGGTGACACACAACCCTGAGCTGACCCGCTATGCTAGCCGCGTGCTTTACATGCATGACGGTGCGATTATCCATGATGAAACGACCAAGATTGGCGATGTGGCACCGGTGGCACGGCGTTTAATGTACGGTATAGCCAAGACGACCGAAGATGATGATCTGGCGGGTATTTCGGCGCTTATGAACGCGGTGCCGGGAACGACTGGCGCTCCAGAGGAAGAAGACTCCAAGGTTAAAAAAACCAAGCGCCGCCCGTATAAACGCCGCAAAAAAGCTGCGAAGACAAAGGCGGCACGGTCATGAGTACGGTGATACGCGGCAATGTACGGATGGCGCTGGCGAGCATTCGCCGATCAAAAGCGCGCAGCGGCTTCACGATGTTCGGCGTGGTGATAGCGGTCTTGCCAGTCCTGACTATCTTAGGTATTGGCGAGGGCGTCACGCGCCAGGTTGAGAGCCAGATTGACCAGCTTGGTAGTAATCTCATCACGGTGCGTCCGGGGAATATTGAGGAGACAGGCGCCGTCAGCCGCCTCGGTGCGCTGAGCGGCTTCGGCTCGCACGGCACGTTAACGGAAGAGGATCTTAAAACGGTTCGTGATCTTGAGGTACTCGACGGTGTAACGCCAGTAAGCGTGGTATCTGGCAATCTGACGGTTGGTGAAACAACTATGGCCGATGCGTTAGTTATTGGCGCAACCAGTGATTTGCCGGATTTGCTGAATAAAGAAGTACGGTATGGTGAATTCTTCACCGAACAAGATGCCGGGAAACGGTTTGCGGTGCTTGGACGCGGCGCTGCTGAAGAGTTATTTAACGAAGGTGCACCGCTCGGCCGTAGCTTTACATGGCGGGGCGAAACATTTATGGTGCGCGGTATTTTAGAGCGTTTTAGCGTGCCGCCATTTTCACTTTCGCTTGATTTTAACAATGCGGTGATTATCCCCTATCAGACAGCGGCTATGATTACCGGTAACGCACCGATTTATGAGCTGCTTGCTCGCCCGAGCTCTGGTGTTGCTACAGATGATGCTCAGGCTAAAACCCGCGAGGCACTGCTGACCGCTCACGGCGGCGCGGTGGATTTCAGCGTGCTTACCCAGACTGATAGTTTGCGTATTACGAATCAGGTGCTGAATTTATTAACGGGTTTGGTGGCGGCGATTGCAGCGATTGCGCTGCTGGTGGCGGGTATCGGCATTATGAATATCATGCTAGTGTCGGTGGCTGAGCGAACGCAAGAAGTTGGTATACGCAAAGCGATTGGTGCAACCAAGCAACAGATTATGGATCAATTTATGGCGGAGGCGGCGGTGCTGACCATTATCGGGTCAATTATAGGCGTGATACTGGCATTTATTGGTCAGTATTTTATCGGCTTATTTAGCCCGGTGCAGCCGTTCATCACCTGGCAGGCAGTGCTGGTGGTGATGGCCGTGTCGATGTTTGTCGGTTTATTCTTCGGTACTATTCCGGCGCTCAAGGCCGCCCGAAAAGACCCGATTACGGCGCTGCGACAACAATAGTCTAGACAGTTTTGCGTAAAGTTGTATAATTTCCTGCTGTTAAGCATGCCACACAGCTTAATACACACGACGGATATGGGGTAGAAATGTCAGAAACGGCAATAGTCACCGATCGGGTGACGCACGGATCGGTTTGCGTGGATCAGTCCAACGCAGATGATAGCATCCGCTGCTATCATCCTGAAGGGGCATGTCACCACACGCTGCGCGAGTACGCCAACCTGTACGACGAACTCGAGAAACTCGAGCACCGCGGTCTCCTGATCTGGTTCCAGCGCATGAGCGATCATGTGTGGATCCGCAAGGCGGACAAGGTGACCTGGCAGCAGCTGGAGACTGAGCACGATTTGCTCGGCATCATCCAGCGCGGTCTGGTTGGGCGTGCCAGCTGAGGCGAAGTGGTGATGGGTAGCGGAGGGCCGCAGCAAAGTTGCTAGCGGCTCCCGCTCCCCCGCCCTCATATCCGTCACATCTGTCTCTACAAATGTGCGTTTGTACTGATGAGCTGAAAACAGCGAAAGACAGAACAAGGGGTGCTCGTATCTTGACCTGAGTTGCATTTATATGTTATAATGAGAAGATGTGGTGTTGAGCTTTTTGGGCAACTAAACAGTTCCACTGCATGCCGAGAACGTAGCTTTCTTCGCGTTTGTAAGCCGTGGTTGGCGATAATGCCGTAGTCCAAGAACTATTGCTCTATCGCCAATCATGGCCACAAAAAGAGAGGAGTTATCCATGGTGGATAACACAATCATCGCGCGCGTCGTGGGCTTCTTGCCCAACGAAGGCGAAGCGGTGCGCATCGACTCGCGTCAGCAGCCCTTCGAAGGTGTCGAGCACGCCCAGGACAACTGGACTCCCAGCACGGTTCAGGACGCGTTCGGCAAGGGCTACCTCATGGAGCACAACATCTCCGAGGACGATCTCCTCGAGATGAGCTTCTGGATCGAGATCCAGGAAAGCGATGGCTCCTGGTGTCGCTACAGCCCGCCCTTCGGGTGCAACCGCGCGTTCGCGCACGGTCGCCTGGCCGGCGTTCGCTAAGATGCTGCGTCGTTCTCGGTGAGGGGTGTCTGTGTGTCTGCGTTTTGCGGAATCCTATGTAGCTTAGGCTCATATTATTCCAACAAACAAAGACCACAGCACCCCTCGAGAACAACCCCTGAGTCTACAATCTATTTGTAGCCTGAGGGGTTATTTCTTTCTGGTAAGGCGTTCGACGGCTTTGCGAGCTTCGTTGGTCGGCAGCGTTATGGGCAGTAGGAGTGTGTTAAGCACAGCCTCGCTGGTTTCACGCATGCTGTGGCGGCGGGCATGCTCGGCAGCGACTTTCGCGCGGAGTGCGGCTAGAGCCTTAATGCTCGCCGGGTCATCGGCCAGTTTCTTAAATTCGCGGTCGAGCTCGGCTAGATCTTCATCGGTCAAATCTTCAAGCCCAACAAATTCTTCACGTGCCCCTTTAGTAGAGTGGATAAGCTCATCTAACTTCAGTTGGATGGCTTTGGTGTCACGGTTTTGCGTATTTTGAATCAAAAACACCATCAGGAAGGTCACAATGGTTGTACCGGTGTTAATCACCAGTTGCCAAGTGTCGGAGAAATTGAAAAATGGTCCAGAACTTGCCCATACGAGCACAATAACAATCGCGCCGAGGAAAACGGGCGCAGAACCAGCCCAGGCGGATATTTTGTTAGCAATGTGACGAAAAGTGTTTTGCGATTTGCTCATGGCATCAGTATAGCATTAGTGCAATAGCTGGGTTTACGATGATACGGCGCAGCGGGCACTTTGCCCCGCCGATGGATTGGCGAGTGCCTCGTCAATTGCACCAATAACCGCTGGCATGGTCAGCGCATAGCCTACTGTATCGTGGCTTAGCGAGCGGGCAAAGATAACGCCTATAACGTTGCCGTCACCACTTAGTAGCGGTCCGCCTGAATTACCTTCGCGGACTACGGTTTTTAGGGCGTAGACGTCACGTGAGGTGCGACCGTCACCAAAGATGTCAGATCCGAGCGCGGTGAAACGTTCCATAACGACCGCACTTGAGCTGGTTAGGGCTGCGCCCCCAGGAAAGCCCATGACGACGCCTTCAGTCGCAATAGGTACAAGCCCGTCTGACAGCGCAAGTGTTTGGTCTAAGCTGGTATCTGTTCGCAAGACAGCGATGTCGAGCGCTGCGTCAAAACCGATGACTCGAGTGCTGTAACGCTTGCCTGTCGAATCTTTGGCGTATGGCCGTGTCATGCCTGCTACAACGTGCGCGTTGGTGATGATGATACCTGGCTCGATTACGAATCCTGAGCCGGTACCTAGGCCCTTGCAAGAACGACCTTCAATCCGGGTGAGCGCTGGCATGCTTTGTTCGATGACCCCCGCAAACTGCTCAATAGGCGGCAATGGCGTTTCGTCAACGTCTAGCGCTGGCTCTTCATTCGGCAAGCTAATGCCGGGCAGCTCGATACCGGCAAACAGTTCATTAAGCTGTGAGAGTGCATCGGTTACTGGCGGCAAGCTTGAATCAAGCCACATAATAATGCGCGAATCGCGGATATCACGCTGCAAGGAGGTAGACGGGATGCCAGAAATTAATGCTGAGCCGAACCAGACCAGTGCCAGGCATGTCAGTGCGCCCATAAAGCCGCCGAGGATTTGATCAAGCCGGTGCACCGGGCGCCAGTGGATGGCACGTTTTGCATAATTACTGAGCAACTCACCTGCGGCGACCAAGCCTACAACGCTCAGCGCGATGATGATAAGGCTGAGTGCGGCTGAGCCGCCGATAAGCGAGGCCAAGAATGAGCCAAGGATAAGCCCACCAAGGAGACCCAGTAGTGAACCAGCCTGGCGCATAAAACCCACGTCAAGTCCGCGTACGATGGTGGCGACAACGAGCAGTAAGATAAAAATATCGACAATAGTCATGTCTCTCTATGATACCGCTGTTTGCCGTGATTATGTGCGAAAAACTGTGAAATATTTCTCAGCACAAGCTTCATGGCTCGGGCTACTATGAGAGTACGTTGGCGCACAAGTTGTTCGACCAACATATTACCAACAAAACTCCAGGGAGGGTAAAAGGCGAATATGAAAAGAATCCACATTTTACAGCGACCAACACCAGTAGATGAAATTAACAACTTTGCGATTGAAGATAATTTTTTCACTGACTCGCTCCATGATAAGGCCTCTCGTACAGAGCTTCGGCGCTGGCGGCGGCTCAAGCATCAGCTTGTCTAGCACTTCACATTTTATTGGTGCGAATAGGAAACCCCGGGTCAGCCTCGACCCGGGGTTTCTTGCTTATATCATGTGGTTTAACTTATGGTGCTTCGGCGCGAGCTTTCTTGAAGATCTCAGTCCAAAATACCAGTTTCTTTACTAGTTTTTGAGCTGTTTTGGTTTGCCGCTCGTTTGGCGTCCATTTGCCAGCTTCATCGAGCTGTGCCCAGTAGTTTGGTATAACGACGTGTGTATCGATATCGAATTGCCCGAGCTGCCCTGCCATCTGGCGCAGGTGTTCAATTGAGCGTATGCCGCCCATGACGCCATAGCCGACATACGCCACGGGCTTATCGGTCCATTCTTTATAAAGAAACTGCAAAGCATTGCTGAGTGGTGCTGGAATAGTGTGGTCGTACTCTCCCGTGACAAAGATAAATGCGTCTGCCTCATCAACGATCTTCGCCCAGCGCTTCGTATGCTCATGTGTTGGCACAACACCTTCTGCAGGCGATTTCGGTTCGTCAAATAGTGGCAGATTAACCTCGCGCAGGTCAACTAGCTCAAAGTCGGCTCCGCCCTGCTCTTTGGCGAGCTTGAGTGCCCATTCAGCTGGCTGGATACCAAAGCGTTCCGGGCGAGTTGTTCCAAGTATAATTTTAATTTTTAGCATAATCTAGTAAACCTCCCTGGCTTTGTGGTAAAATGTTATAGTTACTATACTAAATATAGCTATGTGAGAATTGTATGTCAACAACAAACTCAGAATCATCAGCCCAAGATAAAATCTGCGTGTCACTGGCCACCAAGATTATCGGAGATAAATGGACACCGCTCCTTTTATTTGCGCTCGCTAACAAGACCTGCCGGTTTTCCGAGTTGCAGGAAGAAGCAGGCGGCGTGAACCCGCGCACGCTTTCCGCGAGGTTAGACAGCCTCGAGTCGGCAGGTATTGTGGTACGTGAGGTATTTCCTGAAGTGCCGCCACGCGTTGAATATACACTTTCGGATAAGGGACGTGATCTTGTGCCGGTGCTGCAGAGCATGATTGCGTGGGGTAATAAATACGTTGAGGCGTCATAGCTGCACTGCCCTTCACTAAAAACTAGTAGCAGCCAAGATAAGGAACTGCTATAGTATCTCGTAGAATCCAAGGGAAATACGAGGAATGGAAGAGGACACTGTCAAAGAAATGGGTGGAGCTGCGGTATCGCATGACTTCACGCAGGATATCATTCGCTATCTTAAGGCGTTTTTGGAGACGGGTCTGCAAAGTACAGTCCGTCCTACTCGCCAAGTAACGACCGCCCGCAGAAATGGCTTGCCGACGCAGCTATATCTTGACGCCTATCCTCAGCTGAACAAAAATCTCTACAAAAACTTTACTGCCGGCCTGGCACAAGAAGTTTTCGTTGTGAGCCAGAACAAGTACACAAAACACGTGGATGAACGGCTTATTAGCGGTATCGCAGAGGCTATAGCGGCAATTGATAAGGCGCAGATTACGCAGTTGGTGCAGGCGCTTGCCCGAAGTATCGAGACTGTGCGGGTGAACGATTTTCGTGATATGGATACCTACGCCGCGCAAGTTGTACGCAGCGCGCGCGAGGTAATCGCTACGGAGTTAGTCGTGCCGATTACGCGTGGTGGCTACGGCAATGCTGCGCCTGAAAACGATGCCGCCCGCAAAGCGCTTGTAATGGTGGCAACGAGTAAAGTCTTCGGAGCCCTTGAGCCTGTGATCAAGAGCCTCGCAGCGACATATTTTGCGGAAAATCAGCCGTTTGACACGCTCCTTGGCGAGCTCAAGAACACTATCACACTCCCTGTTGTACGTTCAATTTTGGACGAATTGCTTGAAGAGCTCAGTGTAGCTGACGCCTACCAGGAGCTATATAGTTTACACCTGGCTAACCAAAGTCTTGAAACGAGCGATGTGTATCTATATTTTGGTGAAATCAGCACTCGCAGTGGGCAATTTCCGCTATTTTACACGAAGGTGCGCACCAGCCATGCCTACCCGTCAGTTACCCTAGATTTTGAGGATCGTATTTTCATAAATAGCCGGGCGATTGACTATATTTTGCGTGAGTATGGCCGCATTATGAATCAAGAGTTTTTCCTGGCTGATGATATACCTGAGGTGATTACAGTTGATAGCAGCCGCCGGAAAGACATTTTGCCGCAGCTCCAGGGTATTCTTGATGTGCTCGTCCAGACGTTTGGTATTGAAAAGCAACTAAATCTTGAGAGTGCGCTTGAACAATCGGTTGGTAATTTGGGTATTTCACTTAACAATCGCCTGCAAATTGTTATCTTTGACCGTGCGAACAACGGATTGATTGCCGACTATGATGCCCTGCTTGCCAACCCGACAAGCAAAGCAGCAAAAGCGTTCAATGAGCTAATGAACGCATATGCACTAGACACACCAGTACGGTATGTACAGGAAGTTGGCGAAGAGTGGACCGCTAAGTCGCTGACAGAACGGCTAGTGGCGGCTAACTCGTTGCCGCTCAGCGATGAGCAAAAGCAAGTAGCCATGGCCCTGGCAAAGAAAGACGCAAATGTGGTGGCTGTTGACGGTGCGCCTGGAACTGGTAAGAGTCATCTGGCTGCAGCCCTGGTGGCGGATGCATTGACTGCCGGCAAGACCAGCCTGGTGCTTTCACGCATACCCGTAGCGCTTGAGACTGCTGCGCAAACGATTACCGATCTACTGAGCGAAGTACGTGGCGAACGAGCATACCATAGTCCCCTTTTGCATTTGAATCAGCCGGTCGATGCAGTATTAGATCAGCTCGAAAAGCCATTCCTTGAGAAGCTCAGCGCTTATCATCAGACATACACCAAACTGCAGAGCGAGCTGGTAACTGCCAAAAACCGTAAGATTAAAGAAGCTGCCGGCACGTTAACGGGGCTCGTGCAGAACGCCGAGAACGTGAATTTGCAAGAGGTTGAGCAGACTGTGGCAAATGAAATTCGCTTTACCGCGCAAGATTGGGTTCGCGAGGAGCCGATTGATGATATCAGCCCTGCGATGCAGCAGCTGCATCAGGCAATTAGCTTTATACGTGGCAGCGAATCGAATTACTTACTGCCATATATTGAGCAAAGCCAGCAACAGGCCATCGGAGAATTTATCGCAGCTATTCGTGAGTACGAGCGCGCCAATAAGAATGTGCACCAGCGCGAACCCGGTTTTATTGTGCACTTCCGTAAACTTTCTGATGATCAAAAGACAATTTTGCAAACTGCGCTAGCACACATCCACTCCAACTACCGGCAATATGTACGTATCTTGGGTGACGATGCCATCACTGCCCCGCTCAAAATTACTGATAACAGTGCATACCGAGCGGTTGCTGAGCAACAGCAAGTGCTTGAGCAGCTAGTAGACCTTTCTAAAGACGCGAAGCGTTTTGTTCGCGGTGATAAGGTGCGCAGCAATGCGATTGTGAGCCAACTCATTACGTATAGCGTGCTTCCTGAGGAAATTATTGCGGCGCTAACGAATTATGTCGAGCAAGTTATCAGCTTGAAGTCCAAGATATTTGGCTTTTCCGGCCGTACGCTTGTGGTTGAGAACTTGACGCGCCAACTTAAGAAAACGGTGCCGGAATTCGATCTTGATGAGCCTGAGAAGCGGCTCGATGATTTGCAGGTAATGATTGACCTGTGCGAATTTATTTCTGAGCAGCTGACACAGCTTGGGCTGCCGCAAGAAGATTGGAAGCAAGTATTGCACCTACTCCTTGCGGAGCCGAGCCGCGTTAAAGAGCTTCAGAAAATTATTGCGTCACTGGTGGAGCCCGCCGTTTTTGATTTTATGCTAGAACATCGTGTGTACGAGTCAGACAATTTACTGGCGAACATCAGCTTGCTTGATTACGCGACGCAGCTCAATGGCGTGCTCAAAACTCATCCGAGTCTTGGCGCACTCTTTGGAATTAAGAGCATCGGCCAGGTCCTTGCGCAGCCGCAAGCGTTTCGTAGCCGTTTTGATAAGCTCGCCACAGACCTCGATGACGTAAAGCAACTTGATGAGACCAAGCAGGTTATCAAAGATTTCATAAAGCACTATCCTGCTGCTGCGAAGCGCCTCGGCGTGAATTATGTGAACGGTACGCTTGATATCATTGACGATAGTTTTGCTGATGCGAATATTGATGACGTCAAAGAGTACCTTGCCTACAAGAAGAAAGAGCAAGACCTCGTACGCTACTTTAAAGAACTGACGACAGATGGCTATGGCCGCGCGATGCGTGACTTGCGCCAAATGACGGTCACGCAGCTTAGCCATGCGCTTGACACGCGGGCGCTGACATTTGCTGAGCAACAAGCGGAATTGTTTACACAGATTAAAGAACAACTCCGTACGACGGAGCGCTTTAGCAGCGAGCTCTTGCAAGGTCTGCAGCAGCTGTTCCCGGTGGTTCTGGCTGATGTCAGGGACTACGCAACATACTTGCCGCTTACTCGTGGCAGCTTTGACCTTCTGATTATTGATAGTGCATCAGGTGTCAGCATTGCCGAGGCTTTGCCGGCTATGCTGCGGGCTAAGCAGGTTGTTGTGCTTGGCGAAGGTGATCTTTTGACAAGTGAAGCTGCAGCGGCGATTGACCACACAATTAATGACATGCACCGGGATAAAATCGCCAGTGCACTTGGGAGTGCCCTTCAGGATGCGCCTGCCGACACGAAGAATTTGCTGACCAAGCGCTTGCGCGATAACTTAGATGCGCGCGGTTCAGTGCTTGGTTTCGCTCGCCCAATAGCCAACAGCGAAGTCCGCCTGACGCAGTATGTGCGCAGCAGTGCTCCACTTGCGGCATACGTTAATAAGCGATTCTATGCCAATGCGCTCAAATGCTTGAATGCCCGGGTATTGCCACTCGCAGAAACCATCACATTCAGCCAGGTGCGCCCCGGCACGGATGATAGCTTTGGTTCGCATCGCAATGAGAGCGAAGTTCGCTACATCATCGATAAGCTGACAGAGATGCGCGATAACGGGTTTGAGGGTACGCTCGGTATCGTTACGCCATACTACGAACAAGCGGTTCTTCTGCAAAAAGAGCTTGACGAGTGCGTTATCAGCGACTGGTTTGCCCAGCGCAAGCTCAAGGTCATGACGTTTGACACTAGCCAGGGGCAAGAGCGGGATTACGTCTTCTATAGCCTTGTCGCAACACCGGCGTTTGATACCTATGCGTATGTCTTGCCCGAGGCTACGGACACACAAGCACTTAGTGCCCGCCAGCGTCAGCGCCTGGTAAACGGTTTTAGTGTTGCGCGCCAGACAGTCCATTTTGTAAGCAGTAAAGCACCCGATGCATTTAGCGGTGAATTGGGCTATGTTTTGCAACAGTTCCAGGCGCAGCTAACGCCGCCGACCGTCAAAACCGGGAATGTGAGCGATATTCTGCAAGCTGCCGAAAGCCTCTTCCCGCAGTATTTCTACGCTACCAAGTTCTATAAGAAACATGGTGATAAGGCTCGGCTTGTTACGCAGTTCTCACTCGGCGATCTGCTGAAACCGCTGGCGCCGGAGCAAGATTACCCTGCCTACAAGGTTGATTTCTTGGTGGCGCTTGGGGATGCGCGTGTGGTGATTACGTTCGATGAGTTCAAGGAACAATTCTTGGCGAGCCATGTGAAAAACACTGAGCTATACACGAACTATCTCAGCGCAGACGATATTTATCACCAAAAGCTACTCGAAAACTACGGCTACAGCTTCCTGCATTTCAATAAGTTCAACCTTGGTAGTCGCCCGGTTGACGTGCTTGACCGTCACTTGAGCGAAGCAACCGCACAAAGCCACTGGCCACGTGACAACGGTTTTCTTGATTAGCAATTAACACCTCTCTTACTGAATAGTGTAGCGAGTCTGGAGGCTCGTTTCTATGAGTGCTTGACTGTACTTTAGGATTTTTTGAACACGTGAAGCGTAGGCTTCAAGCTCTTGCTGGCTAACCGGAGGCACGCGGCGCGTAAGGACTTCCATGATACCCTCAAGCGGGTTCACACCTTTCGCCTGGGCATAGCGGGTTGCAACTACGTAGCTTTCCATTTTGTGTAGTGCACGCTCGGCAATCGGCCGTGCTTCAGGATGCGCCTGATAGTAATGCGTGAGCGCCCGCAGAAATACTATTTGATTAATACTGGCGCGGGCTTGTTCGCGGGCGCTGGGCATAGTTTTAAGGGCAGATTCAGGCACGTGCTCTTCGCCAAGTAGCATTAGAATCACTAGGCTAATCAACCGCTGTTCATATTGAAAGCTCTGGCGAAAACTACTGACATGCTCGCCCGTTTCCCACGGCGCTTTCTTCAGCAGCTGGTTAATCCCCATTACGTAGAACTCGTAGAGCGAAATCCCAATTTTTTCATCTTTTCCCTGCGCCATAGCTACTCTTTATCCTATCACAAAATATCCGGGTATGCCCTGCACCGTATACATACACAGTGTTTTGCCTAAACGGCGAAAAAGGTGCGTTTAGGTTATAAATAGTAGTTATTGTAGATGGTGCGACAGAACCTTAAGATAAGAGTGCCCCGTGACACTGTGTCGCAAGAGTGTATTCCTCACCCCTAGAGTGCTAACGGCTACTCGAAAAGCGAGAGGATCTGTTCGATGAACAGAGGTATCACCAAGGTCAACAACGGGACGTCGCAGGACGACCCCAAGAAGTCCACGATCGGAAAGCGTGCGGCGATCGCGCTCGTCGCGCTCTTCATCGCAGGCGGAACGATTATCGCCACTGTGCCGGCGAACGCCGCCATCGTGCCGAACCGGTACTACTGTGACCCGCTGGACAACTACTGCTACCAGGTCAATGGCGCGTACAATCCTGCCGTCCACAGGGAGTGCCACTGGAAGTTCAGCTTCATGGTCGGCACTCCACACCAGATCCACACGAGCCAGTGCAACACCTGGGGCCCGAACGTCCCGTGATCTGACGGCCGTGTCACAGAGCAGGCAATCTAGTCTATATAACTAGATAAAATCTCGGAACTTCCGAGTGCGGACGGCACATGTGGTGCGGTATTGTATATCTCAGCCTCGCTGATTCATACCCCAAGACCACTGTGTCGTCCGCCTAACCCTCCACGAGTGTACGCTCGTGCTGATGAGTCCAAAAGGACGAAAGGTTTAGCGCATAACTATTTTTGCAACAACAAGCGAGGAGACACATGAGCAGGATAAAAAAACTAACGTTTACTAAAATACTAATTTTGCTTACAGCCGCACTAGCAATAGCAGTAGTCATCATGGTTCCTGTAATCTACCGACAGGGTACGCAAGTGGTTCAAGTAGACACAAACGACGACCCAAGTACTTACATGTTCGCTTCTGATAATCTAGAGAGCTGGTGGCGAGGCGGCACAGAAAGCACCAGCCCGTACAAAAAGCTTGGCATAACACTGCATACGGATCGGCAGAACGATGGGCGTTCCTGCTTTGTTGATGCCGGATATCACAAAGGTTCAGTAGATGTAACTGCTGAACTGAACAGACGGTACCAAGCTGCCAAATCCGGCGGACATGTTGTTACGCCAACTGACATCAAGAAACTTACTATGCAGATTTCAGGAGAGCCGCTGCAATACGAACTCTACCAGTCTATCGTGACAATGTCAGACAATCAGGAAAAGCTAATGGGCGGACAGGGATTCGGTTTCGTGCAGCTTGCGAATGGTTATATACGTATCATGGGGTACTGCGAACAGCCCGAAGATCTGCCTGAGACCTTGCCTGCGCTAGAATCAATTCGCTTCAACGGTGAACATTTAGCCAATCCAGACATAGATTTACCTCAGCCAACATGGCCAAACGGGTAGAGACTAACTAACCTCTATGTCATCGCTACACGCGGTCATTGAAACAAACTCCCATTCGCTAGCACCAGCCAATTTTTTAATACTGTAGTTATACGTTCCGTATTCTCTCTCATACAGAATGGCGCCTTTCGCCACCGATCCATCATAGCTGCCAATACTAACTGTATAGTTAGTGCCTGCAGGAACGTCCATGATGCCTCTGCTGGCAGTTTGTTCAAACATGGAAAACTGCTTACCGGCATATTCAAACATGGTGTCGTCCTTCTTAACCGCAGCAATGGCCTGCTGGTTATCAGCTATGCACGCATCTTCTTCGTCAGCAGATAATGCCTCTGCTTGCTCAAGCGATGACATTGGCATGATTGCCGGAGCTTGATGATTATCTAAGAGTAGTGCGGCTGTCGCGATAATACCGAACAGGCTTATGACCCCGGCCGTAATGAGTAGTTTTGCTTTCAGCGCCTTAATCATTTCCGCCGAGCGTTTGCCATTGTTCAGTATTTCATCTAATCCCGCATAGTGTTCTTTACCGACAGTCATGAACAAATCGGAAAACACACGAAACCACAGGCATCTGCGTTCACCGTCTGAAGTGACATCAGCCAGCATATCAGCCGTTGTTAGCATGAGCTGATCAGCATATTCGTCGCGATAGTGTTTTGGGTAAAGTAGCAAAAGTTTTCTGTAGAGCCAAAGTGGTTTACCAGTTTGCTCAGACTCATTATCCATCAGTATTTCTCGCCAGCAGTGCGGTGTTTGGATATCTTTACGATGTTACTATAGTACTGCATCTCAGCATTCAGTTTGTCCCAGCCTTTTTTCGTAAGCCGATAGTAGCGGCGGCCGCGTGTTGCTATCTCCTCAGACTTTACTTCTTCTATCAATTCATCTGACAGTAATTGTTTTATTGTGCCGTAGAGCGTACCGGGTGCAAGCTTTACTTTACCCAGCGAGTCTTCTTCCGCTTGCTGCATAATCTCATAACCATGGCGAGGCTTTAGGCTTAAAGCCATCAAAATACTGAAAGATACCTGCGGCAGCAGCTCCATGTTCCGTTTCATTCTGGACAGTATACCACAAAGTGATATATTATGATTCTATATATCGTTAATCTATATATAACTACACAGATATGCAAGAACATATAGCCTCCAGCAACCACAGACCGCCAGTAGTTAAAACACGAGTATTCTTGGATCTTATATCCAGTAAATGGATAGTTTGCATTCTATTTGAGCTTCACGAAGGCAAAAAGCGCTATAGTGAGCTAAATAAATCCATACCAGATATTAAACAAAAGCCGCTTTCTACAACACTCCGAAAAATGGAACGTGACGGTCTTATCACAAGGGTGGTTTATCCGGTTGTGCCCCCTAGAGTTGAATACCAGCTAACCAGATTAGGCAATGAAGTAATTGCTATGATGGATACAATAAACCAATGGTCAGAAGCACATTATACTGCGCTTAAGCAGTCGCGAGCACTCTATGATGAGGCAAAAAAGAAACCACCTTTTTGGATGCAACCAAAACAATCAGACGCATCTGTAAGTACGTAAGTGACATAAGTATTGGTTATTGGATTTCGATACAAAAGGGATTACATTCGCAGTAGACAGCTATGACAGAACCAGCTGTCACGTAGTATGGGGGATAAAGTAATAAAGAGGAGGTGAGTATGGTACGGCTGTGTACTATTTGGCCAATAAGCTTAGCAAATAAAAGTCAGGAGTAACCTATCTTGCTATGCCCCGTTGGTTTGGCTAGAAACTGAACTCTTCGAAATGGAGTTGGTGACTTAAGCCTAGTTTTTTAGCTTGGGCTTCGTAGGCTTTGAGCATTGAGGGCGGGCCGCAGATGTAGATGGCACGTTCGTGCAGATCGCCGAGTTGATCTTGCAAATCATAGAGCGACTTCGTGCCATAGCGATTAGCATTCAGCAGTGTGTAATTGAACGAAGCGGTTGCGTATTCGATGCGGCTGAGCTCACGCGCAGCAAAAGCATCGCCTGCCGTACGGGTAATGTAGAGCAAATCAATCTGTGGCCAACGGCGCGCGCGCGGCAAGCTTCGAGCCTTGCTAAGAAACGGTGTTACGCCAATGCCACCCGCTATCCAAAGTTGTTTATGGTGCTTTTTATCGCGAAACGTGAAGCCGCCATAGGATCCTTTAACATGCGCAATATCACCAGGGCGTAGTCTGATGAGCTCGCGCGTGAAATCGCCCGACATACGAACATAAAACTGCAAAATACTTGAGCGTTGACTCGAGGCTATAGTAAACGGGTGGTATTCGTTGTTGAGCAGTTTCTCGAAGGCGACATATGCGAACTGCCCCGGGATAAATTGCATATGGCGGTATTTTGGCCTGAGGTTAATCTCAACAATGTCGCCGCGATGCCGTTTTATTGAAGCAACCTTATAGACGTAATGTGGATGTAGGAAATCGCCCAAGAAGCTGTAGTGCGCATAGCTGAGCATTGCAAGCACGGTTAAGATAGCAATGTACCACCACAAGAAGACATTACTTGCGAGTACCGAGCCAATCATGAGCGCATGGAGCGCGCCAATAATGAAAAAGAGCCCTAAAAGACGGTGCACACGAATAAAGGTTTCGTGTTTCACCCGGGCCGTCAGCGACCAAAGCACTAAGCTGATTAAGCCCGCTAAGGAAAGTATCCCAAATAGCAGGCCAAGATCTGCAAGGTTAAATAGTGAGCTTACGGCTTCAGCGCCTCCCCTGCTTGGTATGCGGGCAATGAGCAGCCCTAATGGATGAATCAGCAGTAATGCCACGCTAAAGCTGGCGAAAAAGCGGTGTGCGGTATAGGTTTTGTCTTGCCCGCCGAACAAACGGTCAAATATGCGGTAGCGTCCGCTTAGGATAAGCGACCACGCAAATGCCGCTAGCCCACCGAAGGCGCTGATTTTCGCCAGCGTCACACCTATGGCTTCGGTGTGGGTGCGGCCATCGTATGAAAAGCCAATCAGCCAGCTAAACATAGGAATAGCTATGATGATAAAACTCAGCCATATACCGCGGCTCATGCCCACCCGTTTGTCTACATCCATTAGCGTGTATTATACAATGAGCTTATGCTAGAGCGAAAGCGAAGGACAATTAGTGTTGCCGTGTTGGCACTGGCCGTTATTATAGCGGCGGTCATTAACGCCGATTTCTTTGTTTCTGCGCCCAACGACGTATCGCCTGAAGCGCTTGGCACCTCACAGGCAACGAGCGGTATTAGCCTGCAGCCTGCCGAAGAAGCACTCACTACGCTGCCTATCAAAGGGCGCGCACCAAAGACAAACTATGCGCGAGAGCAGTTCGGTGCGGGTTGGGCGCGTGTCGATGCGTGTGACATGCGCCAATACATTCTGGCTCGCGACATGACCAATGTGCAGTTTGATGAGGATGGCTGTACGGTGCTAGCTGGCTTGCTACAAGATCCCTACACCGCAAATGAGATTAGCTTTACGCGCGGCAGCGGTACAAGCGCCAAAGTACAGATTGACCATGTGGTAGCGCTGAGCAATGCCTGGCAGACAGGTGCGCAGCAGCTGGACGTAGCCGTGCGTGCGGAATTTGCTAACGATCCTTTGAATTTGCTGGCAGTGGATGGTCCGACGAATCAAAAGAAAAGTGATGCTGACGCCGCGACCTGGCTACCGCCTAACCGTGACTACCGCTGCCGCTACGTTGCCCGCCAGGTTGCCGTCAAGCAAAAGTACGAGTTATGGGTTACGCAGGCTGAGCACGATGCGATGGAGCGAGTGCTCTCGAATTGCCCAGGCCAAGTGTTACCTGTCGTGGAGGGGCAAGACTAGTGAACCGTGCGCCGACCCGAGTCATGACGTGGCTTGGTGAGGGCGTGCATGTTTCGTGGCTTATTGCTTGGTTCTGTATTGGCGCGGTTCTAGGCATCGCGGCCGCAGCGTTTATCGTGCCGTGGTGGGATGGCGCGGTGCTTGTGGTGCTTGGACTGACGTGCACAGTATTCGCGCTTACAAGAATAAGGCGTTGGGCGCTCTTACTGGCGCTGATTGCCGGTGTATGTATTGGCCTCGCCCGCGGTGATGTGTATCAGCAATCGCTTCATGGTTACGAGCAGTATTACGGCAAAACCGTCACGCTTTCGGGCATGATTCATGAAGATACGACGACCGGCTCGGCGGGCGATCAGCGCCTGAGGCTGACGGCGGTTAGCATAGATGAGGTGTCACTGCCTGGGCAAGTTTGGGTGAGCATTCCATCGGCACTTGACCTCAAACGTGGCGATATTGTGACGGTACAAGGCCAGCTCTCAGAAGGCTTCGGTAACTTGCCGGCAAGTATGTTTCGGGCGACTGTTATCTCTGCTGAGCGTCCAGCGTATGGCGATATGGCACGAGAATTTCGCGATTGGTTCGCTGATAACGTGCGGCTGGCAATCCCGGAGCCAGAAGCCAGTCTTGGCATAGGCTATTTGGTCGGTCAACGCAGCGCTTTGCCAGAGAGTCTGGACAATGAGCTGCGCCTGCTTGGCCTGACGCATATTGTGGTGGCAAGCGGCTATAACCTGACTATTTTGGTTCGTTTCGCGCGGCGCGGGCTGGCGCGATATTCGAAGTACTTGGCATTTGCCGCAGCCCTTGCACTGATTGCCGCCTTTGTCATGATAACTGGCTTTAGCCCATCAATGTCGCGGGCGGCTCTAGTGGCAGTAATCAGCCTTTTCGCGTGGTATTTTGGCAGAAGTGTGCATCCGCTCGTGCTTTTGCCCTTTGCGGCCGCCATAACGGCATTTATAAGCCCGGCATTTGTGTGGGGTGACATAGGCTGGTATCTGTCATTTACGGCGTTTGCGGGCATCATGATCCTTGCCCCGCTTATTAAAGCCTATTTTTGGGGGAGCGATGCAAAACTCTCTGCGCCAGTGCAAATACTCCTTGAAACGGTATCGGCGCAACTGGCAACTGTCCCGATTATTATCTTTATTTTTGGCGAATATTCACCGCTTGCGCCGCTGGCAAATTTGCTTGTACTGCCGTTTGTACCGCTGGCGATGCTTCTTACCTTCTTTGCAGGAATTGGCGGCGCGATTTTACCCTTTATGGCTGCGGCTATCGGATTTCCGGCTTTCGCGGTACTGACTTACATGACGACAGTCACCGAGAAACTAGCTGGGCTGCCATGGGCAAGTGGTTCGCTAAGTTTTGGGATTGGCGGCCTGGTGCTTTGCTATGCCCTGCTTATAGGTATCTGTATCTACATATGGCGAAAAACTCGCTATAACTTCCGAGGTGATAATATTATTTTGTAGAAAATGCTTGACAGGCTGTTTTGCTCAGGGCATCATAAAATCATAAGCGGTTTCAGCGAGGTCAGGCATGATATTCAGATTTATCCGATCCACCGTTCTTAGCAGCATAGTGCTGGCTTTCATGTGTACTGTTTATTTGGCTACAGCGCGAGCTGAAGATGTCCCAAGTGCTCCTCAACCTCAGCTGCTGATTACTGAAGTACAAACAGGCGCTCCGAGTGCCGCAGCTGAATTTATTGAATTGTTTAATCAGAGCGATGCACCAATTAATGTAAGCGGCTATCGCTTGGCATACCAAGCCGCCGCCGGTACGGGCAATATCATTACTATTGTGCAGCTTGCTAGTTCAGAGCTATGGGTCGATCCAGGTGATTTTCTGCTGTACGTATCTGCCGCCTACGAACCGGAACTGCCTTCGTTAATCACGCCAAGTGGTATCTATAACACGGCGCGTATGGCTACAGATGGCGGGCGAGTGTATTTACAAAAGCCGGGCTCAAGCGGCTGGGAAACGATTGACGCATTTTTGTGGGGCACGGCTCTGCAGTCGCCCAGTGCGCCATTACAGCCTGAGGCTTTAGAGTCTTATAAGCGCTGCGTTGAGCTCGATGATACTTTTCGAAATACCCAACAAAGCGGCATTGATTTCTACGCTTCAGGGTACCGTGCATTGCACGGCCAGCTTGGTGAACTTTGTAAGGATTTGCAACAAGACGATGATCCGCCTGATATAACTGATTCAAAGGACCCTGGCGACCAAAATCCAGAGCCGACTCCTACGGCCCCGACGCTGTCGTGCGAGGGGGTGATTATTAGTGAAGTGCTGCCAAATCCTGCAGGTGCTGATGGTGGTAATGAGTTTATAGAATTGCATAATCCTACCAATGATTTTATTGACCTGAAGGGCTGCGCACTGCAGACAAATGCTAATACGAAACTGTATACCTTTATTGATTCTTTCGAGCTTGTTCCAGGGCAATACATTGCTTTTTATAGCGGCGCGACGGGTCTGACCTTGCCAAATGCTGCGGGCGGTACCGTCTGGTTAATCTCGGCTGCGAGTGATGAGATTAGTGAGCTTATCTATCCTGGCAATCTTCAGGATGATGTAGCTTGGGCGCTAATTGATGGCGTATGGCAGCTCAGTTATGTCCCGTCGCCGTCAACTGCTAATGTCTATATGCCGCTCAAGCCATGTGACGTGGGCCAAGTCCGTAGCGAGACAACAAATCGGTGTGTGAACGCTGCTTCGGTAGTAACTACTGCATTAGTGGATTGCGGGCCGGGTCGCGAGCGTAACCCTGAGACGAACCGTTGTCGGTCTGTGCTGGCGGCAGCAACGACATTGACACCCTGCCGTCCAGGACAAGAGAGAAACCCTGAAACCAATCGCTGCCGAAACATCGCAAGTTCGCAGCAAACGCTAACTCCTTGCGGCCCAGGCCAAGAACGGAATCCCGAGACTAACCGTTGCCGGAAAATAGTAGCCGCAAATGACCTGGCTGAAGTGACTGATGTGGCTACCGGGCCTCGCGCAAACACAACCGGCTGGTTCATTGCGGGCGGTGTTTTACTCTTGGCAGTTGGATATGGTGTCTATGAATGGCGCAAAGATATAGGTCGCTGGCTAAAGTTACACTTACCATTCCGTAGACGCTAATACGTCACCGTAGGCCTCGACTGAGAGGTCGTGCAGTAAGCCTGATGCTCGGCTAATCATGTTGTCGAGTACCTTTGGCGGCACGGTACCTTTGCGCACCAGCGCGACTATTGGCCTATTGATTGCTGACTGCCCGCCTAACTCTACAATTGCTAGTTTGCCGCTCTGGATATGTGGGCGCACTAGAAAATACGGCAAGGCAGCGGTGCCCTCTCCGGCTAAAACCAGACCAAGCAGAATGTGCGGGCTGGCTGAAAATACCATGTTTAAATCAATACCCTGCCTTGTTGTTGCACGTTGAATAATGCGCTGCGTGGTGCTGGTGTGGTAGCCAAGGAATTTTTCAATCTTACCAGACGCTACTTGGCTGCGGAGCATTGCCAGCTCATCACTTTTTGTGACAACTACGAGAGGTTCATTACCGACTTTTTTGTGTATCTGTAGACCACTTGCATAATCATCTTGCTGCGCTACAAAGGCTACGTCAAGCTCGCCGTTGTCGAGTGCGCTTAAAAGGCGCGCTGAGTTTTCGATTGTCAGAGTAATATTTGCGTCCTTGGCAACAAGGTTGAGCTCATTGCCACGCAAAAACAGTATTTCCGCGAGCGCATCAATCATGCCTATACGCAGGCTCGGCTTTTGCCCGGATAGTTCGGTAAGTTGTGTCGATAGATTTTGTGCACTTACCTGTAATCTCTTGCCGTGTTCATATGCCAACTTGCCTGCATCGGTCAATGTGTGGGTACCGCGTTCAATGAGCGGCGCTTTAAGTTCACGCTCTAGTTTTTGGATAGCGTTTGATAGCGCTGGCTGCGAAGTATGCAGCTGTTCAGCCGCCGCGGTAAAGCTGCCGGCGTCTACTAGGGTCACGAATTTTTTTAATCGGTCTTCCATAACTTTTAATTATACCACAATACAATAATTATATTTGTTGATTATACACAAACTAGCTATGCTTATACAGTATTACAACTAACATCTCTAAGGGGAGTTTTAGATATATGGCAAACGGTAAAAAGATCCGCATCGCGGTTGTGGGCGTTGGTAACTGTGCTTCGTCACTCATACAAGGTATTGAATATTACAAGGACGCGAAGGATGGTGACTTCATCCCAGGTGTGATGCACACCAACTTTGGTGGCTACCACATTCGTGATATCGAAGTCGTTGCGGCTTTTGATGTCAACACAAACAAGGTTGGTAAAGACGTTGCTGAGGCAATCTATGCTGAACCAAACAACACAGTCGTTTTTGCGCAAGTGCCAAAGACTGGCGTTAAGGTTTCTCGCGGTCCACGCCTTGATGGTGTGAACAAGTACACAGAAACACTTGTACCTGTTGATGACAACGACGAACCTGTTGACGTAGTAAAAGTTCTGAAGGACGCTCAGGTTGATGCAGTAGTTAACTACTTGCCTGTTGGTTCACAGAAAGCTACTGAATTCTACGCACAAGCAGCAATTGATGCAGGCGCAGGCTTTGTGAACAACATTCCTGTCTTCATCGCATCTGACGAAAAGTGGGCAAAGAAGTTCCAAGACGCTGGCCTGCCAATCATCGGTGACGACATTAAGGCACAGGTTGGTGCAACGATTACGCACCGTACACTGGTTAACTTGTTCCTTGACCGTGGTATGAAGATTGACCGCACCTACCAGCTAAACACTGGTGGTAACACCGACTTCTTGAACATGCTCGAACGTGAGCGCTTGCAGTACAAGAAAATTTCTAAGACTGAAGCTGTGACTTCACAGATCGAAGCACGTGGCCAGACGATTGATGACAACGACGTACACGTTGGTCCAAGTGACTACGTGCCATGGCAGAAAGATAAGAAGATTTGTTTCCTGCGCATTGAGAGCAAGCACTTCGGTGATGTGCCAATGCACTTGGAACTTCGCCTTGAGGTTGAAGATTCTCCAAACTCTGCAGGTGTCGCAATTGACTCAATCCGCTGTTTGGCGCTTGCTAAGGATAACGGACACGCTGGTCCAATCATCCCACCAGCTGCGTACTTCCAGAAGCACCCACCATTGCAGATTGAAGACCGCGAAGCGCGTCAGCTTGTCGAAGAGTTCATCGCCGACAACGCGCCAAAATAAGCAGTTACTGCAAACAAAAAGACCCCTTCTCAGCAAGGGGTCTTTTGTTATGTCCTGGAAGGGATTGCCCGAGAACTGAGTACGGAGCATACGCTCGAACGTAAACAGTGCATCACCTCGGGCAATCCTCGACCAGTACCGGTCCTTTCCTAGTGTTGGCCAGGGTTGCTGACAACAGTGATTGGGCCGATTATCGGCTCACTTTCACTGTGCCATAGGGTGTCTTCGGGGAGTGCTGCAACAATCCCCTTCTTCACAAGACCGTCGAGCACCGACTCGTCAAAGTCGACGGCCTCAACGGTGAGCGAGGTTTCGTTTCCTTGCTGCTTCAGCAGTTGCATAAGCGCAAGATACTGCGTGGCAGAGACGCTCAGGCGCACCGTACTCACCACTTCGGGCAGCGCATCGTCAAGATGTTTGACGAACTTCGCCGCATCGATGTGGGTTTGGGTCTTCCGAATGACTGTGAAACGATACCATGCACCCTGTGCGAGTACGATAACACCGTGCACGAAATCCGGAAAATGCCTCAACACCCGCTCGGTGTAGCGAGACTTTCGGGATTCGAGCGTCTTGATGCGCTCGCGGGCGGCCTTCAGATTCTTGGCGCTATTGCCCGTCTTGGCGAGCTGCTGCAACTGCTGGTACGGAACCTGGGGCGGCTCGGTACCTTTCTTGTGCAGGACAAAGATCGTCGGTATTGCCGTCGGTCTGTGCTCGTATGTAGATTTTGTTGGCCGCGGCACGGCTATCACACTCCTTGGCTAGGTGTAGGAAAGAACGACCACTCCGGTCTACTTCTACGCTACTCTGACTGTGGATAACAAGCTGTGAACTTTTATACAATCCGGCGGCAGTATACAATAGAGCGTATATGGACGAAATACGTCATCCGCACGATCAGGTGCATAAATCAGACCGTGCGCCGTGGCTGCGCGCAGCAGTGCTTGGTGCTAATGACGGCATCGTGTCAACAGCCAGCTTAATGGTTGGTGTTGCTGCAGCGACAGATAACGCTACTGCTATTTTGACAGCTGGTATTGCCGGCCTGACTGCTGGAGCACTCTCGATGGCGGCTGGCGAATATGTATCTGTGAGTTCGCAGCGAGATACCGAGAAGGCTGATATTGAGATTGAGCGCCAAGCGCTTAAAGAGCTGCCTGCCGAAGAGCTTGAGCAATTGACGCAAATATACGAAGCGCGTGGGCTTGACCGCAGCCTTGCCGAAAAAGTTGCTCAGCAGCTGACCGAGCGCGATGCGTTGCGGGCACACATGCGCGAAGAATTACACATTGATATTGATGAGCTGGCACGGCCGTGGCAGGCGGCATTTGCGTCAATGGGCGCATTTATTATGGGCGGCATTGTGCCAGTTGTGACAGCGCTGCTGGTGCACGGTGACGCTGCCCTGTCTGCCATCGTAATCTCAGCGCTGGTTACACTGGCGCTCATTGGTACGGCCGCAGCATTCGTTGGCGGAGCGCGTAAACTGGCTGGCGCACTACGCGTCTTTGTTGGCGGCGGCTTGGCGATGCTTATTACCTGGGGCATTGGTAGTTTGGTCGGGCTTGCGATTTAGCTATGGCTGGCCTGCGTAGCAGACAGCCCGTAGATTTGTATCTTATTCGTCACGCAGAGGTGGCAAAAAACCTGCGCGGACAACACGGTGGTGGCGACGAATCGCTGACGGCGCGCGGACACGAGCAGATAGCTGCCTATGCCCAACGGTTTGCTGACCTGCCTAATCTGGTCATTTACCACCAGCCGGATGTGCGCAGCCGTGAAACGGCCGTGAAAATCAGCGAACAGATACACAACCAGCGCGTGAAAACTCGTGAAATGGCAGATTTCAAGGGTATAGACATGGGCACGGTTGCCGGGCTTTCGGACAAAGAGTTGGTGCGACACTACCCGCTTGTGGCACTAAGCTATCTTTTTTGGCGCTCAGGCCTGTCGCTCAAACGGCCGAAAATAGCTGGTGCTGAATCTATTGCTCACTTTACTGACCGCGTGGCAGGCGGCCTCTCTGCAATGCTCCGGACAAAAAAGAGCACTATACTCTTCGTTGGCACTACTTCGACGCTTCTGACGCTCAATCACTTGCTTAGCAATGACGGTATATTGCGACGAAAAGCTTACCATTACTATCAGCTTAAGTTCGCGGATGTGGCTCGCTGGCATATTTCTCCTGATAGTGCGCCAGTTTCTCGAGAGAACATATATACTTAAGTGATATGGCGGCAGCTGAAAAAATACGACTTTTAGATAATTCTCGATTTTATATACTCATGTTTTCGATTCTCACGAGCGTGATGATCATCGCGGGGCTGCGGCTGCTTATACCGAGCGAACAGCTGTGGTATATACGAACTGAACAAATCTTTGGCTTCTGCGCGATAGTATACTTGTATATTGCACTAATTATCTCGCCCCTCACCTATATGTTTGGCAAAGAGCGGCTTGCTTACGTTGTCTTTGCGCGGCGTGCCATCGGTGTGAGCGCTGCGTATTTTGCGCTTCTGCACGGGAGTTTTGCCCTCTTTGGACAGCTCGGTGGAATGCAAGGATTTTTCTACCTCCCTGCATTTTTCCAGTGGGCATTATTACTGGGAGGCGTGGGACTCATTGTGCTTTTACTGATGGCGGCGACATCTTTTGACGTGGTGCAACGGCTTATGACGTATCGCCGCTGGAAACTATTGCACCGATTGGTATACCTAGGTTCCATCTTAATCCTGCTGCACATATGGATGATCGGCACGCATGCGAGTTCTGGTCTTGTGCAATTAGGATTCTTTATACCGCTTGCAGTGCTATTCGGGCTTGAAGCGTATCGGCTGGCGGCGTTGCTTGCACGGCGCTTTACTGAACTAGAGCGGAAAGATTACTTCGTGACACTCCTGCTTAGCATATGGGGTATTTTATTGGCGCTGCTGATTGCTACTGTGGCACTGGTTGATAATTATCATGAGTCACGTCACGAGAGCCACGCCCAAAGCCTGCAGGAGGCAACGCATGAGTAAATTATTCTGTGCGGTTCTTGTTTCCCTACTGCTACTATCCGCTACCCCGGCTGCGGCACATGTGCTGCGAAAAGATACTACAAATCAAGTCGGTGCAATCGTGCATATTCAGCCAGGTGATGATCCAGCTGCCGGCGAGGCTGCACAGCTATACTTTGACGTGCAGACTACGGGTTTAGATGACGCAAGCTTGCTCATCAATGATACTCCGGTGCCAGTGCGCATAACTGGTAACAGCATTACAGCATCGTATACATTTGAAGAACCTGGCGTTTATCTATTGGTACTGACTACCAAGAGCGGAGCGGACACCCATGTATTTGAGCATACGCAGCGCGTTACTCGGAGTCAGTCAGCGGCTATGCAGAGTCAGCCGCATATTTGGGCAGAGCTGGCTTTTGTGGGCGGGAGCGTAGGGCTTATCGTGCTCACCGCGTTTTTTGTATCGCGCCGGACAGCTATTGCTAAAATTAGCAAGTAGCTCTCTGCTATACTAGTGGAAATAAAGGGGCTAATGGTTATGGGAATATCTCATTTTATTACAGGCGTAGCAGCTATCATAACGGGTATTTTGTTGCTCGGTGGAAGCGCGCTGGCGCACGTAACGGTCAAGCCAGGCGAAGCGCTTACGGCAAGTCGCCAGGTTTTTACGGTGAGTGTGCCCAATGAAAAAGCAGTTTCAACCACAAAGCTTGAATTAAAAATACCAAGCGGCGTGACTGACGTTACGCCTACGGTACAAGCTGGCTGGTCAATACATACTGAATCTCCTGAGGACGACGCGATAGATGCCATCATTTGGGACGCAGGCGAAGTGCCTGCCGGCCAGCGAGCAGAGTTTAGTTTTAGCGCCCGTATGCCGGAAGCGAGTGGTGAGATTCAGTGGAAGGCGTACCAAACCTATGCAGATGGCAGTGTTGTCTCTTGGGATCAGCCTGAGGCTGGCCACAGACATGGAAGTGAAGATGCGGGTCCTTTTTCTGTAACGCACGTGATTGCTGAAGAAAGTGCATCTGAAGCTGAAACAAGTGTAGCTGATGCAGAAAGCAATGCTCGCTGGTCACTGTATATTGCGGGAGCAGCATTCCTACTAGCTGGTTTCGCACTTGTGTTTGCGCTAAAACGGTAGCCCTGCGCCGAACTTGTAACTTGTCTTTCCCCTGCGGTATACTGGCACGGTGCAGAAAGATCAAGTTAGTTCGCATAAGTATCTCGATATATTAGCCGCATTGTTCATTACGGTGCTGATTGTGAGCAATATCGCTTCGGTGAAGCTAGCCGGAGTCGGCTTTTTGGTGTTTGACGCTGGTACGATCTTGTTCCCGCTGGCTTACATACTTGGCGATGTGATCACTGAAATCTACGGCTTTAAGCGCATGCGTCGACTACTTGTCATCGGTATCATCATGCTGATACTAACATCCTTAGTATCCTGGGTTGTTGGGGCCTTACCTCCAGCGGCTGATTGGGGCGGGCAGGAAGCGTTCGAGGCGACGATTGGCGTGGTGTGGCGGATCGTGCTTGCAAGTATTACTGCAATTTTTGTTGGCGAACTTTTGAATGCCTATGTACTTGCAAAGCTGAAAGTCCGCTTCGGAGGCAAATATCTCTGGGGTCGTTTGATGGGGTCTTCGGTGGTTGGTAACGCTGCCGATACACTGATTTTCAGTGTGATTGCATTTGCGGGTACGGTCAGCGCCAGCGTTCTATTCCAGCTTATCGGTACGGTTTTTGCTATTAAAATGGTGGCCGAGATTATTGTCTCGCCGCTGACAGTGCGTATTATTGCTTGGCTCAAACGCCGAGAAGTACATATCGCGCCTGCGGAAGAGCCGAAGCTCTTAGCCTAAAAACTGCTTCGCTTTTTCAGCTCCGTAGTACTGCTCAAGGAATGATTGTTTGTATGCGAAGAATGTGTTGTCCTTGATGGATTCTCTGATTTTATCAAGCGTATGTACGATGAAGTACTCGTTATGAATACTTGCGAGCGTGGCGCCTAGGATCTCGTCTGAGCGGAAGAGATGCGCGATGTATGCCTTGGTATAGTGCTCGCATGCATAGCAACCGCATGCCGTATCGAGCGGCGTGTAGTCAGTGGTATACTTGCGGTTCTTTATATTTATACGGCCGCTATAAGTAAAGATTGCCCCGTTACGCGCTTGACGAGTTGGTGCAACGCAATCAAAGGTGTCAACACCATACTCTACGCCGAGAAATAGGTCAGCAGGCTGTGCACCCATACCGAGTAAATGCCGTGGCTTATGCTCGGGCAATGTTTCGTTTGTCCACGTAAGCACATCGGGTATCTCGCCCGGCTCAAAGATACCGCCGATGCCGTAACCGTCAAACTCTTGTGTACCTAAGAAAGCGGCACTTTCGCGTCGGTAGTCCTCTTCGCGGGCGCCCTGTACCACGCCGTAAAGCGCTTGGAGATCCTCATCCTTTTCAATATGCTCGGCATTTAGCTCGGTATGTCTTGCCAGGCTACGCGCTGCCCAAGCATGTGTGCGATCCATGGCTTTTTTGATGTACGTTCGTTCGGCCAGTGGGCTAGTCAGCTCATCAAACGCCATATGGATATCAGCGCCAATTGTGTGTTGCAGTTCCATTGAACTTTCCGGGGTCATAAATAACTTGCTGCCATCTAGGTGTGAGCGAAAGTGCACACCCTCGTCAGTCACGCGCGCGAGCTGATTATTTGAGTGTGTTGCCTGGCTGCTGTCCCCTTTTTGACTGTGACTTGTAGCATCAATGCCTTTTTTGTACGCCATGCCAAGCGAAAAGACCTGAAAGCCACCGCTGTCGGTGAACGTTGGCCCATCCCAATGCATAAACTTCCCTAGGCCGCCAGCATTTTTGACAATTTCGGCGCCCGGCTGGAGCATTAAGTGGTAAGTATTGGCAAGCACGGCTTGCCCGCCTACCCCCTGCACCTGTTCGGGTGTTAATGCTTTGACGGTTGCCTTGGTACCGCCAACAATGAAGGCCGGCGTTTCAATGCGGCCATGAGGCGTCTCGATAACGCCAGTGCGCGCTAGGGTATCTTTGAGCTTATGGGTAATTGTGAATGTCAATGCGTGTTTCATAAGATTATCATCGAGTCCCCATAACTTAAGAAACGGTATTTTTCTGCAATCGCATGCTTGTAGGCAGACAGTAATCTATCCCACCCTGCGAAGGCAGCAGCAAGCATGAGGACAGTACTTTTCGGTGCGTGGTAATTAGTAATAAGCCCGTCGATGATTTTAAATTCATAGCCCGGGTAGATAAAAATGTCGGCTTCACCAGAAACTGCACTCGGTGTCTGCTTCAGCTGCACCTCAGCGTATTCGAGTGCCCTGGTGACGGTTGTACCAAGTGCAATAACGCGGCGTCCCTCCACTTTCGCAGCGTGAATCGTCTTTGCCGTATCTTCGGGTATTTCAAAGTATTCCTGATGCATATGATGATCCTCAATCACATCGGTCCGAATCGGCATAAACGTGCCAAGCCCGACGTGCAGCGTCATATACTGCACGATAACACCTTTATCTCTAAGCTTCTGCAAGGTTTTTTCGGTCATATTAAGACTAGCGGTCGGTGCGGCGACGGAGCCTTTTTCATCGGCCCAGACAGTTTGGTAGCGTTCAACATCAAGCGGCTTGGCGTCACGGTGCATATACGGCGGCAACGGCACATTGCCGTACTTTTCTACAATATCAAGTAGGTCTTGCTTACTTTCAACTATAGCCAGACCATCACCGAGTATCTCGTACACAACAATCTCGGCATCGCCAACGCGGAGTATATCCCCTGCGCTCAATCGGCGGCGATACATGACGCGGTGGCGGTGCCAGTCGTTATCATGGCTGTGCTTTTCAAGAATGATAATCTCACGTTCGGCGCCATTTGCTTTAACCACGTTCAGACGAGCCTTGATTACTTTCGTGTCATTCAAAATTAATACGTCGCCGGGTAGCAACATTTCTGCAACATCGGCGTAGACATAATCGGTAACTTCACCACTTTTTCGATTGAGATGAAGCAGACGAGCCTCGCCGCGTACTGCAGAAGGCTCAATGGCAATAAGCTCCTCTGGTAACTCGTAACTATACTCAGTAATTTTCACCGCTACAGTATATCATTTATCTTACGCAGCGCACGGGGCACTATCCGCTTTAGTAACCCAAGAAGCTATCAGTTTTTATACAGGATCTTTTGATGCCGCGGAGCTTAAGAGTTCGCTTCGTCGCTCTGATAAATTTCGGGCTTCCAGATAGATAGTAGAGTGCTTCGGCGCCCAGCGAATCGACTATTGCCTGCTCAAATGCTTCTCGGCCAGACACGTAGTAAGTGTCAGTTGCTAACTTTTCTGTCAAATCTCGGAACGTATGCGTAGTGTTATCTGCGTGGATCAGCACGGTCTTGATGGGTAGTTTTGCCTTATTTGCATGTACGAGCATTGATCGAAATGGCGTGATGCCGATGCCTTGCGCCAGAAATACATAGCCAGCCACATTCTTTCTAAGGATAAAATCTAAAACTGGTCCCCAAAGTGTCAGATGATCACCCGGTTTTAAGGCATTTAAGCGTTGCTTATACGAACTGCCCTTACGAACATGAGTTGTGAAGGCTACATGCGGTTCTTCGGGTGCGGAGGACAGTGAGAAAATATGGACACCTTTTAGGCCAGATAGTACAAACAATCCGTGCTGCCCCGCGATGTGTTTGAGCGGTTTTGAGGGCGAAAAGTAAAATGTGTATACATCACCATGCTCGTGCTGCTTTTTGACAAAGTTGAGTTTGGTTGCTCGAAAGAATCCTGTGATATGCATGACGCATGAGCTCCTTTATGTGGTAAGTAGTTGTGCGATTTTGCGTACGGGTATTGCAGCAACGTAACGTATCGCATCTTCTTGTGGCCGCTAAGCTAGGGCTTACTTTCGTAGTTACTAGTAAGGTGGTAGGCTTTGTCGGCCATATGTTTAAGAACATTGAGGTTAATATCATCTAGCTTTTTAATGTATATGCAGCCCTTACCGTGCGTATAGGTGCCGAGCTCTGCTAGTTCATCGGCAAGCTCGCTTAACTCGCAGCTTAAATACAGCGAAAAAGCGCTCTTACGTGGGCTAAAGCCAATCTTCATCCAGTCACCTTCGCGCCCACTGGCGTATTTGTAGTGGTATGCCCCGAAGCCAATAATGCTCGATCCCCACATGACTGGCTCTTCGCCCGAGACTTCGTGCATGAGGTCAATCAGTACATGACTTTCGCCTCGTTTCTTGGCGTCAAGTGAGCCTAGAAGCTCATCTACAGCAGCTTGCGTGGGCTTTGTTTTGTTATCGTTACTCATTATCTCATTTTACACCATAGGGAACGTGGCAATCTTTTATCAAAAACATGTAAAATAATTGTATGACTACAAAAGAAATTTCTAGCGGCACGGTTCACAAAATGCCAGCCGATCTACGGCAAGCGCTCATTACTGATTCAAAGGCACTTCCTTTATGGGAAGACATTACGCCGCTTGCTCGTAATGAGTTTATTTGTTGGGTTGAAAACGCAAAGCAGATTGAAACCAGGAAACGCCGCATCCAAAGAACGCGCGAAGAATTGCTTGAAGGGAAACGCCGCCCCTGCTGCTGGGTAGGCTGCATCCACCGCACGGATAAGCCAATAAGCCCATCAGTACAATGGGTGCTCAATAAGCAATCTAAAAAATAAATCAGTTGCGCTATCTCGGAGCTAGTACTCTCTGCGTTCGGGGAGCATCTTATCTACATTCGTGTATGTGTTTTGTCCAGTCTCCGGGCGCTTCAAGCTGCTGTGCAATATCTGCAAGTTTACGCAAATCATCATGTATTTTATCCGGGGCGGAATAGCGCAGGGCCTGAGTCATAGAGTATAGAATATTCCAGCCAATGAGTGATCGTAGTCGAGAGGCATCTTTTGAACGTACAGACTCCGTAACAATTTCGTCTGTTGGCGCAGGTTCGCCCCTTAGCTGTCGCACACGCCAAGAGGCAATGTCGTATAATCTCGGACCGATTGCCGCGGAATCAAGATCAATAAACAGTGGTTTCCCATTCTCTTCGGTAACAACATTTCCAGCATGCATATTGCCATGCACGATCGAAGGATCCTCTTTGATCAGCTGCCGAAAATTGAAGCTGTCATTATAGTAATCTAGCGTGCACATAACTGCATTAATTGTGTGCTCATACTCGTCACATTCTAGCGTATGGGCTGCGCGCGCGATTCTCGTACCAGCATAATGAGGTATATTCATGGTTTTCACAAGGACGGCCGGTGCAATGTCATCAATACTGAATGCGTTGAACTGCTGAATACTATCGCTCAAGGTCTCTGCCTTGACTAACTCAGGGTAAAAAGGTCTTAATAGCGGATAGGTGGATATGACGTATTTCTTGTAGTAATCGGGCACGTGGCTTACGGGGGATACAACCGCACCGCGTCGACCTATGCCGTACGAGAGTTCATGCGAATATATGATGTCTCCTGAGCCTTCTCGTCTGTTTATTGCGTGAATCGTGGATATTCTTGATACTGTCTGCTCAAGCATTGACGAGACGATCAGGTTGTCACGTTCAGATATTACGACGCTATCTTCAGGGATGAGGCCTTCATGCGTCAAACGATCAATGTGTAGGTTGCTTGGCATTAGCTATGGTGCTCCCAGGAACTTGATGAGCTCCTGTCTAGTACTAGCCTTTTACTTTGCTGATTATATCGTCGAGCTGAGTGGCTTTTTCGGGGCCTAGCTCAATATCTAGGATGGCTGTCCAGTTCTCCGAAAGTGCGTTGCCGTAATTGTGGCCGTGGCCAGGAGATGCCCCAAAGGCGAACGGCAGGTCAAGAGCCACTTGCCATTCTGTTACAAACGGATACCAGCGTATGTTTGGCAGTACATCACTTCCGCGAGGCTCGCGCAGCCAGTCGGGCTTAGACCATGCCAAGGACAGGCTCCACCAGATCACCGGATCTGAGGCGTGCTGTACGAACCCAACGCGACTTGTAGTAGTCCACGCTGTGGTGGTTGGCTGCGCGAAGGCGGTTCCCTGGCCATTGCTGAAGCGAACAGCTTCACCCTCTTGGTATGTCGGCAGTACTTCTGGTGTACCCGCATCACGGTTGGCAACTATGCCGGACCAGAGGTGATTTGCGTGCGGCGGGCCGACGAGTAGGACGCCGTCCATACGCGCGTAGATATCTTCTGCGCCGCTGAAAGCTCCATCGGCGCCAAATGTGCCAAGACTCTCCCCGTACATCAGTAGTTTTGGACGATTATCTGGGTCTAGGTGACGCCACCAATTATAGACACCATCAGTAAGCTGCTTGCCGGCATCTCGTGCCTTATCCTGGTCGGTCAGGAACGACAGCCAACTTGGCAAGTAGGAATACTGGATTGCTAGGGTCGTCGTATCTCCGCCGTGTAGATACTCGACAGACTGCACAGACTTAGCGTTGACGCCGCCACTGCCGGTCGGGATGGCGATTAATATAGCTTTGCGGTTGCTGGCTTCAGTTCGATCCAGCTCCTTGATTAATAGGTCAACCTGATCCTTTGTAGTGTCTGCTGATTTTAGCCCTGCATACAGTCGGCTTGGTTGTTTCGCATTACCTTCTCCTGCAAAGCTTTCAATCGCATTTTGCGAAGGTGCCGTGCCGACAAACTCCCGGCCTTTCTCGCCGAGCGTGTTCCAGTCAATAGCCGAGGAAGGGCTGCCGCTAAACAGGCCATCTTGTGGTTGATAGACACCTGCTGGGGTGCCACCATTCTTTAGGCCGAAGCTGTAGTTTATGACGCCCATCACTGAGCTAATTAGAACACCGTTAATCAAGAATATAATTACTACCGCAGCTAGTAGGCCGCCTCCATAAACGGAAACTTTACGAGGGACATGTCGATCAAGCTTTCTGCCAAAATAGACGCCCAGACGGTGCATGCCGCGAGCCATCCATATGAGCAGCGCTGAAAGCAGCGCCGCGATGATAATCGTTTTTAGGTAGTAGGTACTCTCAGCTGGTGAGGCCCCGGTTAACTCTCGAATCTCTGCCTGCCAGCGTGAACCAGCAGCCATAAAGACAACACATAGGACGCCAAGAATGCTCAGAATGATTTGTTTATTACGGGTTGATAAAGACCACCGATATTTTCTGGGCAGCTTGTGATAAAAATGCACCGCTAACACACCAAGCCCATAGCCGGTGGCAAAGCTTAGTCCTGCCGCGAAGCCCTGTACTCCATAACCCCTTGCTAGTAGCGACGGCGTAAATGACAGGCAGAAAAAGAGTAGACCACAAGTCAAGCCTATAAAGTTTAAATGTAACTTATTTTTAATGGAATCTAGAGTGCCGATCTTTTTCTTCGCAGTTTGCTTGACCATGTAACACCTCACTAATTTGTATGGCCTCATTATAGCAGTCGATTGCAAGCTTATTGGCAACTGAAGCTAGCTTGACCATGCTATGGCAGCAAGAATGACGGCCACGCCGTTAATAGCCCAGTGTGCCATGATTGGCGCAATCAGTGAGCCAGAACGTCGGCGCAGTTCGCAGAATGCCACGCCAGCTACTGTAGTTACTAGAACGATACCGCAGAGCACCAACGCCTGACTCAAGAAGCCACTACCCACAGCATCTCCGATTATGTCGCTCGATTGGCTGATGTGTAACGACGGTACGATGTGCCAGAGCCCGAACAACACTGAGGACACGAGTATTGATTTGGTCATACTCATAATTCGACTCAGGCTTGCTAAAAGCACGCCACGAAACAGGAGCTCTTCAAGTATTACGGTGTGAAGCGGAACTATGAGCAATGCGGTAAGGAGTGCGCCTCCAAGCTGATTCTGGTAGCGGCTATCAAGGAATAACGTGTGGTTTACAAGATGAGCAACCACCATAACGCATGCAACAGTTACGATAGCGGCAATCCCCCATATGCTCCCTCGCCCAATAGTCTTTCTGGAAAGACCAATATCGGCAAAACGTAATGCTCCTCGCTGAGCAATAAGTAGTAACAGCCCAACTACAATAGCCACGACAAACCAGCTGCTAATATGAGAGGTCCAGAGCACAGAAACATTTGCCACGACGAGCAAACTAATAGTGGCCAATACAGTTCGTTTCTCGATACTCATGCTTCTTAGTCTCATTCATTTAGCTTAGCAAATAAACAGAAAACTCCTCAAAATATCAAAATGTCCGCCAGCCTTACAGGTGGTGTACTACCCCGAAAGCGTTAGCTGTTTTGCAATGATCTTATTGTTGGTTTTTACGTATTTGCAACGCTATAGTTCCGGCGGCTAGTAGCATAAGAGTAATACCGAATACTGCAAGCGGTACACCAGAGGGCGCTAGTGCGTATCCTGTACGAGGAGCGTCTGGTATAGTATCAGCCCCCTGGGGCGGTGTTGACTCTCCTTCAGGCTCTTGGTTGAGTGAAGGTGGCGCCACCTCACTTGGCTCCTGGCCAGACACTCCAAGTATAATAAATCCTCCGAATACGCCTGCCACAAGCTTTCCGCCAAAAGCGGATGAAGCAACTCCGCCCCATTGGTGTGATCCGGCATCGGTTTGCTCAGTCCAAGTCGCACCTGAGTCAGTCGAGGTATAGATGTAGCCGCTCGCGGGAGCAAGGAATCCACCCACTGCCGCGATCAACTTTGTGCCATCGGCGGATGAAGCAACCCCGCCCCATTGACGATCCCCAGCATCAGTCTGCTCAGTCCATGTAACTCCCGAATCGGTAGAGGTATAGATGTAGCCGCCGAGCGTTGCTCCAACCAGTTTTACGCCATCTGCCGATGATGCGACTGAAACCCATTGACGATCCCCAGCATCAGTCTGCTCAGTCCATGTAACTCCCGAATCGGT
>CAYTOC010000005.1:44882-45191 GCA_964439405.1 uncultured Candidatus Saccharibacteria bacterium
AGATGTAGCCGCCGAGCGTTGCTCCAACCAGTTTTACGCCATCTGCCGATGATGCTATTGATGTCCAAAGCTGATTCCCAGCATCAGTCTGCTCAGTCCAAGTGACACCCGAATCGGTCGAAGTGTAGATGTAACTACCAATAGTACCCACAGCTAACATGCTACCATCAGCGGAAGAGGATATCGTGAACCAGTTTTGGGTGCCGGCTTCAGTCTGCTCAGTCCAAGTCGCACCCGAATCGGTCGAAGTATAGATATAGCCACCCATATCTACCGCTGCAAGCTTCGTCCCATTCGCAGAAGATGCGA
>CAYTOC010000006.1:0-14117 GCA_964439405.1 uncultured Candidatus Saccharibacteria bacterium
CTCGCCAACAATTACTACCAGAGGGCGGTGCTCTACGGCCGCCATAGTAACCCCTCAAAGTCTACAATGTAGTACGCATCATCAATATTCATACCCTCACTACGCAGCATGGCTGCGTGTGCAGCCCGACCGCCAGGATAACCGCTAGCCAAACCGCCCCGCTTATTTACTACTCTATGCCACGGTAGATTTGGGTCGCCAAAGTGTGCGATACCACCAACAATACGCGCAGCGCGAGCATTCCCGCATAGCGCGGCAAGTTGCCCATATGTCATCAGCCGCCCGTAAGGTATCTGGGCGACAACTGCTTCGACGCGAGCTCTGAAGCTATCCTCAGTCATAGATTCCTTACAGTGACGTCTTACTTACTCTAGATTTTGCTTCATTAGCTACGGTACCCAAAAATGTTTCGACGCTATAGGCTTCGACAACCTCTTGGACAGCAAGATCCTTACGAATACGCGGAACCACTTCCCTGCTGGTAATTTCTTTTTCGCCAATCACGATAGTGTAGGGGACTTTTGCTAGCTCTGCGGCGCGTATCTTCTTACCCACAGACTCGTTAGAGTTATCGACCGTCAGTCGAAGCCCTAATGCTTTTGCCTCATCAGTAACCGCATTTGCAAAGGCAACTGTTTCATCTTCCTGGTTAACCGTAATGATGCGAACCTGCTCTGGCGAAAGCCACACTGGAAATTTGCCTGCCGTGTGTTCAATGTACAGGCTCATGAATCGCTCAAGTGAGCCAAGAAGTGCTTTGTGAATCATGACCGGACGTTTTTCCGTCCCGTCACTATCAATGTATGTAAGATTAAACCGCTCGGGCTGCACAAAATCTAATTGTTCAGTTGCGAGCTGCCACTCACGGCCTAACGCATCAGTTGCCATAATATCAATTTTCGGACCATAGAATGCCGCTTCGCCTTCCCCAACAAAATAATCCAACTTTAGCTCTTTAGCAACATTTTCGATAGTAGCCTGAGCATGCTCCCACAGTCCTGGATCTCCTAGATATTTATCCGAGCCATCCCGGAAACTCAGACGAGCGCGCCATGTTAGCCCAAACACAGCATACATATCTTGAATCATAGTCATGATTGCTGTAAATTCACCAGCAATTTGTTCTGGGGTACAAAATACGTGCGCGTCATCTTGAGTGGCGGCCCGTACACGCGACAAGCCGTGGAGCTCACCAGCTTTTTCATCCCGATAGACAACTGTATTCTCCATATAGCGGACTGGCAGGTCCCGATAACTCCTTGGCCGTGACGCATAAATCTGAGTATGGTGCGGGCAGTTCATTGGTTTCATCATAAACTCATCATCGCTTTCATAGCTCGTGACAGTGAAGCGCTCAGGATATTTATCATAGTGACCTGATGTCTTATAGAGTTCTACTCGTGCGATATGCGGGATTGTAACTGCCTCATATCCCGCTTCCGCCTGTAACTCTTGAGAGAACTTACCCAATTCTTGACGGATGACGGTACCTCGAGGCGTAAAAAGTGGCAAGCCTGGGCCAATAAGATCAGAAAAAACGAAGAGATCGAGCTCTTGACCGAGTTTGCGGTGATCGCGTTTTTTGGCTTCTTCCAGCATATCGAGGTGCTGTCGCAATTCTTTCGGAGTCTCAAAGGCCACACCATAAATACGTTGCATCTGTGGGTTCGTGTCTTTACCACGCCAGTAAGCACCCGAAACACGCTGCAATTTAAATGCACCAACTGCTTTCGTCGAGGCAACATGTGGACCGCGGCAGAGGTCAGTAAAATCACCGTTACGGTAGAACGACACTTCGGCAACTTGGCTCTCGCCATTGGTTGGTAGCCCCAACTCCTCTGCATCAAGGTCTTTAGCGACTGTTGTGCCAGATCGATGCAGATCATTCAAAAGCTCTGCTTTATATGGTTGGTTGTACTGCTGCGCCCAGAGTATTGCATCAGCTATGGGCATCATGAACTGCTCGAATGGTTCATCGGCAGCAATAATTTCTTGCATGGCAGCTTCGATTTTTGGAAAATCCTCTTCAGACAGCGCCACTCCCTCGCCCAGATCAATATCATAATAAAAGCCATGCTCAACAACGGGGCCAACGCCAAACTTTGCATCCGGCCACAGCCGTTGAACAGCCGCCGCCGTAATATGCGCCAAGCTATGCCGCATCGCGTGAAGGTTATCTGTAGAAGTGTGCTCTGACATATGTGTTCCTTTCTAGGATTTATATAAAAAGAGACGCAGACTTTTGGATTAAATACTCTCGCAAAGGCATTCAATCTTGTCTGCGTCTCGGGCCCTAGTTTCCCAGGGTGGTTCCACCGGACTTTCCTCTTCGCTGATGCGGAAAGGACACTTGTGATAGCACGATAACGCTCGTTCTAACTGCCAACGGAGTTCAGCGGTTGGTGAAGTCGCCTCACTACTCGATGTGTATTATAACACGGCCACGAGCTTCTCAGGGCTCGGGAGTAAACACATCGTCAGAATTCCACTCACACGTACTACGATAGCAGTATCAGTACTATATGGCTAGTACTTTTATATTGTAAATCCTGCTACGACCCTGTGCATAACCATAAGTTGAGATATACCTAATATGGTATACCCTTACATTAATTTGCAGCTTAGCCCCTCAATCTGCTATGATTACCCCTGTCCAATGCTCACCAAAAAAGGAAAAGAGCAGCCGGACGAGCGGATTCATTCCGCTGCCCGCGCGTCGAGAAAACCAAAGGTTTGTCTCAAGTCGGGGCGATTAGCTCATTTGGCTAGAGCGCCACATTGACGTTGTGGAGGTGATAGGTTCGAATCCTATATCGCCCACCAGTTGCATTATCGAAACTTACATTACTATAAGTAACAGAGGTCAGAAAAGCACAAGCCCATCCTAGGGTCTTGACACTACCCGTCTTGACTGGTAACATGGTCAGGTTAAACAAGGGAAGTTTTGGGTTGAGTACCAAAAAACTGAACGTGCTTGATGATTTCAAGCTGTTTTATGAAGAGCTTGTCTCTTCAGCATCAATAGATCGTATACGTCGGCCTCGAGTCAATGCTGAATAAGCATTACTAAGAGTCGCAAATCTATATCGGACCTTGCCCTTGCGGCAAGGTCCTTTTGTTTTACTAAACATTTATCTCTTATAAAGATGAGACTATCCACTTTCCACACATTTCGACTACGTTTTCCACTAGCTTTTTTTACTGCGTGATGTCAACATATAGACATGGTATGTATATATTGTAGTCAAGCGACACGCGTTACGAACTCACGTAGTCAAAAACGTCAGCCTGGTACGTGGCGGCGGCGGCAATGTACAGCCTGCCAAGCAGTTTTTACCACACGAGAACATGCTTCATTAGATGAAAGCTTCCGGTTCCAATCAACCGATGGAACATTAGAGCCCTTCTGGAGGGACAAATTATTTATTGACGTGTACGAGAGCTGTCGACACCGAAAAACCGCTCATACGGACGCTACGGCGCTCACAGACACTATTGTGCAGCAGATATTAAAGCTACCGGGCGCTCCTACGGGTTTGATAGCTAGAGATCCTCTAGTACGTCTAGCTATAGAAACGTTGCGGCGCTTTGATTCCGCCGCAGCTACGCATTTTGCGGCCTTCCATAAACCCTCTTAAAAGTTAGTCGCTCAGGAACGTCTGGATATTTTACCGTCAGCTGATTGCGTCACGACTGATTTTACCGTTACATCGAATTTATCGAGATACTTGCCGAATATGAGACGCGTCTGTGAATACAGCGCAGCAGAAGACATGTATGCTAGCGACAGAATGGGCATATACAGCCATTGCAGCCACATAAATACCGTGCGGCGTTTTGTGTAGCGGTCAGGCTTCGGCGGTAGTGTCTTAAAACAGATATAGATAGAAGCTAGCGCACCGACAAGCGCAATGCGCTGCACATAGCTCACCACAATCGGCAGTTGATTTGCCGCATAGTTATCAGGATTAAAGAGCACCGGAATGAATGCTGCAAATGCCAGAAGCACCGGTGCAATCGCCCAGGTTACGTGGCCTTCAAGCAAGCGACCAAACTTTGTCCATAGATCAAAGCGCGGCACTTTATTCTTACTAAAGAAACCCTTTTCAGCAAAATAGGCTATATCTGATGCGCCCCAAGTCCAGCGGCGCAACTGCACAAATTGAGCCTTAAGTGTCTTCACGTACGTGTCAGCCAGCACCGCGTCCTGATAAATTGGTACATAAATTGGATATACTTGGTGATTACCGTCGTAACGGAAGTATGTTCGCCAGAATTGATGTCCGTCCTCAACAATCGTGCGCACGCTCCAAAAATCAGTATCCAGCAGAGACGCAAGACTTTGTGCATGAGCCGAGAAATTGCGCAGGAGGTGCGGCCGCCGTGAAAGCACCATATTCCAGTACGAGTTACCGGTTGCAAGCACACGCATCGGCGCTGGTGCATCCCAAATATTATTCGTATACATAGAGATGGGCTGGAAAGAAACATGCAACGGATCACGCGCCAACACGTAGACATAGCTAAGCGCTGCAAAGTATTCCCTATGAGGCCGGTTATCTGCATCAAGCGTCGTCACGATGACCTTGAGCGGGTCTAGATGGTGCTGCTCGGCGTATGTCGCAAGTTCTCGCCCAGCATAGGTAATATTACCGCCCTTGCCAATCAGCTCGCCTGGGATATCAGCAGGGTGCTCTACCGCAATCGCGTCATAGAACTGGTCCCCATACTCTTTAATAAGATCTTGAATGACTTGCTTCGTGCGTTTACCGCCACGAGCTTCATACGCAATCATCAACATGATACGTTTTGTATCGTAGTTAGAGTGCAAGACAGCGCGTATTGTAGGCTCAACTACTTCCCGGCTCTCGTTATAGACGGCAATCATTGCGACATGTAGTAGTTCGTTGGGGCTAGTAGCGAGCGGCTGTATCTGTACGCGCTGAAGGTTCTCAATGTGCCAGCGTGGCACTTTGCGTCGTTTCGCGGGTACGTGGCCTTCCCTAAGCTCTCGCTGCAGTTCAAGCCAGTTAAGCTTCATGGTGCGTTGCAGCTGTGCGTGGCCTTGTAGTGCGCGAATACTCACGCCCACTGCGCGGAAAAAGTAGATGAGCAAATAACCGATGATGAAAAACGCCGCCGCTGTCGCACTGATGAAACTAAGAATGAACGGCATAGCAAGCATCGTCCAGCTCAACGTACCGGGCAAAATCTCAAAAAATCGATATCGTGCAGTTTTTTCTGATTTTTGAGGTATTTCTATATCTGTCATAGACGTCCTTAGCGGTGGCCCAATAATACGTTGCTTACAATCGCGGCCAGAATTAGCAGTAAAATACCGAGCAGCAAGACAACCAATGAGAGTTCGCGCTTGATTCTATACGTCTTGATGCTCAGCCCAGCGCTCACAATCAGCACAATGAAACTAAACCAAATGAATGTCAGGATAGACCAGACATTACCCGTTGGGCTAAAGTCCCCGCGGACGGAATGGTTTGGCCCCTGTCTGTATTCAATATAGTAGTCACTAATCCCCTGTCCAGTGCCGAGGCGCAGTAAAACGCTCAGTGTGATAAACAACGTCAAAAACGCCAGAATACTGAGCAGCAACAGGGTTAACTTGTCGTGAAAATATTTTTTAGAAGCCATTATCTTATACTCTATTGTAGGCGCTTGCGGCCAAAAGGTCGAATAAAATCATGTGGTGCGGGTACTGGGAATCGAACCCAGCTCTCAACCTTGGGAAGGTTACATATTAGCCACTATACGATACCCGCAGCAAGTTGGAGCCACCTAGCAGGATCGAACTGCTGACCTACACGTTACGAATGTGTCGCTCTACCAACTGAGCTAAGGTGGCATTCCTCAAAACTAACCGCCCTATTGTAGCAAAAAAATACTTCTTAAAGAAGTGGCTTAGAAGAAGGATCCCTTAGATAATAAGTCTTTTTCTCGGCAAACCATTATGAAGAAACTGTAGAAATGTATTTTGAGGAGAAGCCAGTGTATACCGATCTACGCTCATATTCGCTCGCTGATCGGCGGTTCCAATCATGAGCAAGCTCATCAATAGAAAAAGCCCCAGACCTACAGCCTGGGGCTTTTTCTATGGCGGGCCCGACCGGATTTGAACCGGCGATCTCCTCCGTGACAGGGAGGCGTGATAACCACTTCACTACGAGCCCTCAATGAGACAAAACCTGCGGTTTTTTCTCATCGGCCAGTCGGCAAAGCCGAGTTTACTGCGTAAACCAAGCTGACCTGCTCTTTTTCCCTCTAATACAGTAAGTACAGAAGTGAAAGTAACAGGGGTAATGATAGCAAGGAAACTTGGAAAAAGCAACTCTCTTTTAAGCTTACGGACGCGGAGGCAAACTAATAAGGCGCATAGCCCCTTGCTCTTCGTTAATTTTATCGGTGTATTGCGAAATTGGGTTCAAATTGATTACAATATGCGCCGCTCGCAATGTGCCATTGTTGTTTTCAATTACCTTCACAATTTCTTGCGTGGTTGCAGTGGTAATAATCCCCGAGGTAGCCCCTGGTTCAAGCATAAACAACGCCTCAACAACTTCTGGTGCAATGTCGTGATTATTGCGCTGAATCGCGATGCCGTACTCACCACCGTTACCTTTGGTTGAGGTATCGTCTGAGTGTTGCTGCGCAAGAGCGGCAAAATCGCCACCTGCTTGAAGCTCAGCGAGTATAGACTCAGCGCGCTGGCGAGCTTCTGTATCAAGCTGTGCAACAACTTTTTGAGCTAGAAGCTCACTATGCAGCTCACGGCGGAAATCACTAACTGACCAGCCCCAGAATTCTTTCAAGACATCTTCAAATACTTGCTCATTCGTGCCTAGGCGATTTTGGCTGCGCAAAAGCGCCATCTGTGCATCAACCTCCGCGCGGCTGACTGTAATATCGTGTTCTTTTGCCAATTGCTTTATCTGTGCGTCGGCAATCACATTATCAAGTGCGCGCACCTTGAAGTCTGCTAATTGCTCTTGGCCTTCTTCTGAGGCAAAATCAACGCCTTGCTGAGAGGTGTAATAGTGCATATAGCGCCTCAGCTCAAACAGGTAGTTCTCGTAATGGACAAAGCTTGAACCGGTTTTTGCAATAGGCAGTGGAACAATCTGCGTAATACGGTACATGAACGTTGAAGTGTTCTGAAACTTATAGAGCGCTAGCAGCGTATAGACCGTAAAACCAAGAACCGCCACGATAAAAATACTGATTGAAATAATAACGATACGGTATCGTGAGTGCTGCAGCGGATAGATGTATTTACGCGCCTGCGATAACACCTCTTCTCGGTGTTCAGCAACTGTATCATTAGTAATGCGAGGTACCGCATCGCCCGTTTGGTTTGGCGCAGTATTATTTTGTTCGGCGCCTTTCTTGGCACGAGCTGGAACAAGCTTATTTAAAGCATTCTTGATTTTCTTCTTCATAATTAGTCTGCAAGCTCCGCAGGTTGCGAAGTAGCAGTGTTATACCCTTGATCTCTTAATATTTGCAGAATTTTCTTCTGGATGTGACCTGGATGATGAATATCATGGATAACCAAATCTCCCACAAGTGTCTGCATCATTATTGTACCAAATCCTAGCAAAGTTTCCTGCAATCCGGCGACTTGATAGCTGACCATCTGGATTTGCGAAAGGCCCATATCAACAACGCTCCGGTGGAAAAAACCCTTTTGCGTCACCTGAATAAGTCGTTGGTTCGTTACGATAAACACGCTGAAATACCAGCTAATCCATGAGGGGAACGACAGAAGTAAGCCAATCAAAAAGCCGATGGCCATACCGCCAAAGAACCAACCGACTCCAAGATCTAAATTAATGGTAGCTGGCAGCACACCAATAAGCGGCCCGAGCATCGTCAAAATAAAGGCACGGCGCATCACAATCGGATGCTTACGGAAGACGAACAAGACCTCTTCGTCGTCAAACTGGTCTTCAAAATATTTGTGTGCCATAGCTTATGGTTTTATTGTACAGGAAGTTGCTATTTTACACCTACAGGCGCTGCGCTATAATGACCGGAGTAGATCCGGTAGTTCAATGGATAGAACACCACCGTCCTAAGGTGGGTGTTGGGGGTTCGATTCCCTCCCGGATCACCAGAAAATAACCCTCACTAGTGAGGGTTATTTTGTTTTTGCCTTGTTACTTTTGGGGCTGGGTGAACTTTTGGTGAGCGGTTTCGTAGTCGTAAATTTCCGTTTCGCTGAACCAGTGAGCAATTTCCTGTTCAGCTTCAGTTTCATCAGCAGACGCATGAATCAGATTTGGGATACCGATCTCGTGCTTGTCTGCATGGCCATAACTAATATGTGCGTAGTCGCCACGGATAGTGCCAGGTTGGGCGCTTTTTGGTTCGGTTGGGCCAACCATTTTGCGCACCTGCGCAATCGCTTCAATACCTTCAAATACGAAAGCTAGTACCGGGCCCATTTGCATCATCGCTAGCGTGACTTCAAATGTTTTGTCACCGCGGCGCGTTTTAAGGCCACCTATACCTTCGTAGTGTTGGTGGTAGTGGCTAGTGTCAGGATACAGCAGCTTTGACGCAACTATCTTAAGCCCTACGCGCTCAAAGCGGCTAATGATCTCACCTACAATACCGCGCTGCAATGCGTCAGGTTTTAATACAACTAGTGTTCGTTCCATATGATTCCCATGTTACTTATTTATTATATTGTACCAGATATACAGCACTATGCAGAATGTCGTACAATGTATACATGAAGTTCAGTAAAGCCAAGACCGATTTTCTTGAGTACCTGGAAATTGACCAGAACCGTTCTCAAAAGACGCTCAAAAATTATGACCATTACCTGACACGCCTGCTTGATTTCGCGGGCGATATTACTGTGGCAGACATTACGCCAGAACTAATTCGCAAATGGCGGCTCTGGCTCAACCGACTTGGCACAAATACTTCTGATGAGCTTGGCAAAAATACGCTTAATTACCACCTAATCGCGCTGCGCAGTTTTTTAAAGTTCTGTGCCAAACGAGATATTGAAGCGACCAGCCCAGAAAAAGTAGAGCTAGCGCGTGTCCGACCGAAGCAAGTAACGTTTCTATCCCAAGAAGAAGTTGAGCGTTTACTGGCTCAGCCCGATACCAATACCGAAGCTGGGCTGCGTGATAAAGCAATTTTGGAGCTACTTTTCTCTAGCGGGCTACGCGTTTCTGAGCTCGTTGGGCTTGATATTGACCACATCAACTTAAAGCGACGTGAGTTCAGCGTACGCGGCAAGGGCCAAAAGGACCGGCCCGTATTCATAAGTCATGAAGCCGCTGAATGGATTGAACGCTACCTCGAAAAGCGAACTGATAACACCAAGCCATTGTTTATTCGTTATGGTGGCCGCAAACAGGTCGACCTGACCGGCAACTACCATCGATTAAGTGCGCGCAGCGTGCAGCGACTCGTCAGTCACTACGCACTCATGGCGGGCATTACCAAGCATGTCAGTCCGCATACCCTACGCCACTCGTTTGCAACAGATTTACTTATGAACGGTGCTGATTTGCGCTCCGTTCAAGCCATGTTGGGTCACAGTGATATTTCAACTACCCAAATCTACACACACGTCACCGACCCGCACCTCAAATCAGTCCATGAACGTTTCCATGGTAAAAAGGCTTAATTACAGACTGGTTGTGTTGGCGCAGTTGCCGGAGCAGGTACGGCGTAATACTTCTTACAGATTGATTCGTTTGACTGTATAGCATACTCCGGGAAACCGTTTGCCGTGTCCTCCGCTTGGGTGCCAGACAAAGATACGCGAACCTGAATACGCCGTAGAACATCCTGGGCCTTGCCCGTAACATCGACGACCGCTTGCGTGTTCCTAAACCCGTTCGTCGACTCGGTTGCAGCTCCAATTTCTACTCGTTGGGTTGTTCTGTACAAGAAACTAACTCGCAAATACGCCTTCGGGAAATTTAACCCGAGAATATTCAACGTGCAAACTGATGTATTACAACTTGTTTGCAAAATCCTTCCCTGGGCTGCCGTACCGCCGCTATAACGGTTACCCATACCAGTATATGCAAGCGTCGCTGTCGCGCCACTACCAGGATACACAAACGCTGTAGCAGTAGCCTGCGCAGCAGCCTCGGGTGTTGTTATAGCTGTGGCTGGCAGAATATCAAGACGCATAACACCATAATGACAGCCAGCTGGCCAGCCAGTAGCTGCAGGCCAGGTACCCACGCCCGTTGTACAGCCACTGCCAGTAGCAGAAGCTGGCGCACTGGCTTGTTTTTGCCAGGTTACCGCCAGTGTGGGTATGTTGCCACTTGTGGTTTCAACCGGGATGACTATTGATCTATCTGTTACCGAGTCATAGCTAAGTGTCGATGGAGTCAGGCTGACAAGCTGGCAAGTATAGCTCACGCCCTCCGATATTGCACCACCGTTGACCGTGTACGCGCCAGTGCAAGCCGTTTGGTCAGTTACGGTATTTACCGTACGAATCCGTTCAACTGCATCGTTTACACCTGACTCTGCTGCGTATAGCGCCTGCTGGCTAAGCTGGCTATCGAGCGCAATGCGACTATTGCGCTGCGCAACCTGGGCAAAGCCCGTCACTATTAGCAGGGTTACCGCGATAAACACCAGCACAATTACTATAGAGACGATACCTTGTTGATTAGATTGAGGTCGAGATATTGCCGTCATACTGCTCATGATTATCCTCTATTATAGCCTACTTTGTACAGTAGTAGTTAGCTCGCTGACCGCACAAAATTCAGAGCCACGCCCAGGCTTACAGGACGCATTAGCACCTGTAGGGTTATCAAGCAAGTCAGTATCACCGTATACAACCTTAACCGTTACGGAGTAGAGCTGCGTTGCAGCAGATATTGGTACGATATCTAGTTTTGCCAGACGCATGTTTGGAGCAAGATATTCACGAGCACCACTGATTGTAGCATTCAAATTAACGCCCGCTCCGCCACAGCCAGTCCCGTTAGTACTATCTGAGATAAGTGCGTGAGTTGTGTTCTGGCCCGTATACTGCTGCCCGATTCTATAGCTTAACCGGACATCTCCTATACAATATGCCCCGCTATCGCTGCCACCACCCGGAACAGGCAATGTTAGATTAGCTGAGTTTGGTCGATTAAACTGCAGCCACTCACTGACTTGAGCTTGTATTGCTCGTGCAGTCGTAAGTGTTGTCGTCTGTGTCAATGCTTGGCGATTAGTCACGTTAAAGCGAGTGATGACCGCAGCTGTTACTAGTAAAATGACCGCCAAGACCGATAGCGCGATCATCATTTCGACAATAGTAAAACCTGCACTCGTACGATATTTCCTACCTGCTACACGCTTCTGTATCATTGATAAATCCTATATGTGAGAGTAACGTTCGTTTGTGCACCAGAGGTGGTGTAAAAATTAACTGAACTCGTTACTAGATATGAGCCACTAAAAGCTGTTGCCGCAACAGTATTGCGAATCTGATAATCTTGCGCCCCGGGAGCACGTACACACGCAGCCGAAGCCGTCTGCACTGTATTTGTGGCTCCATCACTCATGCAAAAGGTACTATGTCCTTCCAAGGTGGCAAGCTGGCTAGGATCTTGAGTAACGTATTGTTTGATGCGTTCAATTTGACCCTGTGCAATGCCTAATGCCATAGAGCGCTCCTGTGTTGTCTGCATTGATTGGCTGCTCCGGCTGACAATAACAGCACATGAACCAAGCACAATACCTAACGCCGCAAGTGCTACGAGCACCTCTACGATTGTCTCCCCTTTTTGATTTTTACGTAGGCACCACATCATGTGCAGTCCCCCGTAGCCCTTATATCAAGCTGGACTGATGCCGGAGAATTTCCCGCTCCAACCGTAATGAGCCCGGATTGATTAGTCGTACCGCTGCGTAAACAAATTTGTATGCCACCAGCAGGGTTAGGAGCTGCACTTGCAAAAGCCGGTAATCCTACTGCACTAACAAACTGGTTGCTCGTGAGATTAGTGCTTGTGCCCACTGGCCGCAACTCAACACTATTTGAACCTTGGCTTACGGTTCCAGATTGGGAGAAAGGTGTCGTAAAAGCTACACCTCCAACTTGCCCTACGCCATTCCGCACAAATTCAGTTCGCAAGCCAAAGCGAAGTGGTTTTGTCTCCATAAGCAATGTACTCGTGCGGGGGTTGCTCGCAGCAAAATTAGCCGCCGTACGGTTACCTACAATGACATAGGTTGCGTAGGATTCATCGAATTCCGCATTCGTACTAAACTGCAGAGCTTTGCCTAGAAATATACAGGCAGTGCTCGTACCCTGGCCGCTACCGCCGCTAGCAATTTGCGGTACACCGCTGCCGTTAACCGTACAACTGTAAGGGCTATCAGAAGCGAGCGAGTAACCAGACTGCACTTCGTTAATAACCTGTTCTATTTCATGCTTAACACTAGTAATGGCCTGATTAAACTGAGCTTGCGCCTGGCGCCCCGAAAGCATCATGGTTATCGCCACAAATAGGCCGCCTGAAACTGCCAATACAATCATAACCTCAACAATACTAAAGCCATCCCTGCCTAGAGGTCGTGTAAGAAATGCTCTGAGGTGTTGGTAGCCACCCTTCATGGGCTTAAGTATAGCATAAGCAGTTCTTATAAAGACATCTATTAAATCGTGCTGAGAAGCCCCGAATACCAGGTAATGATATCTGGCGCCCACAAGAATGCAACGTAAGTCGCTATAATCAGCCATGGTCCGAAGGCTATTTCCGCCTGAGGACTCAGGTGTGTCTTAGCGACTAGCGCTGCAATGAGCGTATAGAGTGTACCAAGCACTGATGCAATAAATAGTAGCAGCACTGCATGTAATAAGCTACCTGCTAACAGACCGAGCAAAAAGCCAAGCTTTACATCGCCACCACCAATCCATCTGCCGCCAGAAACCTGGAACAATACAAAGAAGAGTCCAGCCAAAAAGATACCGCCAAATGCAGCATTATACAACGATGCCCGATCACCAGCAGTTATGGCAAGCAACAGTACCATTACAACACCAAAGAAAGTTGCAGCTACAACTAGTCTATCCGGCAGAATCCGGAACTTACTATCATATACAGCGAGTGCCAGTAGAATTGTCAGTACGATCAACCAGAGGCCGAAAGCAGCTAATCCCACAATCCCCTCGGCATCCAAGTCATATGGCCATGCCAGGTAAGACAGGCCGGCCGCCACAGCACCTATAGCTTCTACTATGGGGTACTGTGCAGATATAGGCGCCTTGCAGTACCGGCACCTACCCCGGAGAAACAACCAGCTAAAAATCGGTACTAAATCTAAAACGCTGAGCTCGTGGCCGCAATGCGGACACATAGACCGTGCTGTAACAATTGAATACCGCTTTTTAGCTTCTTTTTTATATTTCTGCTTTGATGCATCAATCTTGGCTTGTTCATGCACCCGCCACACAACTGCATTCACAAGGCTACCAAAACATAGACCAACAAACATCACAACTACCAAAGCTACTATATCCATATCCTTATCCTAGCATAAGCGTTAACTAAGTCAGATACTGCGAAGTCCACTTATATATTACGGATAGAGATCATCTAGGTAACCGAGCTAGTTTCGTCCGAAGATCATTAATACGAATATACAAAATGACCCAGGAAAATCCTGGGTCATTTTTAAATCCGCTAAGCAGCAGTGCTATGCGTCAAGGCAATTCTTTGCTGTCGTCGTACCACTAATCTCTGTTGAGAATATCACTACTGCAGCACGTGGTGATGGAGCAGTAAGAGCGGTAGCCCACGCAGTAGTAGAGCCAGTCGTACACTTACGACCAACAACCACATTCACAGTTCCCTGCGTTATTGCAGAGGTAGGTTCAGTCGTGACAGGAGCGCCGACGGTAGCGATCTGCGATGTCTTAAACTCTATACCACCAATGGAACCCGTGCCGCTGGTTGGGTTAGTGATAGTGGTAGTACTAGTTGGGTTGGCGCCTCCGTTTGCGGCGCGGAACTCTGATACTGCTGCACCGATTGCGCTTGCATCGTTTTTTACTGACGTGTTACGTGAGTTACGCTGCAATGCAGGAACTGCTAGGAATACAACTAAGATAA
>CAYTOC010000006.1:14217-24937 GCA_964439405.1 uncultured Candidatus Saccharibacteria bacterium
GTGTTACGTGAGTTACGCTGCAATGCAGGAACTGCTAGGAATACAACTAAGATAATCAAACCAGCGATTGCGAGCACAATCATCACTTCAACGATGCTGAAGCCTGATTCTTGTTTCTTAAGTTTTTGTAACATTTCGCAAATGCCCCCTTTGCATTTTTAAATTAAGCTATAGCAGTATAGTATGCCTCCGTTACACTAAACGCAAGCACTTTTCCACAGGCAGCGCGCTAGACAAGTGAGTCGGTTGACATAGTGTAGATTGGTAACAAAATTGCGGCAACAATCACAAGCGCAATGATACCCATAATAATCATCATGACGGGTTCAATGATGGTAGAGATATTTTTGATAGCATCATCAACTTCTTTCTCATAGTATTCGGCAGTTTTTTCCATCATTTGCTCAGTTGAGCCAGATTGCTCACCGATGCTCAGCATACCAGGAACAAGTTCTAGGAAATTTGGGTCTCCCTCAAGCGCTTGAGATAAAGACTTACCAGACTTTACTTTCTCGGTCGCCGCCTCTATAGATGCCGCAATGTGCACGTTATCAACAGACTTGGCGGTAATAGCCAGTACTTGCAGTAGTGGTACACCACTGGAAATCAATGTTGCACCCGTGCGAGTGAAGCGCGCCATATAGACCTTCATAAACAATACGCCGATTGCGGGTGCTTTCATTTTTATGCGGTCGATGACGGCTTTACCTGGGCCTGAGCGTACCCAACGCATGCCAAAGAACGCAATAATACCAAAGACAATGGCAATAACCCACCAATAGTCTTTTATGGCATCTGCTGCAGCGAGCAGGATACGCGTAAAGACTGGCAGCTGCTGCCCCGTACCATCATATAGAATCTGTACTTGTGGCAGAAGCGTCATCATCATGTACACAACCACACCGATCATGACACATAAAACGATAATCGGATACGTAAAAGCGCCGCGAATCTTACGAACGATGTCGGCATCTTTTTCCTGTTGCACCGCCAAGCGCTCTAGCGACTTATCGAGCGTGCCTGAGGCTTCACCTGCCTCAACAAGACTAATATAAATTTCATTAAACACTGCCGGATGTTTACTTAACGCCGCAGAAAAAGTAGTTCCAGCCTCTACATCAGAGATTACTTTTGAGATAACTACACGAAAACTTTTGTCTTGTGTCTGGCCGAGTACGCTGTGTAGTGCCTGGACAAGTGGCAAGCCCGCGTTAATCAGTGTTGAAAGCTGGCGAGAAAAAAGGACTTTGTCCTTGGCTTTAACCTTGCGTTTAATCATTGGTAAACCCTTTGCTTGCGATGCTGGCGCAATATCCAGTGGTACGAGACCCTGCCCAGAAATGGCCTTGGCCGCTGCTTGTTCTGAAGGCGCATCAAGCGTCGCTTTGACAAGTTTGCCAGTCACGGTATCTTTGGCGGTATATTGATACGTAATCACGCTATTAGTTCCTCATTAGCCTATCTAGCTCATCAAGGTCAACAGCCACGTTCCGAGCCTCGTCATAGGTAATCGTACCCGCATGCACCAGCGTTGCTAATGTTTTGTCCATTGATTGCATACCAAATTCTGAGCCAGTCTGAATAACCGCTTCAAGCTGATGCGTCTTGCCCTCACGAATGATGTTACGGACAGCTGGCGTTGCAACCAAGACCTCCGTGGCCGCAATACGCCCACCGCCAATTACCGGCACTAAACGTTGCGAACAAATCGCCATAAGTATATTCGACAGCTGCGCGCGAATCTGCGGCTGTTGATGAGGTGGGAAAACGTCAATGATACGATCAATACTCTGTGCTGCAGAATTAGTATGGAGTGTTGCAAACACCAAATGTCCCGTTTCGGCGGTAGTAACAGCAGCAGCAATTGTCTCAAGATCGCGCATCTCACCAAGTAGCACCACGTCAGGGTCTTGGCGCAGTACTGAACGCATAGCGGCAGCAAATGAGTAGGTATCATAATGAACTTCACGCTGTACAATGACTGATTTTTTCGAGCGGTGCGTATATTCAATCGGGTCTTCAATGGTAATAATATGACGCGCTTGCTCGGAATTTATCTTGTCTATAAGCGCGGCGAGCGAAGTAGATTTACCAGAACCGGTCGGACCGGTAACTAACACCAAGCCGCGCGGATACTCAGCAAATTTGCTCACAACCGGTGGCAGGCCTAGCTGCTCAATGGTCTGTATTTCGCTAGAAATAAGGCGTAGTGCTGCCGCTAAGTTACCCCGCTCGTGGAATGCATTAACACGGAATCTTCCCAAATCACCGAATGCAAAGCTAAAGTCAAACTCTTTATCTTTCAGTAATATCTGCTTTTGATCTTCATCCAAGATTGCGAATAGTAGCGCTTCAACGGTCTCGTCAGTCAATGGCTCTGCGCCACTTACGGGCAGTAGTGCACCATCAACGCGCAGCATCGGTGGCAAACCAACCTGTAAATGTAAATCGGAAGCCTTGCGTTTAATGACCTCTTCGAGTAGTGTTTCTATCCTTGGAGCTGCCATATGTTTCTATCCACCCTTCTCTTTGTTTATGCGTCACCCGCGGCTACGCGATTAACTTCCGCTATAGTTGTCAGCCCGGCAAGGGCTTTTAAATAACCGTCTTCGCGCATATCTATCATACCCTCTTCTTTTGCTAACTTCTGAATCTCTGCGCTGGTCGCCCGCTGGAGAATCAGTTGTTGAATACCTTCGGAAATACCGAATACTTCATAAATACCCATACGACCCTTGTAGCCGCCAGGAGTATTAGGGGTATCTTTGCCCTTGGTTAAAGTATAAGCGCTTTGACCAGCTAGTGGCAACTTTTCGTAACCGAGATCTTTAGAAACCGTTTCTCGGTCAGCTTCAGTTTGTGGCAAAATACTGCCGATCATGGCTTGAACAGCAGCTGTTTCAGCGGCACTTGCTTCGTATGTCTCTTTGTTATTATCTGGCGCAAGGCGGCGCACAAGACGCTGACCAATGACCGTATGGACCGTGCTGGCAATTAAGAACGGCTCAATACCCATGTCCAAAAGCCGCGGCAAGATACCGGCAGCCGAATTGGTGTGTAAAGTACTGAACACAAGGTGACCGGTTAACGCCGCTTGGACTGCTAGTTCTGCGGTTTCCTTATCACGAATCTCACCAACCATCACGACGTCAGGGTCTTGACGCAAAATAGAGCGCAATCCCGCACCAAATGTCAGCCCAACATCTGCGTTCACTTGAATCTGGTTAATACCTGACATTTTGTATTCGACTGGGTCTTCAAGCGTTACGATATTTACTTCATCACTTTTAATTGCATTTAACAGCGCATACAGTGAGGTAGACTTACCCGAACCAGTCGGACCAGATGTAAGCACCATGCCATGCGACTGCTTAAGCCCTTCCTGGATCGTCCGCAAACTGCGGCCTACGTAACCCATTTGCTCAAGCTGCAAGCTAGTACCACTCTTGTCCAATAGACGAATAACTACCTGCTCGCCCCATATAACTGGACTGATGGCAATACGCAGGTCAATGGTATTACCTTCAACATTCACACTAAACTCACCATCTTGCGGAATACGATGTTCGTCAATTTTCAGGTTAGCCAAAATCTTAATACGAGAAACGAGCGGCGGCTCAGTGCTTTTCGGCAACTTCATAATCTCGCGTAGCACTCCATCAACCCGACAGCGGATTTTAAGCGCATCTTGAAGTGGTTCGATATGGATGTCGCTTGCTTTGTTCTTGGCAGCAAAGTCTAGAATAGTTGTGAGCGCCTTACTGATTGGTGAATCTTGTACGATTGTCTTGAAGTTCTTGCCTTGATTGATTTGTTGCTGATCTGCCGCGGCATCTTCGTCTGAGATTTTTGGCGCCTCTAGGCTATCGATTGCACCGGCAACACGCCTGGACACGTTTTTTTGATACTGTGCCAATACTTGGCGAATACCCTCTTCGCTGGCCGCGTAGACCTTCAGCGGTCGGCCTATTTTATTCGATAAGAAATCAACCGCTTGAACGTTATTTGCATCAAGCATCGCGACCACAAGCTTTTGCTGCATCTCCCCGAGTGGCACCGCCATATAGCGTTCGGCGACTTCAAGCGATAGCAGCTCCAAGATATTTGTGTCAATTTCAGCAGTCGTCAGATTAACATAAGGGACCTTGCTAATATGAGCGATGACCTTTGTTAGCTGTTCGTTTGTGACATATTTTTCACTAATAAGCAGTGCAAAAAAGGGCGTGTGCGTATCAGCGGCTTTTTTACGCGCTTCCGTCAACTGTACTTGCGTTAATAAGCCGTCACGAACGAGTGCCTCTTCAACTTGTTCCTGTGCATTTTCAGAGACAACGCTCATCATGTATTAGCTTTGTACCTTCCTCTGCACAAGATTAGTTACCTGCATCATTGCCAATTTCAATAACACGGGTCGGGTCTACAGACGAGGTATTAAAGTAACGCTGATCTGGCTGTGGAAATTCAGTATGTATGGGATCTACCAGAGTTGCATCAAAGGTATCTTTCGCGCCACCAAAAAGCATGCCAGAAAGTACAAACGACAGGACTGCCCCAACAAAAACAACAATTAAAATAACTGCTGCATCACTCTGTTTCATTGAACCACCTCCTCACGGATATTCAGATTCTTAGCGGGCTGGAAAAAGGTCTTACCTGTAATTTGTGCAGACATCTCGCTACCCTCACTCGCGGTTAGGGTCAATGAATGTATCTGGAAGGGTCGTATTGAGAGCTGGAAATCTTTCACTAGGGCTTGAATCTGGGGCAACGATCCGCTGACTGATAATGTAAATGGTATTTCTACTGGCTCAGGAGCACTACTGGCGCCATTCGTTTGCTGAGCAATTTCATCATCAGTTGCAGTAATGCCATCTAATGCTAAGCCATTACGCTGAACGAGATATTCCAGGCTCGCCGTGAGTGCCGGGAAGTCATATCGACTCGGCAAGGCATTAATAATAATCTGTGCATTGTCTCCGTTACCATCACCGACACCTGAGCTGCTGCCCCCGATAACATTTTGTGGCGTACTAGTAAAAGCACTGTACTGTGCCACGAGCTGCTCGACATTCGTTATGTTTGTCTGCGCAATTTGTAGTGCATTCTTGCGCGCATCGATAACTTTATCTTGGTAAAAAACTTGCTTAATCAGTGCATTCGCTGCCACAAGCGTGAATACTAAAACAAAACCAGCGATACCCGTTAAGATAACAATTTTACGATTGGCGCTATTGATAAGATCGTGCTTCACAGAGCCTGTTTTTTTTGTTTGAGCTGCCATTATTGTGTGCCCTCCTCAGTAACAGTCTGCGGCTGGAATAGTGCTGCAGGGCGATCAACCTGCCCCCTTGTGGTAACAATATTTGGCACTACCAGTTTCATTGCATCATGTTGACCCGAGAATATCAACGGGTCAAAAGTAGCCGTAATAGTAAACGCAATGTTGGACTCCCCATTTTGCTGGCTTGACGGGCTAAAAGCACTGAGCACTACACTGGAGAAGGCAGCCGGAAGATCAGTGTCCGGGACGCTCGCATCTTGTTTATACGATGTAAATTTGAGAGTGTCTGCATACTTGTTAACTACAACAAGATCTGGTGCTTCGCCAGACACCTCTATAGTGCCCGTCGTAAAATCGAGTTTGACACCCGAAACTGATGCAGCGGCTGGAGTCAACTGATACAGATATGCAAATGTCCTGTCAGCAACAACCTTGCCGTCATGCAGGCCGGTGAGAGTACCAAGCTGATTTTGCACCGTTAAGATTTTATCTATATCTTCTACTTCCTGTAATTGTTCGGTTGCAGCAGTGATATCATTACCGAGATCGTTGATTGTCTTGGGTTGAATAAATTTAACTGTAGATATAAGAAATGCCAAGACCACTAGCGAAGCAATGATAACGATCACTGCCGTCGTAGTTATAACACGCTTCTGTCGTTCGGCACGGATATACGCAAGCTTAACGTCGGGCAAGAGATTAAACTGAATCATACATTTCGCTCCGCTAGCCCAACAGCCACGCTAAAATGGTTGGAAACCGCGAGTAATTCTGACTGGCGTTCCTGCGCAAATGATACATTACGCCACGCATTGCCAATCTCGACATTCAAACCAAATTTATTGGCAAGATAAATTGGGAAGTTTGGGATAGCCGATGCGCCGCCTGCTACAATAATACGATCAAGCTGTGCGTTGTTATAGCGCATTTGGAAAAACTTAATCGACTTATCAATTTCGCTAACGAGTGTGTCTACCTGATTAATAATTGACTGGTAAACCCTGCCCTCTAGCTTATCCTCAGTCAAGCCAAACTTGTATACAAATTGACTCGCTTGATCTTCTGTTACATTGAGATTCTGAGCAGCAGATCGAATAAGCGCGTCATTGCCAAGTTGGATAGAACGTATAAGTCGGGGTGCTCCGCCCGCAACAATCACCAAATCGGTACTTTTCTCACCTATGTCCAAAATAAGTTGCGGCAATACGCTATCATGCGGCACTAACGCGCGTACAAGCGCTAAGCTATTAGGCTCAAAAGCAATTACGTTCAGACCCACGCCTTCTAGGAGATCGAGTCTTTGCTCAATAAATGCATTATCGACACTGCTAAGCAGTACTTCTACTTTTGTTGCATCAGCCGGAGAGTCGCCTATGACCGCCCAATCTATCTTTGAGCTGCTCATGGGTGTGGGGATAAGCGCATCAGCCTGGTACTTAATAGCTTTGGCTGTCTCTTGCGGAGATAGGCGATCAAAATCAACAACGGTGGAAAATACTTGCGCAGAAGGCAGCCCAACAGCCACATTTTTAGTATTAAGCTTGGCTTGAGCGACCAGATCAGCTATAGCTTGAGCGACCTTTTGCCTATCTGGCTTAGCATCACTCATCAATACATTGCTCGCGACAGGTACATAGGCATACTTGACGAGGCTACGCACCGAGCCATTACCGTGCAATTCTACCAATCGAATCGCATCTGTACCGATATCGAGGCCGAAGAAATTTGATATCCCACTCAATACGCTCATATTACTTCAAAGTATAGCATAAGCGTAACACCGATATGCAAGAAAATTATTTCTAACTCCCCCTTATAGCACCGGCGGCAACGTCGTCACCGCATCGTAGCTTGGTGGGCCACTGCTGCTGTTGACGGTGCCGGCAGGCAGGATCCAGGTGAGGGGGTTGTATTGGATGACTTCAGCAGCGTTAGCTACACCATTGCCACTCCGCAGGAAGTCAGCGGCTGCGCTGCCATGACGGGACAAGGTACCGAAGGTGCGGGTGAAGTGCACACGCTGGGCGAGCAACGCACCGGTCACGACCAGCTGGTTGTTGCAGGTAGCGTAGTTGGCTGGTGTCACAGGGAGTACGCTAAAGCCGTTAGCGCAGGTGTAGATCTGACCATTTGGCGTGGTTGTGTCACAGGCAGCACTGCCGGTGCGAGCCTGAGCAATCAGGACGGTGTGCAGCTGCTGGACACCACTACCAATGGCAATGTTGCCACAGGCGACAATGGTCAGGCTGGGAATGCTGAGGACATCACCAGCGGTGGCACTGGCTGCTGTGATGTTGCCAGCAATAGCAACATCCCCTTGTACATAGAGCGTGACACGAGTACCAGGCTGCAGGGTGCCACCATTGACGGTGAGGTTGCCGGTACGTGTTAAGACCTGGTGGATGCCAGGGTTGGCGGCGGCACTTCCTGCGCCCCAGCTGGTCGTGGTAAGAGGGGTGAGGGTCAACTCGCCTGGCCGCGCTGCAGTTGGTCGACTGCCATAGTAGTCAGCCAGACAGCTACCCGTGCCATAGCTGCCGCCATAGCTACCCGGTGCTGAGGCAAAGGAAAGCCCTTTGCCAGGAGGCGCCAGACCAGCAGCCGTACTACCGCCCTGGGCACTGGCAAACTCATCTATGGTGCCCAGCGCAAAGGCAGCGAAGATACCGCCAGCGCCCGCAAAGCCTGCAGCACTACCACGGTTCCAGCTGCTGATGCTAGCCGTACCGGCGCCGCCACCGACAGCCGGATCGGTGCAGCCAGCACGGACATCGGCGCCGAAGGCTTTGAGGTAGGGTTTGGCTACGACGGTGGTGCAGGCCTGCTGAGTACTGCTAGTCCCCAGGCCAGCTGGTACTCCTAGTGTTATGTTGAGGCATACTTGCGTGCCGATAGGCGTTGCGGTCGTGGCAGTGTATCTTTTGTTAACAACTACGATGGGGTTGTTTGAACTAATGGCCTGATTACAAGTGCCGCTAGTGCCAGTCGGGCTCAAAGAGCCGCTCGCCAGACCAGTAATTGTCCAGCTGCACGTGACATTGTAGGAAGCACCTGCCTGACCAAGCCAACGGAAGCTGTTGGTATGTATGGTGGCTACCAGGTCGCTGAAATCACCAGGTTCAATGTGACTCGGAGATGCGGTGGCTGAGGCTTGGGTGTTGCCGCCACGTATACGCATACACGAAATACCTGAAGGGTTAGTAGCACCACTAGCTAGTATCGCTCCTCCGTTGTTCGTAATCTGCAATCGAAAGCAAATTTCATCGGTGTTTGCCGGAATAACATAACTCCCGCCACCTAATTGATTACCTGTGATGGTGGCTCCCGGACCAACACCATTCTGTGTCCAAAAAAAAGTATTACCATTCGCCGTTGCAGTGTAACTATGCTGATGGACGTTTTGCCACGAGCCCCCGCTACCGATACGCATTTGCGCCAACCCGACCATCGCGTGATTAGCCCCACCATAATTAGAGATACGATTCCAGAGTCTAAAATTGGCCGTTGAAGTAGGGTTAGCGTAAATAGTTGAGGGCGCAGACGTGCCGTTAACATCGCTCAAAGGCTGATAGTTGGCTGGTACGTTAACGCGAATAACCGTGATCGTAATCGTTTCTGCGTAACACGAGCCGGTGGCCGAAGAACCATTTGAGCTATAACAGCGATACAAGTCAATCGTAAATGTCTGGGTTCCGGCTGCGTTACCATTTGGTAAATTAGATACATTGAGCGTAGCAGAGATTGATCCGCCCCGTGACGTCCAGCGGTTTATTCCGGAATAGTTACCTCTGTAAAGTGTTGTTGAGCTCAAACCGGTCAATCGCCAAGCATTAGCCCCCTGGGGCGCTACCCCTGTTGCCCATACACCTTGGCCAACGCCAACGCCGTCATTGCAGTCAAAGACTGAGCCACGAATGTTAACCGTAACCGAATTTGCCGTTCCATTTACTATCACATATGACGCATAGTAGCCATCATCTGTGGCGGCTCCACCTGTATTATTGAACCAGATTGCACCATAGACCTGTGGGCTAACAGCTGCACAGTTATTTCGGGCATTTTTTTCTGCATTATTACAAATATAGCGATTGTTTGGACAAGTGGCTGCCTGCACCGTCCCCTGGGAGAGAAAGAGCAATACGAAAAAAGCACCCACACCAAGTGCTATGAACGTGAAAAAGCGAGGAGTAAGCGTCAAACTACGCATTAGTACTAGCCTGCTCCCTCACTCGTTTGTATTTCTTCAAAATTAGGGCCGTCAGGCGTGGCGTTTTCCAGCGCCATTAATTCTTGACGCAATTGCTCAGTATCACGAACCGTCCCGAGTTCTGCCGTCGGATAGTTCCCGGCTGATGCTAGTGCTTCGAGCTGGACAACCGCCTGCTTGGCATCCTCGTGATTATTATCTTGAACTGCAACCATATATCGAATGTACATGCAGTTCGGATCATCGCGAGCGCCATCAAGTGCATCAACTTCGGCACCAACAGCTTGCATTTGTTCCACAGATGCTTCGTATGTAGATTGCGTCAGTGCTGTTCTATAACGACCAATTAACTCTGAGTCACATCGCACAACGAACCCAGCAGGACCCTTTGCTTCAGAACCTGCACGTATCACCGTTATCTTATTCGTTACGACCAAGAGAGTCGGGACTGCAACAAGTACCAAAATAATCAACCCCAGCACACTAACAATGATTTTTTGCCTCGAGAACCGCGGTGTTTTCTTTACAAATACGCTTGGCTGCTTATTGTCCTGGGTCATCTGAGCCCTCCGCCTCACTTCTTGTTTAATTCTTATGGTAAAATCGTAACCCAAATCCCGCTCATTGTCCAATGGGGTCGGCCTGCGATCGGCGCATTAATCATTAATCATTGAGTACGCAGAATTTTGTAACCGACCTCTGTTGCGATATGATAGATAGTATATGAGTTTATCAATTGGAATCGTTGGGCTGCCAAATGTCGGCAAGTCTACATTATTTAATGCATTAACCGGCAGCAATATATTAGCTGCTAATTATCCGTTTGCCACGATTGAGCCAAATACTGGCATCGTACCAGTGCCGGACGCGCGCTTGCAGAAGCTTGGGGAGTTATATGGCACACAAAAAATTATCCCGGCAACAGTCACTTTCGTTGACATCGCAGGATTAGTTGCCGGGGCGAGCCAAGGCGAGGGTTTGGGCAATCAATTCCTCAGTCACATACGTTCAACGAATGCGATCGTGCATGTGGTGCGAGCATTTGATGATCCAAATGTTTTACATGTTGATGACCAGCATGACCCGCAAAAAGATATCGATGTCATTAACACTGAGCTCGTGCTCGCTGACCTGCAAACCGTTACGAATCGTCTGCCAAAAGTCCAGAAAGAAGCTAAGGCAAATCCAAAGCTCAAATCAGTACTCGAAACCTTAGAACGAACACATAATGT
>CAYTOC010000006.1:25037-43760 GCA_964439405.1 uncultured Candidatus Saccharibacteria bacterium
AGGCAAATCCAAAGCTCAAATCAGTACTCGAAACCTTAGAACGAACACATAATGTACTCAATGATGGTTACCCATTATCTTCGGTAGAGGGTATAGATTTTGAGCATTTGGCTGATCTTCATTTGCTTACCGCAAAGCCCGTAATTTACTTGTTTAATATGGACGAAAACGGTATTTCCGACGCAGAAAAACAGCACCAGCTGGCACAGCTTGTTGCGCCTGCTAATGCACTGTTTGTCTGTGCAAAATTAGAAAGCGAACTACATGGGCTAGACGAAATTGATGTACAAGAATTGCTCACAAGCTACGGTGTTCATGAGTCAGGTTTATTACAGTTAATTCATGCTGCCTACGACACACTTGGGCTACAAAGTTATTTGACCGCAGGTGAAAAAGAAGTTCGCGCGTGGACTATTCGCCAAGGAGCCACCGCCCCACAAGCAGCCGGCGTCATTCATGGTGACTTTGAACGAGGTTTTATTGCCGCGCAGATAGTGAGCTACCAGGATTTAATCACCGCAGGCTCTGAAGCCGCCGCGCGTGCAGCGGGCAAAATTCGAACCGAAGGCAAAGATTATAGTATGCAATCTGACGATGTTGTTGAGTTCCGTTTTAACGTTTCAAAATAGAAGCTTAAGTTTAATACACGGGGTACGCACGACGCCGATCAAGCGGCAAGGTTTTTCGGGCATATGGATTTGTCATGCGTGGCGGTATTACGAGCCTACCGGATGCCATCGTGTTTCCACCTGAATCTGTCATGGAAGCATTGAATGCTGTCCTGCCGAGCGATGGCAACACTTCCCTCTCGTCCATGGAATCAGCAGCTGGCACAGTATCGTTTGATGTTGACGCTACACCTCCGTCAGGGCTCTCAAACTGTTTGCGGACGACTTCGTGACCATGCTGGCGTATCTCCATAACTCGCCCCTGAAGATACTCAATAAGTCGGCGCAAGCGCGCTTGGCTCCAACTCGAGAAGCCTAATTCTTTGGTAGGGGTAAATATGCGTACGCTAGCATTGAGAAGTCTGTAATTATAATCTATTTCAACCACCATATCGTATCGAATGTCTTCAAGTGTCAGAAACAGCGGCTTACGATCAATGAGCAAAAGTCGCTTATCCGTTACGCACAACATCGCAAAACCACCCTCATAGGTGCCGTTGACTGCCTGTGCAATGGTTTCGTCGGGCATTAGAATACGTGCAAGTTCCCGCACCTCCGGCCGCCCAAAGAAGCGATAATTGCATCCCACTGCTCTTAACTGTCGTTCTACAGTTTGTAGGTGAACCATATCGCCTCCTTTGGCTGCCGCAGTCCCTCAAAAGGACTGTCACTTATAGCTTAGCAACTAGCCCTGAGACAGTCGGTTAGCTTTTTCACAAGGGACTCGTGATTTATGTCACAGGAACATGCTCAATCACTTAGGCATTTGAAATATGCCTAATATATGTCATACTGCACTTATGAAAGATCGACCGAGTCGAGACAGAATACTCACCGATTTCTTCAGTCAGCACGGCACCAGACTGACGTACAAGAAAGGCGAATTCATCATTAGACCCGGCGAAACCCCGCCGGGTGTTTTTTATATTGAGTCCGGACTTGTTAAATCATACGATATTACTAAGTACGGCGAAGAGAATTTGCTTGTCATACGACACGATGGCGAGCTGCTGGGAATGACATGGACATTCACCGGTGATGACCGTCACATTATCTATGCCGCCCTGACGCCTACCTCCGTTCTACTTGTGAGCCATGAGGAGTTCTCTAACCTCCTAAGCACCTCTCCCGATGTTGCCCTGACACTCTTAAAAATGCTGGCTGAGATGTATCGGGTTAATTCTGAACGAATCTTGAACCTTGAGTACCGCACGGTACGCGAGCGACTTGTCTCCTTTTTGCTAAGCATGATGTCGCGTTTTGGGGTAGAAACTCCAGATGGCATACTTCTGGACGTCCCCCTGCGGCATCAGGATATCGCCAGCTCAATTTCAGCTACGCGTGAAACGACCGGGCGAGAGCTGGCGGTGCTTGAACGCCAGGGTCTAATCAGTAATAAAACGCAGTACATAACACTAAAGAATACTGAGAAGTTGCGCCACTTTTTATAAGCAGCCTACTTCCAGTACTGGATGATTTTCTCTACGGTCTGCAGTACCGCTTCATGCGACGGTAAATCTTTGGCTGTGTAATAATGGTCTGTTTCCATAAAGTCATCGAGTACATTAAGGCAGAAAATGCCATCGGCCAGTATGTGCATTCTATCGACCGCGTTGACGCTCGCAAGCGGTGTCGCAACAACTACTTTTTTAGTGCGGATTGGTTTTAAAAATTCAAATGCCAAATCAAGCGTGAAGCCATCAAATAAGCCATCACTCACTAAAATAACTATTTTATCTTCAAGCAACTCGCGCCGAAATAGTTGTGACTTACCAATAGTATGCTGCATGTCATGCATACGTTGCATTTTCTGTTGATCAATAAAGTTGTGATATTCCATCACGAGCTCATCAATCTCACCTTGCGAGTACGCATGGTTGTAACTGAACGCGCCGTCAGAGGTAATACCTGCCAGTGAAACCATTTCTCGTGGCAAATCAATCGTTTCGCTAAGCAGGAGCGTTAGTACGGCGCGCAGCTTAAGCGCAACTTGCATACCCACCACAACACCACCATCGTTTAGCGCCACTACCGCAGTAGGTTCATGAGCATAGCGCTTCGCAATCTGACCAGCAAGTAACTTACCCGCCGTCTCTCGGCTCTTAAAATACATATGGCCAGTGTAGCATTTTGCTTATGTTTTTGACACTTTTTAACAGAGATAATTTAACTATTTGAGCTTACGAAGCAAGTAAAAACGCTCGACATTGCCCTTTTCGCCCGCCACGGCAGAGTCAGCCTTTGCCCGTACGAGAAACTGTGAACTTGCCCATGTTTCAAAATCTTTCAAGATATCTCTGCGCATACGATCATTCTTAATGACACCCTTGTGTTTAACGCTACTGGTCGCGGCTTCAAACTGCGGCTTCACCATGACAACAATGTCTGTCTGTCGACTACAAAGCGAGGCAACGTGCGGCAGTATCTCCCGCAAAGAAATAAACGAAACGTCCGCAACGACAATATCTATTGGTTCTTTGGTCTTGAAATTTCGAATATCAGTTTGTTCGTACAGTTCAATACGCTCATCCCCGCGGAGGCTTGGGTGTAACTGGTTACTGCCAACCTCTACCGCGAAAACTTTTTGTGCGCTATGGCGCAGTGCATAGTCTGTAAAACCGCCGGTTGAACTGCCGACATCGAGCACTGTTTTATCTTTAAAATCGAGTTTAAAAATCCCAGCAATGCTCGCTAGTTTAAGCCCTGCGCGGCTGACATATTGTTCGCTTGCAGCAAGCTGCACGTCGGCCGTATCCGTCACATTAAAACCTGGCTTCTTTTGCACCTTACCATCAACCGTAACTTTGCCAAGCCGTATATAACTTTCTGCTTGCGAACGCGTGACCGTCAGCCCGCGCTGTGCGACTGCTTGATCGAGCCGCATTAAAACGCCTCAACAAGCAGCGCACTGCCTACGGCAACTGCGCCCAAACCAAAGCAAACATTACGGAAGCGTTCACTCCACTCTTTCTTCTCTGGTTTTTCTGCCTTCGCAGTCATACAGCCTTACTCCTTTACGCGCTCACGGTATGCACCAGTAGTCGTATCAACAGAAATTCGGTCACCTTGCTTAATAAATGCCGGTACTTTGACAGTAATGCCGGTTTCCAGCTCAGCGTCTTTAAGAACGCTGCTTGTGGTGTCACCTTTAACGACATCCTCAGTGTAGACAACGGTCAGCGGCACATTCTTGGGCAAATCAACGCTAATCGGATTACCGTTAAAGAACTGGAGCGCTAGGCTATCGCCTTCTTTCAAATATCCGCTGGCATCGCTCACGAGGTCGCTGGAGACTTCAAACTGCTCAAACGTATCACCGTTCATAAAGTAAAAAATGTTGCCGTCGTTATATAGGTATTGAACAGTCTGGTTGGTCACGTCTGCCGTATCCAGCTGTTCGTTGCCCTTGTATGTCTTTTCCAACACCTTGCCGTCAAGCAAACTCTTGATGCGTACGTTCACGATTGAACCGCCGCGTCCCATCACCTTTTGGTTATAGTCCACCACTCGGTATGGCACGCCATCCGTCTGGAAGATTGTCCCTTTTTTGAGATCCGTAATACTTAACGCCATATAACGTACCTCTTAGTTATTTGCTACGAACGGCAAGAGCGCCAGGTGACGAGCGCGCTTGATAGCACGCGCCAGGTGACGCTGCTGGCTCTCGGTCAGGCCAGTCTTCTTGCGGGTTTCAATTTGACCATATACATTCACATACCGCTGCAAGGTCTTTATATCCTTGTAATCAAAATATGGAACGTCAGTCCGGTGTTTAAAAATCTTTGCCATAAATAAAATTCTCCGAATTTTTAGTAGAAAGTTTATAAAGTGCAAAGTTTAAGAGTTATTCAACTAAAAAACTTTGAAACTTTACAACTTTCAAACTTTTAACTTATTAAAATGGGATGTCGTCGAGGTTAATCGGCTCATCACCAATATCTTCAATAACGACATCATCTTTCTTCTTCGCTGGCGCAGCCTTTGGCGCATTGCCTGCTGCTGGTGCGTTACTTTCGCCATCACCACCACGGCCGTCGAGGAATGTCACATCATTGGCAAGTACTTCAAGCTTGCTACGCTTCTGACCATCCTGTTCCCAACTGCGGCTCTGCAGGCGGCCTTGCACGAGTGCGCGGCGACCTTTTGTCAGATACTGCGCTACACGCTCACCAAGTGGACCCCAGGCAACAACATCAACGTAATCCGTTGCTTCTTGCCATTCGCCGCCCTGATCGCGGTACGCGCGGTTCAGTGCTAAGCTAAAACTTGTGACGCTCTGACCGCTCGGGATTGTCCGAAGTTCCGGATCCCGTGTTAAGTTCCCCATAAGTATTACTTGGTTTACGCTTCGTGCCATGTCATTTGCTCCCTCTAACTTATACGCTTAGTCTACTACTTTTCACCTTTTTGAGACAAACCTACGGTTTTTCTCAACGCGCCGTGCTTTGGCAAAGCCAAGGACTCGGGCTGCTCTTTTCCCTATTCTTTTTCTGTTTCGTCAGCTTCTTCGCTGTCATTGCCACGGCGAGCTGCTTGCTTGGCACGTGCTGCCTCTGCTTTTGCGAGCTCTTTGTGGTCAATCTTTGTGACCAAGAAACGAATCACTTCGTCAGTGATGTTCAGTGTGCTTTCGATTTTCGCAACGCTTGCGCCTGGAATATCGAGCGTATAAATAACATACACAGCTGACTCGTTCTTTTTAATTGGGTATGCAAGCTTACGCGTGCCCCAATTATCAGTGTTAGTAATTTTAGCGCCGTTGTCGGTAAAGATTTTCTCTACACGGCTCGTCGCCTTTTCTAGATCCACGGCCAGGCCTGGATCATACAAAACAGCAATCTCGTATTGATTCAAGATAGTCTCCTTTGGTTAAAGCCCGCATAGCTAGTGACATTCACCACCTGCGAACTGAGTTAATAGTGCTCCTATTGTACCACTTCTCTATCTGTTAATCAACCATTTATGACAGTCTTGCTTGCAGACCTACTATGCCGCCGCAATACTGAGATGGCGCAACGCATGATTGCCAAGTAAATCGCGTGTGTTAAGGCCCCTATAGTTGGGAGCTTGATTAGACACCTCTTGGTTAAGGTTACGCACAGCAAGTGCAACGTGCGCTCTATCATTATCACTAACAGGTTGCCCCTCATGTCGTACTCTTAAGTGATAACTCATTACAAAATCTTCAAGGCGTCGCAGCGGAGAAGTTACTCGGCAATAAGGCCTTAGGCCAAGTCCTACGTGCAAGCCAGGCTGTTGGCTATAGCGTGCCTTTGTTGGCGATATAAACTCAGCGTATGTTGTATCCGCAGGATCGTGAACTCTGTAAATGGCAGGAAGCTCTTCTTCCATAAACTGCTTGCCCACCAGATGATTAGCGGCAATCATAAATGACTCATTCAACATCGCACCTCGTTGCCACATCTTTCTTGATGGGACATGTATCACACTGTTATACAAATCCCTAGTCCGACCCTCTGCTTTCGCCGCTAAAACCGCGTCTCGGTCGCCACCTGGTGAATAACCTAAATGATGCATAATGAAAGTACTGGCCCGGCCAAATTTTGTGTAATCAGGACTATACCTGCATTTGTTACCAAATCTCTTGTAGTCAAGATTCCTAAGAACTTCTACTCTACCAAAGGCAACATCAAGTTGAGAGGGCGGCTGCTCTTCTCCAACCAAAAACGACAAAATAAGTGCACGCTTTACCCTGCCACGACTAAACTCAGTCTGTTTGATAGCTGATTGATCAATCATAGGTACATAATCAATCTCGGCGCCGTTGTCATAGCGAGCTGCGACATTCTCAAACGCTTGGCGGCGAATTTCTGGGTTGCCGTATAGTTTTGATGTATCTGCTACGCATACGCTCACTTGGTAAGTCTCCTTATCTGCATCGAGCATTTCTACGGAAAGCCCATCATCAATCTCGCGTGGTGAGGAGCAGTCTGCTGTAATAATGCCATAAGGGCTACCGGGTTCGTATGACGCAGGGTCAAGTGATACTAATCCAGTCTCTCGCATTAAAGTCATGCTATGCTCCTTTTTTCCGTTTTTTATCCCGAAACAAAAAGCCCTCGCTTGGAGCGAGGGCTTGCAGTGAGTCCCATAGAGAGAGGCAAGGCGCAAAGCAGATCGGTGTGAACTGTAACGTTCTGCCAATCATGTTGCTGTGCATCCTTGCCTCCGTTTGGAATCTTTGTTTAACCTTATGGTAAACCGCTCATGCTGCTTTTGCAAGCAAAATTATGCGGAAAGATACTCGTCTTTATCGGCATCATCTGAACCACCGCCAAAGGCCTGGTCAACACTGCTTATCAGCACTTCACGCGGCCGAGAACCGTCTTGCGGGCTAATGATACCTTGGTCTTCCATTTCTTCGATCAGACGTGCTGCGCGGCCATAGCCGATACGAAGCTTGCGCTGCAGCAAGCTCGTGCTCGCCTTACGCGATTCAATCACTACACGCACCGCATCGCGGAACATATCATCATCACCCCCAGCGCCGCCAGAACCCATATCTGCAACTACGCCGCCCTTACCGTTCAGGACGACAGGCTGGCTGACAACTTCATCGTCATATTGCGGCGGACGCTGCTCGCGAATAAATTCAGTGACTTTTGCCGTCTCATCATCTTCAATCAGTGCCGCTTGGACGCGAACGGGCTTTGGCATACCACTCTTCATAAGTAGCATATCGCCTCGGCCAAGCAGTTTTTCTGCGCCACTTTGATCAAGAATAATACGCGACTCAACCTCTTGCGAAACAGTGAATGCAATACGTGCTGGCACGTTCGCCTTAATGAGACCAGTAATAACCGTCACGCGCGGACTCTGCGTTGCCAACACCAGGTGAATACCCGCTGCACGAGCCTTCTGTGCCAAGCGGACAATCAACGCTTCGACGTCACGGGCGGCCATCATCATAAGATCGGCAAGCTCATCAATCACGATAACGATATACGGCATACCTTCATCTTGCTTGAGGTTATTGTACTCCGCAATATTACGCTTGCCGACTTCTGCCATCGTGCGCAATCGTCGCTCCATCTCTGCAACTGCCCACTTGAGCGCACTAATACACTTTTCTGGCTCGTTAATAACTGGCGTCAGCAAGTGTGGCAAATCTTGGTACGGCGCCATTTCAACTTGTTTTGGATCAACTAGAATCAGCTTTAAATCCGCCGGTGTATTACGGTAAAGCAAACTCGTTAAGAATGTGTTGATCATGACTGATTTACCAGAACCAGTCTGACCGGCTACTAAAAGGTGCGGCATTTTGGCAAGATCAGCAATCACTGGTTTGCCAGCGATATCTTTACCAATTACAAACTCAAGTGGACTCTTTGAGGCCGCAAACTCACCGGACTGTAACAGCGAGCTAATTCGGACTGTTGCCGGCTTAATATTTGGCACCTCAATGCCCACCGCTCGCTTACCAGGGATAGGCGCCTCCATACGAATGGTGTGCGCCGCCAGATCAAGCGCTAAGTTATTCTCAAGTGCGGTAATCTTAGTGAGCTTTACGCCTGTTGGCGGCTTCAACGTGTACTGTGTGACTGTCGGGCCGACATTCGCGCCTTCCATTTCAACATCAATATTAAAATTCGCCAGTGAAGATCGAATAATCTCTGCGTTGGCATTAATATCACCAGCGTTCGCCTTGTCTTGTTTTTGGTTCAAGAGACTCATCGGCGGGAACTGCCAATCCGGGTCGCTTGGAGTCGTTAACGCCTCGTGGTTTTCACTTGGTTTCAACTTTTCGGCAGAGTTTTTGAGTGTCGTGAGCCGTGCAGCAGACTTGCGGTCCTCACCATGCTCTATTGGCACACCTTCGTTGAGCTTAAAGCCGCTTTCACCGCTACCTGCTATTAGAGCGGACAAATCGGTGTCTTCATTCTTCTTCGGCTTAAAGATGTCGCCAACTTTCAATACCACTTTTGGCGATATGCCAAACGCATAAAAAATAGCTAGAACCGTAAAGACAAAGAGCAGAATTGAAGCTGGGATTTTATCAAGCGCCGTCAGGAGTGCGCCGCCGAGAACCTCACCCACCCAGCCACCGTGCCCACCGCTGTAATCACCACTTGGTGTAGGCTCTGCAAACGCCGTGAAGAACCAGGCACTTGCCAATATGAGTACCAGCGTCATGGTGAAAAATTTGCTGAGAGGAATGCGATGATTTTCGCTCGTGAACTTGTACACACCCCAGTAACCGAGTGCGATAGGCGTCAGGTATGCCGCCCAGCCAAAGACGTTATACATGCCCTCAAACAGTGAAACCGGCAGCTTACCGCCTACACCAAATCCGCCGAGAAGCAAGAGTAATGCAAACAGAAATAGTATGACCGCACCGGTATAGCCCCAAAATGGGTTCGGTGCTAGAGCAACCGGTTCAATTGCTGCTACTTTTTTCTTTTTGGTTTGTTTTTTCTTTTTTGCCATATCAGATTGAATTATATCAAATTTTTACTGTTTTTATTATCCTTCAGCATCGTGCAGTGGTAAACACACGCCAGAGGCTAATATCATTTGAGCAGCTCTAGCTTCCGCCTCCTGCATTTCACTTGAGCCTTCACCATACTCTTTACGAGCAAGGCGCCACCGCTGTACTGCCACATCGACTGCATGTTCGCGTTGTTGATCGCGCAAACTCGCCGCGTCACCACTCGCCTCAAATGCTTGCCACTGCTCAGCTTGTGACAGATTCTGTGTAATTGGACTGCTTAATGATTCATGCTGGGTCATAACAGGCTATATTATAGCAAAAATTACAACCTTTGTCAATATACGCACGGCTAGATCGGCTCAGATGTGACAATGATGCGTTTATCGTAGAGGCGTTCAGTGCGGTCGTACTGGCCGCCACAGGTGATGAGCGTCAGTTGATTAGTAATTGCTGGGTCTTGCGAAAACAGTACGCTCGGCGCATCCGCTAAGTCAACCGTGCTGACCGAGACAGCGCGAAATGTCTTTCGGCTACCGTCGCCGAACTCAATCTCATAGGTTGCACCTTCCTCAATCTTCTCTAGGTCAATAAAGATACCGTCCCCAGCGCGTCCATTCAGGTGTCCGTCGATGATACTGAGACCCTTTTCGCCTGGTCGGACGCTATTCACAAACCAACCACCAACATGGATGTTATTGGGCACTGCAATCTCTTGATTCTGGTCGACGCCAACATTCTGAAGGTAGCTATCAATACCAAGGCCTGGGATAATAATCTTTTTCGGGTCGTTTGCTGCGCCACGCCAGGCATAGTCAGCTCCGGGCTTTGTTTCGTCTGGCGTATCGGTTGAGTGCGTAATGACTTCAGCCATATCAGAAACATTTGTGTCATTACTACGCCAAACAAGCACTGTGGCAGTAGCGCCTATGAGGAGCAAAGCAGCGATACCAACAGGTAGCAGCCTCTTTGAAACACGCATCGTCTAGTTCTTTTGCCTGCCGCCCAGCCCCGTGTTTGGTGCACCAACGACGTTTGTAGCAAGGCCAACTGGGTCAACAATAACGCCGTTCACTTCTCCGTCTATATCCAGTAGTCCACCATCAGTAATGCTGTAGGTTGCAACGGTCACGGTTTGTCCGCCAATAGTTTGGGTTGTGATATGTGCGTCAGTGATTGTGAAATATGCATTTGCAGCTGGGTTGTGTTTGCGAAGCACCAGACCATCAACACTTACGCCATACTGATAAATGCTTGCTGTCGTGGTAAAACCAGGTGTACCACAATTCGCGGTGAAGCCTACAAAACCCGTGTGGTAGCTATAGCCTGCATCCTGCACGGTGTTGTCTGCTTCTCGCGTGACAGTGACATTCGATAAACTACACGCACTCGCTACCGCTACGACCACATATTGCCCGTTAATCGGATTTACAAAGCTCGTTACATTTGCCTGCTCACTGTCCAGAATACCGTCATTATTGGCATCACCGCCATTTGGTGCGGCATTCTCTATCTCTTCTGTAACGCCATCACCATCGTCATCGCTCCCTACACAAAGCTCTGATTGCCACTGCAAACATGGGTAGCCGTCGTTCACTACTGTTGCTATACCCCACGTGCTCGCAAAGTTCCATGACTCATCAAGCCCGTCAGTGTTCGTGTCAGTAAAGGTTACGATGTTTTTAAGCTCCGTTGTAGTTTTACCCGTACCGCCAGCAGAGTCTACTTGATCTGATGTTTGGGCGTCCCAGAATGAGTCATCAGTGCTAATACCGCTTTCATACCCAATAAGCCCGCCTAGATTGTCGTTACCCGTCACTAAACCAGTTGCGTAAGAATTGGTTATATGGCCGTAGCCATACCCAACCAAACCACCGACATCAGAGCCGCCGCTCACGCTGCCACGCGCATAGGTATCTTTGAGAGCGCTTTCTTCAAAGGCTCCCACTAAACCGCCAATACCCCAGCCCTCCCCCGTCACTGTGCCTGTCGCATACGACTGCTCAATTGTAGAGTCGTATGTGTAGCCGGCTAGGCCACCAACGGAACTACGCCCACTCACTGTATTAGTAGCGTACGACTTCGCAATGGAGATGCCGTTGGCCTCACCAATCAGCCCGCCGACACTACTGCCAATGCCTTCACCGTTATCGAAAGAGTCCGCCGCACCGCTTGCATGACTACCTTCAATGATGAATTCTTCTTCTCCATAGTCTGTATAGGATGCTCCTACTAAACCACCCACACGCTCATTTCCAGTAATAGTAGCGCCCACAGAACTATCAATAATATGAATCTTTGTGGTACTGTCTGAGCCCTCAAGATAGAGTTCGCCAACAAGGCCGCCAATAGATCCCCACTCACCTGTTACGTTTTCGGTAAGGTGCGTATCCGTTATTGTCACTGCTGCACCAGAATAAGATTCAATATACCCAGCCAGCCCACCGACTGTTGATTCGGCACTAGTTTCACCAACTACCTGATTACTTTCAAGCTGAACAGTGCTGCCTGCATCATCCGCCTCCACGTAACCTATGAGGCCACCTACATTGTTAGCGTCCTCTACTGTTACACCTTGAGAGGTATTATCTTCAATTGTTATGGTAGCCCTGTCATCCGCTCGCACATAGCCAACAAGACCACCGAGAGCATGTGCCCACCATCCATTATTAGTAATCTCCGTTGTGCTTTCAACATCGTTTATCGTAAGGCTGTAGCCGTTATCAGCACGGGCAACGCCGACCGCGCCACCCGCCTCGCCATCACCATTAACGTTTACATTACCGCCCACCTCAGAAGTAGACAGGATGCTGTTGCCCTGTTCAGAGATTTGGCAGCCAATAATACCGCCGATGCCGTCATATCCACTTACTGTTGCATCGACTTGCACGTTTGTTATAGAAGTTGCATAGGCATTACCTACTAAGCCACCGACACAGCCATCGCCGTTTATGGAAGCATCACCAATTGCCAGATTGCTGATTGTTGCGCCGTCGGTCGCACCAAAAAGCCCTACACCCATAGCCGCTTCATCGATTATGAAATCGCTCACGGTATAGCCCTGACCGTTCAAAGTTCCTCGAAAACCCATATCACCAAAGTATTCGTCTCTATCGTCGTAGATCGGAGTGATTGCTTCGCCCTCACAGTCAACATCGTCAGTAAAGGTAATAGTGTCGTGGCGGTTTTCAATCCCCGAACCAGCCGCTAAATTGATTAGGTCGGTGCAGTTGGCTACTGTGACTACATTGCCCTCGGGAAAGTCCGTTGTAACCATCAATGATGCAGACACAACATCCGGCAAATCACCGTCTGCGCCATACTCAACAACGTAGTAGGAGAGCGCTGCATCCTCTTCGTCACAAGGCAAATCGTTCCAGCCACCCCCAGCGTAGAACTGCGCGCAGTCTTCGCCGATATCATAGTAAGCGTCATTTGGCTCACCACCTGACCAGTTGGAAAATGCACCGTTCACCGCTGAGCCGTCAGCAAGCCCACTCCAAAACGATGTGCCTGCTTCGGGGCCAGTTACCCATTTCCAATCACCTTCATCTTCATCATCGCTGGCGCCCATCCAGCCATCGCCATCAAGCCGCATACCAATATAGTCATTCTCCTCTTCAGAAGTGACAGTCACGAGATAGCCTGTGGAGCCATACTTTGTGTGCGATTCTGCCAATGCCTTCGCTTCCGTCCAGGTTACGGGCTCTTCGGCCTCAATAATTTCATAAATATGTCCATTATCTGGGAAGTATACTTCGCCTGGCGTACCGCTGATAAAGATATCAACCGCCGTGGCACCCGCTTGAATCGTGCGGAATCGCAGCGTCGAAAGCGCCGCATTCACATCATCTTTTTCACCACTAAATATCAGTTCGGTACCGTTTTCGTCACTAGCAAAATCTAGACCGCTTGTATCACCTGTAAAAGACAGCTCACCAAATGGCACTGAGATTGTAAGCGGCACTTCCGGGTTGCCATCAACTTCAATTTGCAGGCTTCCTAGCGAGATATACTCATCCGTTTGCCCCGTCTTATTTGTTGCGCCAGTAATCGTTTCGCCCGCCGCATGAGCAGTTGGCAGTAGTACGAACAGACCACTCAACAACAGCAACGCCGCCATCGCTAACCTTGTAAAACGAACAGTAATTACCCGCATACTCCCCCTTATTCAGAGTTCCCCAAAAAGCTTCTGTTTAGTATAGTAGCAGGTTTTGTGGGTTTTTCTAGATTAAAATCTAGTCAACACGAGCGTCTTGGCCAAGGAGTTTATCGCGGAGCTGCTGGAAACGCTTTTGCTGTTCGGCGGCCTCTTCTTCCGTAATTGGGCGGCGTGGTTCACTCGCTTCTTGCTCTGGTGCTTGATCGGTACTCTTCCTTTTGTCGCTGCCATTGGTTTTGCCGCTAGGGCGACCGCCGCCAATTACATTAATAACCGGAATAACGATCGGGCTACGTTGTGTATGTTCGTACAGGTAATGCGTTACGTGATCTTTAAGCTCAGCCTTGAAACGATCAAGGTCAACGCGCTTGAACCGCTGATTCACCGCACGGCGCAGCTCGTCGCGGAGGCCGTTAATGACTTCTTCATTCTCACGCATGTAGATAAAGCCGCGGCTGATGATATCCGGACTTGTCAGCAGCTGACCCGTCTTTTTATCAACAGTCAGGACGATTGCCACAAGGCCTTCTTCTGCGAGCAGAACACGATCCTTAACGACGATGTTGTTAACGATATAGCCAGCTTGGTCAACCAGCACCGTGCCGTGTGGCACTTGCCCATCAATCTTCATAGTGTCAGCCGTGAACTCAATAACGTCACCGTTCTCGGCATTCACCGTGTTACCGCGCGGGATGCCTTCATTAATGGCGATATCAATATGGCGCTGCTTACTGCGGTATGCACCGTAGATTGGCACGAAGAATTTTGGCTTAAAGTAACTAATAATTTCTGCAAACTCCTCGCTACTTGCGTGACCAGATACGTGCAACGGACCGATGCCATCCAAATCACGTGTCATGTGCTGGAATACGTGTACGCCGCGGCGCATCATGTCATCAACCATACGGCCAATCAACGCGTCGTTTCCAGATTCTGGGATTGGCGTACTAGAAAGCACGATCGTATCTGCTTGCTTAAGCTTCACGTGTCGGTGTTCACCACTGGCCATGCGCTGCAATGCAGAGCTTGGCTCACCCTGGCCACCGGTACAAACTACAACCACGTCTTGGTCTTTCATATTCGGCACGCTGGCAATTGGCACAAATGTACCCTTCGGTACTTTCACAAAACCGTGACGGATTGCCATTTCAAGCGTGCTCATCATTGAGCGGCCATCAAGTGCAATCTTCTTGTTGTGGTGCACTGCCGCATTGATAATCATCTGAATACGGTTGATATTAGTCGAGAAAATTGCCACAAACAAGCGGCCTGGCGCGCGATCCATAATGTCGATATAACTCTGCTCAATCGTGCTTTCGCTGGGTGTGCGTCCTGGGCGTTCGGTTGTGGTGCTTTCGCTCAATAGCGCAAGGACACCTTCATTGCCGATTTCTTTAATGCGCTCAATGTCACTGCGTTCATGGTCAAGCGGGTTCGGGTCAAGGCGGAAGTCGCCGGTGTTAATAACCTTACCGACTGGTGTGTCGACTGCAACCATCGTACTGCCAGGAATGGAGTGTGTGATACGGATAAGTTCTACCATGAAGCTGGCGCCGACTTTCAGTTTTTCATGCGTGTTTTCGTTCATTGTCACGGTGCGCAGCTCAAACCCGTCGGGCATCGGCAGGCCGAAATTCTGGAAAATTTCCTCAACACGGCCAATTGTGAACTTTGAGCCATAAATTGGCGCTGGCACTTCGGGCACGATATGCGGCAAGCCGCCAATGTGATCAAGGTGACCGTGCGTGATAATATAGCCGCGCAATTTATGACGAATAGCCTTTAGGTAGCTAAAATCAGCGATGCCGTAGTTGATACCTGGTAAATCAACCCCCAGGTCGTTTCCGGCGTCAATCACAATCGCATCGTCACCGTATTCAAGCAGCATCGTGTTCTTTGAGCCGCCGCCATCCATGCCACCCAGACCGATAATCTTCAGCTTTGGTGTTTCGTCAATGAAGTTGGCGCGCTTCTTACTTTGCTCAACTAAATTCGGGTCAGCTGGCGCGTACAAGTTTGCAATCTTTTGCGCATCCTGCTGGATACGTTTTTGAGCACGCACTGATGCGCCACGTGACGACTTGCTGCCGCCGAGCGCTGGCTTGGCCGCTGCGGCATCTTTAGTATTTCTTGGTTTCTTATTATTTGGATTCATTATGTTGTTCCCCTTTCTGTCTTATGTGGGAAAGTTTATTGTTCTAGTTTAGTAATAATGTCTGGTACTCGGGCAAAGTCATCCATGAGTACACTTCTCATTGAGCCGTTGTATAGTGCTGCCGCTGGATGATAGAGCGGCAATATGACAATACTCAGCGGTTCGCTGCCAAGCTTGCTGGCCAATTTCATACGCTTAGGTTGTCCGTGGATTTTGCTGATTTGCAAATCCGGCAAGAAGCAATTCATGCTATGGCGACCAAGTGTCACCACGACTTTTGGTTGAATAACTTCCAGCTGGGTTTGTAAAAACGGCAAAAACGCCTTTTTCTCTTCCGGCAATGGGTCACGATTATTGGGCGGGCGGTACTTTACGATGTTCGTTATGTACACATCACTACGCTCCAGGCCGATGCTCGCTAACATCTCATTGAGGAATCTGCCTGCTGCGCCGACAAAGGGCAGCCCCTGCTCATCTTCATTCTTACCGGGTGCCTCGCCGATAAAAACAATATCGGCATTGGCATTACCATCACCCATAACAAGGTTCTTGGCCGTTTTGGCCAAATCTGGACAGATATTCTTTGCCAAAATATCTGCCCTAATCTGGTCAAGCAAGGCTTGCTTATCCATGGGCTATTTCTTCTTAGCTGCCTTCATGCTTAGCTGCAAACGCCCGCGTTCGTCAATTGCAAGAAGTTTCACCGTTACAAGGTCACCCTCTTTCAGTACATCACTCGGCTTATTCACGCGCTCATCAGAGATTTCGCTGACGTGTACCAAGCCGTCCTTACCAGGCATGACTTGCACAAATGCGCCAAAATCAAGCACGCTGACAACCGGTGCGTTCTCATAAATCGCACCAACTTCGGGATCATCAGTAATGCCTTTAATCCACTTGATCGCTGCGTCAATACTCTCGCCGTTCGGGCTGGTGATAAAGACCGTACCGTCGTCTTCAATATCGATTTGTGCACCAGTTTCAGCCACAATCTTCTGGATAACTTCACCGCCCTTACCGATTACTTCGCGGATTTTATCGGGATTAATCTGAATCGTCTCAACGCGTGGCGCGTATGGGCTGAGTTCTGCGCGCGGCTCGGTAATTGTTTCGAGCATGCTCGCGAGGATGTGCGCACGACCTTCCTTGCCCTGAAGTAGCGCCTTTTTGAGCGTCTCTACCGGCAGGCCATGAACTTTCATATCCATCTGTAGCGCAGTAATACCCTTGCTGGTACCTGCGGTCTTAAAGTCCATGTCGCCCGCAAAGTCCTCAGCGTCTGCAATATCACTCAAAATGTAGGCGTTGTCGCCGTCGAGCATCAGCCCCATCGCAATACCGCTGACCGGTGCGCGAAGTGGCACACCCGCGTCCATGAGGCTCAGCGTGCTTGCACATATAGCTGCCTGTGAGGTCGAGCCGTTCTGGCTCATGATTTCCGTTACGGTGCGGATAGTGTACGGAAAGTCTGCTTCGCTTGGCAAGACTGGCAATAGCGCGCGCTCCGCGAGTGCGCTATGGCCGATTTCACGACGGCCTGGCGAGCCAAGACGACGTACTTCACCGACGGTGTAGCCAGGTGCATTGTAGTGGTGCATATAGCGCTTGCTCACGTCGTTGCGCTCCATCGTATCAAGCAGCTGCGCAAAGCTCAGCGGCGCAAGCGTCGTAATGTTAAGTGCTTGGGTTAGCCCGCGCGTAAAGAGACTTGAGCCGTGTGCGCGTGGCAGAAAGCCGATTTCGCTCGAAAGCTGGCGGATTTCGGTCAGGGCGCGGCCATCAGGGCGCTTATTGTCTTCGATAATGCCCTTTCGCACGTCCTTGTGCAGTGCGGTCGTGAAAGCTTCGTCATACTCGCCCTTCAGCTCGTGATATTCCTCGCCATGTTGCAGCTCAAAGTCTGTATGAAAGGCTTGCTTCAGTTCAGAAATTAACTCATTGCGTTCAGGGTATGGGCGGCGCAGTGCATCACCAAGCTTGCCGTCTACCCAGGCGTCAACTTTAGCCTGAATTTCTTCATTTGGCTTGACTAGTTCGTACTCTATGGCTGTTGGGGCAAGCTTCGCGATTAGTTCTTGCTGCAAAGCCAATGCTGGTTGGATGTTTTCAAATGCATATACCAGTGCGTCAGCCACGGTCTCTTCTGGTACTTCGTTCGCACCGGCTTCAACCATCATAATTGCGTCTTTGGTACCCGCAACCACCAGGTCAAGGTCACCCTGCTCAAGCTCCTCGTGGGTCGCGAACGCCTTAAACTTGCCATCTACCAGCGCGACGCGCACACCAGCTACTGGTCCTTCAAACGGAATGCCCGTCAGGCTTAATGCAGCAGAAGTTGCCATCATCGCTACCATGTCAGGGCGGAAGGTTGGATCCATTGAAAGTACTGTCGCCACACCCTGTACTTCTTGGCGATAGCCCTTCGGAAACAGCGGACGGATTGGGCGATCAATTAACCGGCCAATCAAAATCGCTTCATCAGATGGGCGGCCTTCGCGCTTAACAAAACGGCTGCCAGAAATCTTGCCCGCTGCATAAAACTTTTCTTCGTAGTCAATGCTCAGGGGGAAATAATCCATGCCCTGAATACTTTTTGGATTGACCATGGCCGTACCAAGTACCACCGTGTCGCCATAGCGCACCAAAACCGAGCTACTAGTACGGAAGCCCACGCGGCCAACTTCAAGGCTCAGCGTGCGGCCAAGCCACTCGGTCTCTACTTTGATAATATCCTTGCCAAATGGGTTGATTGTTTGTCCCATGGGTTCCCCTTTCTGGGTTTGTCTTGGGTGGTAGGGTTCAATCCTTCGTAGCCTCCGGCGAAGTAGGACTGTGCTCTGCCACCCATACAATTAGTAATGTCTTGGCTAGAATGTTTGATTCTAGATTCGTAGGCTTGAGTGCGCCTCAAGCCTACTTTTTAGCTTCAAACTAGCGGCGTAAGCCGAGCTTAGCAATCAGATCCAGGTATGCCTGGCCGTCTTTGCTTGCAATGTACTTAAGCAGGCGCTTGCGCTTACCAACGAGCCGCAACAGTCCGCGGCGTGCCTGAAAATCTTTCTTGTTCACCTTTAGGTGTTCCGTCAGCTCTTTAATACGTTCTGTATCAACTGCTACCTGTACGGCAGCTGAACCTACATCTGTTTTGTGCGTTTGCACGCTCTTGATAGCTACAGCTTTCTTCTCGCTTGTTATCATTCAATTCCTTATAACTTACTTACTAATAAAGAGATATTTCGATGGCGTTACGCAGTATTGTAACATAACCTATCCCTGTTCTGCAAGCTAA
>CAYTOC010000007.1:0-32560 GCA_964439405.1 uncultured Candidatus Saccharibacteria bacterium
TAGCTGTCAATCTAATTTTATGTCAATTTTCTGTTACCAATTTCACTTTTTATTGTACGAAAAGGCTGTATAACTAAAGGCTATGCATCCAAATCTGCTACTTGTGCGTCGCATAAATGAAACCACCGACCGACTCACCATCAATGAGTCGGCTGGCCAAAGTTTTGCCTGTTTAGAGCAGCTTCAGCAATCCCTTGAAGCACAAGGCCACACCGTGGAAAAATCCGACACTGCAGGAAATTTCTGTATTTCACCACCGCTCACCCCAGAAGCGCTCCGCCAAGCACTTGGCGAGTGTGGTATCAGTAATTATGCCTATGCCCATGACTCAAAGGAGCACACAGAACAGCTTGTTATCTATGGCCATGTGCTCGGCGAGCTTGCATTGTCAGAACAAAAACAAAGCCCGCACTCGTCGGCTAAATGACGTGCAGGATGGCTTCAAGACGGCCGGCGGTGTCCTGCCACTTCTCAACCTCTAAGCAATCGATGCCGAGCGCCTTAACTGGATAATCATTGCCGCCCTCGCCCAATTTATCACCAAAGAATAGAATATCTTCTTTGTTGAAACCCGTCGCTTCAATAAGCTTCTTCATGCCGTAGGCTTTATCAATGCCTATTCGCGTTACGTCGATTGAGGTCGTACCGCCAGCTCGTACTTCAAGTTCGGGTAGTAATTCCTGAACCTTCTGTTGAAGCCTAAGCTTCTTGGAACCATCGGGATCCCAGGCGTACTTCGCATCAGACGGTGCCTTCTGGCCAAGCGCTGAAAGCGTAATCTGACTCTCACGATCTTCAATCACCTCACCCCATGGCTCTTCTTCCCAGAGATTAAGTTCACGGGCTGCCTGTTCAAGTGCCTGGAAAGCGGCTGTCTTTTCTGCCTCGGTCAATAGCTCGGCATACTGCTGCTGCCAACTATTTTCTTTATAAAGATAGTACTGCGTGCCACAGGTCGGCATTAGGTGCAGTCTCGCTAAACGCTGCTTATCAAGCTGTAGCCTTTCGATGACTTGAATCATAAACTGCTCATAACGCCCGCCAGAGATAATACACACATCGAAGTGATCCAAAGTCCGGCCAAGTACATCACCCATTTCATCAGTGATTGGCGACTTTGCAACCGCCAACGTATCATCAAGGTCAAATGCCAATATTTTTTTCATAAAGTTACTCCTCTTCTCCGATTGCTTGGTTGATACGCGTCGATGAATCGGCTTTAATATCTCCGCCGACACCAAATACCATCTCTATGCCTTTCGTGCGGCACATCTCTGCCTCTGGACCAGGCAACGCCTCTGGGTCAGGGCGGTCGCCGCCATTTGCCCATACAAGCTCATCCTCAGGATACTTATTCGCGACGAATTCAATCGTTTTTGTGCTCGGCCAGTGGTTTCCTGCTGGGTCAATAACAATCACCACTTCATCTACATAGCGCAGTGCGCCAATAAGCCGTGCACGATTTTGCTCATCGAGGATTATTTTGCCTTTCTTTTCTATTTGCTGGGCATCGTTGTTCACCAGAACGATAAGGTAGTCACCCATTCCCTTTGCTGCCTCAATAAGATCTAAATGCCCCCCATGGAGCGGGTTAAAAAATCCACCAACAATAACTCGTTTCATACGTCTTTTAGTATACCTTGATGAATGTTGTATTTTTGTCAGACTGTATCCCACATCAATAACACAACAAATTTGTCGCACCGAGGCTGTACAATGAATGTTATGGCAAATTTACTCATCACTGGGGGTGCAGGCTTTATTGGCTCTAATTTTGTGCATTACACGCTCAAGAATCACCCCGAACACTCTATTACTGTTATCGATAAACTGACCTACGCGGGTAATCCCGAAAACCTGTCGTCGGTGCTTGATCAGATTGAATTCGTTACCGGCGACATCGCCGACCAAGAACTCATCAATAAACTCGTGGCAAACACCGATATTGTGGTGCACTTTGCGGCCGAATCTCACAACGACAACTCGCTGCGCGATCCGTGGCCGTTTATTCAGACAAACCTTGTTGGTACTGCCACCATCTTAGAAGCGGTACGCAAATACAACAAGCGGCTTCACCATATCTCAACGGATGAAGTCTACGGCGACCTAGAGCTCGACGATCCAGCCAAATTTACCGAAACAACTCCCTACAACGCCTCCAGCCCTTATTCTTCCACCAAGGCCGGCTCGGATCTCCTTGTCAAAGCCTGGGTGCGTAGTTTTGGCATTAAAGCTACCTTGTCGAACTGCTCGAATAACTACGGTCCCATGCAGCACATTGAAAAGTTTATCCCCCGCCAGATTACCAACATCTTATCTGGTCTGACGCCCAAACTGTACGGTACGGGCGAGCAAGTCCGTGACTGGATACATGTCGATGATCACAATGCGGCCGTACACGCCATCTTAGAGCGCGGCCAACTAGGTGAACTCTACCTAATCGGTGCTGACGGCGAACAGAACAACAAGTACATTATTGAGACGCTACTTGAGCTCATGGGCAAAGATAAATCAGCCTATGAGCATGTTAACGATCGCCCCGGCCATGACCAACGTTACGCCATCGACTCAACTAAGCTCCGCACCGAACTCGGCTGGCAACCAACATACACCAACCTGCGTGCCGGCCTACAGGCAACCATCGACTGGTACACACAGAATGAGGCCTGGTGGCAAGCCGAAAAGGCCAAAGTAGAAGCAGCCTACGCCGAAAAAGGTCAGTAGTAAAAGACAGCGCTATGTGTGCGCAACTCTGCCAATAGAAGCGATAATGCCCATTAACTCCTGGGACGCCTCTTCAACATTCAAGATGTCTTCATGTTCGTGAAGCCTCCATACACCTGAATCATCATTTAGCCCTATCTGATCTGCACGAAAGTTCCCGACGACTAATTGTTTATGAGCCTCGTTGTATGTCCCTGCGAGACTGGGCCTAATCTCACCAAAGGCCAGCCTGCGATAAACGGTTACACCGACTCCCCGTGACCCAGAGTCAAAATCATTCGATGCCGACGCAACAATCACCTTTTCGGCGGTCATAACGGTAATGCGATCAACGTAGCCGACACCAGGGTAGTTGGAGTGACCGACCTCTACTGCAAGGCCGCCAATTGAGCGCTGTGCTCTTTTCTTAAGCGAATCTATGTATATTTCGGAACCAAAGTCTGGCGTGGTAAATTCCGTTCCCTCAAGCAATGTACGCGAAAGGTCTTCGACGGAGCAGTGGATTTCAGAATAATTCATACTCATGCGTAAATTATACGCAATTTTTGACTATTTGTCAATACCAGCAGCCCGGTAGGCAGCGGCCACTTCGGCAATAACAGACAGCTGCTGTTTTATGGTATTTTCCGGTAGTTTTGTGACGTCAAAAAACGCACCCGGCAAACTAACTCCTGGTTTCACCTCAACTTCAACATAGTGAACAATCTCCAGTTCCCGCCCTCTTAGCCCGTCCCAAAATTTCATAGCCACGAACTGAGGCTCGCCAATTGCCACCAAACCTCCCCCGAGTTCACCGTCCATCGTCCGTGAGTAACCCGAGCTAAAATCGCCCTCATCATCCGTTGATCGTAAGACGCCACCAGGGACATGCCACTCGTTTGGCCAGTACAAATCATCTGGTTCACGCTGCGTCAGAAATATTTCAACCTCTCCCTGTTCGGTCTTACGTACCGGCGCAAAGTCAACTGTTGGGGTTGTCACTAAACGCGCAACCTGAATAAAAAGCTCAAATGGCAAAAAACCTCGCGACAAACGGCTCAAGACTTCAACAGCTTGCGCAATTTCTTCATCGGAGGGCGGAATCTGTGTTGGGGTAACAATACCTGGCATACTATGACTTTATACCACAGCCAGTCAGCTTGAGCTAGCGTGGGCCGACAAACATACGAGCCAATAATTGACCAGCGGCTGCGCTAGTAAACATATCTCGGCTCATAACTGCTTCGCGAATAGGCACGAACATTGAGCCATAAATTCGCTCAGCCGCCCGATCACCCTCTACACTATCGCGAACTTGCTGCGGAAAAACGTAAGTCACTTGGCCATTCTCGTCGGTCGCCATCTCCAGCTCATGAGCGCCAAGTTGCAGTGCATACACAGACACCCCTTCTGGAGACCCGTCTTCATTTGTGTGGCTTGTATCAAAATAGGTTGAGTTGGGATTGAGGCCTTCCATCAGCTTCACAACACGTTGTGAGTGGTCTTCACTATCCGCCCTAAAGCCCATTTCCTCTGTCACTTCACGCGCAGCGGCTTGTTCGTGTGTCTCACCAACATCCAAGAAACCACGAGGTACGTTCCAGACCTCTCCGCCAAGTAGCGGACGATTCTCTTTAACAAGACCCACATAAATCTCACCGGTCTGTGGATGCATCATATAAGGTATGGTGACCGCACCACCACCACCGTGTTCACGAATAGCAATACCATCGTAGCCCTCAGGGCGTTGACCATAGTCAACGGTTAGCCCCATCTTTTCCTGTACGAAGCTGGCTACTGCGACGCCACGCTCCAGTTTCTCTTGATTAATTTCAATTCGCCAGCCGGCACGCGCTTGCGCCTCTGGATCCATGGGCAAAAGCTCAAAAGGCTTAGTTGGAGCCTGGCCTTCTCTAAGCTGGTTCACGTAATCAAAGTTTTGTGTTTGTTCTGGGCTTACTGATTCGCCTGGGTTTTTCATAAACCTTATACTAACATAGTTTATCAATAAAAGCAATACCTTTTGTGCTTACTCTCTGTTATTAACCAGGTTACATTTTGAAACCCAGAGCTGCTATAATGGAGCAGATGAAAAATGGCAGTGAGTTGCAATTTAGCAAGGCGTTAAAAGTAGAGCAAACAGATATACCTGGCCTTTTCGTTATTGATTTACCCCTCCATGGCGATAATCGCGGCTGGTTTAAAGAGAACTACCAAAAAGAAAAAATGGAAGCGCTTGGCTTGCCTGCATTTACGGTCGTTCAAAATAACTTCTCCTACAACGTGGAGGCGGGAGTCACGCGTGGTCTGCATGCCGAACCTTGGGAGAAGTACATTTCCGTTGCTAATGGTCGTGTTTTTGGTGCATGGGTCGATTTGCGAAGTGGCCCTAGTTTTGGCACTGTCTTCACAACCGAAATCACGCCCGATAAGGCAATCTTTGTGCCCCGTGGCGTCGCGAACGGCTATCAGACCCTTGAGCCAAACGTCACTTACACCTACTTGGTTAATGACCACTGGTCGCCAGAGGCCAAGTACACTTTCGTGAATTTGTTTGATTCTGCGCTCGCTTTGCCTTGGCCAATTAGCAAAGATGCAGCTATCATTTCCGAGAAAGACATACTGCACCCCATGCTTGCAGACGTAACACCGATGGAGGTTTAGTTATGGATCAATCAAAGATTGTTATTATTGGCGCAAACGGTCAGCTCGGCAAAGCCCTGCAGTCTCAATACCCAAAGGCAAAGGCCGTCGACTCTGATGCACTCGATATTACCAACAAGACAGCTGTTGAGGTTTTTAGCTGGCCTGAGGCCGGAGTAATCATAAATGCCGCCGCTTACACTAATGTTGACGGAGCCGAGACAAAAGAAGGACGGGCTGCTGCTTGGGCGGTCAACGCTGATGCGGTTGCAAACCTCGTAGCGGCAGCAGCGCAACACGACGCAACGCTTGTCCATATATCTTCAGATTACGTCTTTGACGGCACCGCCACTATACACGCTGAAGACGAGGCTTTCACTCCGCTATCGGTTTACGGTGCCAGTAAAGCCGCAGGCGACCTAGTAGTTTCGCTTACGCCCCGTTTTTATCTGCTCCGCACTAGCTGGGTTATCGGTGACGGTAAAAACTTCGTGCGCACCATGCTCGGGCTTGCCGAAAAGGGTATCTCTCCAACAGTTGTCAGCGACCAAATTGGCCGCCTTACCTTCACAAACACCTTGGTTGATGCTATCGACCACCTTCTCACCCACCAACCCTCGTCGCCATCTTCCAATAACAATCTTCCAGTCGCCAATTATGGTACTTATAACGTCACAAACAGCGGCGAATCCGCTAGTTGGGCACAGATTACCCGAGAAATCTTTACACTCAGTGGTCACAGCGACCTAACGGTCACAGACACTACGACCGCTGACTACTTTGCCGGCAAGACAGACATCGCACCACGACCGCTTCAAAGCACACTTGATCTTACCAAAATCGAAGCCACAGGTTTCACATCTGCCGAGTGGCGCAAGGCGCTAAAAGACTACATAGCCACCGAACGGCAAACTGGTTAAGTCTCTGAATTTTTTGTTTTTTCTGAGATTTCGCGAACCATCTTGTCAAAGTCAGATTCAAACTGTTTATCCTGCACGACACGAAACTTCTCAAACTCTTTTTCAGCAATTGTCTTTGCCGTAGCAGTGCTTATCTTGCCGGGATCGTTAAGCACCTCATACTCGTTAAACTGCAGGAATGCGTCCAACTTTGATGCCCAGTCTGCCATTTTCATAGCGACGCCACGCTGCGCCTGATTCTCGGCATAATCTAAATACATGGTTACTACACGATTAAGCTCCTGTAATTGCTCCGCTTCTAGATAGTTCTTGCCCACAGATACATCCGGTTTAAGGATTTTGCCTTTTGGCGCATTGCGCCAAGTCTTTAGCCCCATGTGCGGCTTTTTTGCATCAGCGGTTGCAGCAATAAGCTCTGCTGCCGTCTGCCCGTGAATCGCCCAGTGTAATTTGTTTTGCACTGTTGCATAGAATGTCTTCGTTACGGGTGAGTCTTTGTCGTAGTCAATGGCTGTCGCATATATATCTGTTACTTTTTGGTAAAATCGCCGTTCACTCGCACGAATTTCACGAATCTGCTCAAGTAGCTCGTCAAAGTAATCTTTACCAAAATGCGAACCATTTTTCAGTCGTTCCGTATCAAGCGCATATCCTTTAATAATAAAGTTGCGCAGCGTCCCTGTAGCCCATATACGGAACTGCGTGGCTTGCCGCGAGTTAACTCGATAACCCACAGAAATAATAGCGTCTAGATTATAAAAGTTAACGTCACGTCCAACCTTGCGGTCGCCCTCATGTTGAACTATCCGAATTTTCCGGATAGTTCGCTCCGTATCCAGCTCTCCGCTATCAAAGATATTTTGTAGATGCTCATTAACCGTACGCACATCCACGCCAAAAAGCTCCGCCATGCGCTTTTGTGTCAGCCAAACTGTTTCATCTTCAAAAAATACTTCAATCTTTACCGAACCATCAGGAGACGTATAGAGTAAAAAATCTGATTTCTTAGATGTATCGTCTGCCATAGCCACCTATCAGTATACGCCTGCTTTATCTCCAATGGTATAATCAACAGGTAACAAGGAGTGTTCGTTCATGAAGGGAATTATTTTAGCGGGGGGGTCTGGTACGCGTTTGTACCCTATTACAAAAGCAATCAGCAAACAACTGATGCCAATCTACGACAAGCCGATGGTCTACTATCCATTGACTACACTCATGCAGTCAGGCATTAAAGATATTCTGATTATCACAACGCCAGAAGATCAATCGCAGTTCCAGCGCTTGCTGGGCGACGGCTCACAGTGGGGTATTAACTTACAGTACGCCGTACAGCCATCACCAGACGGTCTCGCTCAAGCCTTTATTATCGGCGAGGAGTTTATTGGCGATGATAAAGTAGCGCTCGTCCTTGGTGATAACATCTTTCACGGTAACGAGCTAGATGACTCGCTTAAAGCCTCGACTGATCCTGAGGGAGGCATCGTATTTGCCTACGAAGTATCCGACCCGGAACGCTATGGTGTCGTCGAATTTGACCAGAATAATCAAGCTGTTTCTATTGAAGAAAAGCCAGCTAAACCTAAGTCAAACTTTGCCGTTGTGGGCCTTTACTACTACGACAACGACGTCGTTGAAATCGCTAAGAATGTGAAGCCGAGTGATCGCGGAGAGCTAGAAATCACCGCCGTTAATGCCGAATACCTCAGCCGCGGCAAACTGAGTGTCCAAACACTTGAGTCTGGCGACGTCTGGCTCGACACCGGCACCATAGATAGTCTTACTGATGCTAGCGACTACGTCCGCGTTATTCAAAACCGCACCGGCCAAATTATTGGCTCCCCAGAGGCCATCGCCTACAAGCAAGGTTTTATCACCAAAAACCAACTTCTCGCCCTCGCCGAACCACTCAAAAAATCCGGCTACGGCGAGTATCTACTAGGTCTGTAGTTAAAGGAAAAACGTTGTGGTTTAGCTATATTCGATGTATAGTTAGTAATTGCTAATGCTAAAATAAAAACATGGTTAAAAGATACAAGCACAAGAATACGAAGAAAAGATTATTTCTTAGCGTCATAGCCCTACTGGTCGTAGTTGGCATTATTTTCTTTGTTCTTGAAAAGACTGATACAACATCTTTTTTCTCAGCTTCAACCGATAGCGAGCAAGAAGCACAAACAACCAGTGAACTGCCCTCGGCACAACCTGATTATAACGGAGGTTCCGCCGCAGAAGAGAACAAAGACCCCGGTAATACCAATAACGAAAATCAAGGGTCAGCGATAGTTACGGATAACAATGGCGCCGCAAGCACAGATACAAGTAAATCACTTGCATCGGCAAGCGGTGAGATAACCGTATACCTACCTCATACAAATTCCGTACTTAAGGCTGGGCAAGAAATCTCTGGCATATCAACTTTGCCCGTAGTGCAATATCGACTTATTGACAATATTAGTGGCGTTATCGCAACTGGTAGTTTGAAGGTTGTAGACGGCAATTTCTCGGGTACTTTATCGTTTAATACAAGTGCAAATGAAGGCAGGCTCGACATATTTGCCACCAAGTCTGATGCAAGTGAATTTAGTGCCGTCGAGATACCTGTGAGGTTCAAATAATGTTGGCCCCGAGGCTCAACAGACGCTCAACCATCGGTGTCACGGTCGTACTAAGTGGAATACTATTGCTGATTACCCTGTGTGCGCCTAGAGCAAGCGCAGCTTATGATGGTGGACGAATTATTGATGATACTCTTTTTCTTGATGCAAAGAGCATGAGCATATCCGACATCCAGAACTTCCTCGCAGCCCGTGGCAGTGGACTCAAAGATATGACTTTTACGCTGCAGTGCTATGGCAGCGGCAGCCAAGAGCGTCAATGGTACACAGCCGCTGGCGCACGCTGCGATACCCCAATTCCGGCGTCTGAGATTATTTATTACGCAGCCCAAGTGTACGGTGTAAGTCCTAAGGTCATTCTTGCAACCATGCAAAAGGAGCAGAGCCTCACCACTGCGACAAACCCCACGATCTGGCAGCTCACACAAGCTATGGGCTATGCTTGCCCCACGTCTGGATCGTGCAGCTCATCAAGCAGCTTCCCATACCAAATAGACAGCGGCACTTGGGCGCTTCGTTTCCATTATGAGCGTGCTCGAGGCAATATGAACTGGTGGTATACCAGCACTAGCTGGACCTGTGGCACTGAGAAAAATCTCTATAAGCCAAACCTATATCCCAATCAGAATGTTCGATTCTATGACACGAATGGCACACACTACGCAACAATATTCATTCAGAACCCCGCAACATCTACAATGTACTGCTACACGCCGCATGCATACAACAACCCTCAAGGCCTGTACGGACGGGCTCCTTATGGGAACACCGGCTTGTATTACAGTGGCAGCTACAATTTTGTGTACTACTTTGAGCTCTGGTTCAATTCAACAAAAGCGCATACTAGCAATGTAGTTCTAGAAAATGGTATTTATGTTATTACAAGCACGACTGCCAATAAGGCTCTTGATGTAACTGGTGCTCAGACCGCTAATGGTACCAAGATTCAAATCTACGATAGCAACGGATCAGCAGCCCAGCAGTGGCAGATTGTTCGCCAGTCTGATGGTCTATACAAAATACGTAGCATTTTTAGTTCTAAGTATCTCGATGTAATAAATGCCAGTACGGCCGTTGGTGCGCAGACCCAAATATACACCGGTAATTCTAGTTGCGCGCAGAAGTGGTCAATAGTCTACTCTGGCTACAAATATTACATTTTTAATAAGTGCTCCAGCCTATCTCTTGATATTACCTCGGCCAACTTTTCAAATGGCACTAAAATGCAACTCTACCCCGCTAACTGGTCGAACGCACAAAGCTGGAATCTGACTTCAAAAAGCACAGCCGCACTTCCAAACGGCATCTATTCAATAAGCACGACTGCCAATAAGGCTCTTGATGTAACTGGTGCTCAGACCGCTAATGGTACCAAGATTCAAATCTACGATAGCAACGGATCAGCAGCCCAGCAGTGGCAGATTGTTCGCCAGTCTGATGGTCTATACAAAATACGTAGCATTTTTAGTTCTAAGTATCTCGATGTAATAAATGCCAGTACGGCCGTTGGTGCGCAGACCCAAATATACACCGGTAATTCTAGTTGCGCGCAGAAGTGGTCATTTACAACAACAAGCAATGGTCTATATCAAATACGGTCTGCCTGTTCCGAGAACGTACTCGGTGTGGCAGGAGACGCATTGAGTACACCAAACACACCACTGGAGACTCAGCAAATCTCAGCGACCTCTCTTGGACAATCGTGGAATATACTAAGCCTCGACGCCCAACCGATTCCAAACGGCATCTATTCAATAAGCACGACTGCCAATAAGGCTCTTGATGTAACTGGTGCTCAGACCGCTAATGGTACCAAGATTCAAATCTACGATAGCAACGGATCAGCAGCCCAGCAGTGGCAGATTGTTCGCCAGTCTGATGGTCTATACAAAATACGTAGCATTTTTAGTTCTAAGTATCTCGATGTAATAAATGCCAGTACGGCCGTTGGTGCGCAGACCCAAATATACACCGGTAATTCTAGTTGCGCGCAGAAGTGGTCATTTACAACAACAAGCAATGGTCTATATCAAATACGGTCTGCCTGTTCCGAGAACGTACTCGATATAGTAAATGGCGCCGTAGGAAAAGCTGGGACGAGCGTCCAGACATATAAGAAAAATCAGACTTCCGCCCAAACCTTTTACCTTGGTCTACCCTAGTGCAATTATGTTAAAATACATTCAATGAAGACTTGCCTCCTTGTTAGCTATGGTCCAGTGCCAACGCTGGAATACCAGCAGGTAGAGGGCGGTGGTATGAGAATTTTTGGATTAGCTGAAGGCTTATTAAAAAACGGCATAGATGTCACTATTGCTGTTCACGAAAATTATCCTCAAAAACAAAAAGTTTATCAAGGGGTAAAATTAATTAACTGGACCAAGGATAACGAATTTGTAAAAACGTTAAATTCGTACGATAGTGTTATAGCGTCCTACTCTCTTGGTGATTTTTCTACATTTATAAGTAGCAGCATAGGAAGCAAGACTCAATTTATAGTAGATTCTTACGTGCCTTCATATATTGAAGTATCCGCGAGAGAACCACACGATATAGAAAGGGAGCTTTCTAATTACTTCGTAGATCTTGCAACATACAACAATACGCTGAGCCGAGGCGATTACTATCTAGTGGCAAACTCTGCTCAGGAAGCTTTTTATACAGGAGTTTTAGCGTCACTTGGGAGTATTAATCCTGCTACTTATAAAGACGACCGAATCTTACTAGCGCCCTTTGGTATATCCAGCGAGGAATTAATTTCAGAGAAGAATCCATATCGAGCACTTGGTATCAAGAAGAGTGAATTTGTTGTTTTGTGGTTTGGGGGTATGTATCCGTGGTTCAAGATAGAAGGATACTTTGATGCCATAAAAAAGCTCAGTGAAAATCATACTGATTTTAAATTTGTCTTTGTTGGGGCTAAAAATCCGCGCAACAATCATCCTGATTTTATTAAACAGTACGATTATTCTGTTAGATTTGTAGAACAGAATAATCTACACCGTAACGTAGTGTTTGTTGATTGGGTTGACTTTAAAGACAGAGGAAACTGGTATAGCAATGCTGATTTAATAATTAGCCTCAATAAACCAGCCAAAGAGAACGTTTTTTCTTGGAGGACTAGGGTTATGGATTTTGTCTGGGGGAATGCTATCATTTTGACGAACGGTGGCGACCCACTAAGTGAAACACTGATTGAGCATAATGCCGCCATAAAGCTTGCGGGAATTGATGCCGACTCAATAATCAGGGCTATACTAGAAGTCAAAAATAATCCCAGAGTACTATCGCAGCTACGAGAGAACCTGCTTACTTTGAAGCCGATGTATTACTGGGAGAATATCACTAAAAAATTAAGCGATATCATAAAATTGAACATTTTACCATATGAAGATGAACTTGTTTTAAGAAGCAAGATTGGGGTTCCATCATACTACAACGTCACTCTTCAGCCACAAAGGACCAATCAACTGCTAAGGATACCCCGTATTGTAAAAAAGGTTCTACGGCATGCAAGAGATAAAGGCGTCAAACGTACAGCGCGCGTAGCGGCAGGCACCATACAATCTCGAGCAAAAATACTGATTAGTAAAAATAGCCAGCCCTCTCAGTTCATATTTATTTCTCACCCAATCGACAACACCGGAGGTCCATTGGTGCTAATTGACATAGTGAAAGAGTACACAAAAAAATATGGCAGTAACCGAATTCGGGTTATCGCACCCTCTGTTACTCCAAACCACGTCACTACCTTTAAGAAAATGGGCATCAAAGTTGAGCAAGCCGTATCAGGAGCCGGACGTAGACTCGTTAGCATACAACTCGGTATACGTCCCGATGATTTTGTGTTCATAAATACTTCAGCCGTGTATCCTGACTACATTAACTTTGTCCTAGATGCGCTAAAAACTAACAAACTAAAAAAGGCACACTGGTTCATTCATGAAGACTTAGAACAATGCAGGGGACTAGTATATCCCCTGAAAGGAAAGCTTGCTAACTATCTGCAGCAAGATAAATTAGCGCTATTCTTTCCATCAAAGAAAACAAAAAAGGCGTTTGTAAACGTACTAGGTGATAGGGGTCTTTTTATTATGACCATGAGATCTGATATCCCGAGCAGAATGAAGCACGGAAAAGATGAAAAAGATTTTAATCAGATTAACTTTTTTCTTTCAGGGACAACCCCAGATGGTCGTAAGGGACAGCTTATCACTATCGCAGCGCTACAACGTTTTCACGACGTACACTACTTAGCAAATCCAAAGAAGTATAGGGATTTCTCACTAACCCTTGTATCCGTAGGCGAGAACGATTATGTATCTAAACAGGTCCGTTACATAGGAAATTCTTCACTTGGCAAGAGAATTCATATATTCAAAAACATGGATCGGCTCAATGCTCTCGAGGTCGCAAGTAAAAATAATGTCGTGATATGTAGTTCTCTTCATGAAACCTACGCGCTATACGTTGCTGAATGCATGCTCATGGGCCACGTAATCCTCAGAAGTAGTGTTGGTGGTGTTGACGAACAGCTTAGAGAAGGCAAAAATGGCTATCTTATTGACGTAACAGATATAAAGCAATTCGCCAACATAATTGAAAAAATCCTGAACAAGGACAAAACGAGCAACGCGAAACTTGTTACAATGAGCGAAAAGTCTAGAGAAATCGCAAAAAACTTTGATAGTTCAAGCTATCTTGAACAAATTGAAAACATTTAGCTTAGCTTTATCTTACTCCTAATTTCCGATAGCTTTTCCGCAAATATATATGCTTTAGTGGATTTGATTGAGGTTATCTCCATGCTTAACCTATTAATCTCCGCCTCTTTTGCTTTGTTAGTATTCTCAATAGACTCTATTATTTTGTCTTTTTCCTTAAGAAGCTTGTCCATGTCATCAACACGCTTACTCTCACGACTTCCTACAGTAATAGGTAAATCAAAAGGATTAACCTTACTTGGAAATTTTTTACTCCATTTGGTCAGTATGTCGCAGAAATGATACATATCTTCCCAATACGATCGTGAACTTCCTCTGGTATTTTTTCTCATTCTATAGTTAATGTAAACACCCTTTGCAAGCTTAAACTTCCGACCATCCAATGCTAAACCAAGGAAAAAATCCCAGTCTTCAGCAACAGCTTCACTTTCAAATCTATGGTCTCCGATGGAGCTCCTACGAAAAAGTGACTCTGCCGTACAATGAATCTCTTGGCGTATTAACTTTTGTACATCAAACTCACTAAAATCCTTAAGGAAATCATTGTCTCCAAAAATATGCCAATTTGGGTACACAACATCGGCGCTATACTTCTCGGCAACCTTCACTGAGTTTGCAATATAATCTTTATTGAAATAATCGTCAGCATCCAAAAAGCAAACATACTCACCATGCGCCAGCTGTAGCGCCTGATTCCTAGTATAGACAATGCCCTTATTTTTGCGGCTCACTATGGTAGCCTGATCTTTGTATCCATTAATAACTTTTAGCGAATTGTCCGTGGAGCCATCGTCAATTATGATAAATTCTATGTTTTTATACGTTTGAGTCAGTACGCTCTCAATAGCTTCAGCTACGTACTCAGCGTAGTTGTAGCAGGTAATTATAACTGACACTGTTGGCTCATGTTTCATAACTTTATGTGTACCCATTATATGTCAGATTCCTTATTTTAGTGAGGCCAATAGCCAGTCGCCGCTCTCCTTGCGATCATGTTTAAGTTTTTTGTTTACGTTTTCCCAATCAATAAGCTTTAACCTAGAGTTATCGTAAGCATCTAGACTACCCTCATTGACAAATCTTCCTTCAAGCCCATATTTAGACAAAAAATCTTTTATACGGGACAATCCGCCATCTTCTCTTCCAATAATAATAAAGTCAGTATTGTTAAGAATCGAGAACATCATGCCGTGGAATGAATTAGTAATCACGAGCTCTGCATCACGAAAGCCCTTGAGCCAAAGTTCCACGGATGGCAATATATCGTTCTCAGCGCCACCGTGTGCACGCATTTTTGTTATTGCTTGGCGCCTCGTAGCTTGCACTTTACGAATAAGCTCGTTTATCTCCGACGTCTCACCTAGAACATAAGTAAAAATTGGTTGGATTTTCTCATACTTTACGTCGCTCTGGTCAATCAGCTTTGAATAATTTGACTCGTCTAGCAGCAATGTCGGGTCGACAACTTCTAAAACGTCATCGACATCCCACGCCTCCTTTATCATCTTGATTCCCGACTTTTCGCGTACCGAAATCGCATTAAATTCCTCTATATAGGGTTTGATATACTCTGCATCATCGTGGCTCATCACCTCGTCAATTTTATCTTTACCAAAGCTAGCGGCATACGAAACAAGATTTGCTTTCCGACCCTTCAGGAAATTAAAGAAGTAATATCCGAGGATTTCTCGGTCGTTCCACCAGTTACGCCAAACCTGATCTGATCCAACAATGTAATTTTTGTAGTTATCGTTTAGATTAAACGACTTTATCCATATGTTTTTATTAACAAAGTTTATGATATTTTCCCAACCTCGAGCCTCTGGATATAACATCCCGTATGATGGGATATGCCAGTATGGTTTCTGGTAATTTAAGAAACGCTTGACTGCCCTGAGGGGAGTTTTTAGCTTTATTCGTTTGCCCACACGATACATATCTCGCGGAGCAGAGTATGGATCGACATAAGAAACGAAGTTGTAGCCGTTCTGCCGCAAAAATTCCTGCAAGGCATACCGCTGCAAGACATTGCCATAGTTAAAATAGCCAGTAAGCGTCAAGATCGCCCCGTCAACACGCTTGCTCACAAATACTCCTTGGTGATTGCAGCACTCGAAATCCTAGTCGACACGGCAACCTTATTCTTATCCTTAAAATGTCCGACAGCGATAAACATAATTAGATATTCGGAATTACTTATGTTAAGTATTTCTTTCACTTTTTGATCCGTATCAGGCATAAACATCGCATTAAGTGAACATGCAGCCAGACTGTAGTATTCCAGTGATAGTAGCAATGACATAGAAAATAACCCGCCATCAATAAATCCTTGATTTCGCTCGTTTACTCCAACAAGAGTTTGCGTGTCATGTGTGATAAGCAGCAAGCAAGATGGCGTCTCGTATCCACCAAACCCTCCTTGTATTTCCAAAATTTGCCTCATCTTTTCTTTGTCCATAATATTATAGACCCTGACACCCTGCCTATTACAAATTGACGGTGTCTTCATGCTGAGATTAATTGCTTTCCTGATATCTTCAATGGCGACTTCTTCATTGGAAAATTCTCGCACGCTAAAACGGTTATTCTGGAGATTTATAAAATTTAGATCTTTGTTGTTCTTCTTTTCATTCCCATCAATCACCAAGTAGCCCGAAAGATTTTTTTTCGCTCTTAAGGCTTCGTCGTACCTGCCGCCGATAATTTCCTTTATTTTATCTGTGGGAAAACCATTTTTTTCATGGAGGAGAATATACTCTTTTATACTTGATAGGGCATACTCGTACGCAAACGTTTTTTTGTCAATTTTCTTTGCCTCATAATCATTGAGGAAATCTCTCAACTGTTCTAAGCGAAAGATGTTGTGCCCAGCCTCAAACTTTTCCCTACTCATAGCCTTTTCTAGTACATGCGAACAGAATAACATCCAGCCATCAAGGTTCACTTTAGAGAGATCGTCGTGAGCGTAGCCTCTCTCAAAAATCTTATTATCGTAATCACTTACGTTATCTAACAGAGATTTTTCTGGCACTTGAAACACTATTTGTGTCTGAGGTGATGGAGTAGTTAGTATGCCTTTTTTGCGAAGCAAAACGATGGCCCCATACGGCATTAGCGCCTTTACTCCGCGTCTAAGAGTGGCTCTTACTCTGTGGGGTGCTTGTTTATTGATAATGCTAGTTTTATATAATTCACGAACCTTCTTCATTAAATATTTTCTGTATCCTAGTGGAAGATTGATAGATCGCATAACTGCTGTTCTAGTGTCATAGTACGCTTTCTGGCGCATGTTGTTAGTAGACACATCTCGACTCATAGAATCTTCGTGTGACACCAAAGTGTAGAGGTATTCTTCAATAGTCAAGCACTCGTGGCCATAAAGCAATGGCAGTTGTAACTGAAAATTCTGTCCAGCATCTTTTCGTGTGTATATCTCACGGCTCGGTATACACTCGTCAACTTTGCTCATTTTTGCCATCTTGCCGCCAGACGGATACCAGTAGTCGTTTGTGCCCAGCAGGCAATCTTCAAAAAGATCGGTCTTGTAGCGCGTTTCATCATTGACGCCTAATTTATGAATAATGGTGCCGTCCTCGTCAACGACGTCGTATTGCACGCGTACCATGCTCGTGCTATCGTCACTAACATCTAGCGCGTTGACCATTTTTGTAATTGCTAGCTTACTAGAATAATAATCATCTGCATCAGGCCACACGAAGTACTCACCAGTAACTAGCTTTAGTCCGTTATTGATAGCATACGAAAGACCTTGATTTTTTTGATAAACGTATTTTAGCCGATAGCCTTTTTTCTTAAATCTTGATACAAATGATTTAATGATTTCGGATGAATCATCTGTTGACCCATCATCAATAACAATCATTTCTATGTTAGGATATGTTTGCGACAAAACACTATTGAGCAATTTATGAATATACTTGCCGCCGTTATAGCAAGGCGTTAATATACTGACAAGCTTACTTATTTCTTCCATTCCATGATGCCTTGATTTGCAAAAGCTCCACCGTTCTTGCTTTTTGAATTTTCAATTATAAAAACCAGCTCCCCGTTATACCCGTAACTTGCTATATTCACTTCAGTTTCGACATCTTGTATTAAGGCATCTAATCTATACTCACCTTTGTTAAAATTCTTGAGTGATAGACGCCAGTTAACTTCATGTTCGTTCGTATCGGTCGTTATGTATCTCTTGTCAATTAAACTTGCGTGCGTGGACATAATTACGGTATCAAAATATCTTACAAAAACCTTTGCATAAACCGGTCTTTTATCTGTGGCTCTATAATTTATTTTGATCTCGACCGTGTCGTCGGGCGTCAGAGTTCGCTTACTTATCATCTTTGCAAGTATTCTCGGTCTATTTTCGTCAGCCTTACCAGTACTAGATTTTTTTTCACTTTGCAGAAGGTTCATTTCTGAATATTCATCGGCGATTTTCTCGGGATTTCCGATCATCTTAACTTCACCACCCGACACCAGTATTGCTCTGGTGCAGTATTTCCGTACCGAATCCATACTGTGTGTCACCAATATAATCGTTTTTCCCTGCTTCTTTACACTTGAGAAGTAATTTTCACACTTGCGCTGAAATGATTCGTCACCTACGGCGAGCACTTCGTCGAGGACAAGAATGTCCGTATTCGCGCGGATGGCAATAGAAAAAGCCAAGCGAACTTGCATGCCAGAACTATAGTTTTTAAGCTTTTGATCCATGAAGCGTTTGAGCTCGGCGAACTCAACAATTTCGTCATACATGGCTTCCATTTCTTCGCGGTTGAAGCCGAGGAGTGCGCCGTTGAGGTACACATTATCTCGCCCTGATAGCTCTGGGTTAAAACCAACACCAAGCTCGATGAATGGCGTAAGCTTGCCATTGACAGAAATAGACCCTTTGTCCGGTGTGTAAATTTGTGAAATGAGCTTCAGCAGCGTGCTTTTACCGGAGCCGTTACGACCGACGATACCGAAGAATTCACCCTTCTTTATTTCAAACGAAACATCTTTGAGCACATGCTGATTCTCGTACCCACGCTTGCGCTTGCGCCAGCCAAGTAGTGCGCCCTTAATACTGCCGGATTTTTCGTGCGGCAGCTTAAATGATTTGTAGACGCCTTCTACTTTAATGGCAACATCGTTAGAGGTTAGAGGTTTTGGGTTGGGGGTTTTAGGCTTGGTCATTTCTTGCCTCGCTTTTGCTTGCTTATGATATTGACATTTTTCGCCTTTTTTGCTATATTTGAGGCATCACCAATGGAAGATATTCCCTGTAAGGTTCCGTCCTTACGGGGACTCTTCTTTTTTAGGGTTAATTGTAGTTTCTTCTGTAAATCATTCATGCTCCGTGTGTATGGACCGAATTCTTTAAGCTTTAAGAGTGCCGAGTACTTATGCTTGTTTGGCACGATGAGCGCCGCCAGCTTTTCATGTGCGATAAGGTGATTGATTAAACAATAGAAATCACCATCACCAGATACAATGACTGCTTTGTCATATGCCTCAATATCGATCATAGCTTGTAATACAAGCTCCGCGTCACAATTGCCTTTGGTTTTGCCGTCTTTATAGGTAATCGTCGGTCGAAAGATGCAGTGAAAGCCAGCGTCCTGCAAATATGAATATAGCCCCTGATTGCTGGGCATGTAGCCTATAAAGATGTACGCCTTTTCAACGGCATATTTTTCTTGCAAATACACACGAAAGCGAGCAAAGTCTAATTTCCAGCCCATATCTCGAATTGCCAGATTGAGGTTCTGGCTATCGATGAACGCGTAATTTGAAACCGACTTCACCATGATCTATAAATCCTCCGCAAATGTTTTGGAGTGCTTTTTGAAGTATAATCCACCAAAAACACAAGACAGTATAACAATAATGACTGGAATAATTGCCCAAACACCCATGAGATTCCAGGCTGTGATGGTCTCTTGGTTGACGACATTAAACCGCGCATCTTGGATAGCTTGGGCCATCGGGTTCATGAGCAAAAGCTTTTGGAAAAATTCATCGGTTATAAGTGACAGCGGATAGAGAATTGGCGTTAAGAAGTAACCAGCCTGGAGAATGACCTCCCATATGTTACTAAGATCACGAAACCTCACATATGCCGCCGACAGGAAAAAGGACACACCCAGCCCAAATGCATAAATTTGCAGTAGGCTGAGCGGTAATAGCAGTGCATGCCAAGTCAAATCAACTCCACTGAATACGACGAAGATGGTGATAATAATCAGATTTAATCCAAGATTAATCAGAGCTGAGATACTAGCAGAAACCACAATAATCCAGCGTGGAATTTTGATCTTACGGATCAGATCACCCCGGCCAACAATTGAACTCAGGCTCTGGCCCGTCATCTCGGCAAAGAAGTTCCAAAGCACAATACCAAGCAACAGATAGATTGCGAAAAACTCAATGTCAGCGCCGATTCGCAAGAATTTCACGAAAACCACGTACAGAATAGCAAACAGGAAGAGCGGCTTCAGGAGTGACCAGGCATAGCCAAGCACGGAGCCCTGGTAGCGAAGTTTGAAATCGGTTCGCACGAGCTCTGAGAGCAGGGCTCGATTCTGCTTTGAGAAGTAAGCTTTCATATCTTTCATTCCATTATACTACGTGTAATAAGTCATATTTTCGGAATAAATCGAGCAGGCTCGTTTCTTCTCTCAATTACTAGTATTATAGACTAAGGAATCGGGTGCGTCGATATAAGTCAGGCCTTAGATATTTTATCTATTTACCCCATAGCCTATACTGTTTTCTAAGATGAATGATTTAATCCAAGAGTTGTTGAACATACCCGAGGAAACTGAAACTCTGGAGTTTAAACGTCTTGACGGTCCTAAGGTTGTCGCGAAAATACTGGAAACGATTGTCGCGATGGCGAACACTAATGGCGGCAGGATTGTGATCGGTATCGATGATCCAGAAAAAACAAACCTCAGCGGGCTTGATAGGGTGTTCGGACTTGAAGAGAATAAGGATCTGTATGACGAAATTAATCGAAAGCTGCAGCTAATCATTCCGCCGGTGAGTGAGGTTGGCTCAGCCCAAGAGATTGCAATTCCCAAAACAAATAAAACCGTCGCAATCCTTCATGTTCCAAAAGCGACAACTTGTTTCCATGCATTTAATAACCATGTGTACGTTCGGCTACGAAAGGGAAACAAAATTCTATCACCACAAGAAGTCATAAAACTTAGTTATGCAAAGGGCTTTGAGAAGGCCGACAAAGAGCTTGTGGATGTTGATTTTGATTTACTAGATACCGTCATCTATAGAAATTGGCGCGACAATAGAAATATAGAGGGAACAACAATAAAAGATGTGCTTTTTCGAGCTGGTTTAGCCCGTAAAAACGAGTCTGGCACCATGTTCCCTACAAGAGCCGCGGTTCTGTTGTTTGCGGACTACCCCACAAACCTTATGGATACAAAATGCACGATCAGAATCCTGCAATACACAGGCAGGTTTGAAACATACAAGGAAGTGCCCAACCTTGTGGCAAGCCCTGTCACTATTGAAGGCCCGTTGATACAGCTTATCGAAAAAGCCCATAATTATGTGCTCACACTTCTTAGGAACGGTATTGAAATGCATTCCGGGTTTATCACTAAGTACCAAATTCCCGAGCGCGTTGTCAAAGAGGCTATCACTAATGCTGTAATCCACCGAGACTACCACATTAAACGAGATATAGAGATTAAGATCTTTGAAGATCGAATTGAGATCAAAAACCCTGGCTTATTCCCTTACAATATCACTAGAACCAATATCGGCCGTGTGCGATCAGATGGCTATCGTAATGATCTTATCGTAAAACATCTCCGTGAGTTTCCCAACCCACCAAACCTCGATCAGAATGAGGGAGTTCAGGCAATGCAAAATACCATGTACGAGAAAGGCTTGTTTCCGCCCATATATTGGACATACCCGACATACGATGACTCAGTTGAGGTAGGACTTTTCAATGAAAATCGTCCTAGTGAATGGGAAAAAATTAAAGAGTATCTAACAACTAATAGGTACATTGGTAATCAGAAGGCGCGCGAAGTGACTGGTATTCTTCAAGTCACAAAAATGTCTCAACTACTAAGTAAATGGACCGAACAAGGCCTACTTATTAAGATACTGCCTAAAAATAACTCCAAGAAGAATACCCTCTATAAACTTTCTGTGCAGGATGACTTTAATGAGTAGTAAATCCTATTTACAATCGACGTTTGTAAATAGGGCTATTTATATAAAGCTAACAGATGTAAATGACTATCTGTATTTACATAGTGGTTATGCAGACAAGGGTAATAACACTATATATAGCGTTGTTAGTAATAAGGCGCTGCTATGAAAAAGACCGCTGTAATTATACCGAACTGGAACGGTAAAGATGATTTACCCGCCTGTTTAGATTCTTTACTTGCCCAGTCTCTTGCAGCTGAGATTATTGTGGTTGAAAACGGCTCCGTTGATGGCTCAATTGAACTTATTGAATCCCAGTACCCTTCAGTGACGCTCCTAAAACAGCCTGTCAACCTCGGCTTTGCCGGTGGCGTGAATGTTGGTCTGCGCTATGCGATCAATCAAGGCTTCGAATACGCTGCGCTCTTCAACAACGACGCAGTAGCTGAACAGGATTGGCTACAGCAACTGGTGAATGCAATGGAGGACAACCCAAACTGTGGTATTGCTACCTGTAAGTTCATGAGTATAGACAAAAAACATCTCGACAGCACAGGTGACACTTACACGAGTTGGGGTATACCCTTCCCGCGCGGTCGAGGCGAAACGGAACTAGACAGCTACGATCATTTGAAAGACATATTTGGTGCGAGTGGCGGCGCGAGCCTGTACAGAACCGAGATGCTTGAGCAGATTGGTTTGTTCGACGAAGACTTCTTCGCGTATTACGAGGATGTCGACATTAGCTTCCGTGCCCAACTAACCGGCTGGAGAGTTGCATTCGTACCTGCAGCGCAGGCATATCATCAGATCGGCGCAACCAGCGGCAAGATTAAAGGCTTCACTACCTACCAAACAATCAAGAACTACCCTTGGGTCTTCTGGAAAAACGTCCCCGCCGGCCGACTTTTCTGGACCGTCGGCCCACGGCTACTACTAGCTCACACATTCTTTTTTTGGCGCGCCCTGCTGCGCGGCCATTTCAGCGCAGCACTTAAAGGGCAATGGATGGCTCTTTGGAAACTGCCAAAGAAGCTCGCCGAGCGCCGCAAAATTCAGGGTAGCAAGACTGTAACTAATGCCTATATCGCCTCAATCCTCACTTGGGATTTGCCACCCAACGCCGCAAACCTACGCAAACTACGTTCGTTTTGGCGAAAGCTGTTTCGCTAACAACGACGTCAGGCACAGCCCAACTAAACCCCAAAAGGTATAGGCGACGGCTTCGTTCGCCCAGATGTGGACGAGGAAGTTGGTGAAAAGTAGACCCGTAAACGCCGCGATGAGAGCCAGAACGTAAAGATTCTTGCTTCGTACATATGTGGCTATAAGATGGTACGCAAGATAGGCTAAGATTGCCAGGAATAAAAAGAGGCCGACAATACCAATCTCGTACAGGATTTGTAGATAGTAGTTTTCGGTCAAAACTGTGCCTTGCTCGCTGTTGCGGATAGATGCGAGGCCTGCCGTGCCCACACCATGGCCAAATGGCCGCTCCTGGACGGCAGAAACCGTTTCATCCCAGAATCGCAGCCGAAGCTCGTTTGGATCTTCGAGCGTGGTACTGCTATCTGCGTGGAAGATGACATTCTGTACAAAGTACGAATCTTTGGCAGCGACTGCCGTCACTATTCCGAGCGATACGATGACCAGCAGCAGCGAAAGTAGCGTTTGACCGTGCGAACGCAAGTAATCCCGCACGCGCCCCTGCGTAAGCGCTGCTGCGCCCACAAATACCATGGCCGCCAGCGCCGCACCCAACCACGCGCTGCGCGAAAAGGTGAAATACAGACAGAGTAGGGAAAGCGCCAAACCCGAAACAAGAAGTATGCGCATACGATACGAACGTGCGGCAAGCAAGGCCGCAGCGAATAATGAACTGGTAATAATCAGGTAAGAGCCGAGTGAGTTCGGATCTCTGAGCGTGGCCATCGCACGCTCAAGATCCGGCTTGTCATCAATGTGAAATGCTGGGAGTACGCCGTTTTCTCGGCTATAGCCGATGTTCGTCAGCGCATCGTCAGGCAGCACAGTGTATTGCACCACGCCAAAGAGCGCCACCATAGCTCCAACCGTCAGCACAATTTGTAGGCTACGCTGTAAAATATGACGTGCCGCGAACAAGCGAACAATCAGGAGCGCATAGAGAAAGAAGATTAAAAAGCGAACATTATAGACAAAGCCGAGCAGCTCGGCATCCCACTGTACGGAGAGAACTCCTAGTGTTACGAGCGTAAAAACAATATATGCGACCACCAAGCCGACTAAAGTTGACCGTAGCAACGTAGGAAGCCAAGGCTGACGCAGGCTGGCTAGCAGCGCCAAAGCAAAACCAACTATCAGTACGACGTCCTTCGCGACCTTAGCTACTTCGAGCCCGCCGAACGTCGTACCAACCCAGGTCGACAAAAAGATGTGCAGCGGCATGTACGCTAACAGTCCGTAAAATAGGTATAGTGCTGTTTTTTGAGCCCAAACTTCAATACGATTCATTGCTGTGAACTATTGTAAACTAGTTGTAATGACAAAACATATCGTAATCGATGCGCGAATTCGGCGCTCTAGTACCGGCAGGTACACCGACCGGCTGCTTGATCACCTCCAGAACATTGACCAAGATAACCGCTATACCGTCTTGGTACAACCTGACGACAGCTGGCAGCCCAAGGCCGACAACTTTACTGCAGCCGCCTGCCGCTACCCACAGTTCTCGCTAAACCCGCTCCATGAAATCGGGTTTGTGCGCCAGCTTAAAGCACTCAAGCCAGATTTAGTGCACTTTACAATGACGCAGCAGCCGCTCTTTTATTTCGGAACCATCGCTACGACCACCCACGACCTGACTATGCTGCATTTCATCCGCGCTGGTAAAACACTTCTGCCAATTTTCTGGATTAAGAAATACCTGTACCGACTGCTCTTGTGGTGGAGTCATAAGAAAAGTAACGTCATTATTGTGCCGACAGAGTTTGTTAAGAAAGACCTTACCGATTACCAGCCGTTTACTAAGAGCAAAGTGGTGGTAACGCTTGAAGCCAGCGAGCCAGAGTTCAGTGCGCCAAGCAAACGCTTGCCTGAAGCGCAGGAACCGTTTATTTTCTATGTTGGCTCAGCCTTTCCTCATAAAAACCTCGAGCGGCTTATTGATGCGTTTGGCATCTTGCGCCAGAAGCACCCAAAACTGCAGCTGCTCATCGTTGGCAAGAAAGAGCACTACAAAGAGCAGATTATTGCATACGCGCACAGCAAGTCCTATAACGCCGCTATTGAAACACCAGGTTTTATAGATGACGGACAGCTAAAATGGCTGTATCAACACACTGAAGCCTATGTCTTCCCATCTTTAAGTGAAGGCTTTGGGTTGCCGGGGCTTGAAGCTATGGCGCATGGGGCGCCGGTGGTTAGTAGTAACGCAACGTGTTTGCCAGAAGTTCATGGCAGCGCGGCGGAGTATTTTGATCCTGAGAATATAGAAGACATGGCAGACGCAATCGACCGTGTTATTACAAATGATTCTCTACGGCAAAAGCTTATAAAGGCAGGCTACAGCCGAGTTAAACAGTTTTCATGGGAGCGTATGGCAAAGCAAACCCTAGAGGTCTACAATAACGTTCTAGATAAGGACTAGTCTTCATGAAAACTATTGTTATCGATGCGCGCAACAAGTCGCTCGGCTCCGGAAGATATACCGCACGGTTGGTGGAGTATTTGCAGCGTGTTGATACCAACCTTTCGCACCGCTACAAGATATTGGTCCGACAAAAAGATGTCGAAAACTGGAACTTAAGCAGCAAGCGATTTGAGAAAGTAGTTGTAAAAGCTCGTCGTTACAGCTTGTCAGAGCAACTTGTGCTCGCCGCCCGATTGTACTGGCTTCGCCCAAGCCTAGTGCATTTTACGTCAGCCGCTCAGCCTCTTTTGTATTTCGGCAAAAGCATCACGACCGTGCAGGAATTGACATCCCTGAGATTTAATACCGACACCAAGCGCTACAAATTCAAAGCCTGGCTTCACAAGATGGCCGTCCGCAAAACGCCGCATTTGATTGTCCCCAGTGAATACACAAAAGACGATATCGCCCGGTATGCGCACATTAACAGCCGCAAGATTGAGGTCATTCCCCAGGGTGGTGATGTTGTATCTGGCACGAGCAAAAAAATACCCGACCTCGAAAACAAGCGCTACATCTGCTACGTCGGCCAAGGCTACGCCCACAAAAATTTGCAGGTATTGGTAGAGGCCTATCAAGAATTAAAGACTACTGAGCCGGACTTAGTTCTGGTATTTGCCGGCAAGCTTGATAGTGGCTACCGCAAGCTGCAGCGATATATTGCAAAACAGGAGATTGAGGGCGTACTCTTTACGGACTACATTGAAGACGCTGAACTAAAGTGGCTCTACGAGCACACTGAAGCCTATGTCTTCCCATCTTTAAGTGAAGGCTTCGGCTTGCCGGGGCTTGAAGCTATGGCGCATGGGGCGCCGGTGGTTAGTAGTGATGCGACGTGTTTGCCGGAAGTCTATGGCAAGGCGGCAGAGTATTTTAACCCGGAGGATGTGCGGGAGATGGCGATGAAAATTGGCAAGGTGCTCAATCACCCAGAGGTACAAAAACGTCTCATCCAAGAAGGCAAACAGCGTGCGGCCAAGTATTCCTGGCAACAGATGGCCGAGCAGACGCTCGCAGCCTACAAAAACTCTTTAAAGGAAGCTTAGTTTTTACTGGACATGCGCACGGATGCGTTCGTAGCCTTGATACATATCGGGTTTACGCGCTGCTTCTGGATTTACGCCCTCAGTGTACAGATAAAATTCTGCGGCTACGCCACACGAGCCCAAAACTTCAACTGTTTGCGCCTTGGTTGCTTCGTCATGCCTCAGCGTTTGCTCAACATACGCACTAACATCGCACCTTATTTCACTAGACTGAGTATCTGGATTCATGACGCCTAGTTCGTTCAATACGCGCTGCGACAATGCAATAACAGTCGTATTTTCTTGCTCTTGTAGCGCCGTGTAGTCTATTGATCGCAGCGCACGTTCTGTTTGCAGGTCGATTATCCCTGCCCTTTGATTATTACTCATAACTATATTATATCACAAATTTAAATTTATTACAATTATTCGGCTTGTTTAAGCACGATATGACGGTCCCTGCCCTCGCCAACCGATTCACTAGTAAGGCCGCTCTCCGCAGCGAACTGGTGGACTGTGCGGCGGTCTGCGGCATTCATCGGCCTAAGATGTAGTGGCTCCCCGCTCTCTTTGACCTGTGCCACCCATGCTTCGGCCTTTTCCTCAACGCGAGCGGCACGCTGCTTCTTATAATCAGCCACATCGACACTCACGCGGTATACTTCGTGGCCCTGGTTTTTGAGTGCACCACTTACCAGTGACTGCAAAGCCCTGAGCGTATCACCGCGCTGCCCGATTAAAAAACCATTCAAATGCGAGGACGGGATCGCGAGCTCGATTACTTCGCTATCTTGAGACAAAACCTCGACATCAGTATTAAGCCCAAAAAATGAAAGAATATCTTCTAGGTATTTTTTTGCATATGCTGTCGATGCTTCCATAGTCTAGCTCCTTCGTTTCTTGCTCTTACTACTACGCTTTTTGGCATTAGTCTGAGATTTTTTGGTTTTTACTACCTTTGCTTCGGGTATGGTTGCGGTGTCAGTTGCGGGCTTACCATTAACCGTGATGACGCTGCCGCTTTTGGTTTTCTTCTGCTGTGGCTTGTTGTTGGCTTCAATAATCTTATCGGTACTTGCGATAACTTCCATCTCTTCTTCGTCTTTATTCAGAACATGCCGCTGCTGCAAATACGCGACAACACCGCTCGTCAACCAGTACAGGCTGAGTGCGGATGCAATACCAACCGTAAAGACAAAAATCATAGCTGGCAGTAGAATGCGCATACTGCGCGAGATAGCCGAGTTCAACTCCGCCTGATCAGCTTGTTTACCTTCTTGCGCGTCTTTCAGAATCTCTCTAAGCTTGCGTGCATCTTTATCGGCAGGCTGCAGCTGTTTTGCCTGATAATACTGCACGACAACACTACCCACAACAATGAGCAGTGCCGGCAAATAAATTCCGGTTGGGCCAAGAGCCGGCTGAGACAGGTCGACAAAACCAAATAGTGTTGCGTCAAACTGATCGATATCTGTCGCAAGCTGTTGCAGCCACGGTGAATTTTGCAAAAAACCATACGAAAACTCAATGATCTGCTGTGGGTCACGTATCACTTTTTGCAGACCAACATACAAGCCGATAAATATTGGGAGCTGTACCAGTAGTGGGCCGAGCGTTGCAAAAGGATTAATCCCCCGCTCTTTATAAAGCTCCATTTGCATCAGCGATTGTTGACGTTTGTCACCGCCCGCAGCTTTTTTGATCTTTTTAAGCTCTGGTTGCAGCTTGCGCATCGCTCGCGCCTGGTGCAGCTGCTTCTTTACGAGCGGCCACATGAGAAGACGCACGATGATGGTAAAGATAATAATCGCTAGCCCAAAATTGTGCCCGGGCAAAAGCACATAAATAGTCGTCAGCAGGTTAAAAATTGGCTGCACGATAAGCGTTTCAAACATGTAGTTACTCCTTGGTCACTAGTATACCAGGTGTTTGGCTGTATGGCCTCTGATTATTCGGTCTTCAAAGCCGATTTGAGCTGATCGCTGAACTGCTTTGCAAGTTCTTCTGCCGGCATTTGGGCAATGCGATCGCTGTAGACGATGCAAATCAGATCGATTGGATCGGCCGTAGCAAGCGGTGATTTACGTATGAGTTCATATAGTCTGCGCCTAATACGGTTACGAACCACTGCTGATTTGTGTACTTTACGGCTCACTACGATAGCCGCGCGGTAAGTTTTGCGGCGGCTATTTGGTAAATATTTGAGTGCGAAAAGCTGACCACGAACAACCTGGCCCTTTGCATATACAGGGCGAAGGCTCCCGCGGCCGTGAAATCGGTTAGTACGAGCTATCATCGCTCGGCTATACCCTCCTTATTTTGTCAGTTCTTTGCGGCCTTTTTGGCGACGGCGGGCAAGCACAAGCTTACCGCTTCGAGTTTTCATGCGTGCAAAGAAACCGTGTTCTTTTGCGCGATGACGCTTCTTTGGCTGATATGTACGCTTTGGCATGTTCTTAATTATACCTTACTGGGCTTCATTTTGGTCAGACATAAAGAAAGGGCTCTGCCCTTTATGTGCCTACTAGGTTTCCCGTTAGTTTGTTGAAATTGTCATAAAATCCCGCGCTTTGGGGTAAAATCGACAATGTTTGCCCACTAATCCTAGCAAGTTTTCCACTTTTTTCCAAGTCTTTTCCACAAATTAACAGATAAGGTCTGCGATTGTGTATAATCGCAACCCTAGTCGGCTCATTTTTTGGCATATTTCGTTGTGTTTTGTGCCGCTCTTGTGGAAAACTTTTGTACAGCGAGGTATAGTTGTCAGTAGGAAAGGTTTTAGAGGGAATGGAACAAAGCAGCTTATGGCAGGCGGTACTTGGAGAAATTGAGCTGTCCGTTTCACGCGGTAACTTCGTAACGTGGTTTAAAAACACTGCGCTTCTAAAGCAAGAACCTGATCGAATAGTTATTGCCGTCCCCAATGTTTTTATTAAGCAGCAGCTTGAGAAAAAATATGATCAACTCATCCGTGAGACACTTTCAAAGAATGGTGCAAATAGCGCTGTTGTGGAGTATAAAATTCATGCTCTTGTTGCAAAGAAAAATACTGATGAGCCGATAAACCTTAACACCGCACCGACTTCGGGCAGCTCACCAGGCCACCAAACTTCACTCTCTGCCTCAAGATCAAATCAGCAATCAGCTGTTACCTCACTTACTCATGGTTACCGAACTGGGCTGAACGAGCGATATACATTCGAGAATTTTATTGTTGGCGCCGGTAACGAGCTTGCCTTTGCGGCTTGTCAGGCAATTTCAGAAAATCCAGGCAGCAAATATAACCCGCTCTTCCTCTATGGTGGCGTTGGCATTGGTAAGACACACTTAATGCAGGCTGTTGGTAATACCGTGCTTTCGAGAAACCCTGAAAGTAAAATTGTGTACGCCACAACCGAGCAGTTTGTACAGGAGTTTGTTGACGCGCTGAGGTTTCGTAAAAACACTGACTTCGCTGGCCACTACCGCGGGGCGGACGTGCTCATTGTGGATGATATACAGTTCATCGCCGGAAAAGAAAAAGTGCAAGAAGAGTTTTTCCATACTTTTAATGCCCTCCATCAGGCAGGTAAACAAATTATCATAAGTAGCGATCGGCCGCCACGTGACATTCCAACACTTGAAGATCGTTTGCGCTCTCGTTTTAACGGCGGCATGACTATAGACATGCAGAATCCCGACTTTGAAACTCGCTGTGCTATCGTGCAAGCAAAGGCACACAACCATGATGTTGAGCTTCCTCATGATGTTGCCGAATATCTAGCAACGTACGTACAGACAAATATCCGTGAGCTCGAGGGTGCGTTGAATCAACTCTTGGCATTTTGTGACATGCGCGGACTTTCACCGGACCTACCTATTGCAAAAGGCGTGCTTGGCACAGCCGCTAATCGACCAAAACATATTAGCGCTAGGCAAATCATTGAACGAACCGCGCGATATTTCCAAATTAGTATGGAGGACATTGTCGGACCGAAACGCGATAAAGACATTGTTGTACCGCGCCAGATAGCTATGTACATATTAAGAAGCGAACTTCATTTAAGTTTTCCTAAAATTGCGCATGAGCTTGGACGTAAAGATCACACCACAGCCATTCATTCGATTGAAAAAATCGAAAAGGAAGTCGCATACGATGGTGAGATACGAAGCGCTATTAACGAAATTAAGGAGCGGCTCTATGTGTAGTACATACGGAAAGTCTGTGGATAGGCTGTCTACAACATTCGGAAAAGCATCTGGTTCTACACAGACCTTTAAAACCAAGTCTTCCTACATACAGGCAAAACGGGTACTTATACTAAGTTCATACAAGTATTGTACTCAGACTCTGAACAACTTTTTATCATTGTTTCTATCTGTTATTAGGCAGTTCTACACAATTTACACAGCCCTAATAATAAGAACAACTTATAAAGAATTAAATTTATTATAATAGTAGAAGGACTACATTATGAAGCTACAAGTCACCCAGGAAAACCTCGCAAAAGCACTCAACACAGTCGCCCGTGTAGCTAGTACGCGCGGCACACTTCCGATTCTTGCAAACGTGTTACTCTCAACCGACAATAACCGTTTAAGCATTGCTGCTACTAACCTAGACATAGCTATCTCGCAATATTGCGGCGCGAAGGTTGCTACAGAAGGTTCTATTACCATCCCCGCTCGACTCATGCAGGACTTTATCGGTAGCCTGCCTGCCGGAATTATTGACCTAGAGCTTGAAGATCATAAGCTGCACATCACAACAGAGCAATACCAATCCACGATTAATGGTGTGCCTGCTGACGACTTCCCTGTTATGCCAGCAATAGAAGACGGTAAGGGTCTCACAATTTCAGGTCCAACACTGAAGCGGGCACTGCAGCAAGTAGTATTTGCGGCGAGCAGTGATGAATCTCGACCGGTGCTTACTGGTGTGTATGTTCACACAAGTGGTGGTGAGTTGTATATCGCCGCTACTGATAGCTACCGCTTGGCTGCGAAAACGCTACAAAAGACAGATATCGACATCGATGTGCTTATACCAGTTTCTGCAATGCAAGATGTGCTTCGTATCATCAATGATTTTGAGGATACGGTACTTGTGACGTATAACGACCAGCAAGTCCAGTTCCAGATAGGTGATGTTGAGGTGGTTGCTCGATTGATCGAAGGTAAATATCCGCCATACCAGAGCCTGCTTCCAAAAGATTTTAGTAATACCGCGCGTGTGAAGCGGACGGATCTTGTGAGTGTTGCGAAAGTATCAAGCCTATTTGCCCGGGAAAGTGCGGGCAGTATAAGAGTTGGAGTAAGCGAAGTTGATAAAGAGCTTAGTATTCAATCTGTTGCATCGCAGATTGGTGAAAACAGGGCTAGTGCGACCGGTACAATCGTGGGCACCGGCGAAATTACGGTAAATTCACGCTATCTTCTGGATGCGCTCCATGCATTTAGCGGCGAGGAAGTTGAATTTTGTTTCAACGGTAAGCTTGAAGCGGTTGTTCTGCGCGACCCTGCTGAATCAGACTACACGCATCTCATCATGCCCCTCAAAAGTTAAATCCAACATTTAACTTTTGAGTCCTCTGTCGCTAGTCGTCAGTCACCTGTGTACAATATATTCTGTATGAGGATCGAGAAGTTTGAAGATGTAATTGCTTGGCAGAAAGCGAAAGAATTAACACTTGCCATCTATGGCGTGTTTGAGGATAGTCGTGATTTTTCATTTCGTGACCAAATACAACGAGCTTCCCTCTCTATTATGAATAATATTGCCGAAGGATTCGATAGAGGAACGGATAAGGAATTAATATACTTTCTACACATTGCTCGCGGCTCGTCAGCTGAAGTTAGATCCATGCTCTACGTTGCATACGAAAGAAAATATGTAACACAAGAACAACAAAAAGAGCTAGCCATGATTACCCAGGACATTGCGAAACTACTTACGGGCTTCATTAAAAAACTGAAGACAGATGACAAAAGACAGGCGACATCGTAATGATAGTTTCATTACGACTACAGAAGTTTCGGTCATATACCGATAGCTCATTTGAGTTTGAACCCGCAGTTAATA
>CAYTOC010000008.1:0-31115 GCA_964439405.1 uncultured Candidatus Saccharibacteria bacterium
CATGGAGTATTGAATTGCTTGAACCTTAGCCTAGGGGCGTCCTCATGTTTGCCGTAAAAACATAGCTTAGTCCAGAATAGAAAGGTACTATCAAATCATAACGGAGGCTATAAAATGCTCTACGCTGAGTGGCTATATATCTGGCTCAAAGACAAGAAAAACTATATTAAAGAATCAACGCATGCAAACTACAGCACAATAATTCATTCATACATTGCTCCAACGTTTGAGAATAAGCAACTTGTTGAGATTACAGAACAGTTAATACAGCGGACGACTTTAGATTGGATACGCAGCGGTGGGCTGTCGTGCAGCACGGTAAAGAATATTGTCATGATAATTAAATCAAGCTTACGATCAGCGCAAAAAGCAGACCTTATTGCTCCGCAGATGATCGACATACTTTATCCAAAAAATTACAAAAATGTTATACCAAGAATACTTACAAAAACAGATCAAGCCAAACTCGTGCAGAATGCCTATCTTGACCTTAGCCCAAGGTCAGCTGGCATACTACTGGCACTATCTACGGGTATGAGGATTGGTGAATTGTGCGGACTAAAATGGAGTGATGTTAACTTTGCCAATCAAACTGTATCTGTACAGAGGACTATTCAGCGTATCTATGACCCAAGAGCAAAGATAAGGACAAGAATAGTTATCGGTGAACCAAAAACAATGTCATCAAGACGCACCGTGCCACTTTCGACAACCATACTACCAATATTACACCGACTTAAGTCTTATCAAGACAATGACTATCTACTGACAGGGACAAGCATGTTCGTCGAGCCGCGGACATACAGAGAATTCTTCAATACACTACTCAGAAAATCAAATGTCGAACATATAAGTTTCCACTCGCTACGCCACACATTCGCTACGAGGCTAATAGAGAATGGCGCGGACTACAAGACAGTCAGCACGATCCTCGGACACTCGTCGATTAACATGACCCTGAATCTGTATGTACACCCACAATTATCGCACCAGCGTAATGCTATAGAGATGTTCAGTTTGTTATGACAACTCCTGTTTATAAAGTAAAAATAAGGATACAATGAAAGGTAATCATGAGCAAAAGTAAATCAGTTAACGGCAAACATGAGGACGGTGTGCCGTCTTTAAGATTTCTGGATTTTGCCGACGTATGGCAAACAAGAAAGCTCGGAGATATTACACGTATCTATGACGGTACACATCAAACTCCTCAATATACAGATACTGGCGTGCCTTTCTATAGCGTTGAACATCTAACGGCAAATAATTTTAAAGACACAAAATACATCTCAGAAAAGGTATATGCTACTGAAGAAAAGCGTGTTGTAATTGAAAGTGGCGATATAATAATGACACGAATTGGTGACATAGGTACAGCAAAGTATATCGATTGGGACGTTCGAGCTTCATTTTATGTTAGCCTTGCACTTATCAAGCAATCCGATGATTACATTGGTAGATTTCTTGAGAAGTACATTACTACAGGAGCTTTCCAGCGAGAGCTATGGCGAAGAACGATACACGTCGCTTTCCCTAAAAAAATTAATCTTGGCGAGATTAGCAACTGTATCGTAAAGCTCCCAAATACTGCGGAACAGCAAAAAATAGCATCTTTCTTCACCGTCGTAGACACCAGAATTGCCAACCAAGAACAAAAGCTCTCCCTCCTCAAAGCCTACAAAAAGGGAGTGATGCAAAAAATATTCACTCAGCAGATCCGATTCAAAGACGAAAATAGCAAGCCATACCCTGAGCGGGAAGAGAGAAAAGTTGGCGACTTCTTGAAGGAACGAAAAGAGTACGCGTCTAAAGATGGACAATTAGAGCATATATCCCTTACAACTGCTGGGGTCGTTCCGAAAAGTGAACGTTACGAACGTGATTTTCTTGTAGGGTCAGAAGATAAGCAGTATAGAATCACAAGGTTAGATGATATATGCTACAATCCCGCAAACCTGAAGTTCGGCGTTATAGCAAGAAACAAATACAGAGATGGTATCTTTTCGCCCATATATGTCACATATGAAGTAAAGGGTGCAGATATCGGCTTCATAGAACATCTGGTGACTAGCAATAATTTTATACAGAGGGCAAGAAAGTACGAACAGGGTACAGTATATGAACGAATGGCGGTAGGCCCAAATGACCTTGCAAAGCTGAAAGTTGATATACCGGTAGCCGAAGAACAGCAGAAAATCGCCACCTTCCTCACCACGCTCGATGATAAAATAAAATCAGAACAAACCCGTCTAAATTCCGCCAAAACCTGGAGAAAAGGCCTACTGCAAAGGATGTTTATATGAGTGATGATAAAAAACCTACAAAGCTAGGTAATACAAAGATTGATCAGATAGTGTTCAGTGCAAAAGTTGGCGCTAATCTTATTCCATACGTCGGAGGCGCGTTGGCGGAGATTATCGGTCAATTAATTCCAGGACAACGAATCGACAGGATACAAAAATACGTTGAATTGCTAGATAAATCCATACAGGCTTTACCAGAAGCGACCGTTAAGGAATTGTTAAAGAACGAGTTATTTATTAGCTTAGTCGAAGATAGTTTTTATCAGGCATCAAGGGCGCTAACTGATGAACGCCGTAATTATATACTGAATATCGTGCAGAATGGGATGACAAATGACGAGTTAAAGATCAATGATTCAAAGTATCTACTTCGCTTACTGAGTGAGCTAAATGATGTTGAAGTAATTTGGTTACGCTATTACCGTGAGCGGACCATTGCGCAAAAACAAGCGTTTATGCAGGAGCATCAAAACATCTTAGAGAAAGAGGTGGTAACTCTAGGTTCCGGTGTTGGATCTCGCAGAAAAGGTGCTTTGCAAGATAGCTACACAGAGCATCTGGAACGACTTGGCTTAATAAAGCATCATCTCGACATGCAAAAAGTCGTTCCTGAAAGTACCAGCACAAGAAGTCGCCTTAGCCCGCGAGATATCAACGTGCCAAATTATGATAATTTTGGAAAACTCAGGATTTCATACTCAGAGGCTACCGTACTTGGAAATATGCTACTAGAGTATATTGGGCTAATCGTGCAAGGAGATAAATAGCCGCGACAATGCAATCCGAACAAACAATAGAGAATGAACTTATCAAACAAGCTAAGAGTAAGTATAAGCATATTGACTTACGGAAAGGATATTGATATAATATAACTATGAACAAGTCAACAGTACTTCGACAAAAAACTATACTGGATGCTGCAATTGGCTCAACTCGGCTTGAAGGGCTGCACCCATCAAAAGCTGATGTAAGTCGCCTAGAAAAATATGTAAAAGGCGATGTAACGATTGAGCAGATTCGTAGCGAAAATCTGCAAAAAATTACCAAGCTCAAAAAAGCACAGTAATCGCCATGGGCGACCTCTACGCGACAGGTGATGATCCATATACCGATCCCACCACAGGCGTACTAAAGAACAAGCTCGGACTCATATCGCAAGAAGCACTTGACGAAGCAGAGACGACAATCGTAACAGCAGAAATAACTTATTTATCTGTGTCTTATACTCCCGATGCTCAGAAAATTAGTTTTGAGACACTACTATACGTGCATGAACAGCTGTTTGGGCAGATATATGATTGGGCGGGCAAGCCACGTCAGATCGAAATATCTAAAGGTAACACGAAATTCTGCAGATTCGAATACATTGAAAGCTACGCAAATAGTATCTTCAGCGAGCTGCGAAAAGACAATTGGCTCGTGGGCGAACAACCTTTTGATATATACATTAAAAAACTGGCTCATTACTACTCAGAGCTCAACGTGTTACACCCTTTCAGGGAAGGAAATGGGAGGGCGACTCGCACATTTATTAGTATACTGGCGTATGCGAGTAGGCGAATGTATATAGATTGGGGTAAAATTAGCCCAGAAGGTAACATCAGTGCATGCATCAGCGGGTACAATGGAGACGAAGAGCCGCTAGCCGCACTGCTCAGGAGTGTTACATTTGAAATTGATAAGTAGATAAAGAAGATGACCACACAATCAGAACAAACACTAGAGAATGAACTCATCGAGCAGCTGGCTGGGGAGCTGAAGTATGAGCGCGTCGTGATTCGTGATGAGACAGATCTGCTGGCGAATCTGAAGGCGCAGTTAGAAAAACACAATGGCACCACCTATAGCGAAAGTGAATTTGCACGCATACTGAACCACCTGAGCAAGGGCAGCGTGTTTGATAAAGCTAAAGCCCTGCGCGAAACATTTCATTTTCAGCGGGATAATGGCGAAAGCGCGTATGTGCAATTTTTTAACCAGCGCGAGTGGTGCCAAAACCAATTCCAAGTAACAAACCAAGTAACCAACGAAGGTTCATACAAAAACCGCTATGACGTAACACTGGTCATTAACGGCTTACCGCTGGTACAGATAGAACTAAAGCGGCGTGGACTGGAACTAAAAGAGGCATTCAACCAAACAAATCGCTACCAACGCCACAGTTATGACGCTGGCAGTGGATTGTTTCAGTACGTTCAGCTGTTTGTCATAAGCAACGGCGTAAACACCAAGTACTACGCTAACAACCGCAATCAATCATTCAAATTCACCTCGTTCTGGACCGATAAAGACAACCTAAAGATCAACAAACTGAGCGAGTTTGCCGAAGCCTTTCTGGAGCGTTGCCACATAGCCAAGATGATCGCGCGTTATACCGTGCTAGAAGAAAGCAATAAAATCATCAAAGTGCTGCGCCCATACCAGTACTATGCCGCTGAGGCGATTGTGGAGCGCGTGAAAAACAGCACCAAGAACGGCTACATCTGGCATACCACGGGCAGTGGAAAAACACTCACGTCGTTCAAGGCCAGCCAGATACTCATCGGCTTGCCTGATGTATACAAAGTAGTCTTTGCCGTAGACCGCAACGATCTGGACACGCAGACCATACGCGAATTCAACGCATTCAAAAAAGATAGCGTAGACACCACGACCGACACACGCACACTGGTGAAACAATTTGAAGATCCCGACACTAAGCTAATTGTCACGACTATTCAAAAGCTTAACACTGCCATCACGCGCGAAAGGCACACCAAGAAAATGGACGAGCTGCGTAGCAAACGCATTATCTTCATCTTTGACGAGTGCCACCGCAGCCAATTTGGTGATACGCACAAGCGCATTACAGAATACTTTACGAATCATCAGCTGTTTGGCTTTACCGGTACGCCAATCTTCGAAGACAATGCCGGCACGAACGCACATGGGCGACGCACAACCGAGCAGCTCTTTGGCAAGTGCCTGCATAAGTATGTAATTACCGACGCAATCAGTGACGAAAACGTACTGAAGTTCTCCGTCGAATATTACAAGGGTTTCCGCCTCAAGGATGGATCACTTGATACGGATCTAGACGTCGAGGCAATTAACATCAAAGAAGCACTTGAAGCGCCGCAACGGCTGGAACAAATCACTGATTTTATACTAGCTAACCACGACCGCAAGACACACAACCGAGACTACACGGCAATGTTTGCGGTAGGCAGCGTAGATGTATTAACCAAATACTATGAATTATTCAAAGCCAAGCAGGCTAATAGCGAGCACAAGCTGCGCATCGCCACCATATTCAGCTATGGTGCAAACGAAGATGATAAAGTAGCCGACGACATGCTGGACGAAGATGTGCAGTTGGATATCTTCAGCAAAATTAACGAGCATTCACGTGATCGGCTAGAAAGCTACATTGGCGACTACAACCGCGAGTTCGGCACTAATTACACCACGCGCGACAGCAAGAGCTTCTATGCGTACTATCGCGATATCGCCACACGCGTACGTAACCGCGAGATTGATATATTGCTCGTAGTAAATATGTTCCTGACCGGCTTCGACGCACCAACCCTGAACACACTGTACGTGGATAAGAACTTGCGCTACCATGGCCTGCTGCAAGCGTATTCTCGCACTAACCGCATACATGGCGAAACAAAGTCACAGGGCAATATTGTCGTGTTTCGTAATCTAAAGAAAGCAACAGATAAAGCAGTAGCGTTGTTCAGCAATAAAGAGGCTAGCGGTGTCATCTTCCGAGAGCCATACGAAACGTATGTAGCAAAGTTCAACGAAGCGCTTACCGCGCTACAACAACTCACGCCATCGCCCGAAACAGTTGATGATTTGGTTGGCGAAACGCAAGAAGCAGAGTATGTGCAGAAATTCCGCGAGCTCTTAAGACTCAAGAACATTTTAGTTTCATTTACTGAGTTCACCTTTGACGACACGCAAATTAATGAGCAGGTATTCTTAGACTACACAAGCAAATACCTTGACCTTTACCGTAAAACGCAACGCGATCACGAAAAAGAAAAGGTTTCGATACTTGACGACATTGATTTCGAACTAGAGTTAGTGCGCACCGATAAAATCAATGTAGATTACATTATCAAACTACTCGCCAAACTAGTTGGCGCACAAGACGAAGACCATAAATCGCAAATTATTGGTAACATTTTAGATACCGTTACGGCAGACCCTCTGTTGCACAGTAAGCGTGAATTGATAGAAAAATTCATTAGCCAAAACATACCGAATATAGCCGACAGTGCTGCGGTTGAAGGTGAATTCAATAGTTTCTGGCAAGAAGAGGAACAGAGGGCGTTACGTGACTTTGCCGAATCTGAAAATGTTGACCTTGCCAAACTTCAAAAAGTCATCGACCATTATCTCTTTACGGGGCAGCAGCCGCGTACTGATGCACTGGCAAACACGCTGAAAGCCCAGCCAAGCATCATCAAGCGCAAATCAGTGCTGAACCGCCTCACCGCTAAACTCAAGAACTTCATTGAAACGTTTATTGAGGGAGTCTAATACAGCGCTTCGCAGGCGATGCCGTCACCATCGCCATCCAGGTTATCATCTGCAATATTTTCGTAATGATACTGCGCATCTTCCCAAGAATCAAAGTCGTCACAGTCTTTGTCATAGGCTGAACTATAGTAGCTACGGTAGCCAGAGCTATAGCTAGGCTCATCGTAGTAATAGTCTTCCGAATCATAGTAATCAGTACTGTAATCGAGCGTTTCGCCAGAAGAACTATAAGAAGGTGCATCCAACTGCGCTTCTTCGGATTCAGAGCTTGGCCAAAAGATCAGTGCGGCAACACCAACCCAAAAAGCTACAATAAAAAAGGAGCCAACGCGCTCCCAAAACGTATCCATACTTATACTATATCACACAAATCAATACTTTGTCAAGCGACTACTAGTTATTGATTAGATTTTTTAGCTCAAGGAAAGTGGGGGTGTTGAAGTGTTGGCGGTTAGTGAATTTGTGGAGGGTGGCAGTCGGTAGGTCTTTGAGGTATTTGTTTGCCTCGGCGAAGGGGACCAGCGGGTCGTCGGTGCTGTAGAACAGGTGGATTTCTTTGGCGGCTGCGGCGAGACTGGTTGCGTCTTGAAATGCGAAATCGCCGAGGCTTTCGTCGCTCGCGTCATCATATGGCGCAGCGATAAGAATAATCTTTTGAAATGGCACTTCCGGCGTGTGTTCTGAGAAATACTTTGCTAAGAAGATACCGCCGAGTGAATGGCCAACTATCACCGCGCTGGGCGACAAAAAGGGCAGCACCTTTGAGAAATACACCGACCAGTCGGCATATTTGGCGTTAATCTTGTTCGGCATAGACGGCAGCAGTACGTCGTGATCTGTCAGCTGCTCGGCCAGCCATGTTTTCCAGCCTGGCGCATAGAGCAGACGCTCATAATTCAGCGTCAAATCCTTGAGACTCTGCTGATACTGCTCATCACTATCAAAAGCCACGCCGCCGTGAATGATACAAACTTGTTTGCGCTCCGCTGTAGTCATGGTAGCTATTATTACATATAGCCGCGCCGCATATCGTTTATACTGTAGATTATCGAGAAGACGGAAGGTATACAAATGAAAATTTGGGAATTTGGATTAACCGAAGAACCGCTTGCCGCTGTATTAGCAGGAAAGAAGACAATCGAAGGGCGTTTGAACCGCGGCAAATTTGCCGAGATGAAGCCCGGTGACCACATTGCAATCAGAAGCGACCACCAAGATGAGCAGGGTGTTATTCATGATGGTGCACCAGGTGCGGCGGTTGTCGAAATCATTGCCGTGCGCCGCTATGCTTCATTCCACGAGATGATTACCGCCGAAGGATTTGAGCAAATCGCGAGCAATCCAGAAAAATACACGGACGCAGCGGCAGTCGCACAAAGCTACAACCGCTACTATAGCCCAGAAGACCAAGCCGCCCACGGTGTGCTGGCAATTGAAATCAAGTTAGTCCGCTAGCTATTGCCACGCTTCAGGCACGAAGCTCGGTATAGTCAGCATAGCCTCAACGGTAATCGTAGTTTCTTTGCTGCGCTGCCAATCGTTGTAGCCGATGTTACGGTAGACGCCTTCGCCCTCATTTGCAGCCGCAAAACCTGCAAGCATGCGCGCACCAGCCTCACGTACTAAATGCATACCACGTGCAAAACGGTTTTCTACACCTGAATCATCACCAGGAAATGTTTCCATACTCATATATTTTATTATACCACAAATGTAAAGCTTGAGCAACTACACCAGGCTAGTGAGCAGCCAGCCGCTGATGCCGCCCACAAGCACAATTAAGATACCAAGCAGCACAAGTTCAAGCCCATCACGAAGCTTGTGATGACGCCGCATGAGGTAACCGCGCCACACGCCAGAGGCGAATAGGGTCAGGAGTGTTATTGCGACACTAACTGTTGCCGCCATGTATATGTCCGTCATAAGGAAGAGCGGCAAGAGCACCGCCGCGCTCGTAATAAGATACGCGATGAACTCGTAGAGCGCCGGCATAAAATAGTACTTCACGGGGTTTTTCTTTTCGCTGCCGTCAAGCTCGTCATTGTAATGTTCGGCGCCGTACTTCACGGCGGCGCTGCTAAACCCGCTGACAAGCAAGCCGATTGCCGCAGTGAGAATAATCAGATTTTTGTCTGCTGTGGCCGCCACGAGCCCAACCACGATACCGGCACCGATTGCAAAACCGCCCTCTACGCCCTCAAACACTGCAAGCAAACGCTGCGCACCAAGCGGCAGTTTGAGCTCCTTACGCCGCTGGCGCAACTCCCGGTGGTAACTGGCAGTATGAATATGCATGTGCCCATTGTACGGGCTTACCTAAGATTCGGAAATAGAGAATACAAAGACCGCAAACTAGCACGGCTGCAGCTTTCAGATGCGCCGCACTTGACAGAGGAGTATAATCAGTACATGGAACGAACGATTTGGACAGAAGACCTCTTGTTTTACTCACAAGAGCCAGGCTTTCCCAGCAAAGACATTTCCGAAGACACAGCACAACTGTTTCAGACAACGCTTGCAGGTACTAGGGCGACTCACGAGTATCCTTCTATGTTTGCAACTGAGTTTTGGATAGCCCGTCAGGCCATGGATAGAAAGCATATCCACATTGAGCATAATGAACAGAACTACACCGCATTTATAGGGGGCATGTTGGCGGCGCAGGTCATCGATATAGAGATGACAGATAGGATTCCGCAAATACATGTGACTGCACTCAACCCGCACCTCCACTTGTCTCATACCAAGAGCGTTCATGCCGATTTAGCCAATAAATTTACCGAGCTGCCCATGTCATTGCCAAATACTTTCTGGGCAATCATATCATCAGCACCACACCTGAGCACTAACCAAGAGGAATTTAGCCGCCAAATGGGAGCAGTATTGTACCTTGGTACGCTACCGCAGGGGCTCCTGCTATCGCGCGGCGACGAGACGCTGCCGCCCGTTGGAACGTACTACCAGAGCATGATCCATAAGGCTAGCGACTGACCGTGAACATGCAATAAAACTCGCGCTGCGATATACTTCACGTTAAATTCTCAGCTTGACTTGCTACACTAAAAGCATGGGACACTATGCAGAAGTTATCAGGGCAATTATCGACACTACGCCTGATGGTTTGCGCATGAACCCAAAATGGGAACAGATGGCATGGCACGACCAGGCAGTCGATGTATTTGTTGGGCGCACAGCGCTAACAGGCGCTGACTTTGTCGAATTCGGCGACACGCTGCTGCAATCAGCGCCTTATGCCGATATACAGGAGCTTGTCCGAAGTGGCGTTACAAAAGAACAGTCGCTTAGAGAGCTTGCAGACGCTCGGGAGATTTTGGTGGTTGGACGCAATGTTATGAATCTTGCTAACCAAACCGACCTCATTCAAGATCCGAATTCATCGCCACTTACCACGCTTATTACTGATATTGGAAAGCTGGTCGATAACAACGGCCGTGGGTCACGCCTCCGCCGCAAGATTGTGCGCGATGAGTTTGAACCAGCCAAGCACGCAGTTACCTATATACACGATGATTTTCAAGAACCAGTAGATAGAGATTTGCTCGCAGAGCGTGCACGCGCGGCGCTCCATACCGACAAGCTCGTTGATAGTGGTAAGGGCTGGCTGGAATGGGTGCAGGATGAGCAAGAATATCTTGAAACGCGGCGTACGTTCCGTGGTGTGATAGACCTAGGCATTGCGAGTATGGCACTTGAGCCATCTGCCGAGAAGCTTGAATACGTGCACCAAGGGCTGGCGCTCAATCAACACTATAGAGCGCAGCACTCTACCATGGAAGAGCTTCAGTCCTACGTATAAAGTTACTGTAATCTACACGATTGCGACGAGTTCGATATCGAATACGAGGTCTGAGTTCGGTGGAATATTTGGCGCGGGGGAGCTGTCGCCGTAGGCCAGGGCAGCCGGGATAATGAGGCGGCGCGTACCACCGACGCGCATGCCAGGCACGCCGTCAGTCCAGCCCTTGATAACCTGGTGCAGCCCGAAGGTCACCGGGTCACCGAAATCATGCGAACTTTGGAAAATTGTGCCGTCTTTAGCGAGTGCGCCGGTGTAATGTGCGGTAATTGTGGCGCCCTCTGGCACGGCCTCGCCAGAACCTGGCAGAATATCAACAATCTGCAGCTCTGGAACGTGATCCATTGGGTCAAACGCTTGTAATTTTGTGCCCTCAAGTGGTGTCGTCATGCTATCTATTGTACAGGAGTGGTAGGGGCGTCGTAAATGTAGACTTGCTCACTTAATACTTGCGGCTCAGCTTTTTGCAAATATATCTGCCGTGGCTCAGGTTGCGTTGACGCACCAAGGAGAATTGTGCCGCCAACAAAGCTCATAATTAACAGGGCACTGATTGTCATTGCCCAATCACCGAAGAAGCCATGATATGGCTGCCGAATATGCTGCTTCACACTCACCATATCTTTTTATTATATCATACTTTAAAAGTATATGCAAATATCTACTGTACCTTGGCAGAGCCGAGCAGTAGTTCATGAGTAATCAAGGTAGAAGCCAAGAGTCGAGTCTTGCGCTCCTCAACCGTCTCTATGGCCGCGAGTGTTTGTGGCCAAATATCATCTATAAGCGCCTGATTAAACTTTTTGCGGCTCATGTTGTACATGGTGTGTCCCATGCCATCAATTGGAATCGCAGCAAACTCCAACCCCGCGTCTTCAGCCGCATCGCGAAAGCGCGCTACCGTATCATCAATTCGCACATACTCATCTTTCTTTTGGTCTGCAGCGTGCAGGTGCACGACTACCGCATCATCTGTAAGCTCGCCCAGGCGTGCAAGATCAACCTTCGTATCAGTACGCAACAAGTAGTCAAATTGCGTGGCAAGCAGCTCGGTAGATGCACTATCAGGGTTTAATAGAACATACCGCACGATTCCCGCAGCTTCGTGCCAAAATTTTTCCGGGTTGAACTGCTCAGTGCGTAACGGCGGCAACCCCGACCCAAAATCAACAAGCGCCGTGTCCATGTACAAAGCACGGCGCACAACCATCTCACCGATACCACGAAATAGCAGATTATATTCAGCATCAGGTATTACATCTATCAACTTGAGCAAGAGTTGTACATCCCCACGTTTTTGCTCCCGGATAGCATCACCGTCAAGTGGGGTAGAGTCAAGAAAGAGCACCCGCACCTTCATATCCGGCATCTGTGGCAATACGTAGTTTGCAAGCAAATCAACGCCAAGCTTGCCGCCATTGCTCAGCCCGAAGATAGAAATCGTCGTTATCTCTTCAGAACGCAACTTTTCTATCAATTTCTCTGCCACGAGCTCCGGAGCAATGTCATCATCTTTATAGCCAAGCGACCACACGCGATTATAAGGAGTCAGCGGCTCTAACTGACGCGCAGCATATACTGCGCTTAAGTGGCCCACACCGCCCACTGCCAATAGCACCGCGTCGTCATTTGCCGAATCAGCTGCCGGGAAGACCTCTTGAATACTGATTTCTGTGGCTGCAATACGCGCTTTTTCTGGTGCATTCACAGCGTTGTATCCCGCCACAACACTGAGCGCAACGGCGAATGAGCCCAGCGCCCGCTGCTGCAGCTTATGCCAGTTGAAAGATGGCTTTTCGGGCTGGAATGGTTGATCTAGATAGTCCGCATCAATGCCGAGTTCCGGAAATTTGCCCGGTTCGTGCCTAAAGTACGTGCCTTCCATATTTTCCGTACTTCCTCTTCATATTTACCCCAGTATACACCTCCGCCACGCACTTTGTGGATTATGTTACAGCAGGCAGTACGACGAGCCGTCTGGACGTCGTGACAATGCAGACCGCGAAGAAACAGCGCACCGCGTTGCTTGGAGCGCCGTAAAACAGAAATATCACAAAGGTGACGACGAGAAATGGCACCCAACATAGAGCCCTGTCTTAACGAATAGTATCTTTAAAATTAATGCGCGATACGGCTGCCAACTGGCTCGCCGGCGGCAACTTTGCGCAAATTATCGTGCGTTGTCACGTCAAAAATAACGATTTCAAGGCTGTGGTCCATGGCAAGTGCCATAGCCGCTTTGTCCATGACTTTAATATGCGGGTCGTTCACGGCTTGGTCAAAACTGATGCTCTGCAAATGTTCCGCATCCTCGTGGAGGGCAGGGTCTTTTGTGAAGACACCATCAACTTTTGTGCCCTTATACACGCCGGTGCATCCGAGCTCTAACGCTAGGTTTACGGCAGCGGTATCAGTAGTGAAGTATGGCCGCCCCACACCACCAGCTACGATCACGACGCGGCCAGCTGCCAAGTGCTTTTCCGCCAGGCGATGGCTGAATGGTTCGCTGACTTGCTGCGCAAAAATATTACTCAGGCAGCGCGTTGGTACATCGTGCGCTTCAAAAATGTCAGTCAGAGCAATGGCATTAATCATCGTGCCGAGCATGCCCATATGGTCGCCAGTAACGCGCTTAATGCCGTGGCCGGCCACGGTAGCGCCGCGCACGAAGTTACCGCCGCCAATCATAATGACGACTTCAGTATCATGTGCTGCAAAATGCTTAATTTCTTCTGCCAACCATCCGGCAAAATCAGGATCAATGCCATGCTCATACTTGCCGGCTAGTTGCTCACCTGAGAGCTTGAGGAGAACCCTGCGCTTCATCTCGGGCTAGTATACCACAGAGGGTTTATTTCCTGGCTCCGAATCCTACAAGCGCAGCAGCCAAGATAAAAGAGAAGCCAGCGATTAGAAAGGGAAAGCTCACAGGGTTCAAGCCCGCGAGGCCGGTGTTTGGTGGAAGTGGTGTGTTGTTGTCTATGGTTGTAGTGGAGTCACCGAGGACCTCTACGTTGTAAGGGCCTATGGTCATGACGGTGTCATTGTCTGGGTTGGTGAGGACTATGGTAACGGTATGATTGCCTGGGGGAATAGAAGATGGGAGGGTACAGCTCCAGTTGCCATTACTATCAGCAATAGTGGTGCAAACTATGGGGTCAGAGTTGACGGTAACCGTCACGGGACCGTTAGCGTAGCCTGTGCCGGTGAAGGTTGGAAGATTGCTGATGGTTTTGGTGGGTTGAGAGCCTGGATTAGTGGTGCTGACAACTGTGCCGTCTATGGTTAGGGCTGGTTGTTGTTGGACTCCTGTGTAGATGTAATTATCATAGTCCGCTGCGGCAAGTTTGGTGCCGTCGGATGAGCTGGTGATGGAGACCCAAGTGCGAGAGCCGGCAGCAGTTTGTTCGGTCCAGGTGGCACCAGAGTCTTGACTGGTGTAAAGGTAGCCATCACTGCTAAACATATCTGATGAAACTGCAGCAAGTTTGGTGCCGTCGGCAGAACTAGTAATAGAATACCAACCACGGGAGCCAGCTGAGGTGCGTTCTTGCCAGGTGGCGCCGGAATCAGTGGAGGTGTAGATGTAGCCGTGAATAGCTGTTGCAGCGATTTTTGTGCCGTCGGCGCTGGAGGTGATTGAAGTCCACACACGGGAGCCAGCTGAGGCGCGTTCTTGCCAGGTGGCGCCGGAATCGGTGGAGCGCCAGAGACTACCGCTAAGGACGGCAGCAAACAGTATATTGCCGTCGACGGTGGATGTTATGGAGGCCCAAAGACGAGAACCGGCAGCTATTTGCTCTATCCAGGTGGCGCCTCCGTCGGCAGAAGTGTAGATGTAACCGCCCTCAAAATCAGCACCAGACGAGTCAAGCACAGCGATTTTCTGGCCGTCATCTGAAATTGCGACATTTGTGATTAGCAGCTCACCTAAATTACCCCACATTCTTTGCCCAAGGTCAGTCATCGTTGTCCAGGTGGCGCCAGAGTCGTGCGAAATATATATATAACCCCCTACCGTCTCAAAGTCACCCATATCAGAAACTACTATAGTCGTAGCGTCGGAGTTAATCGCTACATTAGCCATGATATTTCCAGCAGGTAGGTTCATATTAGTGATTTGGGTCCAGGTAGCACCAGCATTAGTGGAGCGCCAAAGACCACTGTCAAAAGTGGTGGCCAGTAGTGTGTTGCCGTCAGCAGAACTGGCGATAGAGGACCACATACGAGATCCAGCTGACGTGCGTTCCCGCCAATCCCAATCCCCTACCGCAGCATTAGTTGTTTGCTGGGAGAGAATGAGAGGAATAAAGCCAGTGAGGGTTATGAGGAGGGCGGCAGTAAAGAGGGTTAGTCTTTTGCGGAGAGAGCGGGAATGGAATGGAGTGTGTCTGTGAGCTGTGCGAGTAGCTATAGGCATGAGGGGGATTTCCTTTTTTAGTTGTGTTTGTTTATGGTTGTGGTTACTTGTAGTATACCTCTCTTGAGAGGGTTTGCAACAATATCACGATATGTTTTTAAGTTTGGTCAGGTACGGTGGTTTAGCGGCGGATGCCTGAGCGTAAGATATTGGCCAACCCTCGCCTGATACAATAAATACATGAAGATTTATTCAGCAACTATGCAATATCAGGTTGTTCACTTGAGCGCAGCGCAAGGAAACGCCGAGGAACTCAAGGGAGGTGTACAAAAAGTACATCGAGCGAGTACCGCAGGTACTGACGCAACGATGCGCCAAGAGTGTGGCAGAGTTTCTGGCTCTGCCAGAAAGCAGGCCGCACGGTGAGCAAGCTGAGATTGTATAGTTGGAATGTGAATGGAATCCGGGCCGTTATTAATAAGGGCGCGTTTCAGGAATTTATCGCTAAAGAGCAGCCGGATATTTTGTGTTTGCAAGAGACGAAGGCCAAGCAAGGGCAAGCGGAAATTGACCTGCCGGAGTACGAGGAGTTTTGGAACTCAGCGGATAAAGCAGGTTATAGCGGCACGGCTATCTTTACAAAGGTTAAGCCCCTAACTGTCCTATACGGGTTTGCGGACGGCATTGCTGAGCATCACGGCCTTATAGCTGATGGTTACGGAGACCCAACAAAAGAGGGCAGAGTACTTTCGGCTGAATTTGATGATTTCTGGCTTGTAACCGTCTATACGCCGAATGCTAAGGGCGACTTAACACGCCTCAGCCTGCGCGAGCGGCAGTGGGATCCGGCATTTTTAGCGCACGTCAAAGAACTTGAGAAAACCAAGCCCGTCATATTCTGCGGCGATTTGAATGTCGCACACCAAGAAATCGACCTAGCCAACCCAAAGCCAAATGTTGGCAAACACGGCTTCACGGACGAAGAGCGTCAGGGCTTCCAGAACTTCTTAGACGCGGGCTTTATCGATACCTTCCGCACGCTCCACCCAGACCAAAAAGATGCTTACACCTGGTGGACACACTGGGCAAACGCCCGCGCCCGCAATATCGGTTGGCGCATTGATTACTTCGTAGCTAGCAAATCGCTACAAAGCCGCATCAAAGCGGCGGGCATACATGCTGATAGCATGGGTTCAGACCATTGCCCAGTCAGCATCACGCTGGGACAGTAGACACCTCTGTTATACTTGAAGTATGAGTGAGAGCATCCAGATGACAACTGCTGACTATATGGCGTGGTTGCGAGACCGCGAAGCAAGATATACTCCCAATGACGAAGTAGCTGCGCAAGCTGGTGGTATTGTTATGAAGCTTACCGTCGGACCAAGCACCACCGGCAAATCAACCATCATGGAGCATGTGCTAGCTAAACATCCTGATACTCACGGCCGCGTAAGGAGCTTCGCCACTAGAGAAAAGCGTAGTGGAGAGGATCCCACCTTATACCTCTACCTCCAGCACAGCGCTGAAACACTACGCTCAATTCAAGATTCAGTGGTGCGCCGAGAGCTCATGCAATTTGCGCCGCATCCAACGCAAGATGTCGTCTATGGCTCACTACCCAGCGCATACAACAAGCCATTTATGATGATGGATTGCTTGTCGACCGCGATTCCCGGCATGCAGCGCATTCCATTTCAAGAAACGCAAATATTTGGCGTTGTTGCCGACCCGGAACAATGGTGGCAACGGTTCAACGCACGTTATCCGGAAGTAGCAAACTCAGCAGAACGGCTCAAGCGAGCACGAGAAGCCGTGCAGAGCACCACATGGCTTGTAGACAACGCTGATGATGTTATTTGGATCAACAGCAGTCAAGGTACGCTAGATGCTGCGGCCGAAGCAGTGGCGACCAGCAATAGTATGTTCGACGGCAGAACGTATGCCTTAGGCATTGCTGCACTGGCAGGGCAATACGTTGCGCTTAAAGAAGGAGTTGCTGCATGACAAAGCCTACACAGAAAATCTGTACGCTGTTATTTCTCAGGCGAGGCGATGAGATATTGCTCGCGATGAAAAAGCGCGGCTTCGGTGCAGGGCACTGGAACGGCGCTGGCGGCAAGATAGAGCCGGGCGAAACCATAGAGCAGGCACTGATTCGTGAATGCGAGGAAGAAATTGGCGTCACACCCACAGAGTTTGACCAGGTTGCTCGGCATCACTTTATTTTTCAAGGTGATACGCCCGATATAGTAGTGCACGCGTTCATCGCAGAGAAATGGCAAGGAGAGCCTAAAGAAACCGAAGAAATGGCGCCGCAGTGGTTTAAGCTGCACGAAATTCCTTATGCGCAGATGTGGGATGATGACAAATACTGGCTACCGGCTGTGCTGGCGGGCGACAGGTTAGTTACGCATTTTCAGTTTGCCGCAGACGACAAGACCGTATCGGCAGTGGCTATGAAACGCATTATCCCCTTCGATGAGACGCAAAAGGGCGTTAAATCGTGAACAAACCTTTCGCTGCCTTCGATATTGACGGCACGATTGTCCGCTGGCAGTTATTCCACGCCACAGTAATGCAGCTCGTTACAGATGGCTACATACCTGAAAGTGCGGGGCAGAGAATCAACGCAGCTCGAGACATTTGGCAGAAGCGCGGGCACAAAGAGTCATTCACCGCATACCAGCGAGTACTTGTAGACGAGTACGATGCCGCACTTGCAGGAATGCCTGTAGCTGCTTTTGACAAAGCAACCGAAACGGTGTTCGAAACGTATAAAGATAAAGTCTACGTCTTTTCACGCGATTTGATACGCTCACTCAAAGAACAAGGCTATTTGCTGTTCGCTATTTCTGGGTCGCATTATGAAATCGTAGAGAAGTTCGGCGCCTATTACGGTTTTGATGCCGTTGTTGGCACGCACTATGAAAAAGCTGATGGCAAATTCACAGGGCTAGAAATATCTGTTGGTAGCCGCAACAAGGACGCATCACTCAAAGAACTCGTTCAGAAGCATAGCGCAACATGGCAGGACAGCCTGGCGATTGGCGATAGCAAGAGCGACGCCGCAATGCTCGCACTCGTTGAGCAACCGATTGCGTTTAACCCGGAAGCATCTCTTTTAGAAATAGCACAAGCGGCTGGCTGGAAAATTGTGATTGAACGCAAAAACGTTGTTATAACACTGGAGAAGCACGGTGAGCAGTACGTATTGGCATAAGCAAACAGCAGACACGCCGCTGTTTCCTGATATGCTCTGGAGCAGGCCAGAGAACCGCCGGCACGCGGGCAAGCTGCTAATTATTGGCGGTAATGTACACGGTTTTGCCGCGCCTGCTGAAGCTTATGCCGCCGCAAACAAAGCAGGGGCGGGCAGTGTACACGTCCTCATGCCTGATGCCCTAGCACGGACAGTTGGTAAGCTATTCCCTGAGGCAGAATTTGCGCCCAGCACGCCAAGCGGCAGCTTTGCGCAAAAAGCCCTAGGCGAACTGCTCGCTGCAGCAAGCTGGGCAGACGGCGTACTGCTGGCGGGGAATCTCGGCAAAAACAGTGAGACAGCCGTCTTGATTGAGAAATTTTTAGAAAAGTACACCGGGCAGTTAACCATTACGGGTGACGCTGCGGACTATGTGCTTAGTTTGCCAGCGGTGCTCACACGACCAAAGACCTTCTTCATTTTTGACTTTGCCCAGGCGCAGCGCTTTGTGACTACTATAAAATCACCGAAGCCACTAAAATCAGACCTCGGTATGCTCCAAATTGTAGATTTGTTGCACGAGCTTTCGAACAGCCAAGCATGGTCACTCACGCTCATGCATGACGGCACAGCCTACGCTGCAGTAGACGGCCAAGTCAGCACCACGCCCACAGATCTCAGCCCGCTCACCACCGCCGCCAGCGCCAGCGTCTGGCTCCTCCAAAACCCGCAAAAACCCTTTGAAGCCTTGACATGCTCGGTACTGTAAAGACTAGGCGCAAGGACACTCTCCTGGATTGACTTTGCTATGATAGGGTAGTCATGAACACACACCAAGCTAAAGCCCAGCCCAAAACCTCAAAGGCTTTCAAATTAGCCGTGATTGGCCTAGTGCTCCCTTTCGCCGTCTGGTGCATCGAATACCTCACCAGAAGTATCCTTATGCTATTTTTCCCGAGTGATGAACAAGGTTCTGAGATGTGGCGTTCGATATATGAGCTGCTGATTGTGCTTGGCCTTTTTATCCCGATAGCTGTCTTTGGCGGCCCAACGCTATGCATTGCAGCTTACCAGACCAGTAAATCAGAACTGCCGGACGAAGCACGACTCACCAAAGCCGGCCGCTGGCTGGCCATGGCCGGAATACCCGTCAGCATAATTCTGAGTATTTGGTTACTAGTAACCCTCTGGCCACTCTAACGCTTCTCGTACGCGACCCGGAACGTCCTAATGGACATGAGGATTTTGGGCGAAGCATGCGCGAAGCGAATTGTCTGGCGTTAATAATTTATTTTTGGTGGGCAAGGGGGGACTTGAACCCCCACGAGCGAAAGCTCACAAGATTTTGAGTCTAGCGTGTCTACCAATTCCACCACTCGCCCAACAAAAATAAATTATTAAATTTGCGTCCTCGCAAATTGTCTACCAATTCCGTTCGCTGCTTACACAAGATGGTAAAAAACGTAAGCTTCGTTAGCTAACAGAGGTGTATTGTACTATACTATACAGTGGAAAGCTAGATTATGACGACGCCAAACCCACTTTTCCCAGAACATCGCGATCCTCAGAAAAAAGAGGAGAGTGGGTTTTTGCTACCCAAGACCCAGGAACAAATGATTCAGCCAATCAATGCCAAAGCTAAAGATGACGGCCGAGATGCCGCAGCCAACCTCATTCGCCAAAAAGTCGCCGAAGCATACGCCAGCGAGCCTAGCGCTGCTGAAGAAATTGAAGACATTGAGGAGCAAAAGCCCAAAAAGCTGTCTAAACATCAGGCCTATTTAAGCGAGCTGCAAGCCAGCGGTGCCTCGGTTGTTGAGGTGCAGACCAAATGGCATGAATATTACGCTGCATTATCTGAAGATGAAAAGCACGAAGTCTGGCGCGAATTCTACGCCGGCCAAGGCGACCATACACAAAGCCACGCCGCCGAAACCAAGTCAAAGCCAAAGGTCACAGCCGTTACGGGTCATGTCCGGCCACGAGACATTGCAACACCCTCTGCGCGCGGCAAACGATTACGTGATGCTCGCACTACCCGCGAAATCAAAGAAAGCATCAAACACAAAGTATCGGCCGGCGGCGCCCTGAAGACCAAACACCACGTGCAGTCGCTCCTGGTTGGGCTTGGCGCTGGCGTGGCAACGCTCCTGATTCTGCTCTTTGGCCTGTTTAATGAAATGGTGATTGCACCGTTTATTCAGCCCAGCCGCTCGGTCAGCAGCACGCCAATTATTATGAGCAACGCCAGCCTCGCAGCCGATGGGCAAAGCAAGGTTATTATCCCGAAGATTAACGTTGAAATCCCCGTTGACTACACGGTAGCCTCACTTGACGAGCAGGCAATTCAGCAGGGTCTTGAAGAAGCAGTGGTTCACTATCCAAATACCGTTTTGCCGGGCGAGCAGGGCAATGCCGCAATCTTCGGGCACTCATCTAATAATATTTTCAACCCAGGCAAGTATAAGTTCGCGTTCGTGCTTTTGAGCAAACTGAACGACGGCGATATGTTCTATCTGACCAAAGATGGATCGACGTATGCGTATCGTGTATTCAAAAAACAGGTAGTTAACCCGAGCGACACATGGGTACTTGAAAGCGTCGAAGGCAAAACCGCAACCGCGGTGCTGATTACCTGCGATCCACCCGGCACGACGAAACATCGCCTAGTCGTGTGGGGCGAACAAATTAGCCCTGACGCGGCCACTGCAGCGGCACCATCTCAAGTTAGCCAGACGCCACTTGCTACAACCGCCGAGCTGCCAGGGCAAGCTCCATCACTATGGAGCAGATTTGTTGACTGGATTTTCTAAACTGCTTATAAGTCGTTCGGGGTGCGCAGCGCGGTAGAGCGCAAGACCGCAGCGCCTTGCTCATTGTTGACGATATTGTATACGAAACGGTAGCTACCCGGGAACGCCGGCAGGAAGGTACTGCTTGCATTAGCTAGCTCTCGCTCGTTGGTATTGTCAAAGTCGACGATATACTGCTTGCCGCCACTAACATAGCTTAAGCGATAGCCGTCCATCCAGGTGGCAAATAGTTGCGGTGCATCAAGCGGGTGTGTGAGGGCAAAGCGGTAGCTGCCTGACTCCTCGGCATCGTACACCTGTACGTCTTTGCCATTTTGTACCGCGATAAAGCGAGTGTTAGCAGAGAAGGTGGTAGATGTAACGCCCGAGATGCGGAAAATAAACGTCGGGGCAGAGCGCTTACCGCTATTACGCCGCAATTCCGCAACCGGATTTTTATACAAATACGTCCGTTCCTCTGCGCTAGACCCAAACACAATCAGCCAGCTGCCATCATATTGAGCCAGGTTGAGGAAATACGTTTCGCCCTTAGGAATTGTGCGGAGCGTGTACGCGGCGTCGCCCTCTTTGAGCACTACGTCAACTGACCCCGCATCTGTCGCGTGCGGCGTAGCGTACAATACTCTGTCAGCGCCATGAGCGGTAAACGATAGCACGTTCTCAACCAGCAGCTCACTGCCCGTGCCCTCAAGTGTTGCCGTGCGAAGCTGTAGCGACGCCTGGTTGTACAAATAGTAGCTATCCGGCTTTTTGTCGCGCAGTGAAAGCACCACATCAGCGTTCAACTGCAGACGGCTAGTGAGGTTGTACGAACCTTCCGGGCGTTGGCGGTCAACCAAGACATATTCTTGCTGCTGCGCGCCTGCAGCATCGGTAAACGTGCGCAAGAATAATGTATGCCGATTGTTTGTCGACCAATCGACCGCACGCCACGCTATGTTACCACCCGGAGTTACTAGGCCATCCGGTAGGGCAATCCTTTGGCTCTGGCCGACGGTATCTTGGTTGCGATTCAAATCTACGAACTCTAAGGTATCCGTACCGCTGAGCTGCGTTATAACCCAACGTTGGTCAGGGCTTTGAGTCAGCATGCCGATTGCTGAGTCGTATGTTTTCACGCTATGTGTCACAAGCTCGCGCGGCACGAGAAGCGGATAGGTAAAGTGGTGCACACTGCTACCCTCAACGGTAATCCTCCGCGACCAATCGTGGTACCCTTCGCGGGCAAGGCGCAGGTCACGTTGACCGGCAGATACAACTAATCGTGCACCCGTCGTGCCCACTCGCTTTTCATCGACATAAATTTCTGCGCCACCCGGTTGCGATGACACAAAAATCAACCCGCGCTGATCAAGCTCACCCGTGCGCGTGACGTTGTATCCATACGCAAAATACACAAGAAAAGTGGTAATCAGTAATACAAGTACGGCCATCAAGCCGTAGCCTATAAAGAGACGCGTTCTATGCGCTCGCTGTTTTTTAGGATCAAGGAAATCCATAATGCCTTTCTAGTATACCGCTGAACGCGATCTCATAAAACCCGGAATTGTACTTGCTCCTTCGCAGCACAAGCGGTAAGATACCTTGTAGAATTATGGGCAACTGCTAGCGATATAAGGGCAACACGTGAATAAAAATGTTATTGAGCTAAATGGCAAACTGTACGACGCAACTTCTGGCGCTCTCATTGGCTCGGCTGCATCAAAGTCACGGAAAATACCACTAACGGTACAATCAAGCACTCCTGATACTCAACATGCTCAGCCAGCAGATCGTAACCGAGACCACCACCTTGCCCAGCCAAAGCCGCATAAGCGGAAGCCAGAAACGCCAAAAACATTGATGCGACGCGTCGTCGCAAAACCTACCGCAGAGACAAAGCCGGCCGTCAAACAGCAGTATCCTATAACCGTACAGGGCAAAAGCGTGCTGGTATCAGCTAAGAAGTCCGCAGGCCATGTTGATGATATACGGCTCAAGCGCGCCCAGACTGTGCACAAAAGTACCGCCGTTAACCGATTCAGCCAGAATGCTCACAGTAGCAGTCACACAAAGACTGCCATACCAGTGCGTATTAGCAAGCTTGATGTTAAGCCAGCACCAGCTCCAGCGCATATCCAGCAAACTGCAACTCCGTCCGCAGCGGCTGCTAAGGTAAATCTCTTTGAGAAAGCCCTCGTTGATGCAAAAAGTCACGAAGAGCTCCCGCACACTCCAGCTAAACGCCGGGGTGGTAAAAGATTCTTCAGACGCGGCTTGGTTAACGCGAGCGCTGGCATTCTGGCTGTGCTGCTTATTGGCGGCTTTGTAGCATATATGAACAAGGCGGCTATCCAGCTTGAGCTGGCTTCTGTTCGCGCTGGTTTTCAGGCAACCATGCCAGGCTACGCGCCAACTGGCTTTACTGCGGAGCCCGCCGTTGCCGAGCCCGGTAAGGTGACGATTAGTTTTCTGTCTCCTGACAGTAGCAAATCCTTTGCGCTCACCCAGCAATCATCGAACTGGGACAGCCAGGACTTGTTTGACGACATTGCCCAGAAACACGAGACAGCTTACCAAACCATCCAAAGCAACGGCCGAACAATCTATTTATACGGCAACAACGAAGCTGCATGGGTAGATGGCGGCATTCTCTATACCGTGAGTGGTAATGCTGCGCTTGAGGGCAATCAGCTGATTTCTCTCGCAACTAGTTTGTAGCGTTTTGTGTTTCATGCCAACTCTGTAGAAGGATATAAATTCTTATATATCCTTCTTTTGCCTTGATGCAAAAGCAAGCAAAAGATCAAGTCGCAACCTTTGCCATCTTGGTTAGCTAGCAAGAAAAACTGTTCGCTGCGGGACTCCTCATTCGTATTGCCACTGGCAATACTACTTCGTCACACACGTCCTCGCGGCCAAGCACACAGTTTCTCTCACTGGCTAAGGCCAGGACGCCAAACAGCGACGCACTCAGTTATGCGCCGCAAGGCGCAGTTAATCAAAGCGCCTATGGCGCACAGCTGGGTACGTCGCTCTGTTCGCTCCTGACTAGATGTTGTGAAACTAGGGCGGCCTTGGGTGGTATGAGTTGTTTGAGCATTTTCACTGCTGGGGGCAGTGAAAATGTGAGTTCTCATGCCAAGCCATAGTTTGACAACAGATAGGTCAAGAGAGAGCTGTTGCGACTTGAGTTTTTGGTACTTTTGGGTCAAGCAAAAAGTACATAGAATAATATTTATAGATAAAGATTAGGTGAAGCACGGAATACACAAGATGCCATATTTTCTATGAACCACCAGATATACGCTATAATAACTCCATTATGCCATCTGTTCGCACCCGCTTCGCCCCAAGCCCTACCGGCTACATTCATGTTGGCAATGTTCGCGCCGCACTCTTTCCGTGGCTTTTTGCACGGCAACAGGGCGGTGATTTTATCTTGCGCATCGAAGATACCGACCAAGCCCGATTTGTTGCTGGCGCAGAAGATTTAGTGCTCGACACACTCGATTGGCTCGGCATTGACTGGGATGAAGGGCCGCGCGTTGGCGGTAGTTTTGGCCCCTACGTGCAAACAGAACGTAAAGACAGCTACTTGGCATGGGCGCAGAAGCTCATCGACAAGGGCTTGGCGTATGCCGATCCGTACACGCCAGAGCAGGTGAATGAATTTAGAGAGCAGGCCAAGACTGCGAAAAAGGCGTTCCTTTACCGTGATTACCGGCCTGAAAACCCGCCTACATGGGACGGGTCGCAACCACTCCGCCTTAAAGTAACTGACCCAAAACGCTACGAATGGCACGATCCAGTCATGGGCGACCTTTCGGCAGGCCCGGAAGCGCTGGATGATTTCATCCTGATTAAGTCGGATGGCTTGCCGACCTACAACTTTGCACACATCGTTGATGACGCCGAGATGGAGATTACTCATGTCGTCCGCGGCCAGGAGTACATTGCCTCAATTCCGAAATATCTTTCATTGTATGAGGCACTAGAACTCACTCCGCCCGTACTGATTTGCCTGCCGCACATCATGGCGCCAGACGGTAAGAAAAAGCTTGGCAAGCGTGACGGCGCTAAAAGTGTCACTGAATACCGTGAGCAGGGCATTTTGCCTGAAGCTATGCTTAATTTCCTGGCCAGTCTCGGCTGGAACGACGGCACCGAGCAAGAAATCTTTACCCGTGAGGAGCTGATTAAAAAATTCAGCTTTGAGCGCGTGCAGAGAAGCGGCGCACGCTTTGATGAACAGCGCCTGCTCTGGATGAATGGCACATGGATTCGCAGCTTAACGCTTGACGACTTGTATGAGCGCAGCCGAAGCTACTGGGGTGAAAGCGCTGCAAATTATGACGACGCGTATAAAAAACAAGTGCTCAGCCTGGTACAGGAACGCCTGAAGTATTTAGCAGAACTACCAGAGCTCACCAGCTTCTTCTTCGAAGATTTACCCGTCAATCTAGAACTCATTACTGGCAACAAGCAGCTTAAAAAGTTTGAGCTGGGCGAGCTACGCACTCTGTTAGAAACCGCAAAACAAAGTATTGAACAAAGTGATTTTACCGCCGAAGATTTACAGAACCGCCTGAATGCACTACTGGAACAGACCGGCCAAAAACCCGGTGTACTCTTCAGCCTCATCCGCATTGCGACTACCTGGGCGCCGAACAGCCCCTCACTCGCCGAATCCCTCGCCGTCCTCGGCAAAGACCGCGTATTTACCCGCCTCAATACTTCTTTAGGCGCATTAGCATAACTAGCTTCACTTGCATTACCCCTGATACGCTGTAAGCCAGTGCTACGCCTGATTGTCGTCGTTCAGAGTAAGGCCCGCTGCTTCGAGCGCCGCCTCTGTCATACGATCCATTCGATCAGCTAATGCTTCGGCGGCATCTAACACTTGTTCGATTGGTGCGTCAGGTAATATTGGTGTAATCTCTGGCTCCTGGCTTGGCGCTTCTGGCGAAGGCGTGCCAGATGTTTCTGTAATGAAGGGAACCACATCTATTATTGGGCTGACAAGTCGTAGGTGTGAGTTCCGTGGCACAGCACCCGGGACTCTCGTTATCGTCCTGTGCTCTATGGCAGATCGCTGCGCCAAAGATTCATCGTCGCGAAGATTATTACGGAGCAGCACTTCACGAGCGATACGATATTGATTTAGGTTTGTTAATTCGCCCATATCTTTTTATTATATCATACTTTGTATTGTTTAGTCAAGTTCTTATGTTTTTGCTATAATAACGTTTATGATTGATGATTTCTCGCGCCAGAACCTGCGCAAGGCAAAACCCAGCATGCCCGCAGGAGTAACCATAACCCCTCAGGAGCGCACCGAACAAGAATTCGGGCCAGAACCATTGCCAGGATTCACTGAGCCGCCCAAACCGCGAAAACCAAAACGCCGCAGCCCATGGGCATGGTTTAAAGACTTGAGAGTATGGCAGCGTATTTTAGTGCTGGTTTTGATTCTAGCGTTAATTGGCGGTGCATTCTTCGGCTATACAAAGCTAACGGCAGCCGAGCCGGAACCGCCCCAGCAAGCAAGAGTCGTCCAGGAAGCACCCCCCGAGCCTACAACAGCACCTAACACCCTGACGGGTCGCGAAGTCGAGCTCGCCGTCAATGAACGCCCGGTAACTGGCGTGATGATAGAAAACAGCACTGCCGCGCGCCCGCAGTCGGGCCTCTATGATGCCGGCGTGGTGTTTGAGGCAATTGCTGAGGGTGGTATTACACGATTCTTGGCTTTGTACCAGGATACGGAACCTGCATCTATCGGCCCGGTGCGTTCTGTACGCCCATACTATATCCAGTGGGCACTGGGCTTTGACGCCGCTATTGCACACGTAGGCGGCAGCGGGGAGGCATTACAGAACATCCGTGATTGGGGCGTAAAAGATCTCGACCAAGGTGCCAACTCTCGCTTCTTCGAGCGGGTTACCTCACGCTACGCGCCGCATAACGTCTACACCTCGCTTGCCAAGCTGCAAGAGCTTGAAGCACAGAAAGGTTTTGGCGCCGCAAAATTCACTGGCTTTGCGCGTAAAGCAGAGCAGGCTGTAGCCGAGCCAAATGCCCGAACAATTGACATGAACATATCGAGCAGTCTGTACCGCACGTCCTACACGTATGACCCGGCAACAAACAGCTATATGCGCAATTTAGCCGGAGCACCTCACATGGACGCGGGCGTTGATAAACAGATAAACCCGAAGGTCGTTATTGGTATGGTGACGAGCTTTGGTATCCACCCAGATAGGGTACACTCTGCTTATGGCACCATCGGCAGTGGCCAAGCTTACATCTTCCAAGACGGCACTGTCACCGTGGGCACGTGGACAAAGAACGATCGCACCAGTCAGATAACATTCACTGACGCAGCGGGCAAGACAATCGCGTTGAATTCAGGGCAAACGTGGATTACCGCAATTGGTGACGCAAACAGGATAACTTACGGGCCATAAGACATGAAACGGTGGGCAAACTAACACATGGATCAATTACAGCAGTTCATCGGGCGCGGCCGAGTCATCACATACGGACTGCTTGTCATCAGCAACATTGTGCTGCTGAGTATTGGTATCTTGTTGAGCGAATATTTTGAACTCGCGCCCACAATTACACTGGCCGCGCTAGGTGTGGCCGCTATCGTATTGCCGTTCACTGTGCTCTGGGTTATAAGCAGCCTCTTTACGAAGCCGCTTCGGCTGCTATCGCAAGCGATTATGTACCTAGCACCGATGAGCAGCGGTATTGCCGCACCCAAGCTTGACACCGTCAAACTTGGCAAAACACTGACAACAAATTTAGTTAACCAGATATACCAACTCGCCGATACGGCAAGAGAGCACGCGCCCGCAGTAGCATCGCAGGCAAATTTTGTCGCAGACCATTTGCCATTACCGCTCATCATCTTTGATAAGCAAGACACGGTAGTCTATGCAAATGCGGCATTCACCGCCTATCGCCAAGCTGGAGAGGCCGTAACCGGAAAAAATGTTAACGATGTGCTGCCGCTGTCATTTACTAGCGACGATACACTTGATGCCTGGCTAGCAGGCAGTAGAGCCGACCGTGCCACCAGCACAAGAATATGGGAGCGAATACGCCTGGGCGAACCGACGGACATCCACGCGCCGCTGGCCGATCTTGTGGCGTACTACAACAAGGATAACCCTTCCGGGTATGAAACAATGTTGCTTTTGTTTGACCGCACCGAGCGCTACAGCCAGGATGACGAAGCGGTTGGCTTTGTCGCTATGGCGGTACACGAGCTCCGTACGCCGCTCACCATGCTGCGTGGCTATATTGAAGCGCTTGAGGAAGAGCTTGACGGCAAGCTTGACGAAGAACTCAGCGGCTTTATGCAGAAGATGCAGACTTCAGCGCAACAATTAGCAACTTTCGTGAACAACATTCTCAATGTCGCACGGGTAGAGGATGGCCAGATGTTCTTGCGCCTGAACGAAGAGCGCTGGCAAGACGTGCTGGCAAGCACTATTGACGATCTGACGCTCCGGGCAAAAATACGCGGTATCACGATTAAAACTGATATTGACCCCAACCTGCCAACTGCGGCAGTGGATAGAATCTGCCTCTACCAGGTGGTGAGCAACCTCGTTGATAACGCTATCAAATACAGTGGGCAGAGCAAAGAAATTATTATCTCAGCAAAACTCAACAGTAGCGGCGCGATTGAAACAACGGTGCAGGATTTTGGCGCTGGTATACCAGAGTCAGCGGTGCCGCATTTATTTGAGAAGTTCTACCGTGACCATCACAACCGCTCGCAAGTCGGTGGCACCGGGCTTGGACTGTTTTTGTGCAAGACATTTATTGCAGCGCACGGTGGCAATATATGGGTTCGATCGAAAGAGGGAACAGGCAGCACCTTCGGTTTCACGCTATTGCCATATGCAGACCTTGCGAGTGAGTTAAAAAACAGCGATAATACAGGTATCGTACGCGGAGCACATGGTTGGATTAAGAACCATTCTCTGTACCGAGGCTAATATATGAGCGACACAGCAACAAACGGCAAAAAGATTCTATGCATTGAAGATGAGTTTTTCATTAGCGAGCTCTATAACCGCGCCCTCACCAAGGCAGGCTATGAAGTTACCATGGAGCTTGACGGGCAAAAAGGCCTGGCTCTAGCAAAGACAAACCAGTTCGATATTATTCTACTTGATATTATGGTTCCTTCCATGACGGGCATTGAAATATTGCGCGCCCTGAAAGAGGATGAGGCGCAGGCGCAGCCGCTCAAGGCAAAGATTGTGATTACTACCAATCTTGAACAAAGCGATGACGTACGCGGCGAAATTGAAAAGCAAGCCGACGGCTACATCGTCAAAGCTAACATCACGCCACGCGAGCTCGTGGCTTTTCTTGCAACGCTTGAGATATAGCCAGATCAGCTCTTGACTGCCTATAGCTTAGTGGGTTTATACTACATGTAGCCATGTGTGGGCTTCTATTCACAAGTTAATCCAGTGCCACAAGCCTCATGCTTGAGTGCTCGGAGCATTTTCTCGGCGAGTAACGGACTGAGCCGTACAAGAAGTACTGCTCAGGAGTAACGCAACCGAAAAATGTTCTGAGTGCCAAGAGGCCAGCAGAGTCTTCGGCTCTGCCGGAGAGTAGGCTGGCCGGCATGAGACTTGTGGAGATTCCTCCATACAGACTTACATCCAGGTATGCGCAAATGGGCGCATTCCTCCATAGCATAAAGACAATCAGGCAAATCGCATCGAACGGTCGCGCACTGCAAAACTGATTCTCTTACTCGTTTTAATCCGTTCAGCCACGGTCAGATACCTGACATGGTTCTCTCTTTATGCACTTCAAAGAACGGGGGAGTTATGGAAACGTATTATTTTAATAAAGAAGTTTTTGTTGATGCAGTGGCATTTTTGGGCGGCAACACGCACGCGCCAGAGCCGCGGCACATGTGGGTAGATGATGAGGAGGTGACGATCACAGCAACACTGCGCACGGAGAGCGCTGAGCTGCTAGAGGTTACCGACGGCTGGAGCGCATACCGCTTGCAGCTCGACCCAGTACACTACGCTTGGAAGCTCCTGCGCCGTCGACCACTGGAGCACGTAGTATGAGCGATGCCGCGCCAATCACAACCCGCGCTGGCTTCCCGAATGCTGCCGATGATACGCGCCTCTCTGGCTTGAGCCTAGACGCACTGCTCGTGCCACAGCCGCGCAGTACATTCTTTTTTGAGATAGAGGGCGATCAATGGGCAGCGCAGGGAATTTTCACCGGTGATATTGCCATAGTTGACCGCGCTACGCCGAGGCAACCAAACGCGATCGCTATCTGGTTAAAAGGCAGTGATTTTGTTATCAGCCCTGTCCACCAAGTGCCCAAAAGGGCTGAGGTTTGGGGCATTATAACTGCAATAATCCACCGGTTTTAGCCATGGCTCTATTTGCGTTGGTTGATTGTAATAATTTTTTCGTCAGCTGCGAACGGCTCTTCCGGCCAGATTTGGAAGGCAAGCCGGTGGTAGTCATGAGTTCCAACGATGGCTGCGCCATTTCGCGTAGCAGCGAAGCCAAGCAGGCAGGCATTACTATGGCGGCACCGTATTTTAAGCAGCGGGAGCTGTTTGAACGGGCGGGCGTTATTCGCTTTAGCGCTAACTTTGAGCTATATGGCAATCTTTCAAAGAGGATTACCAATCTGCTGCGCGAACACGCTGAAAAGCTGGAGGTCTATTCAATAGACGAATCGTTTTTGGATATTAGTGATTTACCGCTTGAACAGGCGGCGGCGTGGGCAGCAAAGTTACGGCAGCAAATCCTGCGTGAAATCGGTATACCCGTGTCGATTGGTATTGCACCCACAAAAACACTGGCTAAACTGGCGAATCTAGCTGCCAAGAAGCAACCGGGAAGCGGGGGAGTCGTAGTCATCACGCCCGAGAATCATGATGAGCTCCTAGCAGACTTTCCGGTGGCAGATATTTGGGGCGTGGGCTGGAAGAATGCGCCAAAGCTGCGAGCACTAGGTCTACACACGGCGCTCAGACTCAGCAAAGCGCCGCAACGGCTTTTGCAGCAAGTCCTTGGCGTGCAGGGCAGGC
>CAYTOC010000008.1:31215-32488 GCA_964439405.1 uncultured Candidatus Saccharibacteria bacterium
CTCAGCAAAGCGCCGCAACGGCTTTTGCAGCAAGTCCTTGGCGTGCAGGGCAGGCGAATGGCGCTGGAACTGCAGGGAACGTGCTGCTACCCGCTAATACTTGCCGATACGGCGCAGCAGACCATCATGCGCGGGCGCACCTTTGGCCACGATACCAATCAAGCATCGGCAATCGAATCAGCGCTTGCCAATATGGTAAGCCAAGCCGCGTTCCAGCTGCGTCGGCAGAAGGGTCTCGCGAAACATGCAGGATTGCTCATAGAGACGAATCGCCATAAGCCTGGCTATCAGCGAATCTGGCGTGATGTACAGTTTGCGTCCCCTACGGACGATACTGGCGCGATTATTGCAGCGCTCTACCAAGCGTTTTCGGCAGCCCATCAGGCAGGCCTGCAGTACCACCGGTTGAATGTCTTTTTGTATGATTTAACCCACACAGACACGGTACAGACTGATCTGTTTGGCGCAGTCGATCTCGCTAAACAATCGCAAGCGAGTAAACGACTCAAGGCAGTCGATGCCCTGAACGCCCGCTATGGCCGCGGCCGTGTGCGCTACGCCTCCGAGCTGCTTGACACCAGCTGGCAGCCTGTCAAAGCCATGCAAAGCCCGCGCTACATTTCACGCTGGGACGAGCTACCACGCGCCCGAATTATGTAGGGAAATAGCAAATATTTGCGTAATATGATATAATATAAAGATAGGCCTATGAAACTCCACATTATCACTATCGGCAAACCGAAGCTTGCCTATGCGGCAGAAGGCTGGGATGAATACCTCGGGCGGCTGAAGCGGCTACACAGCGTGCGCACCACGCAGCTGGCGGATAAGTTTGCCTATGACACCGCAAAAATCCGTGAGGCGCAGGGCAATAGTTACAAAGTGGTACTTGAAATTACTGGCGAGCAATTCTCCAGCGAAGCACTTGCGGCGCGGCTTGAAAAGCTTGAACTATTGGGTAAGGAAATAAGCTTTTTAATCGGCGGACCAGAAGGCTTACCGCAGGATGTTCGCGACAGCGCCGATCTGCACTGGAGCTTTGGCAAACTTACGCTACCACACGACCTCGCCATGGTCACGTTACTTGAAGCGCTCTACCGCGCCAGTACCATCAATGCTGGGCTGCCGTATCATAAGTAATTAAGACGAAGCACGGCCTGGATTTACAGATAGAATCATGCTATTATGAGTCGGCTTTGGCCTCATCGTCTAACGGTTAGGACACCAGGTTCTCATCCTGGCAATCGGGGTTCGATTCCCCGTGAGGTCACCA
>CAYTOC010000009.1:0-30736 GCA_964439405.1 uncultured Candidatus Saccharibacteria bacterium
CCAAAGAAGAATCGTCGAGTGCAGGTATTAGAAGGATAAAAGCCGTTTTAGCGTAGCGGGGCAGCCTTCTTCGCTACAGCAACGAAGGACATGTCCGCCGTATTTAAAGCGATACTTGTATAGTACCTTTGACTCTTATTCAGACTCAACAATTGTTCGTAGGACTAGATCAAGGACGTCAGGGGATGGAACTCGTAACTCATTATTCCTTCTAGAATTATCTGGTGAGGGTACGCTGTCGTACTGTGCTATAAAGCGCCAGCCCTGATCTTTCTTATCTTGATCATTACGACGAAACGTCAACAAATCGCGCTTTCTCTCGGCTGCTAGAAAAACACCATTGAATGCAATACGCTCAACTTCCACTGCGAGATCCTGTGCAATTTCAAACTTACCGCGAGAATCTTTCTGCATTAAGGCACTGTGCGTAAACGTAACGGTCGTGCGGGGGTCCGCTGGCACTTCACGTTTACGGCTATAGTGCAGCCATTGGGATCTTTTTGACAGACCAATAATTGCGGTTTCAACCTCTTGGTCGTAGCTCAGATGCGGCAACTGAAACCCTTCCGTTACTAGATTTGCCTCTTTGTCGCTCAGTGGCATGCCATCGTCGTTGTAACGCCGATTAAATCCGCGTACTTCATAGAAAGAGCGGCCAGGAATTTTGTGCTCAACATGCCTAATTACACCATTCTTCCAAACTGCCTCAATAATTTTTCCGGGGCGATACGAAGTAGTCTCTGGGTCAACGCTCAGAAATGCGTTTAGATGCAGAAAATCACCAAAATCTTCTACATCTTGATGACGTCGAGCACGTAGTTCTAGCGCATCCACAGAATCTGGGCGGGGATATGAAGGGTCTCTGTAGCCAGCTACATTGATACTGGCAATTTGCTTAGCAAAGATATGCGTTTGTCGCAGATTAACCTGTTCTTCAACATCAGGTATAAGGTATTCAACGACTGGATCAATTGGTTGGTTCTCGAAATGAGCCATATATTTATATTATAACACAAAATGCAAGTAAAAATCAAGTATATCAAGTTTTGATAGGGCTTTGGTATGGTAAAATAAAGTGTATATGCTTGGTAAACTAAAAGACCTTAGCTCTAGTGTGCTTAGTAAAGCTAGCAAAGGCAAGACAGCGGAGCCGCAGTATCTTGTAGCTCTTGATATTGGTACGGAATTTGTCAAAGCGCTCATCGGGCAAGTTACTGATGACGGTATTGATATTATTGGCGTTGGCCGCGCGCACCAAGGGCTTGGCGATATGCAGGCTGGCGCAATTTCGGATATTTCTGCTGTAACTGAGAACTGTGACCGAGCGCTGGCACAGGCTGAAGAGCAAGCTGGCGTAACGGTGCGTACGGCGATTGTTGGTATCGCTGGTGAGCTGGTTAAGGGCACAACGACGACTGTGCGCGTGACCCGCAAAACAACAGATAAGCCGTTGGACATGGCGGAACTTGAGCACATCATCAGAGTGGTGCAAGAACGCGCCGAAACCAAAGCTAAGCAGCAGCTGGCCTGGGAGCTTGGCGGCAAGGATGTAGAAGTTCGGCTGGTTAACAGCGCGCTTGTGGGCATAGAGATAGACGGTTACACAGTGACGAATCCTATAGGCTTCCAGGGGCGTGACATAGTAGTGCAGCTGTATACGGCGTTTGCACCGCTGATACACATCGGGGCGATTGAGCGCACGGCGCAGCAACTTGACCTAGAGCTCCTGGCAGTGGCGGCCGAGCCGTTTGCCGTCTCGCGCTCAGTGCTGGGCGACAATACTGACACTAACATGAGTGCCATCTTAATGGATATCGGCGGTGGTACGACTGACATTGCGGTAGTACATGATGGCGGTGTGCAGGGCACAAAGATGTTCGGTATCGGCGGACGGGCGTACACTCGGTCAATTGAGCGTGAACTGGGTGTTGATTTTGACATGGCAGAGGAATTGAAGCTTGGTCTTGAGACGAAAGCACCAAAGACCAAAGTGAAAACAATTGAAGGCGCACTGCGTAAAACCCTGAATGTTTGGGGCGCGGGCGTGGAAGTAGCGCTTGGCGAGTTTACGAAGCTAGACCATCTGCCGAATAAGATTCTTCTTTGCGGCGGCGGTTCAAGCCTTGGTATGCTCGTAGACCAGCTGACCGAAACGAACTGGTATACGAACTTGCCGTTTACGCGCAAGCCAGTTGTGCAACATATCCGGCCGGAAGATGTGGTGGGTATTGTTGATCGGACTGGCCGCGTCAGTGACCACACCTTTATTACGGCTATGGGTCTGCTCCGCGTTGGTCTGGATACACTGGCGTACAAGGGCGGCATAAATGAAGGCATTAAGGAAAAGATTGATAGGATATTACGGGTATGAGCGCCAAAGCTAAGACAACTCGGGTTTCTGCCGCGGCGACTAAAGATGTCGTTTATATTGATGTAGATGATGAAATTACGGCGATTATTGATAAAGTCGTTGAGTCGCCGCATAAGATCGTGGCTCTAGTATTACCGAAGCGCTCAACAGTGCTACAGAGCGTTGTGAACATGAAGCTATTGAAGCGCTCTGGTGACGAAGCGGGCAAGAATGTGGTGCTTATCACGAGCGAAGCAGGGCTATTACCGCTGGCAGGCAGCGTTGGACTTTATGTTGCTAAGACGGCTCAGTCGAAACCAGTAGTTCCTACGACACCAGCAGCACCTGCCGAAGATGTAGAAACCATTGAAGAACCTGAAGAAGCAGTTTCACTGGCGGGCGCGGCAATTGTAGGTGCGGCGGTGGTGACTGCAGACTTTGACCCGGCAGATCATGCCGAGCAGCCAATCGGGCAGCTGGCTGGTATTGACGACACGATTGAGCTTGATGACTTGCCGGATGAGACGGTTGTGACAAGCACGAATAAGAAGACAACCAAAACCAAGCAGGGTAAAAATAAGAAACTTAAAGTACCAAACTTTAATAAGTTCCGTCTTTGGATTGTTCTGGGTATTTTGGGATTGATATTACTGATCGGTGGCTGGATTCTGGCGACAGTTGTGTTGCCTAAGGCGACTATTGTTATAAAGACGGACGGCGAGGATATTCAAAACACTGTTGACCTAAGACTCGACGCCACAGCTACTCAAGTGAATGTTGATGAGGCAATTGTACCTGCAATTCGTGTGCAGTCCGTCAAAACGACTTCACAGCAAGTCCCGGCAACCGGCACACAAAACCGCGGTGAAAAGGCAGAAGGATCAGTTGTACTGACAATTTGTGCTAGCTCACCAGGCCAAGTGAGTGATATACCGGCAGGTACAGGGGTTAGTACGGGGGGAAAGACGTACATAACTCAAGAAAGAGGTAATTTTTCTTATAGCCCTGGGTCTGGCTGTGGTAGCTCGTTTAGATTCAGGACTCAGTCCGTTGATATTGTTGCGCAAACAGGAGGAAGCGACTTTAACGTAAGCAATGCGACATTCAGCGTCGCGGGTAATAGTAATGCGACCGGCACGGGCTCCGCGAGTGGCGGGACTGATAATATCGTCAAAGTTGTAGCGCAGTCAGATATCGATAAGGCGGCAGAGCAGCTGGCGGCTGCAAATGACGAGGCTGTAGTGCAGGAGCTTGAAGACAATCTGGAAAGTCAAGGCCTCCTTGTAATAAGTGAAAGCTTAAATAAGACAGCACCGGAAGTTACCAGTAGCGCCAAGGCTGGTGATCAGGCAGATACTGTAACCGTGACCCAAAAAGTGACATACAACATGATGGGCGTGAAGCGTACTGATCTCGAGCAGCTTGTTGCGGGGGTTGTTGGTGAAGATATCGACACTGAACGTCAGACCATACTGAATACTGGTATTGACACCGCAACGTTTGGCTTGCAGAACCAGCAGAATGATTCACAGCTCGTTGTCGTCAGTATGCGCGTGACTACTACCGTTGGTCCAGAGTTAGATGAGCAACAAATCAAAGAATCAGCAGCCGGGAAAAAGGGTAATTCTGTCCGTGAATCACTAATGGAGTATCCAGGTGTGGTTGACGTCGAAGTAACATACAGCCCGTTCTGGGTGTCTGCAGTGCCGAAGAATGTCGATAAAATAACTGTAAAATTCGAAAACTAGGCGGCATATGGAACCGGCAATTGGCTCAATCCTTGCACTTGATATCGGTACGCGGCGTACGGGCGTAGCCAAGGCTCGCACCGATGTCCGTATGGCAACCACCTTAACAACATTGCCACCAGAGACACTAGCCGATGATATAGCTCGGCTCGTGGCCGAGCATGGGGCTGTTGCTGTGGTGGTTGGTCTACCGCGCAACCTGAATGGTGAGGATACAGCACAGACAGTGTATGTGCGTCAGATTGCCGAAGCAATACGGGGCAGTCTAGATAAAACAGTGCCTATTCATTTCATTGACGAAGCTCTGACATCGGTGAAGGCGGAGTCTGAGCTCGCGGCACGCGGCAAGCAGTTTACAAAAGAAGACGTTGATATGCTCTCAGCAGTGTATATATTGGAAGATTTTTTGCAATCGAAAGAGGGACGTCATGTTCTCTAAGCGGTACCGTTTACAGCAATCTGGCCCTGCCTGGTCCCGTCCGTTACTATTCGGCGCGCTTGCGGTCCTAGTACTGCTTGTGGCGGCGATTATAGGGGTACGCATGTATTACGAACATAATCTACAGCCAGTTGGTACGACGAATTCTGCAATGGTAACTGTCGAGCGTGGCGCCTCGGTATCTGAAATCGCCGCGGTTTTAAAGGAAAAAGAGTTGATTCGAAGCGAGGCGGTTTTTAGCTGGTATGTCCGCAGTAAAGAGGCAGGCGATAAAATACAGGCAGGAACATACGAACTGCAAGGCAGCTTGGGGGTGCCTGAAATTGTATCTATCTTAACAAAGGGGGAAGTCACCACGAATCTTATTACAATTGTGCCGGGCAGGCGTATAGATCAAATTAAACAAGCGTTTATTGATAGCGGCTTTGAAAAGAATGCTGTTGAGGAGGCTTTTGATATAGCGCTGTATAAAGATCACGTTGTTTTGGCTGACGTGCCAGCTAGCGTGTCAACGCTTGAAGGGCTTTTGTACCCGGATTCGTTCCAAAGAGACAATAACACAACCCCAGAGCAGATTGTGCGCAAATCACTCGATGAGATGCAAAAGCAGTTAACGCCAGATGTGCGCGCAGCCTTTGCGCGCCAAGGTTTGACAGTCTATCAAGGGCTAATCCTGGCTTCTATCGTAGAGAGAGAGGTTCCGGGCGCACAGGATCGTGCGATTGCGGCGCAGGTATTTTTGAATCGCTTAAAAATTGATATGCCACTCGCGACCGATGCTTCGGATGAGTATGGGTCGATTATGGCGGGGCAATCAGGTGAGGCTAACTTTGCAGTGAATTTTGATTCACCCTATAACACGCGTATGCATAAGGGGCTGCCACCAACACCGATTGCTACTGCAGAGCGCACCGCAATACAGGCGGTCGCTAACCCAGCCGGCACTACATATCTTTACTTTGTAGCTGGCAATGACTGTGTAACGCGCTTTTCAAACACGCTTGCAGAGCATGAGGCTAAAATTGCTGAGTTTGGCGTTGGTTGCCAGTAGTTTGTGTGACCAGCCGAAGATTTGGCATAAACGGTATAATTTGCTATACTTTCACGGTACCTAATTGTAAGGGAACCCTATCGGTATCTGTTACAATCGGTGCGCCTTAGAGCTGTTTATTACATACAAGAAAAGCAGGAAAGGTCGAATTTCCTGAAATATAAATAAGAACCAGCTAAGGCTCGGCTCCCTAGGGAGCCCGGAGATTTGTATTAGTAATACATCTACCCGTGAAAGTTATCTCGGTATTTCATCCGCGCAAACTGTGCGGCTCTATAAAAGACTCAGTCGAAGATTTGCAGGTACGAAGCGCGCTAAACGGCGCTTAGTTCGGTATAGTCTCATAGCGGTAAATCTCGCCTTTATGGGTGTGGTTGCCGGTTTTTTGGTGCATTCGGCTCGCACAAACAACCAGGCGCTCTCGCTTTCAACCGCTTCAATAGGCAGCGAGACGGTTGCGCCACTAGATCAACTGTCTTCATCTGACGTCGCTTTGAGTGTTGCTCGTGCGACGGGTCTGGCGGAAGCAATTGCTGTAATGAACCAAGCAGACAGCGTGCAAAGCCTCAAAAATGTTACCGTGGACGCCGCTGTAGCAGCGAAGCCTCAGGTCGTAGCAACATCATTGAAATCTGTTGCGGATATTCAGGAGTACAAAGTGCAGCCCGGCGATACGGTTGGTTCCGTAGCTGCTAAGTTTGGTATTACTTCAGAGAGTTTGCGGTGGTCAAATGGCCTGAGCGGTGATCGATTAAGCGCAGGTATTACCCTCGTCGTTCCTCCCGTCTCCGGCATCATTTACACTGTTAAACAAGGCGATACACCAAGTTCACTCGCTGCACGATATCAAGCCAATGAACAGCGAATCATTGCGTTTAATGATGCGGAAATTTCAGGGCTTGCTACAGGTCAGCGGATTGTCATTCCTGACGGTAAGCAGCCCGCACCAGTTGTTACCTACAGCTCGTACGCATTTGGCGTCGGTAATGGTTATGACCCAGGTTACTGTACATGGCACGTAGCGAACAGGCGTATAGCTGTTGGTAAGCAACTTCCAACACGCTTAGGAAATGCCGGACCATGGGTTAGGAATGCTCCAATGTATGGTCTTGAAGTTGGTAGTTATAACCCTGACAGTGCTACAGACCGTGCTAAGGTCAAATACGCCGCATTAGTAACAAACAAGTCGAACCCAGGACATGTCGTGTTTGTTGAAGATGTATATGCAGACGGCAGCCTGCTTATATCTGAAATGAACTATAGCGGACGTTATAGCCAGCGCACGCAAGTGTATTCTAAAGAGCGCGCCGCGTCATTCAAGGGTGCCTATATCTACTAGTTTTGACATATTTATGATATAATGTAAATATATGCATTTTATCGATAAGGCAGATATTCTCATCAAAGCTGGTGACGGTGGTAATGGCCGCGTAAACTTCCGGCGTGAAAAGTTTGTTGACAAGGGCGGTCCTGATGGCGGTGACGGTGGCCACGGTGGCCACGTGATTTTTGAAGCGAGTCGTAATCAGAATACGTTGGCAGCGTTTCGTTATAAAAAGGAGCTGGCTGCAGAACCCGGTGAACCCGGTGATAAGCGCAAAAAACATGGCAAGAGCGCACCTGATTTGATAGTCCCCGTGCCAGTCGGTACGGTCGTAACTGATCAAGAAACAGGCGCTATGCTAGCTGACCTTACGCAGGACGGACAACAGGCTATTATTGCTCGTGGTGGCCAAGGCGGCTATGGTAACGCCCATTTCATTAGTAGTACCCGCCAGACGCCACGTGTTGCCGAAAAGGGCGAACCAGGCGAGATAGTGCAAGTGAGTCTAGAGCTGAAGCTGATTGCTGATGTTGGCTTAGTGGGCTTACCTAATGCGGGTAAGTCGACTCTCATTAGTGTGGTCAGTAACGCAAAACCGGAGATTGCTGACTATCCGTTTACCACACTGACGCCGAATCTTGGCGTGGTGACGCTAGATAAAGATACGAGTGTGCTCATGGCTGATATTCCTGGTTTAATTGCCGGTGCAGCTGAAGGTAAGGGACTTGGGGATGAGTTTCTGCGTCATGTTGAGCGTACGCTCGTGCTCGTTCATCTGATTGACGCGTATAACGACGACGTCGTACTCGCGTACAAAACGATTCAGGATGAGCTAGCGGCGTATAAAAAAGTAGATATTTCACAGAAGCCACAAGTCGTGGCGCTCAATAAAGTCGAAGGATTAGACGATGAAATCGTTGCCGATTTAAAGGACCAGCTCATGGCTGTCGTGCCAAAGGGTACGCCGGTGTTTACCATTTCTGCGCAGGCACACCAGGGCATGAAAGAGCTACTTTTTGCGGTTAAAGACGTACTGCAGGCTGAGAAGAAAAAGCGAGCTGAAGCTGAGCCCGAGGACGAAACTGCTGGCTTGCCAGTATTGACACTCAAGACGGATGTCGATGCGTGGCGCGTGGGCAAAGAAGGTAATGTCTATGTGGTACGCGGGAAGAAAATTGAACGATTTGCAGTGCGCACAGACTTTAACAACCCTGACAGCATAGTGCGACTTCGCGATATTATGAAGAAGATGGGGATCATGCACGGTTTGCGCCGCGAAGGCATAGAGCCGGGTGATACTGTGACCATCGCCGGAAAAGGCACGTTTGAGTTTTAGCCACACGTGATCTTTATGCGAATCGTAAAGTGAACACACCGTCAGGTGTGTTTTTTGTTACACTGGTAGGACTGATGCAAAAGACATTCTTTTTCTACGACCTGGAAACAAGCGGAATAAACCCGCGCAGTAGCCGCATTATGCAATTCGCCGGGCAACGAACCGACATGGAGCTGAAGCCAATCGGTGAGCCGGTTAATGTGCTTATTAAGCTAACGCCTGATGTGGTGCCAGATCCTGATGCAATTATGATAACCGGCATTACGCCGCAAAAAACCATTACTGAAGGTATAACCGAAGCAGAATTTTTAAAACTTTTTACAGATGAAGTAGCGACGCCCGGGACGATTTTCACCGGCTTTAATACGGTGCGGTTTGATGATGAGTTTATGCGCTATCTACATTACCGTAATTTCTACGATCCGTATGAGTGGCAGTGGCAAGATGGCCGTAGCAAGTGGGATTTGCTCGATGTAGTACGGATGACCCGCGCATTGAGACCAGAGGGCATTAACTGGCCCTTTGCGCCGGATGGTAAGCCGTCAAATCGCCTAGAGCTCTTAACGGCTGTGAATAATATCGATCACCAAGATGCGCACGATGCACTGGCGGATGTCGAGGCGTCAATTGCGGTCGCAAGGCTTATTAAGCAAAAGCAGCCAAAGCTCTTTGACTATCTGCTGGATGCTCGGGATAAAAAGAAGGTTGCCGCACTAGCTACCGCAGGCAAACCGTTTGTGTATACCAGTGGGCAATATGACGGTGCTTTTGAAAAAACAACCGTGGTTATACCACTGGCGCCTCATCCAAAGAAGCAGGGTGTGTTTGTCTATGACTTGCGGCATGATCCGGCTGCGTACAAGAACTATACGGCTGAGCAATTAGCCGAAGCCTGGCGCTGGAAGCGAGATGCCGAAGAGCCGCGCTTACCTGTGAAACTATTGCAGTTCAACAAATGCCCGGCTGTTGCACCACTGAGTGTTTTGACACTAGAAAACCAAGAGCGTTTGAAGCTCAATACTTCTGTCATTAACACGCATCTTCATGTGCTTACGAGTATGCCAGAGTTTACGGAGCGGCTACTCGCTGCTGCGGAACTACTGGAAGAGCAGCAGCAAACATCTTTCTTAGCGGAACCGAAAGAAGTCGATGCCCAGCTCTACGACGGCTTCTTCAGCGATGCGGATCGTACACTTGAGCGCGCACTACGTGCTGCAGCGCCAGAGGAAATAGGTGATTTTGCGGAACAATTTGGTGATTTGCGCCTGCAGGCACTTGTGCCATTGTACAAAGCGCGTAATTATTCAAAACAGCTGACAGATGATGAACGTCAGGTGTGGGAGGCGCACTGCAAACGAATACTCTTTGATGGCGGTGAACAATCGCGTTTGGCGCGTTATTTTGCGCGACTAGGCGAACTAGCAGACAAAGCAGACTTGACGTCGGAGCAGCAATATCTCCTTGAGGAGCTGCAACTATACGGCCAAAGTATTATGCCCGAGCTTTAGCGGAGATTCTGTAAACGGCGTAAACGATGCACAACAACAAGAGTAATCAGGAGCTCGCGCACAAAGCTGCTGCGCATAATGTAGATGATGCCAAAGAGCAATATCAGCGTATAGCCCGCGGCCAACCACATCGTGAAGGTGATTTGAATGTCAGTGCCTGGAACTAAGCCCAAAACCAGTAGTTCTTGCATATGTGCCTCCCACACGCCCGACGAGCGTGCTCTGTAACTTTGCATAAAAGTCTAGCATAGAAATAACTATTTTGCAATATAGTCAAATATGTTTATTTACGCTTATGTTTGTGCGTAAACTTGGTTTTGAATGATTGCCACCACTCTTTAAGGTGTTCCATAATGACTTTCAGGTACTTAACTAGTTCATCTCGCACGCGTTCGGCAAACGCAAATTCAGTTGCCAAAATAGCAAAGCCTACAAATATACCAGCCCAACCCGGACCAGGGGTGATTAACATGATTAAGCCCGCGCCGACTACCGCAAAGCCAACAATAAAGACCAGCGGCTTACGGATAACTTTTGGTACTTTCCACCAGGCATTTTTAATCTTTCCCATGGAGGTATTGTAACAAAATAACACGAGTTGCGTTTTTTACACCACTTTATAATAGCCAGCATTCTGGTTGTGGTATATATTATGGTTAATAGGTATTTGAGGGTACGTCAAATGTATTTGGCGAATGGTTGGTTATGAAAAATGCGAAACACCAGCACAAAAACAAAGGAATGATGCTATGAGTATTCGCGTGCCGCAGTTTGAGAATACTGCGCCGCGCGAACCGAACGGCTCTATGTACAGTGCTGGATATGCCGACTATGAATTGGGCAATCCAGATTTGCCGATAGCTGCGCATCGTACGGAGATTGAAGATGCGATTGCACATAATCAAGTTGTGGTGGTTGAAGGACAGACGGGATCTGGTAAAAGCACGCAACTTGCACAGTATGCATTTGACACGGGATTTCGGAGTATCACTAATACGCAGCCGCGCATTGCCGCGGCTCGTTCTATTTCTGAGCGAATTTCTGAGGAGATCGTTGCTGTCCGTGGCGAGCGTTCCGCGGCTATAACTGGATACCGTACGGCAGAATATGGCAACACGACATCAGATACTAAAATTACCATTGCGACTGATGGATTAGCGCTGCAGTGGGTATTGTTTAACCGCTTGTTGGAACGTAAGGATCATCTCTTGATTCTGGATGAAGCGCACGAGATGGGTAAAAATCAAGAACTCCTACTCGCAGCTTCGCATATTGCGATGCGACAAAACCCGCATTTTCGAGCGGTGATTTCAAGCGCTACCATGGACTCAGAAGCGTTGGCGTATTTCTTTGCTGACAGTCACGGCAAGCCTGCGCCGATTATCCGTGTACCAGGTCGCATGTATCCAGTTGAGACGTATGAAAGCGGCGGTTTTGTTGATGCGATTGTTGAGCGGCTTGATAAGCAACGTAATACGTTAGCGTTTGTGCCGGGCAAGCCGGAGGTTGAGGCAACGCTTGCAGAAGTAAGCCGTCGAATGAATCGTCCGGTGCGACTGCTTGCGGCGCACGGAGAACAGTCACTGGCTGAACAGTCACGTATTTTTAGGCACTACGATGTACCGAAGTTGGTGGTTGCGACAGATATTGCGAAAACAAGCCTGACGATTGATGACATGGACGCAGTGGTTGACTCTGGCTGGAGCCGGCTTGGCCACGCTATGCATGGTACGGATACACTCGACATTGTACCGGCGCCGTGGGCAACGCGTGATCAGCGCAAAGGTCGCGTAGGTCGCACAAAGCCCGGCACGTATACTGTGGCTCAGCTTGAGGGATATCCGGCATTGCCGCCGCCAGAAAAAATGGCGCAGTACGATAAGCCGGAAATCCAGATGACACGTCTTGAAGATCATGTATTGCGTCTGAGGCAAGCGGGTGTCAATCCGCATACGCTGGTGTATTTTAACCGGCCGGAAAAAGCCCAGCTTGATCGTGCTGAGCTCCAGCTGCAACGAATCGGCGCGTTAGCCGTAGATGGCAGCATTACAGAACTTGGCGAGGAAATGGGATATCTATCGCTTGACCCTTCGCTCGCGCGGATGGTGATTGAAGCACGTCAGTACGGTAATGCGGTTAGTCTGCAGGTTGCGGCGCTAGCGGCCGTACGACAGAACAGCGGCATCACCCGAACCCTTGATATCAACGAGCCGCGTTGGCGAGACTTAACGCGAGAGCGTGATTCTGATGCACTTGCACAGCTGGATGTTTTTATCGCAGCGCTTGGTATGTCAGAAGCTGAGCTGAGCCGTCACGATATTGTTGATCGTAAATTCTACAAAGCGTGCATGAAATTTGAGGACATATGCGAATCAGAGGGTTTGCAGATGCACCACATTACAAAGCCAACGGAATCGCAGCGCAAGAAAATTTTGCTATCTATGCTTCCGGGTGCAGAGGGGGTCTTTATACGCACGCGTTCGGGTAACTATGTTGATGCAAATAGAGGGCGGCGTTCCCCTCGAGAGGACTCAGTTATCCGTAAAGGGGCTAAGTTATTGATTGGCCAATCATTTAATTTGGTCACGACAGGGTACAAGACATTTAATACAAAACAAATGATTAACGGCGCAACTGAGATACCAACTGATTCACTGCTGCTTAGGTATGCACCTGATCGGTGTGAATTCCGTCAGACGGGTTTTAGTTTTGATTATCACTCCGGCACGATAATCGCAAAGGCGCAACTGTATTTTGACGACATGTGGCTTGACCGATACAAAAAAGAACCCGCCAAACCGTCTGATGAGCTTAATCAATTTCTAGTACGTGCGCTCTTAACGCACGAACGCTTACCACTTGGTGAGTATCCGATGCGGCGTCGGATTTACCCTACAATTAGGAAGCTCCATGAACTCCAAAGCCGTACCCGCGAAGAACTGGGCGTAGAGAGCTTCATTGATGATATTGTGCAAGAAGTAGCCGCACTTCTGCCGCATCACATGACAGAGCTTACGGAAGTTGATCGGTATCTTCCACTGCTTGGTATTGACCATATTATCCCCGAGTCAGTTGTGCGTGAAATTGAGGCAATCTCACCAGACTTTGTGCATATGCATGATGAGCGAGTTACTGTAACATACCGCAATGGCAAAGCGATTCTGCATGTACCAATTGAGCAGTGGGGTTTATTGCCAGAGGCGTTCCCGGAGCTGGGCGAGCGACCTATCCAGATTGCTCATACGGCAAACGCACATCCTATCGACCTTAACCAGGTGCGCGAGCAGACTCGAAATGCTCGGCGCGGTAACAAGATACAAGATTCGTCTGTCACGACCTGGAATCCCGCACAACTGTCGCGGCGAACCTTACGTGCCATTCGTTCCCAGATTCAACCGAGACATGGCTACGGCAGCTAGAAATTCTCTGACAAGAGGCGTATAATCTATTGACTGATGAGTGAGTACATAGTTGTTAAAGGTGCGCGCGAGCACAACCTCAAAAATGTTGATGTTAAGCTGCCGCGGAATAAGCTAGTGGTGATTACTGGCTTGTCTGGTTCTGGTAAATCGTCGCTGGCATTTGACACAATCTATGCCGAGGGCCAGCGCCGCTATGTAGAGTCGCTGAGTTCATATGCTCGGCAATTCTTAGGCTTAATGGAAAAGCCTGATGTTGATCAGATTGATGGTCTATCACCGGCAATCTCGATTGACCAAAAGTCCACCAGCCGTAACCCGCGTTCAACGGTTGCGACCGTGACTGAAATTTATGACTATCTCCGTTTGTTCTACGCGCGTATTGGCGTGCCGCATTGTCCGGTTTGCGGCCGCGCGGTAGCGCGCCAAACAACTGATGCGATTGTGAACCAAGTAACAGCGCTACCCGTCGGAGCACGCCTACTGATACTTGCTCCAATCGTGACCGCTAAAAAAGGTGCGTTTGAGCATATACCCGAACAATATAGTCGCGCCGGGTTTGCCCGTGCCCGTGTAGACGGTGTCATTTATGCGCTTGATGAGTTCCCGACGCTTGATAAGAACTACAAGCACACCATTGAAATCGTTGCCGACCGCCTGACTAATGACGAAACCAACAGAACACGGCTGGCGCAAAGTGTTGAGCAAGCGCTTGAAGTTGGCGATGGACGAATTCGGGTTGTGAATGCTGACACGAACGAGGAGCTGGAGTTTTCTCTGGCGTATGCGTGTCCTGAGCATCCTGAAGTTTCTATACCAGAGTTAGAGCCACGCACGTTCAGCTTTAACAGCCCGCAAGGTGCGTGTCCGGTGTGCACTGGGCTTGGCTCACGGCTTGAGGTAGATCCTGAACTGGTGGTACCAAATGGCCGCTTGACTATTGCCGAAGGGGCGATTCGTCCATTTAACCGCATCAATGCTGATGCGTGGTATATGAAGAAGATGCAAGCAGTGGCCGATCGCTTCGGCTTTAGCTTGCACGTACCAACGAGTGAACTAACAAAGGAGCAGCTTCACAAACTGCTCTATGGCACTGGCAAAGAAATCTATACCATCAGTCTGGGTAGTGGCCGGGTGTTTGACACGACATATGAGGGCGTAATTCCAAATCTGGAACGACGCCATAAAGAAACTGACAGTGATTTTATGCGTACTGATATAGAGCGCTTCATGCAAGAGCGGCCATGCTACGCGTGTGAAGGTATGCGCCTCAAGCCGGAAGTGCTGGCGGTGCTGGTGCACGGTAAGTCAATCATGGATATTAGTAGTTTGTCGATTGATGAAGCGCTTGGCTGGTTTGATGAGCTGCGGCTGAGCGACCAAGAACAAGGTATTGCGCATCAGATTGTGAAGGAAATCCGTGCGCGACTGAGCTTTTTGCAAGACGTTGGTTTGAATTATCTGACACTTTTGCGCAGTGCTAACACATTATCTGGCGGTGAGGCGCAGCGTATTCGGCTTGCAACGCAAATTGGTTCGGGCTTGCAGGGTGTTTTGTACGTGCTTGATGAACCAAGCATCGGTCTGCACCAACGCGACAATGAGCGACTTATTAAAACGCTGAAACACCTTCGAGATTTGGGTAATACCGTTATAGTCGTTGAGCACGACGAGGATACTATCCGTACCGCTGACTACTTGGTAGATATTGGCCCGGGTGCGGGTATTCATGGTGGGCGTGTGGTTGCGGCTGGTATACCGAGCGAGGTAGCTGCTGATCCTAAAAGTGTTACAGGACAATATTTAAGCGGCAAACTTACAATTAAAGCGCCCAAGAAGCGACGAGCAGGTAACGGCAAGTCGTTGATTATCAAAAATGCCCGCGAGCATAATTTGCAGGGTGTTGATGTGGAAATTCCGCTCAGTAAGCTCGTCGTTGTCAGTGGTGTGTCCGGTTCTGGTAAGTCGAGTTTGATTAACGATATTCTGGCCAAGGAGCTGCAAGCGCGGCTGATGCGTGCTAACACCGTACCAGGTAAGCATGACGACATTGAGGGCATTAAGCTACTCGATAAAGTAATTGTAATTGACCAATCGCCGATTGGTCGAACGCCGCGCTCGAATCCGGCGACGTATACCGGGTTATTTACACCAATCCGTGAATTGTTCGCCAGTACCCCTGAATCAAAACTGCGCGGCTACGGCCCGGGACGCTTCAGCTTTAACGTTAAGGGCGGGCGCTGTGAAAACTGTGCAGGCGACGGCATTATCAAGATAGAGATGCATTTCCTACCTGATGTCTACGTGCCTTGTGAGGTTTGTCATGGCCAACGCTACAACCGTGAAGCGCTCGAAATTCACTACAAGGGGAAGACGATTAGTGATGTGCTCAGCATGACGTGCGAGCAAGCACTGGAGTTCTTCGGGAACATTCCGGCAATTGCCCGTAAGTTGCAGACAATGGTTGACGTTGGTCTAGGTTATATTACGCTCGGCCAGCCCGCAACACAGCTCTCAGGTGGTGAGGCGCAACGCGTGAAGCTGGCGAGTGAATTATCACGCCGACCAACTGGCCGCACGCTGTATATTCTTGATGAACCAACAACTGGCCTGCACATGGCAGACGTTGCAAAGCTGCTTGATGTGCTGCATGCATTGGTAGATACGGGCAACAGCATGGTCATAATTGAGCACAATTTAGATGTAATTAAATCGGCGGACCACGTGATTGATATGGGGCCGGAAGGTGGCGCGGGGGGTGGCCGTATTATCGGTACTGGTACGCCAGAGCAGATTGCCAAGCTCAGGGATAGCTATACTGGTAAATTCTTGAAAAGCATGCTATAATAAAAAGATAGACCATAGAACAAGCTTATTTGGTTTTATGGCGACGTAGAGCATAAAGTGGAAGTTACCCATGAGCCCCTCTGAGCAAGATATTCAATATCCGTATCCTTCGTACCTCGATTCTTTTATTATCGAAGATTGTACGAAGGAGTTTGGGCGGGAAATAATTCAGCTAGCCGATTCGATTGAAGAAACCCGGGGCATACTAGAACGTAATTTTAAACTTGGGGTGATTGCCGTTGCTGCGGATATCAATCTTGAGTATGGGAAGCACCCAACGGCAATCTTTAATTCTATTCTTCGTGGCATAGCGAGAGAGGAGCGCAGCCCAGCACCCAAACTACTTCACTGGAAGGGCGAAGAATGGAGGCACTGGCGGCGTATAAACCTTGGGCTTCACGGTGCAAGTCTACCCGAGCACCACAGTGAAGCAGAGTTGCTGTGGCGTCTTAGTTCGTCAAAAACACAAGAGATGCTACTCGGTCGGTGGGGTGTCGCCGCTGCGATTCTTAAGGCGAAAAATCGTACGGAGTCGGTCAGCGACCATACCGCGTGATTTTTTGCTCGTGGCAATGTGATAGACCGCGGGCATGAGCGAGAGAACAATAACCGCGATAATAGCATACTCGAGTGCATCGCCAATCCACGGTATACGGCTGCCAAGCCAGTAACCAAGTAGTGGTAGGCTCGTCGCCCAAATGACTGCCCCGATGACATTATAGAAAAAGAAACTCTTACGTGGCATTTTGCCAATACCTGCAACCATAGGTGCGAACGTGCGCACAATCGGGACGAAACGAGCGAGGATAATTGTTTTACCACCGTGCTTGTCGTAAAAAGCCTGAGCGCGCTCAACGTACTCATGTCGGAAAAGAATACCGTCCTTTTTGGTAAACAGTTTTTTGCCGGAGTATTTACCAATAGTATAGCCAACGTTGTCGCCAATAATAGCTGCAAGTGCGATACCGATAATGGTCCATTCGATGGAGAGCGCGCCGGTAGCTGCCATAATACCTGCTGCAATCAACAGCGTGTCACCAGGCAGGAAAAAGCCAATTAAAAGGCCAGATTCTGCAAAAATAATCAGTGCAATTAGCCAAATACCTGCTTGCGCAATTGCTTCCGGATCAATCCCAAACAGGCCAAATGTTTCAAACATACCTCACTAGCTTACTCGTTTTGCTAACGTACGTCCAGGCATGAAGGCGCTTCTGTTATACTAGATGTAGTGGGATGTTAATAAGGTCGGCACTATTCAAGTGTCCAGAAGGAGGAACGCATGTCACAAGATACCATTACATTGCAATTAGATAAAAGGGAAGTTGTGGGTAAGCGCCTGCGCGGTCTACGCCTTTCAGGCCAAGTACCGGCAGTGGTGCATGACCACGGTAAGGATTCGCTGGTTGTGCAAGGTGAATACAACAGCGTCCAAAAAACGTTTAGCAAAGCAGGAAAGCACCACATCGTGGCACTTGATGTCGCGGGCAAATCATACAGTGCCATTATTAAAGATGTTTCGCTTGATCCGCGCAAAAACACTATCACGCACATAGTCTTTAACGCAGTACATGCTGATGAGAAGTTGGAAACAGAAGTACCGGTACACTTTAAGTTTGCCGAAGGCAATGAATCAACACCGGCTGAGCGTGCTGGTCTGATTGTGCTACACAACGCAGAAACAGTTGGGATTGAGGCGCTGCCAAAAGACCTACCGGATGCGTTATATTTTGACGCCGAAAAGTTGGTAGAAGCGGGCGACCAAGCCACGGCTGCAGATTTGATTGTGCCAAAGGGCGTGGAGCTGAAGGTAGAACCGGAGCATGTACTCGCGACTGTCTTTGAGCCAAGCGCGCTGGCTGCCGCAAATGACGCTGCCGGTGGCGATGCTGAAGAAGCAGCTCCAGCTGAAGCTGCAGATGAAGGTGCGGGTGAAGGCGAAACTCCAGCCGCCGAAGAAACGAAGGAGTAGTCTGCATGATTGAGGTAGAGAAAAAGTTCTTACTCTCAAGTGAAGAGGAGGCACGGCTACTAGCTGGCGCCTCTTTGCTTTCTGAGAAAGTGCTTGAAGATACCTACTACGATACTGCTGATTGGTCAGTGACCAAGAAGGGTTGGTGGCTACGTAGTCGCAACGGGTCTTTTGAGCTGAAAGTGCCGATTGGTGGTAGCTACGATAAGCTGAATCAGTATCATGAGATAACGACTGATGCTGAAATTGCCGAACGGCTTGGTCTGTCGCTGCAAGAAAAGTCGCTTATCGCGGCATTGGCAGACGCGGGGATCGTACCGTTTGTTACTTGCACGAGCCAGCGACGGACATATAAGAAGGCCGGTTTCACGATTGATTTGGACCGAGCGACCTATAAAGACAGCGATCGCACGTACACCGTTTCAGAAATTGAGCTATTGGTAACGAGTGAGGCTGAGATAGCGGATGCTGCGGAACGTATTTTCGCGTTCGCCAGCGAGCAGTCTATTGTGCCGGCAGACGGTGTGCGCGGTAAGATTGCTGAATATATGTACTACGAAACGCCAGAACACTACGATGCACTTGTGGCCTGCGGGGTATACCCGCAAAGTATGGCTCGGCAATAACTACTCTTCAATAAAGCCGCCGGATTGGTGCGCCCAAAGTTTAGCATAGGTGCCTTTTTTGGTGAGTAGCTCTTTGTGCGAGCCTTCTTCGACAATCTTGCCATTTTCCAAAACGATAATGCGATCCATTTTCTGAATTGTGCTCAAACGGTGGGCAATGACGATTGCCGTGCGGCCTTTCATGAGCTCCCACAGTGCTTTCTGTATGTGTGCTTCGCTTTCTGAATCGAGCGCACTCGTAGCTTCATCAAGTACAAGAATCGGCGCATCTTTGATGATTGCACGAGCGATGGCAATGCGCTGACGCTGCCCGCCAGACAACTTTACACCGCGCTCACCAACAAGTGTATCAATTCCGTCTGGCAATTTTTCAATAAACTCAAGAGCGTGCGCCTTGCGTGCTGCCGCAACAACTTCTTCATCCGTGGCATTAAGTCGTCCATAGCGTATGTTTTCCATAACGCTGCGGTGGAACATGGCTGGATCCTGTGGCACTGATGCAATCTGACTGCGAAGCGAGTGCAGTGTGGCTTCGCGGATGTCTTGGCCATCTATCAAGAGCTTACCGTCAGTAACATCGTTAAAGCGCTGCAGTAATTTTGTGATGGTCGTCTTTCCGCCGCCAGAATGGCCGACAAGCGCAACTCGTTCACCGGGATTAATCGCCAAGTTTAAGTTCTTAAACAATAGCTGGTCGGGTGCATCATGATATGCAAAACTGACGTTTTCAAACTTTACAGCCCCTTCCGTAATGGCAATTTGCTTTGCGTTAGGCGCCTCAGTAATGAGGGGTTTATTGGCTATTAGTTCGCAGAACTGCCCGGCGTCAGTAAGCGAGCTTTCAATATTCCGATATGTGCGATTGAAGTCAAACATGATACGTGTTGCCTGGCTAAAGTAGGTGAAGGCCACAAAGACCGCCGCCATCGTTGCCGCATCATCGCTGACTAGTACGGCGAGTGTCAGCCCAACCACATTTGTTATGACGTTGAGCGGCGCCACAATCGTGTCAACGCGCAGTGTTTGGAAGTCCCAAGACTTAAGCATCGTTTTGCTATATGTTTTTACGTAGCCAGTGTGGCGTGCTTGTTCTTCCGCTTCATGCGCGTACGATTGCACTGCCGAAATGTTACCAATGACATCAGCGACGTGCCCGGTCATGGTAGTACCGGCAAGCTCACGTTCACGGACAAGCTTTTGCCGTGCCCGGATAATGGGCGCAATTATTAAGATAGTCAGCACAATAATACCGAGCAACACGAAAACAAGCAGCGGCGAAATAGCCCATAGAATAACCAGCGCAAAAATGAGCGGAATTGTGCCGCCAAATACACTGAAGGCTAACGTATCATAGAACATTTCAAAGTTTCGGCCATAACCCATCGCTCGTCGTGTCAGCGAGCCGGCAAAGTTTTCGTTGAAGAACGCAGTGTCCTGTTTCAAGAGCTGCTGCAGGGCATTAGTATACAGATTCTCAATAGAATGTTTTGCAGCGCGAGACTGAAGTAAGAAACCAATTCGCCAGATAATCTCACCAAACAGCCAAGCACCGCCAAGCACCAGAATGTAGGGCAATATCTCATTCAGGCTACCGGGTATCGTGCCGTCAAAGTCAGTGATAATACGCGCGATAATCAGGGCAGGCACATAGCCTACAAACACGTTACCAATGCCTGGAAATAGTAGGCCTGGCACAGCAAGAAACTTATGCCTGCGTATTTCGGCCATGTAGTCATTAAATGCAAGGCGCATGCTACCGCGCCGACTTGATATGTCGTGCTTTTCTGCCATATATGATCAACCTTACTCTTATTGTAACAGAGGCTGCTAAGGTGTAAAATGGACGCTGATGCAGAAAATTATTCTTTACTACAAATTTGCGCCGATTAGCGATCCGGAAATGGTTAAGCTGTGGCAGCGCGCATTGTGTGAGAAGCTGAATCTGAAAGGGCGAATTCTTATTTCAAAGCATGGCATTAACGGCACGCTGGGTGGTGCTATTGACGATTTGAAGCAATACGCCAAAGAAACCAAACAGTTCGCCGGCTTTAAGGGTACGGTGTTCAAATGGAGCGATGGCGGCCGTGAAGACTTTCCGAAATTGCAGGTGAAGGTCAGGCCGGAAATCGTGGCATTTGGCGCTCCGGATGAACTTAAGGTGGACGAGCAGGGTGTTGTCGGCGGCGGTACTCACTTGAAGCCGGAGCGGGTGCATGAACTTGTCCAGACGTATGGTGATGACGTAGTGTTTTTTGATGGCCGCAACGCCTACGAGGCAAAAGTTGGCCGCTTTAAAAACGCTGTAGTACCAGATACGCGTACCAGCCGTGATTTCCTAAAAGAGCTTGATAGCGGCAAGTACGATTGGATGAAAGATAAGCACGTGGTGACGTACTGCACCGGTGGTATCCGCTGTGAAATCCTTAGCCCTTTTATGAAAAACCGCGGCTTTCAGCATGTTTACCAAATGGATGGCGGCATTGTGAAATACGGTGAAAAGTACGGTGACGATGGCTTGTGGGAGGGTTCACTCTACATCTTTGATAACCGCATGGGTATGGAATTTTCTGATCATGCAAAAGTTATTGGCGAATGTATTCATTGCTCCGGCAAAACAAGTAATTATGAAAACTGTGCCCTCAAAAGCTGTAATGACTTGGTGCTCATTTGCGAAGATTGCAAAGAAAATCCTGACTTGCTCTATCATAGCAATGCCTGCCGTGAAGCCGCGCCGGTACAAGTATGACAGCTGCTACAACAGCCAAAGACCCTGCGAGACTCGTGCAGTCAGGGCGCACGATGCGGTATTTCTACAATGTGCTAGCTAATACGTTGGTGGCGAATGTTACGACGAGTTTCTTGTGGTTTTGTCTGACATTTTGGGTATATTTAGAAACCAGATCCGTGCTTGCGACGGCAATCATCGGCGGCTCATACATGCTGTTTATCTCAGTGATGGCCATTCCATTTGGTACCTTCGTTGATCACCACAAAAAGAAACGAGTCATACAGCTGGCGACGTATTTTGCTCTGGTTAGCTTTGCGGTTGCAGGCGTGCTGTATTTGCTCATACCGCAGGAGTCGCTATTGACACTGACCTCACCATGGTTCTGGCTTTTTATTATCGTTATACTCGCAGGCAGCGTTATAGAAAGCGCGCGTAACATCGCACTTTCCACCACTGTTACGATACTAGTACCAAAAGACCGGCGCGATAAGGCGAACGGTATGGTAGGAACGGTTGCTGGTGTGAGCTTCCTGATCACCTCTGTGTTTAGTGGCTTGGCGATCGGCTTCTTTGGTATGGGCTGGGCACTGACGATTGCAGTTTTTCTCATGCTTTTGGCGGCGCTACATCTTTTCTTTGTGCGTATCCCTGAGCCGAAGATTGTTCATGATGGCGATCCAACAAAGAAGGTTGATATTGCAGGCAGCATCGAGGCAATACGGGTAGTGCCAGGGCTTGCTATGCTGATTTTCTTTACGACATTTAACAACTTGCTCGGCGGAGTGTTTATGGCATTGATGGATCCGTATGGCCTGTCGCTTATGTCGGTGCAAGCTTGGGGTATTTTGTGGGGTGTGCTGAGCACGGGCTTTATTGTTGGTGGCATCATCGTTTCCACCCGTGGGCTTGGGAAGAGTCCGCTCAGAACACTTTTGGTGGCGAATGTGATTATGTGGAGCATCTGTATCTTCTTCCCCGTTAAGTCGATCATACTGTTCCTGGCCATCGGCATGTTTGTCTACATGTGTTTAGTGCCGTTTGTCGAGGCAGTCGAGCAGACAATTATCCAGCGTGTTGTGCCCCTCAAGCGTCAGGGGAGAGTATTTGGATTCGCGCAGGCGATTGAATCACTTTCAACGCCACTCATGGCCTTCGCTATTGGTCCGATTGCAGAATTTATTGTGCTGCCAGCAATGCGAGAGGGCGGCGCACTGAGTGATTCTATTGGCTCATGGTTCGGCACGGGTGATGTACGCGGCATGGCGCTGCTCTTCATAGGTTCGGGTATTGTTGGCCTCATTATTACACTACTTGCATTCAAGTCGCGTTCATACCGGATACTCTCAAAAAGTTACGCCAAAGCGTGATCTATAATAAGAAGCAATGACTGAAGATTTAGCAAACAAGCTGAAGCAATTGCCGGCAGTGCCAGGTGTATATTTTCATAAGGACGCGGGCGGTGAGATTATTTATGTGGGTAAGGCAGCGGTACTCAAGAATCGCGTGCGGCAGTATTTTCAGAAATCGCGTGGGCGTGACCCGAAGACCGATGCACTAGTAGCAGAGATTGCAGACGTTGACTGGATGGTTGTAGAGAGCGAAATGGAAGCGCTGTTTTTAGAGGCGGAAATGATTCGCCGCTACATGCCACGTTTTAATATTTTGCTGCGCGACGATAAAGCTATGAGCTATATCCGTATTGATTACGATAGCGAGTATCCGACCGTTAGCACCACCCGACGGCCGCTTGATGACGGCGCTCGATACTTTGGTCCGTATTTTTCACTTGTGAGCGTACGGGCTGCTTTGAAGGTGCTACGTAAAATCTTCCCCTACGCAACACGCAAAATCGCAGGGCAGAAACGCGCGACGCTGCATTACCATTTAGGACTCGATCCGGGTCTTGAGGAAGGTCGCACGAGCCTTGCAGATTACCGCACGAACTTGCGTAAACTCATGGCCGTGATTGAAGGCAAGCGCACGGAGGTTATACGCGAACTAGAGCGTGATATGAAGCGTGCCGCCAAAGCCCAGGACTTTGAAGCCGCAGCCAAAACTCGCAACCAATTGTTTGCTCTTCAAAACCTCAATAAACAAATCATCTTTAGTGATAAAGAGTTCTTGGACATCAGCAAAGACCACGCGCTGAGTGAGCTCGTTGAACTTCTGAGTCTTCAAAAATATCCGAAAAGAATTGAAGGCTACGACATCTCGCACATGCAAGGCACCGATGTTGTGGCAAGTATGGTGGTATTCACAAATGGCGTGAGTGACAAAGGCGAGTATCGCAAATTCAAAACCAAAAAAGATCACAACAACGATTTCTATAATATGAACGAAACGATTACGCGGCGTCTAAGCGAAAAGAATACCAAAGCGTGGGGTTTGCCTGACCTTTTTCTTATTGACGGTGGTAAGGGCCAGCTTGATGCCGCTTTGCGCGCGCGTGATGCAGCAGGGCAGTCGGAGTTGTCATTCATCGGTCTGGCAAAACGCGAGGAGCAGATTGTTATCAGCAAAGATCGCTCGAATGTACAGATAAATGCAGCATACTTGCAAAAACTTGGTGGCTTCATGACTGAAAGCGAGGAATTTTTGCTGGTGAATGTGCCTCATAACAGTAACCTCGTGAAACTCCTGCAGCGCATTCGCGATGAAAGTCATCGATTTGCCGTAACGTATCACGGGACATTGAAGCGCCAGCGCCAAGTTACCAGCAGCCTAGACGATATCCCGGGTATTGGTCCAGCAACGCGCAAAAAGCTCATCAAAGCCTTCGGTAGTGTTCGCGGTGTTGCCCAAGCATCACAACAGGACGTGGCCAGCGTTATCGGCACGAAGCTAGCCGAAGCTGTAAAAGCGGCTTTGTAACGTATAATAGACCCCTGATGATAGCCACGGTTACAATTGAGGAAAAGAGTTTTGGTGATAAGCGCCTGTTTCGTGATTTGAAATTTACGGTTTCTGATGGCGAGAAGCTCGGACTCATTGGACGTAACGGAGAGGGCAAGACTACGCTATTTCGCATCCTGACAGGTGACGATACGGATTATCAGGGTGAGATCACGCTTGGGCGCGGCGTAAGTGTGATAGCGACACGCCAGGAGCATCATGGCTTTGAGGATGTGCCGGTTATGCAGTACATTCTGCGAGACTTACCCGAGTACGCTCAACTAAAGCATATTATGGACACCTATCCGCTTGAAATGGGTGACAATATGCGAAAAATCCACGAGTACAGCGATGCGCTGGAGCGTTTTGACCATCTTGGCTACTATACGATTGAAGATGATGTGACACAGGTGCTGGAGAGCTTTCAGCTTGCAGATAAAGCAATGAGCAAGCTCAGTGAGCTATCGGGCGGGCAGAAGCGGCTGATTGAGGTGGCGAAAGTGATGCTATCTAAAGCGCACCTCGCGCTTGTTGATGAACCAACTAACCACATGGACTACGCCGCGAAAGACAAGTTTTTGCAGTGGATGGAAAGCGCCAAAGAAGCAGTGGTGGTGATTACGCACGACCGTGATGTGCTCGCAAAAGTAGACCGAATCATTGAGCTCAAGGACCAGAAGGTTATGAGCTTCAAAGGAGGCTATGACGCGTATATTGCCCTCAATGCGAGTAGCACCGGTAATCAGATGAATGAGTTTGAGCTGACCCAGCGGCGCATTACAAATTTAAAAGCCAAAGTAATTGAGTATCAGCGTTTCAAAGAGAAGGCACGTGATCCCGGCACGATTCAACGATTCAAGCGGCTTGAACAACAGACTCGCGAAGAACTTGCGACGTTATCGCAAATTGAAAAGCCTACCTTCTGGATAGATCGCGAATCTGTCGCAAATATGGGCTTAAAAACAGGTGAACAGTACGAGAAGTTCAAGGCTAAAAATATTCGTTTGCAAGGCGCAAAGACAGCTGATGGACATAGCCGCTTACTTATTGATGTGCAGAAACTTAGTCTTGGCTATGGTGACACACCACTATTTACGGACATGACGTTTCAGGTACGTGAAGGCGAAACGGTGGAACTGCGTGGTCGCAACGGCGCAGGTAAAACAACGCTCATTAAGACGCTACTGGCGACGGCGGCGCATGAGAAATTTGCTGCTAAAGTCTTTGCGGGGGAAGCACACGTAGGGCAGAAGGTACGTGTAGGCGTATACGAACAAGAAATTGCGGATGAGCTATTCAGCAAAACACTGTACGAGGCAATTGAACGCATTTACCTATCTCGTGATCTGAGTATTGGTGAGACGAAAATCCGTCAGCTGATGAGTGATTATCTATTTACGCCAGGTGATATAGCGGTGCCTGTCAGCCAACTCAGCGGCGGCCAGAAAGCGCGTTTGCAGCTGATTGCCATGCTGGCAAACAATCCTCAACTGCTTGTGCTTGATGAGCCGACTAACCATTTGGATCTGCCTAGTATCGAAGAAATGGAAAATGCACTCAAAGCTTATAAAGGCGCGATTCTCTACGTCTCCCATGATACCTACTTCCGCCGCGCTCTCGCCGGCACCGTTATTCAGGTTGGTTCTGTCTAAGTGTTGCGGATACTGTACGGTGTGCAATAATAGCACCTAGATAAGCACAAGAAATATAAAAAGGAAATGTTATGCAGACGATTAGCCCGTTGAGTAGCCCAGATGATATTAGGCGGGAGCGCGATACCGCACAGCCACAAGCTAACCCGGAGCCATCTGTGGGAACAGTTTCTTCGGAGCAAAGCGTTGCTCCGCAACAAGTTAGTGGGGTACAAACTGAGGCTAGCCCCGTGCAGCAGGTACCTAATCCACCAGCACAGCCCGTGCAACCAAGTACGGCAGCCGCCAATCCTTTCTCGGGCGACTATCAAATACCTGTCATTACAAGAGACACGAGTGCAATTTACCCTGATCCTGACAAAATAAAACAACAGAATAGGGCATTTGCTGAATCAGCCGCTACGCGAGCGGAGAGCTATATCGATACACAACCCTTTGGTGTGCGTTTGATTGCAGTATTGCTGGGCATTGTAGCAGTATGGCAATGGATGCTTGTCTATATCATAGCTGGTTCAAGTGGTGTTATGGGCGCATCGGCCGCACCAGGGATTTTTAGTAATCATATACTTGCAATCGTACTCGGCGTGCTATTCCCGTTACTGAGTGTAGCTCTGTGGCGCGGTGTGCAATTTGCGAATTATGCCACTGCAGCAGTGCTAGCTGCGTATGCGGCCTTCGGCGTGTACTCGCTAATCCAAGATAAAGCGTTTCAAATATTGTCTGAGGCTGATTCAATCAGTGCATTACTTGGCTCAATCGGCAGGCTCATGATTGTACTGGTCGTTATAAAGATACTGAGTGTGTTGGCGGCAGGTGCGGGCGCACTCTATCTAGCCCGTCGGAAGTGAAGTTTGCTATAATACCTAGTTGACTATGAGTGAGAATTTGTTCACAAGTGAGTTTTTTGCGGGGAATCGAGAGCGGCTGCGCGAGCTATTTACTGGTACGGCGCCGATTGTAATTACGGCAAACGGCCTGTTGCAGCGCAGCGGTGACACGACGTATCCGTTTCAGCAGGATGCAAATTTTTGGTATCTTACGGGTATTGAAGAGCCGGATGCTGTACTTGTCATGGATAAAGGTAAAGAATATCTGATTGTGCCGTTTCGCGAAGGTAGCCGTGCGGCGTTTGATGGCGCAATTTCTACTGAGATACTGGCAAGGCGTTCTGGTATTGAAACAATTCTAGGTACAAAAGAGGGCTGGAAGCAATTAGGCGTGCGTTTGCAAAAGGTCAAACATGTGGCAACAATTGCTGCGCCGCTAGCTTTTATTGATGCATACGGCATGTATACTAATCCAGCTCGGCGGACACTGCTGCGTCGCATGAAAGAGCACAACGCACAGATTGAACTACTAGACATTGCGGAGCATTTGGTGCGTCTGCGTATGGTAAAACAGCCGCTTGAACTACAAGCTATCCAGGGGGCAATTGATATTACGGCGGCTACGCTGAGAGAAATCACTCGCCCAAATAAGCTAGCAAACTATGCGCATGAGTATGAGATAGAAGCCGAGCTAACACGGGGCTTTCGTAAACGTGGTAGTCGTGGTCATGCATTTGACCCGATTATTGCGAGCGGTAGCAACGCAACCACTATACATTATCTCGAAAATAGTGCGGCGCTAGCCAGCGATGAGCTGATTGTTATGGACGTTGGCGCTGAATATGAGCAGTACGCAGCGGACATTACCCGTACCGTTAGCCAGGCCGCACCAAGTCGCCGGCAGGAGCAGGTGCTGGAAGCTGTACTTGAGGTGCAGCAATACGCGTTTAGTCTTTTGCGGCCAGGCGTAATATTGAAAGCGTACGAGGAAGACATAGAGCATTTCATGGGTGAGAAGCTACGTGAACTAGGACTAATCAAAACCATTGAGAGTGAAAATGTTCGTAAGTATTATCCACACGCGGCATCGCACCACCTGGGCCTTAATGTGCACGACGTCTCGGACTATACTCGACCACTAGAAGCCAATATGGTTATCACCGTTGAGCCCGGCATATATATACCGGAAGAGGCAATCGGTGTGCGCATAGAAGACGATGTGCGCATTACAGAAACTGGCATAGAAATTCTAACAGCCGACTTGCCCTCGCGGCTGACCTGAGGATAGAATAGATATATCTATTATGCCTGGTCCTTATTCGCCTAACTTCATTTTACGACTCTTATTTAGATGGCTCATTTGTAGTCTTGGTTTGTGGATTGCAGCAGGTATTTTTAGTGGCAGTATTGCCTACGATAGTATCGGGGTCATCATTATAGCCGGACTACTCTTGGCGGTTGTTAACGCAATATTGAAACCGATCGTAGTTATATTGTCCCTGCCGGCTATTTTGTTTACTCTTGGGCTGTTCATGATTGTTATCAACGGTCTTATGGTTATGCTGGTGAGTGTTATTTATTCGCCACTTGAAGTCTCTAGTATTTGGTCTGCAATGCTTGCTGGTATGGTGATTGGTCTGGTAAACTACTTAGTGACTGCGATTCTAGAGGACGCGTAGTCTTTGGAAGGAACCATATAATTTTATGAGCATTTGGAATTACGTTGCTATCGGATCGGGCTTACTGCTGATTCTTCTGATTTTGGTGCAGACTCGCGGAGCGAGCCTGGGTGCCGGCCTTGGTGGCGGCGATGTCAACACTACCCGTCGCGGTACCGATAAATCTATTTTTCAGATTGCAGTTGTGACAGCACTTGTTTTTAGCCTCTCGCTCATCCTTGGCATCATTGCGTAAGGGGAGGGCTTTACAACGTTTATGAATACACGGGCTTATAAGCTAAGGTTACGTCGCGAAATGCGTATGCGCCGCAAACAAATGGGTGTGGCTGGTCTTCGCGCAGACCGAAAGCTTGACAGGCATTTATTTAATAAACTCGATCGTTTCGCAGATGTGCGTCGTTTTATGGCTGTCTGGCTTGTTCTGGTTGTAGTTTTAATTGGGTTTACATTGGGGAGAACGTGGTCTCTCGGTTCATATTATCAATCCTTGCAGCCAGCTCCTGGCGGAACGTACACCGAGGGTATGCTAGGCGCATTTACGACTGCTAACCCTCTGTACGTGTCTTCGGCGCCTGATCGTACGGCATCACGTTTGGTTTTTTCGGGTCTGTTTGCTTACGATAACCAAAATGAGCTTGCGGGTGATATCGCCTCAGGGATGCAAGTTGATGACCGCGGGCAAGTGTATACAGTTTCTCTGCGGGACGATGTGTTTTGGCATGACGGCAGGCCTTTAACGGCTGATGACGTGGTCTTTACATACAAGACTATTCAAGATGCCAACGCTGGTTCGCCACTTTTTGCTAGCTGGCAAGGGGTAACTGTTACAAGCCCAGATCCAAGAACAGTAGTCTTTACTCTCGCGAGCCCGCTGGCATCGTTTAAGCACTCACTGACAAACGGTATTATTCCGGCGCATATACTTGGCGCTGTTGACCCTACAGCACTACGCACGCATACATTTAATACGGTAAATCCAATCGGTACTGGTCCGTTTACATGGCAAGCCCTTGCGGTATCTGGAGATACTACCGATAACCGTCAAGAACAAGTAACTTTGAGTGCGTACAGCCAATATCATAAAGGCAAACCGGCATTGACAAACTTTGTTATTAAAACATTCCGTAGCGAAGAACACATGGTGCAGTACTATAATGACCGTAATTTGTCAGCAATTGCTGGTTCAACAATTCCTGCGGGGGAGTTGTCCGGTGATGAACAGCAGTATATATTCCCGCTTGCGGCAGAAACAATGACATTCTTTAAAACCTCTGAAGGCGTGTTAGCTGATCGTGCGGTACGGCAGGCATTAACACATGCGGTGGATACAAAAAGCCTTGTTGGCAAATTGGCAAATTCAACCAAAATAGTTGACAGTCCGTTACTCAATACTCACGTAGGCTATAGCCAAGAACTTGCCCAACTGCCTTATGATATTGAGGCAGCCAAAAGACTGCTCGACGAAGCCGGTTGGTTGGCCGCATCAGAAGGCGGTATTAGGCATAAAGATGGTAAACCGCTCGCTTTTGACTTGTATGCCGAAAACAGCAAGGCAAATACTATAATTAGCAGTGGCTTACAGTCAGCCTGGCGAGCTGTTGGCGTGCAGGTTAACTTAGTGCTTCAAAATGGATCTGACTTCCAAACAGTTCTTGCTGAACATACCTATGATGCATTACTGCACGGCATCGCCGTTGGCGTTGACCCGGACGTGTATGTTTACTGGCATGGTAGCCAAGCGGATGCGCGCCTGACGACACGACTCAACTTTTCTGAATATAGTTCGGCCGTTGCCGATGAAGCACTGCAATCTGGCCGCACCCGAACTGACGCTGCGCTGCGCAGTGCAAAATATAAACCGTTTCTTGAAGCTTGGCGCGTAGACGCACCAGCGGTTGCTCTGTATCAACCCCAGTTTGTGTATACTACACAGGAACCCGTCTATAACCTGACAGCTCACCAGATTACTACAGCCACCGATAGGTTTAGCAATGTTGAAGAGTGGATGATTCGCCGCGTGAAGACCACGGTTGATTAAGCCGCAACTATACTATACAATTACCCCTGTTACTTCGTTTCTAAATAAGGAAAAGAGCAGCATGAGACTTTGGCTATGCCAAAGTTCGACATAATGAGAAAAAAGGCTTTTGTCTCATTACAAGCGGATGTGGCGGAATTGGTAGACGCGCTGGCTTCAGGTGCCAGTGAACGCAAGTTCGTGGAGGTTCAAGTCCTCTCATCCGCACCACGTTAAACGACCCGACTTTGAGCGGGTCTTTTTGTTTGGTTAATTTCATGTAACTAGCCCCTTGGATTTAGCATGAGCGCAATATACAATGTG
>CAYTOC010000010.1:0-30163 GCA_964439405.1 uncultured Candidatus Saccharibacteria bacterium
GTTAATTTCATGTAACTAGCCCCTTGGATTTAGCATGAGCGCAATATACAATGTGCTATGATAGCTACTATAGAAATAATTTGAGGACAGACAGGGTAATGAGTAAAGTTGCGCATTATTTACAGGAACACGTACAGGGTGAAGTAATGACTTCAGCTGATGCGCGGAAATATTTCTCCACCGATGGCAGTATTTTTGCGGTTACACCGAGCGTGGTCGTCTACCCACGTGCTGAGAGTGACGTGCGCAAGGTTGCGCGCTTCACGTGGCAACTGGCAGAGCGTGGTCGGGTTATCCCAATCACGGCACGCGGCAGTGGAACCGATCAATCAGGCGGCGCGCTTGGCAGCGGCATTGTCTTGGCATTTCCTGCACATTTAAACCGCATCATTGAATTTGACGGGAAGACCGGAACCGTAAGTGTTGAGCCGGGTATTAACTACGGCAAACTACAGCAAACGCTGCTGACACATGAACGGTTCTTGCCGCCGTTCCCGGCATCAATTGAGTATTCAACAATCGGTGGTGCGGTTGCCAACAACGCGAGTGGTGAAAAGTCAGTCAAATACGGCAGTACTCGCGACTATGTAGAAGGTCTGCGTGTCGTACTTGCAAATGGTGAAGTGATTGAAACGCGGCGCCTGAGCAAGCGTGAGCTTAACAAAAAGCTTGGCTTGGCTACATTTGAGGGTGAAATCTACCGAGCGCTTGATAATTTAGTCGAGGAGAATAGTGAATTAATTGGCAAAATGGAGCCACAGGTAACAAAAAACGCTGCCGGGTACGACCTGGCTGACGTGAAGTTCCGCGATGGTTCCTTCGATTTGACACCACTCTTCGTTGGTTCGCAGGGTACTTTAGGTGTTATTACCCAAATTCGCCTTACAACGGAAGAACATCTACCACAAACAACACTTATCGTAGCGAACTTTGACAATTTGCAGCAGGCGGCTCAAGCGATTGATGACTTGCGCTCACTACCGGAAAAGCCCAGTGCCATTGAAATGGTTGACGATAACTTACTTGAGACGGTGGCACGAATTAATCCAAACCTACTCAAAGGTGTCATTAGCAAGCCATTTCCGAAGATTGTATTACTCATTGAGTTTGATGAGAATGAGCGTGCGCAGAAAAAGCTCGTAAAGCGCACAACCAAAATACTTAATGCTTTAGGTATAAGTTTTGAAATTGAACAGAATCCACTGCGGCAAGACAAGCTTTGGCGCATACGCCATGCTTCCGCGGCAGTTATTGCGCATTCAGAGGGCTCAAAAAAAGCATTGCCAATTATTGAGGATGGAATTGTACCGCCAGAGAAATTTAAGGAATATATTGAAGCAGTCTATGCTTTGTTTGATAAATACAAGCTCAAAGCCGCACTATGGGGACACGCCGGTGACGCCAACTTACATATGCAGCCGTTTCTCGACTTAGGGCAGGTTGGTGATAGACAGATTGCGCTGAAACTTATTGATGAGTATCACAAATTAGTGATTTCGCTTGGCGGCTCAACGTCGGGTGAGCACAATGATGGTCGTTTGCGCGCGCCATACCTTAAGGAGCTGTACGGTGCAGAAGTCTATACTCTTTTCCAAAAAGTTAAACAAATTTTTGACCCGCACGATATTTTGAACCCGGGTGTTAAAGTAAACGTAACACTCGAAGACATCAAGCCGCTTATTCGTACGAGCTACACCATGGACCATTTGTATGGCCACATGCCACGTACCTAGCTTCTCCCTCTCTTGAGTTTTCCTTCAAAAACCGCTAAACTGTTCTGGTTGCATACGCGGATGTGCTGTAATTGGTAGCCAGGCTACGTTGAGGTCGTAGTGCTCGTAAGGGCGTGGAGGTTCAAGTCCTCTCATCCGCACCACTTTACTAACAGGGGTAATGCGTGGTATAATTCAACGGCATAGGTGATTAGCTCAGTTGGTTTCTGCGAAGCAGAACAGAGAAAAATAAGCATTTGCTCTAGCCAACTTCTCTAAATACCTTTACAATCTGGATGTTGTTTCTCAAGGAAAGAACTTGGGTGATTAGCTCAGTTGGCTAGAGCATCTCGTTTACACCGAGAGGGTCGGGGGTTCGAGTCCCTCATCACCCACCAAAGAAAAGAGAGTTTACCTTTTGGTAAGCTCTCTTTTCTTTTTAGATTGTTGGCGGATCTCCTCTCTACTCCTTGCCAGGCCTAACCAAAAGCGATATGATATAAGGAATACTTAAGGGGTAACACACAAACTGATGTCGGCACAAAACGCCAAGCACAGTCATAGGGGTTCCGCACCAGCATCGTCGCAACCTGGCGATGCTCCTTCGGCGCCCTTGCTGCCTGGCACAAAGCCGCCTCGCAAGAAGTTACATCACCATGTTGTGCGGCACGTGCGAGTTGTTCACCATCATTCCAAAGCTGCGACAATCGCTATTGCGCGAGGGTACAAACATACCGATCGTCACGTTGTCCGTGCCGTTAAACGGAGCCTTCCTGAGACGACTCGCGTAAGAATACAAGCCAATCGTGCGGCTAACGACGGTAATATCCGTACAAGATTTGCTCTGCCATTCACTAAACGGCATATCCCGATCACAATACCGGAGAAAGCAAAATACGCTCGCCACGCAGTGCTGCCAGCTGCACTTTTGGTGTTAATTATCGCCATCTTGCCTGCCGGCGCAGCGCCAATAGGATATGGTGAAACGAAAATATTCGGCGGTGCTTTGGCTGAACAAGCTACAGCCGCGGCCGCCTTTGACGACGCTGTGTATACAGCCGGTTCATTTGAAGGCTCCGTCAACTTTGCAGCAGATTTCGGTGGTACCGATCTGCGCAGTACTGCTGGGGTTGCAACGTCAGCGTTTATTACCAAGTCAACAAGTGGCAGCTATGGCTGGACACGTGAATTTACGAGTGACAGCGGTAGTGTAATGGTCGCCTCGATGTATGCAACGGCAGAGTATGTGTACGTGACGGGTAGTTTTACGGGCACCGTAGATTTTGGTGATGCCTGGAATGAAGACGATGAAAAAACAGCTACGAGCGCCGAAAGCGGGTTTATTACTAAATTAACTAGCGATGGTGATGATTATGAATGGACATATACGTTTGGCGCTGACGCCATAATCACACCCAGTGCAGTAACGTATGAGGATGGTCTGATTATTGTAGCGGGGTCATTTACGGGAGATTTAGAATTCGATATATCTGCGCCGTTGCGCGTTAATGAAACCGGGCATGATGGGTTTATCGCGGCAATCGCAGACGGAGCGACACCGGAATACGTATGGGATCATAACTTGGCAAGCGAAGGAAATGTCAGGGTAGGAGCATTGGCGGTACATGATGGGTTGTTGACTGCAGGTGGCTGGTTTAGTGCAGCGGTTGATTTTGATAATGATGACGAGACAGAAAATACGATTACGCCTACTCAAACGGATGGGTTCTTGCTCACACTGAGTCTCGCTGGGCTATATGATGATGTGCGCGTGTTTGGCGGTGATGGCGATGAATCTGTTACACATTTGCTAAGTCACGAAAGCGACGCCCTCTATGTGGCCGGTACATTTAGTGGTGAATCGGTATTTGGCACCCTTGACTCTGTGGATGCTGCTGGCGATGTTGATGCATTCGCCGTGAAAGTTGATGAGGCAGGAGATTATGAATGGGTGCGGACATTTGGCGGTAGTGAGGCCACCGTATTGCCAGCCGGCATTGCTGTGCAGGCCGATGGCGACGCCTACCTCGCAGGTAGCTTTACTGGCGCAGTTAATTTTAGTGCATCATTTGGCGGATCGGATACTCGGACAAATTATGGTGCAACGAGTGGTTTTGTCACGAGCTTTAGTGACGGTAGTTATATCGGAACGTATGTTGCAGGTGCCGAAGAGGCTGATGCGGAGCCGGGTGCGGTTAGATATCATGCGGTGGCTGCGGGCGACCCGGATGAGGCAATACACATTGTGGGTGATTTTGAAGGGTCAATCAATTTTGGCCAAGCATTTTCGCTAACGGATAGCAAAGAAAGCAGCCTTGACTCACGCGATGTTCTGCAGACGAGCATCGTGAAGAGACCACACAGAACTATCACAGGTGGCGGGTTACGATATTTTGATCAGCAAGGTGTGAATTTGGCTACAACCGGAACTCAGGCGCTCAGCTCGCTCGTTTCGGTGCTAGACAATGATGACACATACCTAGCGCAAGTAGTTGTTGATTTTGACGAGGATCGCGTATGGACTATAGCCGGTGATACGGATCACACTGAGTATGTGGCGTACATTGCTGGCTTGCCAGAACAGTCTGGTGCTGCTGATACCTATACGTTTTATGTACCAAAGCGTAGTACGGATAAAGCTGTGTTGCTCTGTCCGGGTGCCGAGAGTTTTGTGGTAGTAACTGCCATGTGCGAGGGAGCTAGTTTCTATGCCGATGGACGCGGAGCAGCGGTCCAAACAATTGAAGGCACTGACTACTGGGTGGTAGAAAATAGAGAGGATACCAGCATTGGTGGCCGGAGCATATCGTATCCTGGCTTAGTACTCGGTCTGCCCGTAGGTGATTTAGAAGTAACTGAAGGTGGCAGTAACTTGCAGGTTACTGTCAGACTACCGCTTGAGCCGACGGCAGCAGTAACGGTGACACCAGATATTGACCCAGAAGGTCAGATAACAATCAGTGCACCATTGGTCTTCACGACTGAAAACTGGGCGACGCCGCAAACATTTACTATCACAGCAGTCAATGACAACTTCATTGAGGTTACAACGGGCGTGGCGCTGGGTCTTGCTGTGAGCTCGGAAGATGTTGTATATGACGGCGGACAGGAACCAGATCTCACGGTGCAGGTAATCGATAATGATGCTGCGGGCATTGTGTGGAGTAGTCAGTCGCTACTGACAAGCGAGGCATCTCCGGGTGCATCAGCTGAACTCTGCATAGCATTAACAGCCCAACCAACTGATGACGTCACGCTCCTACTTGCATCATCAGACACGTCTGAGATTACGGTGCCATCAGAGCTAGTGATAGCGCCGGAAGATTGGGATGCGGAAACAAATTGTTTCGCCGTCACGGTTATTGACGATGATGAAGTTGACGGTGCACAAGAAGTGACAATTAACGTGACAGGCACCGAGAGTGCAGACGATAACTTTAACGAGTTGACTACTTCAGGTTGGCAGACAGTAGCAGTTACGAACCAAGATGACGATGAAGCAGGTTTCGATGTTACTGCAGACGGTAGCGTCACAACGGAAGACGAAGAGGGCGATGAAGTGACGGTATGTGTGCAGCTAATGGCTCGTCCAACTGCTGCGGTAACCATACCTGTCTCTGTGAGTGATACAAGTGAAGCCTCGGTGTCTGGCGAGAGTTTGGTGATTGCTCCCGCTGATTGGGATGATGACGATAACTGTATTGTGGTGACGGGCGTTGACGACAACTTAATTGACGGCGACATAGAGTACGAACTTGTATTTGGCGACCCGACTTCTAGCGATCCGGTATGGCATGCATTTACGGCAGACAATATTACAAACGTGCAGCTGACAAATATTGACGATGACACTGCGGGATTACACATTAGCAGTCACGAAGTATCAGCAACCGAAGGCGGTGCACCGGGTACCTTTACGGTGAGCCTGACCAGCCAGCCAGCCGAAGATAAAACGGTAGTTTTGGCAGTGGCTAGTAACAATAGCTCACAGGCCACCGTTAGCCCTGAGGCTTTGACCTTTACGCACGGCAACTGGGATGCGCCGCAGACAGTTACGGTTACAGTAGTGGATGATACGGCTGTCGAGGGCGAGCACTCTGCCTCGCTACAGCTGAGTGTCGATGATGAGGCTACGACTGAAGTGGCGTACCTGTCCCTTGAGGGCGAACAAGTAACAGTACTAATCACCGATAATGATACCGCCACGGCATCTATCACAGCCATAGCCAGTGCGGTTGAGGGCGGCACTAACGGGGCATTCACAGTAAACTTGACTAGCACAAACCAGACCGGCGCACCAGTCGCGGTAACTTATGAGGTTCATGAAGATAGCACTGCCGTCGCTGGACAGCAGTACGTAGCATTGTCGGGGTCGGTCGCCATTCCGCATGGGCAATCAAGCGCCACCATCACAGTAAATGTTGGCGGCATGAATAATGCGCTGTTTCAGGGTGATAAAGTACTGAAACTTACCCTAACTAGCAGCAGCAGCGCGAGCGTCGTTATCGGCGAAGATGATGAGGCGACGGTTATTATTGCCGATGATGAGGTTGCGTCCGTTACGTTATCTGCGAGCGATGGTGATGAAGAAGGCCCGCTTGATATAGTGTTTACTGCATCGCTGAGTCTGGCCAACAACACGGGAAGCGATTTGGAATTCGTGATTATTGACGATGGCGGCACGGCTGTTTCGGGAGCTGACTACGAGGCTTTTGCCGGTCAAACTATTATGATTATTGATGGTGAAACAAGCGGTGCACTGGTAGTTACCGTCCATGATGATGCACTATTGGAGGCACTCAGTGAAACTGTTATTGCTCGGGTGCAGGGGCTCAATCTACCTGTCGGCACACAGTTAGGAGAAACGACAATTGCAGCTGCATCAATTATTGACAACGATACGGCTTCTGTCTCGGTGGTAACGGCGGCAGGCGCCGCTGAACCATCGACTGCCGGTAGCTTCACAATCTCCCTCAATAAAACAAATAACACGGGAGGCCCCATACAAGTAAGCTATGACATCAGCGGCTCAGCAGTAAGTGGCACGGACTACACCGCACTTTCGAGCACGGCAAGTATAAACTCTGGAGCAGATTCAGCCACTGTTACGGTTAGCCCTACTGACGACGTTCTCATGGAGGGCGATGAAACGGTAATCTTGACCCTCACGGGTAGTAATTTTGACCGCGTATCACTTGGTGAGCCCAATGCATCAACGTTGACGATTTCTGATGATGAGATAGCTGGTGTCATTGTCTCGATCGTGGATAGCACAACGAACGAAGATGGCGGCACTGCCGAAATCTGTTTTGCGCTCCGGAGTCAGCCTGCCGCTGCCGTAACGATTGCCTTGCAATCAAGTGACACTGGTAAAGTAACGGTTCAGTCAGATGTTACTATCCAGCCCGAGGCTTGGGATGGTTCAACCTGTGTTACTGCGACCGGACAAGACGACATAGTACCAACCGTTACGGGTACACAAACGGTCACTATATTCACTGGTGCGGTAGAGAGTGACGACCCATTTTACGTGTTGCTGACTGCCGAAGATATTGATGATGTAGAACTAGAACACGCCGACAATGACACGCCGGGTGTGCTCGTGCAGGTAGTGAGTGATGTAACGAGTGAAGACGGCGAAAAAACAGCGGTTATTCGCTTCCGTTTACAAACACAGCCAACACATCCAGTCACAATTGCACTGGCAGTCTCCGATGAGACAGAGGGTTCGCTTGAGAGCGTAAACTCCGTTACGATTACGCCAACCAACTGGAACAATTGGCTCGAGCATGAAATTGTAGTCATTGGCGTCGATGATGCCCTTACGGACGGCGATATCGCGTATGAGTTACAGACTGGCAGTGTCACATCATCGGACACGCAATATGCGGCAATTGGCGCGGGTGCTATTGATGACGTGCAGCTTTTCAATGAAGATGACGACCAGGCTGCTGTGGATGTGGCTCAAACGGATGGCACCACATCGGTTTCTGAAGACGGCGTAACTGACGAGCACCTGGTGAGCATTGCCTCGCAGCCGGCGGAGGGCAATAGCGTTGTTATTATAGTTTCGCCAACAAATGGTCAACTTGATGTTGGCGAAGGTGCCGGCCAGCCGGTGGAGCTTACTTTCACTCATGAGAACTGGCAGGACTCGCAAGGGATAACGATTGCTGCAGTTGATGACGATTGGCTGGAGGCTGCGCACACTGCAACAATTTCATACGCCATAGCAGAGGCTACGACTGAACAGGCTTATGTTGACTACACTGGCTCAATACCAAATCAGACGGTTGCTATTACTGATAATGACACGGCGACAATTACACTGAGCGAGAGTGCTGGTAATGAGGCTGGGCCAGTAAGCATGACGTTTATCGGAACACTAAGTAAAGAGAACCAAACTGGCAACGCCATAACTTTTTTGCTCAATCCGAGCGGAGGTAGTGCGATAGCGGGTACTGATTATACAGATTTCTCGGGTGTATCATTGTCAATTCCAAGTGGCTCAACGACCGGGCAAGTACTTGTCGGGGTGATTGACGATAGCTTACTTGAAGGCGATGAATCGGTGCAGGCTACACTGAGCACTAGCAGCCTACCGGCAGTGTCAATAGTAACTGCTGATACGGTCACGATCATCACAGACAACGACACTGCATTTGTTTCTGTCGTTGCTACTATCCCCACTGCAGCCGAGAACCCGGCAAGTAACGGTAGTTTTACAGTTCAGTTGAGCCGTCAGAATAGCACTGGCAGCGACATAATAGTGGCATATGCGGTATCTGGAAGTGCCTCGCCGAATAGTGACTACGCAGCACTTTCTGGTACTCTGACAATTCCTGACGGCAGTAGTTCAGCACAAATAATTGTAGATGTTGCAGACTTTAATGATGAAATCGTTGAGGGTAATGAAACCATTATTGTCACACTTGATAGTGTTGACCATCATCTCGTGTCAGTAGGTGCGCCGTTCATAGCAACTGTCACTATCGCTGATGATGATGCATTTGCATGGCACATCACGGCGAGCCAGTCGGGTAGCGAAGAAGGTCCGGACAATCTAGTCTTTACCATATCATTGTCCCAACTTAACACGACGGGCGAACCAGTAACGGTGAAAGTTGAGGACATAGATGCAGGTACCGCAACCGCTGGTGATGACTATGCGCCGTTCGGTGGTTTAATTAGTATCCCAGATGGTGAGCAAGAAGCAACGATTGCAGTTATAGTCATTGACGACGAGCTTCTAGAAGGAGACGAAACAGTTGGTATCAGTTTATCTGAACCAAGCCAGGGCGATATTGGCGTTGGCATTGCGACTGGGATTATTCATGATAACGATCAAGCGCTTCTTAGCATCACTGCCTCAGAGCCCCATGCAGCCGAGAACCCGGCAGTTAGTGGCCAGTTCACTGTCACGCTCAGTAAAGCAAACCATGGCACTAGCCCGATTTTAGTCTATTACAGTGTTCATGGTACCGCGACGGCTGGTGATGATTATGCAGCACTTCCAGGCGTCGCCAATATACCGGTTGAACAAAGTAGTACGATAATTTCGCTAGATACTCTTGGATTTGACGACGATATGGTCGAGGGGAGTGAAACAGTGATTGTCATACTCACTGCTAGCAATCAGCTGTCGGTAGGCGTGGGTGATCTCTCATCGGCCGTAGTGACGATAACTGACGATGATCAGGATTTAACTGAAGCTCCAGAATCTAAAAATCAAGCTCCGCCAAATTCTACATATGTGCCAGCACCGCGTGCACCAAGCCAGCCCATACTAGTAGAACCCGCGCAACCGTTGCCTGTCCCGGTCGATCAGGTGCGTGATGATGGGGACAGTGATGGCATTGATGACGCGGAAGAAGCCAGGGCTTATAATAATGGCGACGGTAATGGCGACGGTATCCCGGATAGTATACAGCGTCACGTTGCATCGCGTGTTTCAACGGTAACGGGTAAGCCCGTCACGCTTGAAGCCCGCGGTGAGTGTCAGGTCATTAAGAAGTTTGTGGTGTTAGGCGAGTCGGAACTTGAAAAGAACGACACACGCTACCGTTATCCGAACGGTTTGGTTGATTACGAGATTGCTTGTAACCAACCGGGGCAGTCGACAACAGTTTCAATCTATTACGATACGACACTTTCTGGGCAGTGGCGTAAATTCGCGTCGGTCAACATGAAGTTTGCAAAACTTGAAGCCGCAACAGTAAGCCAAAAAACAATCGGCAATGCTGTGGTCACAGTTGTCTCCTATGGGTTAACTGACGGAGATAGTAATGACGATGACGGTAAGCAAGATGGTAAAATTCTTGACCCGGCTGGCTTTGCGCAACGGACTTTATATGCTGGCGATGCATTCTGGGTACTCATCCCAATCCTTATTGCCGCGGCGTTTGTTGTTCGTGCAATCCGACACCATCGGCGCGACCATCAAGCACGAAAGATTTCAGTGCAAATACGAGATTAAGTTACCCACGGATGAGCGTCAATGGATGGGTGAGTCGCCACCAGATGCTAGGTGGTGGTAGGTCTTGATCAAGCTCAAGGTCAGCACGTACTTCTGAAATGCCACCAGTAAATGTCACACTGCCTACTATTGAACCACTATCTCCATTCGTAAGGTTTATCGTATCAATCTCCGTAGTAACTTCTGAGTCTGCCCAGGTGATGAGGCTGACACTTTCTGTAATCACTGCTTGAGCTGTTGCGTCCCACGGGCTTTCATAGCGTGCAAAAGCGTCACCCTCGGCTGCGACTTGTCGCTCTTGGAACCCACTTTGTGCGGAGCCGAGTATAGCTGTGACATCAGCCGCTAGGCGCTGGTGATTCGGTGCACCAAGCGTAGCACCGACAATGGTTATAGGAGTACTTCCGATGGTAAATGTTGCGGCATACAAAAGGCACGCACCGGCTTCGTCAGTTGTACCTGTTTTTATGCCGATAACCCCGTTGGTGCCAAGCAGTATGTTGGTTGAGCGAATGGTGCCAATCTGAGGAATGGTAGCCGTTTTTTGTGACACAATGTCTGCAATTACGGTGTTTGATAAGGCAAGCTTGCCAAGCTTCACGAGGTCGCTGGCGGAACTTTTACTTTCAGCCGAGAAGCCACTCGCATCTGCTATAACTGTTTGATCTAATCCCTGGCTTGCAAGGTACTGGTTAGCTGCAGTGACGTACGCAGCGAGCGACCCGTACGCCCAAATCGCCAAGCTGTCACTATAGTTATTTGCTGAGGCGATCAGCATCGTCTGGAGCGTTTGGTACTGGGTCAGTTCGAGCCCGTCTGCGACGGGAATTACCGAACCATCTTGGGCAAGATATTCATTATAAAGAGTGACGTCCTGATCGGTGAAGCGAATGGTTGCTCCTTGACTATCCGTCATAGGCTTCTTTTCTAGTACCACAAGCGCGGTAACAATTTTTGTAATACTGGCAATGGGCACTGTTTCTTGCGTGCCGTGCGTGGCAAGGAGTGTATCTTGAGCGGTAGTGCCAAGCGCGCTTTGTCCATAGCTCGGCCAAGTGACAGCCACAGGCTCCCCAGGTGCTATGGTAACTGGTAGCGGTGAGGCAGTTGTTTCTGGCAGCGGCCAAAGAATCATTGCTACGGAGTAAAAAAGCAATATACTGGCGATTGTCCATAACAACCATCGCTGGGAGCGCTTAGCCGGTTGGCGTGACCTTCTACGGTAGTGCATAACCATACATGATAGCCTGTTTACAGTATTGGCGCTACCACTATGAGTAGGTAGGCAAGCAGGGGAAAATCAGCTATACTAAAAGGTATTAGTATAAGGAGTTAGAACAGAACATGATAGCACTCTTAATTATCTTAGCAATCGTTGCCGTACTTGGCGTCTGGTTGGTGGCCATCTATAACGGCCTTGTTAAATTAGATGTTCGTTCCAATGAAGCCTGGAGCGATATCACCGTACAGCTGAAGCGTCGTCTTGATTTAATCCCAAATCTCGTCGAGTCTGTTAAGGGCTATGCCAAGCACGAGCGTGGTGTATTTGAGGAAGTAACGAAGGCACGCAGTAATGCACTCAATGCTCAAGGTGTTGAAGAGACTGCCAAGAGTGAAAATATGCTTGAGGGTGCGCTCAAGAGTCTATTTGCGGTCGCTGAAAGTTACCCAGACCTTAAGGCAAACGAGAACTTCCTGCAGCTGCAGAATGAGCTCGTTGATACAGAGGACAAAATCCAAGCATCGCGCCGCTTTTATAACGGTGTTGTGCGTGATTTCAATACACAGCGCACAGTATTCCCAAACAACTTGGTTGCGGGTGTCCTAAAGTTTAACGCCGACAAAGTCTTCTTTGAGCTTGAAGAGGCTGAGTTCACTACAGCGAGTCAGCCTGTTGGGGTCAAGTTTTAACCTGCAAATAATAAACAAACGGGTAGCGTATGTATAGTCAAATTGCCGCCAACAAGCGCAAAACATTCTTTATCATGGTCGGCTTCATTGCTATTATTGGCGGCCTAGCAGGGCTGTTTGGCTTGTATTTTGGCGAAGCCCCAACTATAACCATTGGCGTACTGATCGGGGCGTTGATTTACACTATTATCGCTTATTATGCCGGCAGTCGCTCTGCGTTGGCAGTTAATGGTGCACACGAAATCACCAAGCAAGATAACCCGCGACTTTGGCGTATCGTGGAGAATCTTGCAATTACTGAAGGGCTGCCAATGCCAAAGGTATATATCATGGATGACCCGGCGCCGAACGCCTTTGCGACTGGTCGCGATCCGCAGCATGCATCTGTTGCGGCAACCACGGGTTTGCTTGAAATGATGAGCGATAGCGAGCTTGAGGGTGTGATGGCGCATGAGCTCGGTCACGTGAAGAATTACGACATTCGCGTATCAATGATTACGTTTGCACTTGTCGCAGTCATTTCATTAATGGCTGATTTTTTGCTACGGATGACATTTTGGAGCAGTGCGAGCAGGAACAATAACAATAATCAATTGTTCCTCATTCTGGGCATTGTGGCAGCAATTTTAGCACCGCTTATTGCTTCGCTCATCCAACTTGCGGTTTCACGTCGCCGTGAATACTTGGCAGATGCAACCGGTGCTCTAACGACTCGTTATCCCGAAGGTTTGGCAACTGCGCTTGAGAAAATCGGTCAGTATGGCCGCCCGATGAAGAACCAAAATAGCTCAACGGCGCACCTTTTCTTTGCGAATCCGCTCAAGAATGGAGGCCTGGCCAATCTATTCAGTACTCATCCGCCTGTCGAGGAACGCGTTAAGCGTCTTCGCGGTATGGGAGAGCATGCGTAAGCTCAGATAGGTACAGTTTTCATACTATGGCAAAAGCAGATATCGAAACTACTACATCCAAAAAAGCCACGACTGCCACTGCTCAAAAATCCACCAAGAGACGCATAAAACAATCAACGTATCGTTCGTTTCGTTTAAGTAAACGCATTAAACATCAGGGACCAAAGCTTTTAGCAGCACCGAAGTTGCTTTGGCAAAGCTTTGGCTGGCTTTGGCGTTATAAGAAAGTGCTCGGTGGAGTGCTGCTTGTGTATGCGCTGCTACAACTGCTGCTCGTCCAGGGGGTACTTGGCAGCGACTTTTCTGAAGTCAATGAGCTGGTACGGGAATTGAGTGAAGGCCAGTGGTTTGGCCTGGCGGGAGGCGTGACTTTACTGTCGTATTTGGCTGGTACGAGTGGGCAAGCGGCAACGGCTGAGGCGGGTGTGTACCAGGCGCTCTTGCTGCTGATTGCTAGCTTGGCGTTTATCTGGGCGATTCGACAACTGCTGGCAGAAAAGAATATTCGCATTCGTGATAGCTTCTACCAGGGGATGACTCCACTTGTACCGTTTATACTTGTCTTGTTAGTTATTGGGTTGCAGCTCATACCACTGCTGATTGGGTCTTGGCTGTATCAAACGGTTGTGTCTGCAGGAATCGCAGTTTCCTTTATCGAGCAGCTCGTGTGGATATGTATCTTTGGTGTGCTCGGCGTGCTTTCTCTGTATATGGTACTTTCATCAATTTTTGCGCTGTATATTGTGACGCTGCCCGGTATGACACCGCTTCGGGCGTTACGTTCAGCTCGACAACTTGTATTGCACCGCCGTCTAGTTATTATTGTAAAATTATTATTTGCAGCCGTGAGCATGCTAATCATTGGTGCGCTTATTTTATTGCCTATCATTATGTTTGTGCCAGTTGTAGCGCCATGGATGTTTTATATACTTACCGTTCTCGCGGTAGGGTTGGCGCATAGCTATCTCTACGGATTATACCGGGAGCTGCTCCATGAGTAACACTCGAGCTCAAGAGCTCAAGGAACTACTTAATCAGTACAGTTACGAGTACCATGTGCTCGATAAACCGTCAGTCAGTGACGCGGTTTATGATAGCTTGTTTGGCGAGCTGAAGGCGCTTGAAGCAGCTGACCCATCGCTCATTACGCCCGATAGTCCAACGCAGCGCGTGGGTAATGAGCTCAAGGGTGGCTTCCAAAAAGCGCAGCATTCTAGCCGTATGCTGAGCCTGAATGATGTGTTTGATCGTGCGGAAGTTGAAGCATGGGTTAAGCGCATGGATAAGCTTTTGCCTGGTCGTACCCATGAATTTTTTGCGGATCTAAAAATGGACGGCTTAGGGTGTGCACTGGTATATCAAGACGGCTTATTCGTTCGTGCGATTACGCGTGGGGACAGCTTTGTCGGTGAAGACGTGACTGCTAACGTGAAAACTATCAAAAGCGTGCCATTACTCCTTCGTGAAAGCCAAAAGTTTTCACAGTTTTCACGCGGCAGGACGGAAATTCGTGGCGAAATCGTTATGCTAAAAAAAGATTTCGAGACTCTTAACAGCAAGCAGCGAGCTGAGGGCAGACCTGAATTTGCCAACCCGCGCAACCTCGCAGCTGGGACAATTCGTCAACTTGACCCAAAGCTTGTGGCTGAGCGGCCACTGACGTTCATCGCCTATGATTTACTGCGTGAAGATCCAAGTGACGTACCAACATATCAGTTCGCATATGAGGCTATCCGTGCACTTGGTGTACGCGCTAATAAGCAGGCACAGGTCTTTAGTTCACTCGATAGCGTGATGGAATTTGTTGATCACTGGGACGAAGCGCGCGGTGAATTGCCATTTAATACTGACGGTTTAGTTATAAAGGTAAACAATCGTGCGCAGTATGCAGAGCTGGGCATCGTAGGCAAGCAGCCGCGCGCGGCCGTGGCGTATAAATATGCGGCCGAGCAGGCAACGACAGTGGTGAAAGATATCGTTATTAGCATTGGGCGTACCGGTGCCGCTACGCCAGTTGCCGTGTTTGACCCAGTTGTGGTAGCCGGCAGTACTGTGCAGCACGCTAGCTTGCATAACGCTGATGAGATTGCACGCAAAGATGTGCGGATTGGCGATACCGTGGTTATTTTTAAGGCTGGTGATATCATCCCGCAGGTTGAGAGCGTAGTACTGGAGCTCCGTCCAAAGGACGCCAAGCCATTTGATTATTTAACTGCACTGGCTGAACAGTATCCGGAGCTAGAGTTTGAACGGATGGGGCAGGATGTAGTCTACCGCGTAAAGGGAGCAGATAGCGACCTCATGCTCAAGCGCGCTGTGGAGTATTATGCTGGAAAAGGCGCGCTTGATATCGACACGCTTGGCGAGAAAAACGTCGTGGCGCTCGTGGACGCAGGACTCGTAAAAGATTTGGCAGATATCTATACGCTGACCTACGACGATGTTATCGCACTAGATCGTTTTGCGGACATTTCAGCAAACAAGCTTATCAGCGCGATTGCTGAAAAGAAAACACCGCCGCTTGAAAGGTTTATCCTTGGTCTTGGTATCCGCCACGTGGGTGCGCAAACAGCAATCGACCTAGCAAACCACTTTGAATTTATTGAGACTCTGAAGGCGGCCACAATTGAGCAGCTTGAGACAGTCGATGGTATTGGAAAAGTCGTGGCTGAGAGCATCATTGCTTGGTTCTCGGATGATGATAATTTAGCGCTGCTTGATAAATTTGCAGAGCTCGGTGTGCAGCCACAATACGAGAAAAAGACCGGCAAACTTGTCGGTAAAAGCTTCGTTATTACCGGTACGCTAGAGAGCATGAACCGCGACATTGCGGCCGATAAAATCCGCGCCCTTGGCGGCACGTTCCAAAACGCCGTTGCTAAAGACACCACCTACCTCGTCGTCGCTGGCAAAGTCGGCTCTTCGAAACTTAAAAAAGCCGAAGCCTATGGCACAGAAATTATTGATGAGGTAAAGTTGAGACAACTATTAGGAGAATAGCCATGCCAACATTTCGATACAACAAGCTAGTACGTGATAATATTCGCGCAATGCACGAGGCTGATGGTCATATTGTGGATGGTCGGACATTACATGGACTTGAGCACAAGGCTGCTTTGCGGGATAAATTCCCAGAGGAAAGTGCTGAGCTGCCTGTTCAGGATGAACCAGATGAACACGTTGCTGAAGAGCTTGCGGACTTATTGCAGTTAACACGAGATTCCATTGAGCTTAATGGTTTTACACTTGAGCAGATAGAAGCAATACGTGAACGCAAACTTGTCAAAAAAGGTGGTTTTTTGCAGGGCGTATTCATAGATACAGTCACCATACCAAACGAAGATGACCCAATGGTTGTCTATTTGCGTAGTGACCCAGATAAATACCCGGAGCTAGAACAAAATGCATAAGGTAAAAATTGTGTCATTTGTGCCAGTTAAGGACGCCGATGTAGTGCGACAGGCACTTGGCCAAGCTGGGGCTGGGCTAATTGGTGAGTATAGTTTTTGTAGCTACTCGGTTGTAGGGACTGGCAGATTTCTACCATCAAAAAATGCGAATCCTTACATTGGCACACCAGGCGAGCCAGAAGCCGTACAAGAAGAACGTATTGAAGTAACGTGTAATCGGACAGATGCGAAAGCAGCCATCACAGCCATGAGAACCGTGCATCCATATGAGGAAGTGGCATTTGATGTCTATCCGCTACTTGATGAGGGTGAGTTGTAGTTATCTATAAATCGTGTCTTGGTAGCACTACTTGGGGATATTGCCGCGCTCGTCGAGCCAGGTGAGGATTTTCTCGTAGTAAGGGGAAATATATGATGAGACGTGCATGCTAGTTTTGTTCTCTCGCTCCATAGCGAGTGTCACTTGCTTCTGCTGCCAAGTGGCAGCCGCATTGCCAAGTTCAATCATAATGAGCGGTAACATTTTATCAACAGCGTAGACAAACTTAGCCTCATCACTACGCTTATCGGCATAGCCTTCGGTAAACTCGGTCAGCTCTGGAAAGTCTGGCCATCCAGTTTTTAGCTGAGCCAGAGCTTCGCGTTCACGCCGCTCTTTTGTGGCAACAGCTGCTTTATCAAAAACGTAGGTGTCACCAGCATGTACCTCGACAATGTCATGTGTGAGTGCGTACTTGAGAATCTTCTCAAGGTTCAGTTCAGGCGCAATTTTGTCATGCAAGAACCAGCAGGTAAGTGCCAAGCCAAAGCTATGCTCAACATCGTTCTCCGGCAGACCATTATCAGCGAGATTAATAGCTCGCTCAACTTTCGCAAAATTAGCAATCAACTGCTGTAGGTCAGCAAGCCTGTCAATATCGGGATATGCTGTCATGCACCACAGTATAGCAGCCAATAGTTTGCTGCTATACTTGATTCTATGAGCGAGAAAATTCCTGCGGAGGCAACGGGTCAAGAAGAAGTCGGTTTTATGCTCGAGGGCTGGTATGTGTTTGATAACTATGCACCATTTCAGATTGAGTGGCGCGGTGAACTTTGGCCGACGACTGAGCATGCCTATCAGGCGGCACATTTCTTTACGACGAACCCCGAACTAGCAGAACAAGTGCGTTTGCAACGTTCTCCGCGTTTGGCTGATGATTTTGCGAACGCCAATAGTAGCCAGGACGACCCTGAGTGGAAAAGTAAGCGGCTTGAAGTTATGGAAGAGATTTGCCGCGCAAAATTGCAGCAGCACGAACTGGTGCAAGAAACACTTCGCCAGACGGGTACTCGGCCAATCTTTGAAACGAATGACAATGACAGTTTTTGGGGTTGGGGGCCAGACCGCGGTGGCGAAAATCATCTGGGTAAAATATGGATGAAGCTTCGCGAAGAGCTGGTTGGTAGTAATGACTAAACTTCCAGTATTTATCACAGGCAATCAGAGTAAGGCTGATTATTTGGCGAAGACCTTGGGTATCCAGCTGGAGCATCACAAAGTTGATTTAGATGAGATACAGTCGAAGAGTCTGGAAGAAATCGTGACGCACAAAGTTAAGCAGGCGTATGACATCTTGCAAAAACCAGTGCTAGTTGAGGATGTGTCACTTGGATTTGATGCGCTAGGTGGCTTGCCTGGTCCATTCATTAAGTTTTTTGTGGAAGCAGAAGATGGGCTGGAGAAATTATGCCGCCTGCTTGATGGCTTCGACAACCGCAGTGCAGAAGCGGCATGCGTGTTTGGCTACTATGATGGTGAGCAGCTTGAGTTGTTTCGAGGCAGCTTACGCGGAACGATTGCCGAGCAGCCGCGCGGTGAAAACGGCTTTGGCTGGGATAAAATCTTTTGTCCTGAGGGTTATGGCGGCAAAACCCGCGCCGAACTAACCCCGTCCGATGACGCCGCAACCTATGCTACTATAAAACCATTTACCGCACTCCGTGAATTTTTGAACAGTAAGGAGATAACAAGATGATATTACAAGTTGGGGTAAAAGTACTTTTGGAGAATATGGCAGGGGAACTGCTGTTCTTGATGCGCAGCGAAAAGGTTTCTACGGACAGGGATGAACTGCAGTGGGATATCCCAGGTGGGCGGATTGATCCAAGTGAACCATTACTCGAGGCGTTGACACGAGAAGTAGCAGAAGAAACAGGCCTGAACCTTGCGGGCGAGCCAACAATTATAGCGGCCCAAGATATTTTCGTGCCTGCCAAAGATCTGCATGTAGTACGCCTGACGTATCGTGCGCCAGTAGCCGAAGGCGAGATCACACTCAGTGAAGAGCATGGCGAATATGCATGGTTTGCGATTAATGATGCGCAATCTCAAAATATTGATCCGTATGTCAAAGAAGTCATTGACGGCTTGTACTTGACGCCGGCGTAAAAAGCGTTATGCTTATGATAGTTCGTGCGCTCAATTGCGGCGCTTGAAACAAAAACGTTACAAACAAAAAAGTGTTCCACCCGCCGCAGGGTGGGCGCGCACGAAAAAAATAATGCCAGCTCCTGCTGGTTTTATTTTTGCGCCCACCCTGCCGTGATGGGGTACCGCAAAGTGCGTAGCAGTTTGTGGGGAGGAAAGAAAATAGTGGGCGCGCACGAAAAAAACAGAGCTAGTTTGGCTAGCTCTGTTTTTAATTACGAAATAACCGACAGCAGGACATCAAGCAGTATAACAAGCGCACCCAGCGCAACAAGCATCCACCACGCATGTTGTATGAAAAAATGTCGCAGCTGTTGTCGTTTACTACGCTTATGCATCGGGCGTAGTATACAATAGGACATGAAAGACTAAAAATGATAACGTACTACTTCAAAAGCATCCGCAGTAAAAAGTTAGAAGAAAAAGAAAACTACCAAAAAGGTAGCTGGATTCATGTTGAGCGACCAACTGCCGATGAGGTGGCATTTTTGGTCAGCACTTTTAACATAGATGAAGATTTACTACGGGATGGTCTTGATGAAGACGAGATGCCTCGCCTGGAAAAGGATGGCGAGCAACTATACATGTACATGCGAGTTGCGTATGCGAAGGCGCACGGCGAATTTGATACGATTCCGCTGCTTGTTATTCATGGGCAAGACTTTGTGATGACAGTGTCACTGCGTAAACTTACTACGTTTGATGCATTTTTCCGGCAGAAGTTCGATTTTACGACAACCCAGCGTACGAAGTTGATACTACAAATTTTGCATGAGGTCGTAGAGCAATACGACCGTTACATCACCACCACAAGTAAGCAAATCAAGGCCATTCGCTCACGCCTGCGTGGTCATGAAATCCGCAATAAAGACTTTGTTGACTTTGTGACTATAGAGGACGCATTGAATGATTTCTTAGCGGCGCTGTTGCCGGCTAACGCCACGCTGCGGCGGCTGTCACTCGGTCGTAACTTGCCACTATTTGAAGAAGATCAAGATATTATTGAAGATTTACTACTTAATAACGAGCAGTCCATTGAGGCTTGCCGCTCAAACATAAAATCCATCATTAACATTCGCCAGGCCTACAGCTCAATTAGCTCGAACAATCTAAACCGCACCATTAAGATTCTGACCGTCGCGACTGTCATGATTTCACTGCCAAACATTTTCTTTAGTATGTACGGCATGAATGTTAATCTACCGTTCCAAGATCATGTACTAGCATTTGTAGGCATCACGTCAGTTGTTGCGCTCGTCTTGCTCCTTGCCTACGCTATCCTCCGCCGCAAGAAAATTATTTAGAGCCTTGGATAAAGACACCACCATATAGAAAACCCGCCACGTGGGCGGGCTCTCTATGGTGGAGTATATCGGACTTGAACCGATGGCCTCTTGCATGCCATGCAAGCGCTCTAGCCAGCTGAGCTAATACCCCTCGTCGATGCTAGTATAACAGATACAAAATATTTGAATCAATGATAGTGTTGGTTGTGGCTATTGTGTTCATTTGAGCCTTCGTGTGAGTGATGGCCATGGACGGCGGCGTGGCCAAGGCCGCGGCCTATCATCCAGCGGTTGACTGGCAGCGTGATGAAGAACGCTATGATTATCGCGATGAGCAGGCTGACCCAAAAGAGCCAGTCAGTCAGGTGTGCGTGAATGGCACCGGGAATAATCCAGATAACACTATTCATAACAAGCTCCATAGTTGCAATAGAGATAGTGTCTGCGACGAGTGTTATGCGCGCGGCATTCTTTGCGCCTACGCCAGATGCGAGAACCGGCCAGAAGGTAAAACTATAGCCAAATAGAAATGCCAGACCAATAGCCAATAGTGTAGTAGCGCTTGCACTCCAACCAAGCGCTGTACCGATAACTAGGCCTAAAATTTCACCAATAGCGCAGCCAATAAGGCAATGCAACGTTGCCTGTGCGGCGGTCTTCGTCAATGCATCCATATGCAATCTATTGTACACTGGAGGTGATGACTATTGAGGGCTTGAAAAAATTTACTGCGCGCAAGGGGCCACTCGAAATACTGCTGGCTATAGCTACGCTTTGTGCAATTGGCTCGGCGTTTTTATGGTTCCATTTTGTCTATGCTACACCTGCGGCCGTGTTTGAGGGGATGCTTGCGCGTAATTTGGCAACCACAAGCTTTGAGCGCAGGGTCTCTGCGAGCGCAGAAACGTCCTCGCAAACTGAAGTTTCGCGTGTGCAATTAAGCGGTGAGGCGTTTGCTCAAACATTTATCACTATTGCTCAAGATGAGCGGAGTGATGTTACGGCTGAGGTGCTAAGCACGGTAAATACTGATTTTGTACGCTATACGTCTGCCGGTGAAGGTGCTCCTGAAAACGTCAACGGTGTCTGGTCACAACAAGATACACCCGGTCAATTAAGCCAATCACTGGCCCGCCTTGTGCTATTTGGCACGTACTTCCCGATGGCTAATCTGTCACAAGAGGATAGGGAAGAACTGCTGACATTCATGGACGAATACGTGGTGTATTCCGCAAATTATGAAACGGCGGAGCGCCATTATTCTGGTGGGCGCATGCAGTATACCTACGACGTGACAGTGCAGCCCCAGACGTACGCGCAGTTTTTAAAATTACTCGGATCAAAAACCGGTCTCTCAACATATACGAGCGGGCTTGATCCCTCAGACTACGCAGGCAACGCGGTGATTACGCTGCGTGCAACGGTCGATGTTTTGTCGCGGCAACTTATATCAGTTCAGTATCCTGACAATACATCATTGCAAGAGAGTTATAGCAGCTACGGTATATTGCAGCCTCGTGTAACATTGCCATCAAATGTGATTACCGAGCAAGAACTACAAGACCGCCTTAACGGCGTGGCAGCAGAATAGTAGAATCTACCATTCGTGTATAATAAAAACCATAAGCAAAAAGGACAGACTTATGAATCCAAACGACCCGCTGGAGGCACCTCAAGAGGATGCTCCTCAAGATCAACCAGCAGCGCCAACAACACCTGAAGCATTTACGACAGCTCCGGAGATTGCACCTGACGATGAGTCAAGCTCCTCGGTATCTTTGCCTGATGAAACTGGTGTGAGCCCAAAAAGTGAGGATGATCAGCCACTGGCAGACTTACTCAACCAGGACAACGTAGGTTTTGATCAGCAAGCTGAGGATCCGATCCCAGATGCTAACGCGGAGCCTGATTCAGTTATTGTTGAAGCGGCTAAAGAACTCGACGAAGCCGAAAGTACATTGCCTGCCGACTCCGACAAGCCTGCTGCGCCAGCAGCACCTGCTCCTGCAGCAAGTACACCAAAGCCGAAAAAGAATAAGAAAAAAGCTTTCTTATTAATCGGTGCTGTCGTCGGTTTATTGCTTATACTCGGCGGCGCAGCAGCGGCCTATTACACAGTAGCCGTGCCCAATAAACCTGAGAATGTGCTTAAAGCTGCTGTCCAGAATGCCTTAGAGACAAACGTGCTCAGCGCCAAGGGCACAGCAAAGCTTACGGGCGAAGGTTTTGCTGCAGAAATAGCGTTTAGCGCACAATCTGATATTGAGCGGAACGTTACGGCAGCACTTATAGAACTGACGGTCAGTGGTGTTGCGGTGCCGCTTGAATATCGATATGTTGAAGACGATGTGTATGTAAAAATTGGCGATTTGTCGGCAGTAAAGCCGATTCTTTTGTCTTACATGGGTGAGGCAGGAGCTGCAAACGAAGCGCTCATTGCCCGGATTGAAGAAAAAATTTCTAACAAATGGATTGCTGTCGATAATACGGTGCTGAATCAATTTAGCCAAGGCTCTGAAGCGTGTACGTTCGAAGATGGTTTTACCGTCTTTACCGAAGCAGACAAGCAGCTTATTGCAGATGCGTTTGAACAGCATCCATTCATAACTGTGGCGAACACAACGAGCGAAACAGTGGACGGCGTTGACTCTTATAGATACGATTTAAGGGTCAGTGCTGCAGAAGCAAAAGCTTTTGGTACGAGTGAATCAATAGAGCAATTATCTCTTGTTAAGAAACTGCAGGATTGCCTTGGCGAAGAAGCGACAGTTGATGACGAAGCGGTAGATCAAGCCGAATCTTCACTTGAAAGCTACACACTAAATGTGTGGGTAGATAAGGACGCTAAGCGGTTTAATAAAATTGCCGTGTCGGTTGCCTCAAAGGATGGTCAGAATCTTTCAGTTGAAGCCACGCTAGGATACGACCCAGTGACGGTTGAGAAGCCCGAGGGCGCAACGCCAATCGTGACACTTATAGCTGAGCTGCAAACACTCCTGCAGGAGGCATTCGTGCAGTCATTGATCACCGAGAATAGTAGTGATATATCCGATTTTGAGTCCTTCCTTGAGGGTTCACTCGAGTAGACCATGCTTATGAAACTGCTTAGCCTTTATGCGCCTGGTTTCTCACTCACAGCTGCTAGCGCCTTGAAGGCAAACAAGACGCCGGCGGCGTACATGAGTTGGTTTATCTCAGGGGCTGAGCGGCCTGCTAAAACTACCGTTTCGCTAGTGTCAGCAGATTTGATTGCAGCGGCTTGTATAACATTTGTTTTCTATCTACAGCTACTTGCTGGTATAGGACTTATTGTCTTACATTTCACCTTGGGCTTTACTGGCGGCTTGGCGCTTGGCGCGGCACTTATTTTAGGACTGCCGTTTATGGTTGTATTGCTCACGCCACTAGCTGTTGCAGCGGCTAAAGGTATCCAGGCGATTTTTCGGCCAAAAGCGCTCGCCAAAGCACTGCTTTGTAACGTGCTTGAAGCACAGGTACGCAAACTTCGCAGTAAGAATAATTTTACGATTATCGCAGTTGTCGGTAGTGTCGGCAAGACGTCCACCAAGCTTGCCACTGCAGAGCTTCTCAAAAAGGTCGGTGCCCGAGTGCGCTATCAAGAGGGCAATTACAACGATCGCCTCACAGTACCACTTGTAGTATTCGGCAAAACGCTCCCAGGGCTCTTTAATATTCCGGCTTGGATAAAAATACTGGTGGCCAATAATCGCGCATTACGTCGTGCATATCCGTACGACGTTGTTGTGCTTGAGCTGGGCACGGACGGCCCGGGCCAGATTAAACAGTTTTCATACCTTGAACCGGAACTTGCGATTGTGACTGCTATTACACCTGAACATATGGAGTATTTTAAAACGCTTGATGCGGTGGCCGCTGAAGAATTAGCCGTGGCCGCATATGCTGATCAACTACTTATTAATGTTGCGGACGTACCGGGTAAGTATTTACCGAAGCTGCCATTTATGAGTTACGGCGGAGCACATACGGATCACGGTTACAGCGCAGTTGGCAAGAATCTTTCGCTCCATGGGCAAGAATTAGCGGCATACTATGGCGGCAAAAAGTTATTTACACGAAACATTGCATTTGCTGGCGAACACGGCGGGCGGATAGCTTTAGCAGCAATTGCTTGCGCAGACATGCTTGAGTATCCGCACGACAAAATAGCAAATGGCCTGGCGGACCTAAAGCCATTTGCTGGCCGAATGCGGCTGTTTGACGGTATCAAAAACACGACGATTATTGACGATACCTATAATGCATCGCCAGAGGCGGTGTCGGCAGCTTTGGCTGTACTCAGCGCTGAAAGTACCGCAACCCAGCGCATCGCGGTTTTGGGTAGCATGAATGAGCTGGGCAAGACGAGCAAAAAAGCACATGAGGAAATCGGTAAAAGTATTGATCCAGCAAAAATTGATTTAGTCGTTACCATCGGCAAAGAAGCTGAAAAGTATTTGGCTCCTGCCGCAACTGCGGCTCGTAATTCTGTTGTATCGTTTGTGAACCCACACGAAGCAGGTGAATACGTACGTGAATACGCCACGGAAGGCGCAGCCATACTGTTTAAGGGATCCCAAAACGGCGTATTTGCCGAGGAAGCGATTAAGCCACTGCTTAGAAACAAAGCAGACGCAAAAAAACTCGTTCGTCAGTCTGCTGGCTGGATGAAAAAAAAGCGTAAACAGTTCAAATTACCTCTGTAATTTGGTATACTGCTTAGCGATGAAGCGGTATAACCCCAAGGAGATTGAGCCAAAGTGGCAGGCCAAATGGCAAGCTGACCAGACTTTTGCTGCAAGCGAAAATTCTGACAAGCCCAAAAAGTACATCATCGACATGTTCCCGTATCCATCTGGTGCAGCGATGCACGTGGGCCACATGCGCAACTACACGATTAGCGACGTCATTAGTCAGTTCCACCGCCAAAAAGGCTATAACGTCATGCACGCTATGGGTTGGGACACGTTTGGGTTACCGGCAGAAAATTACGCTATCAAGACTGGTGTCTCACCGCAAGCCAGCATCAAACAGAATGTCGCGAACTTCAAAGGACAACTGCAACAGCTTGGCATGAGCTATGACTGGAATCGAGAGATAAATACCTCTGACCCAGAATATTACCGTTGGACGCAGTGGATTTTCACTAAGTTGTTTGAAAAAGGCCTAGCCTACCAGAAAGAATCATTGCAGTGGTGGTGCGAAACCGACAAAACGGTCCTTGCAAACGAGCAAGTAGAAGCGGGCAAATGCTGGCGTTGTGGCAGTGAAGTCGTGAAGAAATCTATGAAGCAGTGGTTTTTCAAGATTACTGAGTATGCTGACGCATTACTTGATGGCATAGATGATCTCGACTGGCCAGAAAAAATCAAAGCCATGCAGCGCAACTGGATTGGCCGCTCCTCCGGAGCAAGTATAAAGTTCAAAGTTGAAAGTCAAAAGTCGGAAGACATCGAAGTTTTCACTACCAGGCCTGACACCATTTACGGTGCTACGTTCTTGGTACTAGCGCCGGAACACGCGCTCGTACAAGAGCTAACAACCGATGAGCAAAAAGACGCAGTCCAAGAATATATCGCTGCAAGCCTGAAGAAGTCGGAGATCGAACGGCAAGAAAACAAAGAGAAAACGGGTGTCTTCACGGGTAGTTACGCAATAAACCCCGCAAGCGGCGAGCGAATTCCCATTTGGGTGGCTGATTACGTCTTGGCTGGCTACGGCACGGGCGCTGTTATGGCTGTGCCTGCTCACGATGAACGTGACTACGAATTCGCTCAGAAGTTCGATTTGCCAATCAAGCAAGTAGTTGCAGACTATCGCCTAGATGGAGGCGATGATGCGCCAAAGAATGACGTGCCAACTCGTAATTCACAGGTCGTAGATGCTATTATTGCTGACGGCAAGGGTAAATATTTACTACAAATTGAAGGCACTGAAGTACATTTTGCTGGTGGTGGCGTTGATGAGACTGATGCATCGATTGAAGATGCTGTCACTCGCGAGGTGATAGAAGAAACGGGCTTTACTAAGATTCTGAGCATTAAGCAAGCTGCACCTTTTTCTGCGTATTTTGGATACCGAAGGGCAAAACAGCGTAACAATCGCACTTGGGGTGCGTTTTATGAGGTAGTCGTAGACCCATCAGTACAAATCACTAGCGAAATAGATGAAGGACTTCATGAAGTTGAATGGGTTGACAAGAAAGACGTAGCTTCACGAATTACATGGGCTGGCCATGCAACTGCATGGCGGCATTATCTAGTTGGCACGGTTGAAGATACGGAAGTACGCGAAGGTCTATTAGTTAATTCCGGGGAGTTTGACGGTATGGAAACTAGTGAGGCGCGGGAGAAAATTGTGCAGCGGCTGGAAGCTGAAGGTGTAGCTAAGAGTGAAACGACCTATAAAATGCGCGACTGGCTAATTAGCCGCCAGCGCTATTGGGGCGCACCGATTCCAATTGCTTACGATAAAGAAGGCAAGCCGCATGCCATTCCTGAAGATCAGTTGCCTGTGCTGCTGCCAGAAACGGAAGATTATGCACCGGACAGTTCCGGTAAAGGTCCGCTTGACCGCGACGAAAACTGGAAAAAGGTTATTATCAACGGCGAGGAAATGACGCGCGAAACCGATACCATGGACGGCTATGCCTGCTCCAGCTGGTATTTCTTGCGGTACGCCGATCCAAAGAATAATGACCAGGCTTGGAGCCCTGACAAAGCAAATTACTGGCTGCCAGTTGATTATTACTGCGGCGGCGACCACGCGGTCAGCCACCTTTTATATAGCCGCTTTTGGTTCCATTTCTTTGCAGACCAAGGCTGGATTGAAAAGAGCCGCCGCGAACCTGTCGGTAAGCTTGTTTACAACGGATATATCCAAGCTGCAGACGGCAGTAAAATGAGCAAAAGCAAAGGTAATACGATAAACCCGAGCGATATCATTGACCAAGGTTATGGCGCGGATTCGCTGCGCCTATTTGAAATGTTCATTGCACCGTATGAACTCTCAACCAACTGGAATACCAATGGCGTGCCTGGCACGTACCGCTTCCTGCAACGCGTTTGGAAACTCAATCAGGAATATCAAGCTGGTGCTAAACAGGATGATGCTGCAAGCGATGAGCTGCTGCGTCTAACGCACCGAGCAATTAAGCGCGTTACTGAAAATCTAGAGCAGCTTGGCTTCAATACGGCCGTCGCAGGTCTCATGGAGTACGTGAACGAACTCTATAAAATCAAGGCTGCACATGGGTATGGTGCCCGTGAGGCATGGCAGTTTGCATTATCAAGCCTGACGCAGCTAATTGCGCCATTTGCGCCGCATATTGCCGAGGAATTGTGGCAAAGCTACGGTAATGAAACATCAGTGCACATTGCTAACTGGCCGGCGTATGAAGAAAAGTATCTGGTGAGCGACACACTGACCATCCCGGTGCAAGTAAATGGCAAAGTCCGCGCCCAGCTAACTGTCGCTACGGATGCAAGCGAGGACGATGTCAAAGCTCAAGCACTGGCACACGAACGCATTCAATCTTATCTGGAGAACAAACAACCGGCCAGAATCATCTATGTTCCTGGCCGGCTAATTAGCATTGTTCTGTAACACCCTATCTTTTCATTATAACATAAAGTGCAAGTAAAAGCAATTATAGCTTGTAAAAACAGCTATCTTACGCTATACTACGGTGTAATTCACCACTAATCATAAGCATATTCACATGCTAAGGAGATTCCCTTGGGTAAGCCAAAGAAACGAACCAGTCCACGCCGTACCGGCACGCGTCGCAGCCACCTTGTATTAAAGTTGTCTCGCGCTGTTAACGCTAAATCACCAGTGAAAGTCGCTACAACAAAGCGCGAAACTGGTAAGAAAATCGCTAAAGCAGAAGCGTAGTTTGCGCTATACTGTAGCTATAAACGCTAACAGAAAGTTTTAACAATATGGCATCCATAACCTACACATTTGAGGTAGAAATCGGTACATTCGCCGAGAAGCGCACGGAGACGTACGAAAAGTACGTTGAGTACGCATCGCAGGCGATAAACCGATTTATGGCCAAAAACCTTCGGCAAAGGTGGGCTTTGCCCGCGTTTGTGAAAGGTGGTGCGTAGGTTATGGCATCAAATCGTCATTTGGGTCGTATCATTGCACTTCAGACGCTCTACGAGCACGACTTTCGCGCGGATGAAGATGCTGACTTTGACCTTAAAACTGCACTGAAGCGCAACATCGCTCGCTATCGGGATACTGTTGAGGACACAGCTTTTATTACTCGCGTCGTCGAGGGTACGCTTACAAAACAAACAGAAATTGATGAGCTCTTGCAGCCAATTGCACCTGAGTGGCCAATTAGTGAAATCGCCCGAATGGATCGCGTCATGTTACGCATGGGTCTATATGAGCTAAAATACGAAACCGATACACCACCAAAAGTCGTTATTAACGAGGCAGTAGAGCTAGCTAAGGCATTTGGTGGTGACAACTCATCAAAATTTATCAACGGCGTTTTAGGTACTGCCTATCGCCAAATCAATGGCTTGCCGCCTGAGGACAAGAAGTCTGCAGAGACACCCTCTCAGGACAAGCCTAAGGAAAAGGCATAGCCCATGGGAATGAAGCGCCCAAAACCAATTCAAGGACTGAAAAAGTTTGTGACTCGTCGCCGACCACCGATTGAAGAAGTGGTACATGAAACGACGTCTGGCGGCATTATTTTTCGTCGCAACGAGAAAACAAACCAGCTTGAAATACTACTGATTCAAGACGCAAAAAACCGTTGGACGATACCGAAAGGGCACGTAGAAGAAGGCGAAGAGCCACGTGATACAGCCGAGCGAGAGATTCGTGAGGAAACTGGCTTGCAGGAGATGAAGGTGATGAACTGGCTCGGTAAGGTCAACTTCCGCTATCGCCGCGAGCACACGCTGGTGCTGATGACGATGCACATCTATCTCGTGCAGGGGCTTGGCGACACCGACAACTTACAGCCGGAGGATTGGCTGAGCGATATCAAGTGGCTACAGGCCACCGATGCCGTTGATAAAATCGCGTATGAAGACATCGGTAAATTAATATTATTAGGAATGAAGAAAATCCGTACAAACGGTTTATAGAATTATGCAAGATTATTCGCAGTATCAGGAATTTGCAGCATCGCAGCTCGGTGTGACGTTCAACGATGTGCAGTTGCTCGTGACAGCCTTCACGCACCGTTCATACGTCAATGAGCACAAGAAGACCGCTAGTGAGCACAACGAACGTCTAGAGTTCTTGGGTGACGCCGTGCTCGAGCTGGTAGTAACAGAATACTTGTTTGCAAACTACAGCGAGCCAGAAGGTATTTTGACCAACTGGCGCAGTGCCCTGGTGCGTACTGAAAGTATTAGCGCTGCCGCGAAGAAGCTTGGGTATGAACCGTTTTTGCGCTTAAGCCGGGGCGAGAAGCGTGGTACAGAGCGAGCTAGGGCACAGATCCTGGCAAATGCGTACGAGGCTGTACTCGGTGCTGTGTACCTTGACCAAGGCTACGAAGCAGCCAAGCGGCTTATTGAAAAGAGCATACTCAGCACATTTGCTGAGATTCTAGAAACCGGCTCATGGATGGATCCAAAGTCTCATTTGCAAGAGGTTGTTCAGAGCCGAGAGGGCTACACACCGGTCTACAAAGTACTCCGCGAAGATGGCCCAGACCATGAGAAAACGTTCATTGTCGGTGTATTTGTAAATGACAAGCTGGTTGGCCAGGGTTCTGGCCCAAGCAAGCAAATTGGTCAGGTTCAGGCCGCTGAGACGGCGCTGCAGTTCTACAAAGCCCAAGATCGCTAAAATAAGTGGCTGCGTGACCGCGCGGTACCCCAGTCGACTCGCCAGCCTCGCTTGGTGGGCTACCCGGAAATTAGCTAAAGCTAATGTAAGAGACAGCGAACAGAAAGCCCGTAGCTGCGGTAGTAGCCGTCACCCGGGTAG
>CAYTOC010000011.1:0-28034 GCA_964439405.1 uncultured Candidatus Saccharibacteria bacterium
CATTGGTGCCCATGGCGTGAGGGAAACACCTGTTCCCATCCCGAACACAGCAGTTAAGCCTCATAGCGGTTACAATACTTGGCCAATCAAAGCCTGGGAAAATAGCACGGTGCCAAATTATAAAAAAGACTTCCGAATAGGAAGTCTTTTTTCTTTGCACCGTGCTATTTTCCCAAAGAAAATGATTAAAATAGCCGCCACTTTACTCACGTAAAGTGGCTTGGGGTGCCAAATTATAGTTAAGCCATCCGAATAGGATGGCTTTTCTCTTTTTTGGGCACCGTGCTATTTTCTTGCAGACCCAGTAGACAAAAGTGAGGAAAATCTTACAGCTAACCATAAGGCATAAGCGATATTATGTAACTGGTTAAGGAGGAGTAAGATATGGCAGGAACAACAGCTGGTGGCCAGGTTGCGGCTGCAAAGAATAAAGAGTTATATGGTGCGGATTTTTATGCGAAGATAGGTGCTATGGGTGGCAAAAAGGGCCGCACCGGCGGCTTTTACGCCAACCGCGAGCTTGCACGTGCTGCAGGCGCAAAGGGTGGCCAGGTCAGCCGCAGGAATCGTGCTGAGAGTAGTGAGACGCAGCAGCGTACTCTGTCTCATGCGCGTCATCAGTAAGAAGCGTGCCTTGTTTAACGGGGATGCTTATGTCATTTTATTGACATAAGCATCAAACTGTGCTATCATAAGCATAATTCGTTAAGAATAAGAGGGTTCACGGCTTAATGCCGCGAACTTTTTTGTTTTTATCGGGTAAGGTAAATGATAATAGGGAGACTAAAACAATGGCTGGAACAAAAGCAGGCGGTCAAGCCGCAGCAGCAACCAACAAAGCAAAGTACGGTGCAGATTTTTATGCAAAAATCGGTGCTTCAGGTGGCAAAAAAGGCCGCACCGGTGGTTTTTACGCTAACCGCGAGCTTGCACGTGTTGCAGGCGCAAAGGGTGGCAAAATTAGCCGCCGCACCAAAAAAGTAGCTTAGTTTACCTGAGCGTAGGTTTTAGAGAGACTGAGCAAAAGCTGTCTGGCTAGATAATGCCGAGGCAGCTTTTGCTTTTTTGGTGCGTTGAGACACCCTGTAAGGCCTGTGTAAGCGATTAGGCGATACGCGCCAGCTATGACTGCAATTAATGCAGCTGTAGGTCTGTTCGTCTTTCTGAGGAGATTCTAGCCCACAGTTTGGGCACAGACTACGCTTGTACAGCCAAGTACGGTACGTATCAAGGCAGTCCTCCACGTGATTTGTGTCTATATTTTTGTCATATTTCTTAGCAAGCTCTTTTGCTTTCTGCCAAGCCGCTAGCTCAAGCTGCAACAGCTCAAAGTCGCTAGAAAAACTCGTGTGCCCCAGGATGCCATGGCTTGTTTCGTGTAATAAGGTCCACTCGTCTGATATTTCGTCAGACTGTGCGAAATACACTGTATGATCTTGTGGCGACCAGTAAAATGTCTCCGCTGCTTCGAAAGTGAGAGCGGGATAATCTGCTTGAAGCTGTTTGAGTAAACTAAGCATGATGTTCGCTGTCTTTCATAAGTTCATAACAACCATAGATAACGGCCTCTTCGGCACGCTTAGCGCCAACAATTGGTGGGATTAGTATCATTGGATCTTCGTGGCTCTCAAGCTCTTCAGTTAAGTAGCTGCCGAATTTATGGAAGTGACTACCTACGCCACCGCCAATAACTACAATGTCCGGCTGCACATCAGCAATTATTGCGTAAAGGCCCAGTGCCATATCCTTAACTATTTCTCGCCAGGTAGCTTCATCGTCTATTTCACTTGCAAATTTACCGTATTTGGCAGTAATAGCTTTGCCTGAGGCAAAAGACTCCCAGGTGACTAGCTTGCCATCTTTTTCAAAGAGCATGTGGCCGGCCTCGCTATCTTGTAGCTCTGAGTCTATCACCCCATCTACGATAACCCCATCACTCACACCGGTGCTAAAGGTTACGTACACAAGCTTGTGGGGGATAGGGTCAAGTGCACGCGCCTCTGATAGCCCAGCAAGCTTTACATCGTTCTCGATTAGAGTAGGCGTGCCAGTGATGGTAGTAATATCGTCACGTAGAGGAACGTTCTCCCAGGCTAGATTACCAAAAACGACACCAAGGCCATTTGTTCTGTCTACCTTACCTGGTGCGGATGAAGCAGCCAAAGACCAAGGTTCTGTAGTAATTTTTGCAATGTTTTCCCGCAGCTCAATTAAAAACTGCTCATAGTATGGTGGCGTAGGAAATTTTAATGTCTCTTCAATAATGCCATCGGTCGTAATGCGTGCCAGCAGCGTTTTAGTGCCCCCAATATCAATCCCCAAATACATGATTACAGTAAACCACAATATGTATTCAAACAGAAAGTATTGACAGACAAATAGCCATTGTACTAGTGTTTAACTTAAGACTACTTAAAACAAAACAGTCAAAATAAACACAAAAAGCGAGCACAAAAATGCCACAAGAACATCTCCCAGGCAACGTTATTAGCCCAGACACCGAGCAGGCTATTCTCCGGCAATTGGACTTTGAGCCGCAAGGCCCAGAGAGTTATGGCCAACTTCCTTCAGGGGTGTCTAGTGCACCAGAAGTACTACCTCCGCAGCCATCAGTAGAGTTTACTCTACCATCAGAGCCTAGTGCGGCTGAGGCTCTTGACGAGAATATAACTACTCCAAGCGCAGTATTGCTGCCAAAAACAGAGAGTATCTCGGTAGATATTCCGCCCCATAGTGATGAGATACCTACACTGGGAGTAATCCCTGGCGATACGCGCCGCGCTAGACGAGAGAGAGGCGAAACTACTGGGCGCACTGAGCCTGAGGCATTTGATCGTCAAAAAGCGCTGGATATGCTTCGAGGCGTGAACGCTTCAAATGTTATTGAGGGTAAGGACGGTAAACTATACGCCCAAGGCGAAAAGGGATTTGCCTCAAATGAAGAGGTAAAAAGCTGGATCAACGGCTACGCTGAAAGAATTGAGCAACTTGAGGATGTTCGTGAGGTTACTGAAGCCCTGAGCACATTAACAGATATTCAAACGCAAGTCAGTCAAGCGATAGGCAAAGTTACAGAAAAACTCAAAAGCCTCTTGGACAAAGGATCGCAGATTGATAAAGATCCGGACGAAAAGAGCTTCGCTCTTCGCTCTAAGGCTAGTGGTAATGCGGCTGACAGTTCAGAATCAGATGCCGTTGAGCGAATGGACAAGCTACTCGCCGATTTAGATGATGACAGTACTGTGCTTCCAAATACGGCTGATACCTCTTCCGATAGTGGCTCGGGCAATAATGGTGATATCGGTAGCGGCGATGGAAATGGCGGTGAGGGTGCATCTGATGATAACGCTGCTGGCGATGACAGCGATGGCGAGCAAGGTGCAAAAAAATCGTGGAAGGAAACGTTGTTTGGCAAGAACTCAATACTCGGCGGTACTGCCAGAACCGTCCATGACGCAGTAAGGGACAGTTGGAAAATAGCAACGACAAAGATTGACCGCGCGAATTATGTTGGTGATGAAGAAGGATACCGACGGGCAAGACGCGAGCGACTTGCTGTCGCGGCTGGGTTTGTGGCTTTCGGTGGGCTTGCTGTCGCTGGTATTGCTTCGGCAGCTAGCCCGCTTTTAAGGACTGGCGGGCTTCTTGAAAGTTTTGACGCAGGTAACGATCAACCTGACGGTAACGGAGAGAACTTTTCAAGTCTAGATTCCGGGGACACTGAGCACGAAGACGATCTAGGCGAAGGCATTGATGGGCATGAAGCGATAGGAGCGCCGTTCCACTACGATCAAGCCTCGGATCCCTATTTTGAGAATTACGATCAAAAGATAGCAGCGAACGCATACGGTACAGACTTGCTCGTGGCTCAAGGGATTGATCCATATGATCCGAATATCTCCGATGAGATAAAAGCGGATGCTATGTATACCGAACTAAAAGAACGTTGGATGACTTCACCAGAGCAGTTTACTGCCGCTATGGCTGACTTCGGTTTTGAGGGTATGCAGGTAGACGCCAATCAGATTAACGAGCTGGCTGATCAAATGAAGGCTGATCCAGCATTGTGGCAGGAAAAGTACGAATCCTTTATTGAGCAGCTAGACTCGGCTACTATGCGCCTTGGCCATACCGACGCGCCGCACGCTACCCTATATCAATATAGTTCTGACGGAGTAGAAACCACCATCCACTGGCAGAATGATAGCCAGATTGGTAGCCCAACCCTCGTATTTGAACAGACGGATGAGCAGGGCAATAAGCACTATATGGAGCTTAAGAGTAGCTGTGGTGGTCAGAGCGTCTTTGAACATCCACCACAAGCAGTGCCGCCTCTGCCGGAAAAACCACCCGTTCCACCAACCCCCCACGGTGAAAAGCCAGGGATTGTCACACCTGACCCAAATATTGACGTCACCCTAGAACCCGAGCCTGAACCAGAACCTACCCCTACACCAGACCCTGACCCAACTCCAGAACCAGAAGTGGGCAAGGATCCAACACTTGCGCCTCCAGGAGCTTTCGAAGATGAATTAGTGGAACCAACTGCGCCGAGCGAGCCTAGAGCTGACGAAGTACCTGAGACTTACACGCCTCCTGCCGAACCCCCAGCAGTAATTGTTGAACAGCAAGAAGTTGAGCAAGCTCAAGAACAGGGTCAAGCAGTTACGCCGGATACATCTCAACAGGGTATAGAAGAAACGCGTGATGCTGCTACGCTCAATCCGACAACTCCACCTCCAGACAACCAAGCATATCCAGTGACTGACCAAGTTCAGCAGGAAAACCAGCAGCTTGAAGACCAAGAAGTCGAAGGCGCATCTGACGAAACTAATCCTGTACAAGGTACAGTTGGGGAGTAAACAGCATGAAAACACAAACACACACATGGAAACAAAGTTTTTCTTACGCTTTGCAGAGTAGCTGGATCCGCGTGGTCGTACTCGTTAGCTTGTTAATTGGGTTGATGGTACCGGGTGCAGTATTGGCATATGGCCCCGACCGACCGACATATACGCTCAACAACCCCGCAAACCATATTACCTTCAACTCAATGGTTGATAACGCTGGCTACGGAGATGAGCGCAACTTTGTACGTATCAAAGATGCCGCGGATCCATCAAATGGCAACTGGACTGACAATATGCAGGTTCAGGACAATAAAGAATATCTTGTTAAAGTCTATGTACATAACAATGCCGCGGCAAACCTCAATCTAGTAGCACAAAATACACGTGTCATGGCATATGTACCAACAACAATCGGCAAAGAATTGCAGATTGACGGGTACATCAGTGCAGATAACGCAACTCCTCAGCAAGTCTGGGATAATGTACGGTTATTTGCAGACAGGGATTTTGTAGCTCAATATGTTGCTGGATCAGCACGCTACTATAATAATATTCAGCCAACCAACGGCTTTAGCTTGCCAGATAGTATTGTAACCAGTGCTGGTGCCCAACTTGGCTATGAAGCCATGAATGGCCAAGTACCCGGCTGTTACCAGTATGCCGGCTATGTGACATATAAAGTACGTGTTGAAACTGAGAATATCTCTAGTTTTTCAGTAGAAAAGAAAGTACGCGTAAACGGAACGGATAGTTGGAGCAGTGAAGCGATTACTGTTCAGCCTGGCCAAAAAATTGACTATCAAATTGGCTACATGAACACAGGAGACGTAACGCACGATAATGTAATCGTAAAGGATCAAATCCCAAGTCTCGTGACGTATGTTGAGGGTAGTACCACTCTTAAGAATGCTAATAACCCAACAGGTAATGGCGCGGCTGTGAGCTCAAACGGTATCGTGAAGGGCGGCATTAATATAGGCAGCTACGCTGCGGGTGCGAATGCGTATGTGCGTTTCACGGCTATCGTGCCAACCAACGACCAGTTGCCTAAGTGTGGTGAGAACATTCTTCGTAATATTGCGTTTGTTGAAGTAGGTGCCTATGGGCGACAAGACGGTGTTGACATCAAGGTAAATAAGACCTGTGCGCCGGGCACTACGGGAACGACAGAGACACCGACGACGTTGCCGCAGACAGGGCCAGCGGAAGTTGTTATTGCACTTGTTGTGGTAACGGTCACCGCAGCCATAGGTTCACACTTCATTCATCGCCACAAAGTCCTCAAAGAGTATGAAACTGCTTTGACCGCTAGTGAACATCAACTGCTGCTTACAAAAGGCGATCATGAAGAGGCAGATACTCGTCCACCCAAGCACTAATTGGGAGCTAGGCTGAGCCTAAAATAACCGCCGTCAAGGCGGTTATTTACTTTTCAACTGATAACAGATATAATACAGGGTAATCTTGTGGGTTATAGCTGCCTCGGGCGAGAGCCTAGGCTATGCCTGCCAGAAGAATATTATTTAAGGAGGCAGAGACTTTCTATGTCAAAAACAACTATTACTATGGATGAGCTCCTCGCGAGCGAAGATCTAAAACCATTAACAGCTGGTGATGTGGTTGAAGGCACCGTCGCAAGTGTTAAGAAGCACGAAGTGTGGATTGACCTTGGCGCACGCGGCTCTGGTATCGTATCTCGCCGCGAGCTTGGTCACGGCCAGACTCTCGAAGCGGGTCAATCCGTTACGGTGAGCGTTATTGACCCTGAACTTGATGAAGGCTACGCGCTACTAAGCATGAAGCGCGCCGCAAAAGACCGCGGTTGGGATGAGCTAGCACGTGTCTTTGAATCCCAGGAAATTGTAGAGATCAGCCCATACGACGCAAATCGTGGTGGCCTACTCGTAGAGCTTGAAGGCATTCGTGGCTTCTTGCCAGTCTCTCAGCTAGCAGCAGCTCACTATCCGCGCGTTTCTGGTGCTGATAAAGATGAGATTTTGCAGAAACTGCACGCGCTTGTCGGTAAGCCAATCCGTGTTCGTGTACTTGACGTTAGCCGTAAAGACAACAAGCTTATTTTCTCTGAGAAGGAAGCAGTCAAGGATGATATGCAAGCTCGCTTTTCTGAGCTAAAAATCGGTGATGAAGTAGAAGGTGTCGTAACAGGTGTTATCGACTTCGGCGCATTTGTTAACGTAGATGGTATTGAAGGTTTGATCCATATCTCAGAAATTAGCTGGGAGCGTGTTGAAGACCCACGCAAGTATGTAAAGGTCGGCGAGACTGTTAAGGCGAAGATTATTGCTATCGACAAAGATCGTCTTTCGTTAAGTCTCAAGCAAATGCAAGAAGATCCATGGCTTGGTGAAGTCAAAGCATTCAAAAAAGGCGATATCGTAGAGGGTAAAATCACTCGTATTACGCCATTTGGTGCCTTTGTACAGCTTTCAGCAGCAGTTGAAGCACTTGTCCATGTTTCTGAGATGAGTGATGACGAGGCCGTTGATCCTGAAAAGCTGTTCCAGCTCAATGAGAAAAAGCAGTTCAAGGTGTTAGATATTGATACCGAAGCGCGTAAGATTGCGCTGAGCCTTAAGAACACAAAGTAATGTAAAACAATCAGTAATAAGCCGCTTGCCGGCAGAAAGGAGCGCCGCACTATGGGTACAACCATTGAAATCGAAGATATGATTACCGTTGGCGCTCTTGCAGAACGCCTAAAGATTCCGGTCACGCGGCTCATTACTGAGCTGATGCGCTCGGGGATTATGGCGACTGTTAATGAGCGGATTGATTTTGATACTGCTCAAATTATCGTTGAAGAGCTAAAGCTGGATATTGCACTCACGAAAAAAGTGCATGAGGAAGTAATTGTCCCACGCCAAAAACGCACGGCTAGTGAAACCGCGACAGAGCGTCCCCCAGTAGTAGCGGTTATGGGACACGTTGACCACGGCAAGACAAGCTTGCTCGATGCAATCCGCGGCGCTGAAGTTGCTAAGGGCGAGGCAGGTGGCATTACACAGCATATCTCTGCCTACCAAGTTGAGCATAACAAGCGTGCCATTACTTTTCTTGATACACCGGGGCACGAAGCGTTTGCGGCTATCCGTGAGCACGGCGCTCATCTGACGGACATCGTAATTATTGTTGTTGCTGCTGATGATGGCGTGAAGCCTCAAACTGTTGAGGCGATTCGATTCGCCACTAAGGCAGGCGCGCGCATCGTTGTCGCAATTAACAAAATTGATAAAGAAGGCGCAAACGCCAACCAAGCAAAGCAGCAACTTGCAGATAATAATCTGCTTGTCGAAGAATGGGGCGGCGATATAGTAGCAGTTGAAGTATCTGCGAAAACTGGTCAGGGGATTGATAAGCTTCTCGATATGATTCTACTTGTTGCAGACGTTGAAGATTTACGTGCTGATATTGAGGGACCGGCAGCTGGCCTAATCATCGAGGCTCGCATGGCTCATGGCCAGGGTCCGATTGCCAGGGCACTTGTAGAGGAAGGTACACTCAAACGCGGTGATTTTATTGTAGCTGGTGGTTCATACGCAAAGGTACGTACTTTGCAAACAAGCAGTGGTCAGACTGTTTTGCGCGCAACGCCCTCTACGCCAGTTACAATTAGCGGTTTCAAGACGGTACCTGAGTTTGGTGATGAATTTCATGTAGTGAAAGACGAAAAGACTGCACGCACGCTTGCAGGGCAAGTAGCGGCTCAGCGAAGCAGCCAGGCAACAACACAAAATATTAGTGGTGGCGAGCTTATACGCATTATTAACCGTAGTAATGAATTGCAAGAACTACCAATCATCCTAAAAGCTGATGTGCAGGGCTCTTTGACGTCTGTGGCTGACAGTTTGCGTACACTTGATACGGACGAGGTCGCAAGTCGTATCGTTGGCTCTGGTGTCGGTGTTGTTACTGAGAGTGACGTTCACCTTGCACACACGACGGGTGCCATTATTTACGGCTTTAACATTGACGCGCCAGCCAACATTAAGCGTTTAGCGCAACGCGATAAAGTAAAAATCAGCTTATACAAGGTCATTTATGAGCTTATTGATGATGTAAAGCAGGAGCTAACAGTGTTGTTGGCACCTGAAGTAATTGAGAATGACCTGGGCCGTCTGGTGGTTCGTGGCGTCTTTAAAACTACTAAGACTGAAGTTATTTGCGGTGGTGAGGTGACGAAGGGCAAGTTGGTTGTTCCAGCGCTGGCGCGCGTCATGCGCGGTGATGAGCAGCTAGCAGAGGTTCAAATAACGAACCTAAAGCGTGGCCCCCAGGACGCAAAGGAAGTCTTTGAAGGCGAGATGTGTGGTCTAAGCTTTGCGACAACGAGCAAAGTGGAGCTCCAAGAAGGCGACCGTGTAGAGTTATTTACGCGCGAAACAGTTGCCAGAAGCCTCTAAGCTGCTTATACTTAATCGCATGGCACTTAAATTAGACAACGATCTGTTAGTACAACTGGGGCTTGATGCATTGCCTCAAGAAGAAAAACAAAAAATGCTAGCTCATATTTATGAGACGCTTGAAGTGCGCGTAGGCTCTCGTCTTGCTGAGCAGATGAGCAATGAGCAGTTAGATGAGTTTGAAACGTTTATAAACGCTAAGGACGAAGCAGGTGCATTGCAGTGGCTTGAGACCACGTTCCCAACTTATAAGGATGTAGTGCGTGAAGAATTTGAGAAACTGAAGGGCGAGATAGCGGCGGTCGCACCGCAAATTGTTGCTGAATACCAGCAACAGCCGCCAGCTGCTTAGTTAAGCCTGAAGAATGCGGTTCTTGTAGCCTGCCAGGAAACTACTGGCAGGCATTTCTTTTTTCCCCGCAGGCTTTAAGATTAGTAGTGACAATGCAGTACTCTCGCCGCAACCAACGATTATTTCTTTACCCTCAATCGTAATTTCACCAGGTTTCAACCCCTGTTTATCGGCAACCTTTGAAGATATAATTACAACATCAATTGTTCCTAGGCTTGCGTGGCTTTTTGGCCATGATTGGTATGCACGCACCTCACGCTCTAGTACTTCGGCGGGTTTTTGCCAGTCAATATTTCCATCTGCTTTTGTAATCTTACGCGAGTAACTCGGTGTACCACTTTGCGGAAATGATTGGAGGGAACCTTCTTGCCACGCAGGGAGTGTTTCAGATAACGTTTCGTTGCTGAGCATAATGAGCTGCTCAGTAAGACTTGGTGTCGTTTCATTTGGGCGTATAACGTATGGCTTTTGTGCCAGCAAGGGACCTTCATCCATTTTTTCATCAATCAGCATGAGACTTATGCCAGTTTTATTCTGCCCTGAAAGGACTGCAAAGGTGATTGGATCGGCGCCACGCCACTCTGGCAAGAGCGAGAAGTGGCTGTTAATAATCCCCAACGGGAAGTAGTCGATTACGCTACGTGAGATGATAATTCCGAAGTCGATGACAACACCAACGGGGCTGTTGAATGGCTTGCCTGCAAAAAGTGTATCTAATTCTGCTTTGGAGCTGACAGCATAAACAGGCGCATTTGTTATGGCTGACATTTCATCTCGAGTGCTTGGCTTTGTGACCACGGCTTCAACTGTGAACTCTCGAGCTAGCAGTTCTAGGCTGCGAGCGGCGACAGGCCCGCTACCAAAGAATAGGATTGTTTCGGATTTCTTTTTCATAATCGAGTTGCTCCAGCCCACCATCTGTTTTAAGACAGAAGAATGCTTCCGGGTTATCTTTAATATGATCGATGAACACGATACCGTTCGTGTGGTCTATTTCATGCTGAAAGATGCGCGCTAAAAATCCCTCTGCAGTAACGCGGAATTCTTGGCCATTTTCATCAAGCGCCTTTACTTTTACCTTGGTATAGCGGGGGACTTTACCGTAGACATCCTTAATGCTCAAGCAGCCCTCAAAATCTTCTTCCAGCGCACCTTCATATTTTGTAATTACCGGGTTAATAAAAGTGGTGAAGCTATGATTACTTTTGTCGTCATAGTTATCTCGCAAGACGACAATACGCACGAGCTTATCAACCTGTACGGCCGCAAGAGCCACGCCGACTTCATGATCACGGCTTGCTTCCCAGGACAGCGTTGCATCTTTCATACCGGCAATAACGTCCTGAACTGCTGTATCAATGAGGCCGACCTTCACTGAGCGCTGACGTAAATGCGGATTTGGCAGGGTAATAATATCATCTTTATTCATCCTAGGCAGTATACCGTAAAGTGGGCTCATCTATAAGAGATTTACAGGGTCAATATCATACTGCCAATCTTTTGGTAGGAGCGCTTGGGCTGCGAGAAGCGCTTGTCTGTCTTTTGTCTTCACGATGATCTGCCAATGAAATTTTCCATGTAGCTTTTCATGGAAGGCCGGTGCCGGTCCCTCAACCATAATCGCAAGGCCACTGCTACGGAGCAGCTCTGCAGCTTTTTGTGCAGTATTCTCTGCTGACGCTCGGGTAGCACGCGCACAGCTCAACTTCATCAGATATACGAATGGCGGAAAGTTGAAGGCTTTGCGTTCTTGCAGCTCTTGCTCATAAAATGTTTGCCACGACTGGCTAGCTGCTGCGCGTAATGTCTCATTCTCGGGTGTATATGTTTGCAGAATAGCCTTGCCCGTTTGATGCCCGCGCCCGACTCTTCCAATAACTTGGTGAAGCAGCTGGTACGAACGTTCACTTGCAGTGTAGTCCGGTATGTATAAACTCGCATCAGCGTTTATTACTCCCACAAGCCCAAGCTTTGGCAGATCAAGACCCTTAGCAAGTAACTGTGTACCAATGAGGATATCAATAGTTCCTGCTTGTACCTCGTGGAATAATTCCGACAAACGCTCGCCTGATTCGTTATCCGTGTCAAAGCGCTTGACGTGAGCAGCTGGGAATAAATTCTGTATTCGTTCAGTGATTAGTTTGGTTCCAACACTTTTAAATACGATGTCAACATTACTACACTTTGGGCAACTTGTAGGAGAAACCTGAACAAAATTGCACACATGGCAGCGTAATTCATGCTTGTCATGGTGATAGGTAAGCGGCAAGTCACAGGTTGGGCATATTGCCTGCCAACCACATGCCGAGCAAAGCACAATGCGAGCGCTGCCTCGGCGATTGATAAAGATAAGTATCTGCTGCTCTGCTGCTAGAGTCTCGTGCATCGCCTTCAGGAGCGAGGTTGACAAATACGGGTCGCGCGACAGCTCGGCTCTATCTCGCATATCAATAATTGAAACCGTTGCCTTGGCAGAAGTAGTTTGTCTGGCTGATTGCGCCATTCGGATAATCGGCCGCTGCAGACGTTCAGCTATGTAGTAATCAGTAATGCCAGGAGTCGCCGATCCTAAAACCACACAAGCCTCTTGTATTTCGCCAAGCTTTGCTGCCGCACGTACCGTGTGGTAGTAGGGGGATTGCTCTTGCTTGTAGGTGAATTCATGTGACTCATCGACAGCGATGAACCCCACTCGTGCAAGCGGCACAAAGAGGCTTGAGCGTGGTCCTATAACGATTAGTGGCTGCTGAGCGCTTAGTATGCGCAGCCACACCTTGCGCCGCGCCGCATCAGTTAATTGAGAGTGCAGCACGACTACTGCCGTATCTCCGAAGTGCTCACGAAACACATCGGCAAGTTGTGGTGTCAGCCCAATTTCAGGCGTGAGAATAATTGATGATTTACCAGTTGCATGAGCTTTTTTGGCTAACTCAACGTACACATGTGTTTTACCGCTGCCAGTTTCACCGTGCAACACGTAAGTACCCGGTTTCTTGATATGTTCGAGTGCTGCTCGCTGTTCTTTAGTAAGCACGATTTCTGGCCGAGAGGGCGGTATGGCTTTTGAGTCTTCTTGCTGTGCAATTTTGGCGGTTCTTTCGGTCAGGGCTCGAGGCAGGTATAACTGCGCATGACTACTGATTGGTCCGGGATAGTATGAACGCATCCATTCCATAAGTGCTAGAAGCTGCGGCGGAAGACTCGGCAAAGAAAACGCGTATGAGATTACCGTGGTTTTAAAATCTGGTTTAGGTACTTCTTTGAGAATCAAACCCAAAGAATCAGTACTTTTTAAAGGCGCAGTCACTAATTGCCCCGGCTGAAGGCGTGCTAAAGAGTGGTAAGTGAGCGGTTCCTGGCTCCGATAGCGCATGGCGCTAATAGCCACCTCGTAGTAGTACATCAGCTTTGATTATAAACTTTTCTGGCTCAAGCAATAAATCTGTCTTGAAATGCGCTGAGCCCTTCGCTATACTTGGGTGTACGTTGTTTGAATAACAATATCGAGAGGTTTATGTTAGACGTATTTATCACTTCCAGAGTGCGCCGTAAGATTGTGGTTATTTATTCTAAATACCCAGACTTCAAGACGCACGTACGTGGCCTTGCAAAGCTCATCAAAGAGGATGCAGGTAATATTCAGCGCGAATTGAAACGTCTCGAGAAAGTAGGCTTTCTTATCTCTGAACGCCAAGGTAATACCAAGATTTATCACACGAACAAGCAGTTCCCGATTTTCCGCGAACTACAGAGTATTGTGCTGAAGTCACAAAAAACCTCGCAAAAGAAATCCAACTTAATATAGCTTGCAAACTTTAGCCTGTTACGCTACAATAACCCCTGATGATACAAGTTACACGTAAAGATTCTAAGGAATCTCCAGAAAACCTACTCCGCCGCTTTAACCGCAAGGTACAGCAGAGCGGTGCTGTCGCAACCGTTAAGGCTGGTCAGTACTTTGAGAAGCCAATTAGTAAGCGCGAGCGCCGCTTGCGCGCTATCGTGCGCCAACAGCGCAAGGCTCTTAAGCTCAAAAAAATTAAGCTCGGTCAACGCTAATCAATGATTAAAGATCAGATTACAACTGATCTGAAACAAGCAATGCTCTCAGGTGACACACTGCGTGTCACTGTTTTGCGTGGCTTGAAAACAGTTGTGCAGTACGCTGAAGTAGCTGCGGGGAAGCAACAAGAGGGTTTATCTGATGCAGAAATCATTACGCTCTTCCAAAAAGAGTCAAAGAAACGCCAAGACAGCGCTGATCTCTATAAAAGTGTAAATGAGCACGACCGTGCTGCGGCTGAGCTTTCAGAAAAAGCCATCATTGATGCGTATTTACCGGAACAACTATCTGAAGCAGAAGTGCAAGCACTGGTTGATGAAGTGATTGCTGAGCGCGGTGGTGCTGATAGTTCAGCGCTTGGCGCAATTATTGGCGCAGTGCGCACCAAAGCCGGTCCATCAGCTGATGGTGCACTGATTGCACGGCTTGTTAAAGAAGCAATTCAAAACACATAAACGAAAGGTAGAGATTAGCTAATGATTATTTTCTTTGGACCAGCTGGTGCGGGTAAAAGTGTGCAAGGGCAGCTTCTTTCAGCGCGTCATGGTTGGCGTTGGCTGAGCATGGGGCAGCTGCTGCGAGACAGTAAAGACCCTGAACTCCTCAAAGTCATGAGCACGGGCACATTAGTAGCTCCGGAAATCACAAATAAAATTATGCAAGAAGCAGTTGAGCGTTCGGCAGATATGGGCCATCTCATTCTTGACGGGTTTCCTCGTAACATGGAAAATGCACAGTGGTTAATTGACAATAAATCACATCACGGTCGTGATGTAGAGCTTGCTGTGGTACTTGAAGTGCCGAAGAGTGAGCTTTTGAAGCGCCTGACAATCCGAGGGCGAGCCGATGACACGCCAGAAGTGATTGACGAGCGACTGCGTATTTACCGGCAGGAAATGTATCCTATTCTTAGCTATTTCACGAGTCATGATGTGAACATTGTGCATATTGACGGTGTCGGTACGGTCGGTCAGGTCCATGATCGAATTGTCGAAGAGCTTGAAGCGCACGGCCTCGGTGTGAATGCTCAGGGGCAGGGGGTGTAGTGGCTGCGCAAAAGCCCAAAACTACCGAGCAGATTACCGTCATGCGCGAAGGCGGTAAGATTTTGGCGGGTATTCTCGCGGATCTACGTAAGCAAGTTCGACCCGGGGTGAGTGAGCACGAATTAAATGATTGGACTGAGCAGCAAATTATTGCTCGTGGCGCGACGCCTACTTATAAAGAACCGGCTGTAAATTTCCCGGGGGTTGTTTGCATTTCAACGAATGACCAGGTTGTTCATAGTGTGCCATCAGGCTACGTGCTACAAGCCGGTGATGTCGTGAGCTTTGATCTAGTCATTAGCTATAAAGGCATGAAGACAGACGCTGCTTTCACGATGATTGTTGGTGGCGTAGCTACACCTGAGAAAGAACGGCTCGTGCAGCTCACAGAGCGTAGCCTATATGCTGGTATAGATGCAGCACGAGTAGGCTGGCACACAGGTGACATCGGCAGTGCAATCCAGCGAGTATTGGCAAGCGGCGGACTTGGGATTGTACGTGATTTAGTAGGTCATGGTATTGGCCAGGAGATGCATATGTCACCTGACGTTCCAAATTTTGGAGTCCCTGGTAGTGGTGCATTGCTGCGTGAGGGTGATACGATTGCAATTGAGCCTATGGCAACGCTGGGTAGCTATCAAGTTGCATCTGATGGCCGCGATGGCTGGACAATTCGCACAAGTGATGGCAGCCTTGCGGCGCATTTTGAGCACACCGTGCTTATTACTAAAGACGGACCAGAAATCTTAACGAAAATCTAGGCACACCTTGCTATCGTAGAAGGGTAAGCGCTATACTAGCGACATATATGCGCGATAGCACAAGCCCTTGTTTTATTGGCCTAGATATTGGCACTACAACTGTACGAGTAGTTGTTGGGAGTCTTGATGCAACCCAAGGTGCTTCACGTCCGTCAGTTATTGGCCACGGTTCAGCGCCGAATACCGGCATGCGTAAGGGTGTTGTTGTGCAGGCGGATGAAGTTGCGGACGCTATTGCCCGTGCTCTGACTGAAGCAGAGCGTATCTCGGGTAGGCAGATTAAAACGGCAACCGTTAATGTAAACGGTGCACATATTGCGGGTGTAAATTCTAAAGGCGTGATTGCGATTAGCACTGCAAACCGCGAAATTAGTGCGGAAGATCGGGCGCGCGTTGAAGAAGCCGCCACAATTATCCAACTACCTGCAAATCGTGAAATCATTCAGGGCTTTACGAAAAGCTATTCGGTTGACGGACAACACGGTATTAAGAATCCGATTGGCATGCAGGGTGTGCGCTTAGAGGCAGATATGCACCTTATAACCGCTGCGACACCTAATTTGCATAGTCTTGATTTAGCACTGCAAAAGGCGCAGGTCTCAGCGCGACACCATACCGTTTCAAGTCTCGGCGCAGCTGAAGTGGTACTTAACCGGCAGCAAAAGGAGGCGGGTACGCTCGTTCTCGATATTGGCGGCGGTACGACAAACCTAGTTGTTATTGAAGATGGTGAAATAGAACACGTTGCCGTCTTGCCAATTGGTGGCAATTTCGTGACAAATGACCTTGCTATCGGTCTCAGAACAGACCTCGACATAGCTGAGCTGGTAAAAGTTCGACACGGGGATTTCCTGCACAAACAAACGCTGAAGATTAGCCACAATGACACAGATTACACATTCGCTATGGCCGACATTAAGATGATTATTGAAGCTCGGCTTGATGAGCTATTTGAATATGTAGACAAAGAACTCCATAAAATTCACCGCTCGCGTAAACTGCCGGGCGGGGTTGTACTAGTTGGGGGGAGCGCTAAACTGCCAGGAATCATTGAGGTTGCTCGAGAGCGCCTTGAACTTGCGGTACGGCTTGGTCAACCAAAAGATATTGGCGGCCTGGTTGATGCAGTAACTGACCCGAGCTATGCTGCTGCAACTGGCCTCATGCTCTTGGATATGTTGCTTGGTGAGCGAGGCGAGCACTATGAGTATGCAACTTCTGACACTTCCTCAGGTGTTATCAAATCGCTATGGCACCGCTTACGCGGCTAGAGTGCAATTTGTGCTCGGCAAACCCAAGCCGGAAAATCGTCAGAACAACTTTATTGAACTTCTTGGCGTAATTGTCTATACTCTCAAGTATATCTATAAGAAGTCAGAGAGGGACATTTTATAACGCTATGCCACAAGTTGCACCTGCTATTGAAACATTTGCCCGTATTAAAGTAATTGGTGTGGGCGGTGCCGGTGGTGCGGCTATTAACCGTATGGTTGAAGCCGGTGTTGACGGCGTCGAATTTATTGCGGTCAATACGGATGCTCAAGCATTGCACCATTCGCTTGCAAAGACGAAAATCCACATAGGCAAGGACGCCACACGAGGCCTCGGTGCTGGCGCCGACCCTTCAGTTGGTGAAACGGCCGCTGAGGAGTCTCTTGAAGAGATCCGACAGGCTATAGTAGGAGCCGACATGGTCTTTATTACTATTGGTGCTGGCGGTGGTACAGGGAGCGGTGCCGGATATATTGTCGCAAAAATTGCAAAGGAACTGGACGTACTTGTTGTGGGATTTGCTACAAAACCATTCGCATTTGAGGGCGAGAAACGCCGTAAGAACGCTGACTATGCTATAGAGAGGCTCAGAGAATTTGTTGATACGCTGATTGTGATTCCGAATGATCGATTGCTCCAGACAATCGACCGCTCGACACCACTTCTGGAGGCGTTTAAAGTTGCCGATGATGTGCTTCGTCAGGGTGTACAGGGTATTTCTGACCTTATTACGGTTCACGGGCTTATTAACCTCGACTTTGCTGATGTTAAGGCGGTTATGTCAAGCGCCGGCTCAGCACTCATGGGCATAGGCCGTGCAAGCGGAGATGACCGCGCGGTTGTCGCTGCACAGCAAGCGATTGATTCACCACTGCTAGAAGTGTCCATCGATGGTGCTCGGGGCATCTTGTTTAACGTCATAGGTGGCAATGATCTTTCTATGCATGAAATCAACACTGCTGCAGAGACGATTACGAATGCCGCGGATGATGATGCAAACATTATCTTCGGTGCGACTATTAATCCAGACATTGAGGGAGAAATCATTATCACCGTTGTAGCTACTGGCTTTGATGCATCATATTTCTCTGGACGCGGCAGTATAGAATCGGTAGCTGATGCGGTAGCATCTGTGTCGACTCCAAACACTACTGCCGGTAGTAGTGCTAACGGCAGTGATATTTCAGATATCGATCTTTCTCTGGATGATGCGCCAAAAGCAACTGACTTTACGAGCGATGAACAGCACCCAAATATCTGGGCAATTGATGAGCACGGTGACGATAGTAAAGACAAAAGTGATGACACTGAATCGGCTCATGGCCCTGCAGTGGTTAGTGAGCATGACGAGCTTGAGCGTCCATCTTTCCTGCGACGTCTGACGCGTAGATCTAAAGACGCAGAGAAGCCGGCCGATGGCGAGGACAAGAAAGATAACGAGCTTAGCTCTTAGCAAGTAAAGGAGCGTTTTATGAAATGCAGCCAGTGTCACGAAGTTGACACCAAAGTCATTGAATCTCGTGATGTAGCCGAAGGTCAGTCAATTCGCCGGCGCCGCGAGTGCCTGAAGTGCGGCTTTCGATTCACGACATATGAACGCCTTGAGCGCCCGCAGCTAGTCGTCATTAAACAGAATGGTACCAGAGAGCTTTTCAGCCGCGAGAAGCTCCTGGCTGGTCTGTATCACGCTTCTGAAAAAACTTCAGTCACAAGCCTTGATCTAGAGCGAGTAGTAGCCAATGTCGAGCAAGAGCTTTACAAATCAGGTGAGGCGGAAGTGCCCTCTGCGATGATCGGCGAGCTTGTGATGCTGCAGCTAGCAGAGCTGAATGAGGTCGCGTACGTGCGCTTTGCTAGTGTATATCGCCGCTTTACTGACCTTGCAGGCTTTGAACGCGAATTATCTAGAATTAGAGAGCGCGCTATAACCGAGCAGTAACAGTATAGGGTTGAACCCTATACTGTTACTCTGCGAATTTTTTGGCGCATGGTATGCTAAGACTATGAAATTGCTTGTGTTATATCGCCCTGTTAGTGAGCACGCTACACTTGTCGAGATGTTTATTCGTGACTTTCAGCATCGCAATCCCGATGTCGCCGTTGAACTTGTTGATGCTGATACCCGCGAAGGGGTTGCGAAAGCGCAAGCATACGGTGTTCTCGATTTTCCCGTCCTTGTTGCGGTTGATAGTAATGATGTGCCACTTTATTTATGGCAGGGCACAACTCTGCCGTTGATGGATGAAGTAGCGAGTTATCTTTACTCGTAACGGGTAAAAAGCTATAATTAATCGTGTTAACAATTAAAACAACTACACCGTTGCTCTATGAGGTGACGTGAGCGGCTATCACCCGCGAATGTAGCTTGGGAAGAAAGACGAAAGTTCAGTAAACCCCGACGTGGCCGCTACGTGAATGCGAGAATTAAGAAAAGAGTCATTTCTTTTGAAGATTGGATGGTACCTTCTGTGCATAGTGCAGAATCCAATCAGCAGAGGAAAGGACTCTTTTTATTTTTTAAATCAGAGGAGATAAACATGAAATTTAAGGCAAATACCAGACGCCGCGCAATCGAGTATGAAAAAGACTTGGTCCAGCAGTGGAAGCAAAACAAAACATTTGAAAAATCGGTTGAGCAGCGCCCAGTCGAAAATAGCTATGTTTTCTACGATGGCCCGCCGTTTATTACAGGCGTACCGCATCACGGTACGCTTTTAAGCAGTATTGTAAAAGACGCGGTGCCGCGCTACTGGGCAATGCAGGGCAGGCGCGTTGAACGTGTTTGGGGTTGGGACTGTCATGGTCTGCCCGCAGAGGTCTTTACCGAAAAAAAGCTTGGCATCAAAGATCGCCGTGATATCGGCACAAAGATTAGTCTTGAAGAATACATTACAACCGCCCGCGACAACATGATTCAGACCAGTAGCCTTTGGGAAGATACCATTGACCGAATCGGTCGCTGGGTGGATTTTAAGGGCGCGTATAAAACCATGGACAAAGAGTACATGGAATCAATTTGGTGGGCATTCAAAACGCTGCATGAAAAGGGCAAAATCTACGAGGGTGAGCGTGTGCTCATGTACTGTACGCGTGATGCCACGCCGCTTTCAAAGGCGGAGGTCACTATGGATGCGGGTGCATATCAAGACGTAACAGACCCAAGTGTGTATGTGAAATTTAAACTTGATGACGGCAGTACACTACTAGCATGGACAACTACGCCATGGACGCTGCCTGCTAACACTGCAGTTGCGGTGCATAAGGATATCGAATACGTTGAAGTTGCAGTTGGTGAAGAACGGTTTATCTTAGCCAAGGATTTAGTGGGGAAGGTTCTGACTGACGAAAAACATCAGGCACTGCAATATGGGGTGGTACGGACACTCAAGGGCAAGGAACTGGTTGGAAAAACCTATGAGCCATTGTTTGAAAACCACGGTGGCGGTGCGCATAAAGTCTGGCATGCAAATTACGTCAGTAGTGAGGATGGTTCGGGCATTGTCCATCTTGCGCCAGCATATGGTGAAGAGGATTTTGAGCTCGCTCAGGAGAAGAATATCCCCGTCGTTCATGTTATAGACGAGAACGGCCTGTACAGTGAAACGGAATGGCAGGGCGAAAACGTCTGGGATATTAACAAAACGATTGCTAAAGCGCTCTATGAGCGCGCTGTCGTCTGGAAAATCGACTACATTCGTCACCCATATCCGCACTGTCATCGCTGCGGCACTCGTTTGATGTATCGTGCACATCCTAGCTGGTTTTTGGACGTCGAAGGTCAACGCGAGGACATGCTCGCGCACAATACCGAAGATATTACGTGGTTCCCAGAGCACATCAAGCATGGTCGGTTCGAGAAGACTGTACAAACCGCACCGGACTGGAATCTCAGTCGTGATCGCTTCTGGGCGACGGCTATGCCCGTTTGGGAAGGCGTGGATGGAGCAGGCGAGAAGCACCGAATTGTCGTCGGTAGTTATGCCGAACTTAAGGATTTGAGCGGTGTCGAACTGAAGGATTACCACCGTCCGTGGGTAGATGGTATTACTTTTGAAAAAGATGGCGTGCAATACACGCGTATCGACAAAGTGCTCGACGGTTGGTTTGAAAGTGGCAGTATGCCATTCGCGCAGTTCCATTATCCGTTTGAAAATAAAGAGAAATTTGAGGCGAATTTCCCGGGTGATTTCATTGCTGAATACGTCGGTCAGGTGCGTGCATGGTTTTACTATTTGCACGCAGTAAATGTCGGCCTATTCGGCACCAGTGCCTTTAAAAACGTAATTGTTACTGGTACGCTGGCGGGCAATGACGGCCGCAAAATGAGCAAGAGCTATGGCAACTATACCGATCCGAATGAGCTGATGGATCAATACAGCGCTGATAGCCTCCGCTTTCTTTTGCTGAGCTCGCCGGCGCTCAATGCTGAAGATTTTAGCCTACACGACAAAGACGTAGGTGATGTAGCACGTAAGCTCAGCATGATCTGGAATATGTATGACTTCTTTACTATGTATGCCGAAGTCGATGGCTGGGAGTGGCAGGGTAGTCTAACCGACCCAACGACAGAGCTAGATAACCCGCTTGACGTATGGATTGTGAGTCGCCTACATCAGCTTGTCGGTGAGGTTACTGGGCATATGGACGCCTATGACTTGCCAAATGCTCTGAAGCCTCTATTGCCGTTTATCGACGATGCCTCAAACTGGTACGTGCGCCGCAGTCGCCGTCGTTTCTGGAAGAGTGGTGATGATGCGGATAAAAACAACGCCTACCGCACGCTCCACTACGTACTTGTACAGCTGAGTATGGTACTGGCACCCTTTACGCCGTTCCTGGCGGAGGAGCTGTACCAGAAGCTCACAGGTGGTGAAAGCGTACACCTACTTGATTGGCCAAAGGCTGGGCATGTTAACGAACTTGTCGTGAAGGATATGGACACAGTACGTGAATATGTAAATCAAGCTTTGAGCACTCGAGCGGCGGAACGAATTAAAATCCGTCAGCCGCTTGCTAGTATAATGGTGCCGACCGTTGGCACATTTGTTGATTTTGCGGATATTTTGCGCGAAGAACTGAACATCAAAGAGGTGTACTTTGGTGGTGATTTGGCGCTTGATACCAATCTGACGCCGGAACTAAAACAAGAGGGGATGGCACGTGAGATTATTCGTTTTGTGCAGAACGCCCGCAAAGATGCCGGTTTACAGGTGGACGATCGTATCATTCTGAGGCTTACTTCTGACTCATCAGAGGTTCAGGGTGCCGTAACTACCCATGGCGCTACGATTGCGGCGGAGACACTCGCCACCTTAAGCACAGAGGCAGAGGGTACCATCGGGGGTTATGAAAAAACCGTTACGGTAGACAGCAAAACTCTAACAATTGCTCTGGCTAAAAACTGAATCTATCAGTATAGGGTTCAACCCTATACTGATAGCAGAGCGCATTTCGGGGATATCGGGCGGTATAATTTCTGCTTGTATAACAGCGAGCTGTGCGATACACTAGCAAGGTATACATAAGCGTTAAATTGAGGTAAAGGAGCTAAGATAAACATGGACGTAGAACGTGGTGGATTCAGGATTCCAGGTGTACCGCAGAAGTCAGCACCAACAGGGGCGGCTGCGCCACAATCAGCAGCGCTAAAGCCTGCTGACAACAAAAAGCCGTCAAAGGGCGGTAAGAAGCTCTGGGGCACTTTGCTTGTTGTGCTCGCAGTAGTACTTATAGCGGGACTTGTATATAGCGTATTCTTTTCATCATCTAAAGAAACAGCTAAGCTCGACGAGAACGCTTATCAAGCTGTTTTCTTAGCTGATGGTCAGGTTTACTTCGGTAATGTTACCGATTTATCTGACGATTACATTGAACTTAGTAATGTCTTCTACTTAAATGTTAATAGTGCAGAAGCAGCGAGCGATGCCGATAATAACGTTTCGCTCGTAAAGCTTGGCTGTGAATTGCACGGTCCAGTAGATGTAATGTTCATCAACCGTTCAACCGTTACATTCTGGGAAAACCTGAAGGATTCAGGCAAGGTAGCTCAAGCGATTGATACTTGGAAGAGCCAGAACCCGAACGGTCAGGATTGTACTGCCGCCGCAAACAGTGGCTCACAGCAGCAGGCTGATCCAAGCGCGACGCCACAAACTGGCACTGATGGTCAACAATAACCTAGTGTTGGGCAGAGCAGGATAAAACCGATAGAGATAAAGCGATATACGCGAAACATGACACGCCTCCAGGTGTGTCATGTTTTATCTAACAATAAGGAACTAGGATATCCATAAAATGGCCAAGCGCAAGATAAAGAAACTGTTCGCGAATAAAAAGAATCTTACCGTTATTATTATTGCCACTCTAGTTTTGCTAGGAGCTGCCGGCTTTGTCTTTACGCGGGTGCTCCACAAAGATTCATGTGCGCCCGATGATGCGTTATGCATGGTTAACCCGGCTGTATTAGAGAATGATGCCGACAGGCGTATTGTGTTAGCAGATCTTCGTAGCCAGATACTGAAATACATATCAGAGCAAAATATTAGCGAGGGTGTATCCCTATACTATGTTGACTTAAACTCAGGGCGGCGTATCACTTATAGGGGCGCCTCGCAGTTGCTTGCCGCATCACTTATGAAGCTACCTATCGCGATGAACGCATTTGCTATGGTTGAGGACGGTTTCATTGATCTTGATGACACGATGATTCTTACCGAGAAGTATTATGACAGCGCATTCACGAGCTTCAAGAAAGAGGATATCGGCAAGCAGTACACTATTGGCGAGCTTATACGTATTATGCTTGTTGAGTCTGACAATACGGCTATGAATATGGTTTCTTCCTATATCGAAAATCATAGCTCATATGGCAAGCGTGATGTGTTGCAAGAGCTGGATATTCTCTACAACTTTAATCAGACACAAACAGGCATACTTATAGGTGCGCGAGAATATGCGTCATTCCTGGGCTGTCTGTATGGTGCGTGCTTTTTGACGCCGCAGTATTCTGGCCAGATTCTATTGTATCTTGAGGCCTCTACGTTCAAGGGCCCTATGCGCGAGGCGCTACCAAGTGAGTTGCGCGTTGCACACAAGTTCGGCGTATATGGTGACGAAGCATTCAATGATTGTGGCATCGTATATGACCCGAGCTATCCGTTTAGCCTCTGCTTTATGTCGACATTGAGCACCGAAGAGGCCGTACCGTACGTTCGAGATCTAACCAAAATGATTTACAATTACGTCAAGCACCTGGATGACTAAAAACTAGCCAGCAAGAGCTGCCACCCTTGTGTAAAAACCTATTATTTGGTAAAATAGCCAGGTTAAAGCAAGAAATGTAAGGAAATATATGACGAAGAAAGCAGTTATTGCTACCGGCGGTAAACAATATGTTGTTACCGAAGGTGAGACCATCAGTGTGGAGGTCCTAAAGACCGATGCGAAGACCGTAGACTTCGATGCGCTACTGGTAATTGATGGCGAAAAGGTAAGCGTGGGAACGCCCCTTGTCAAAGGCGCAAAGGTAAGCGCAGAAGTCATCGACGCCGACGCGCGTGGCGAAAAGGTCACAAGCATACGCTATAAAGCAAAGAAGCGCGTACGCACTGTGCATGGTCACAAGCAGCACCTGAACACGATAAAAATTACCAAAATTACCTAAACTTAATCACTAGGCATATCGTATAAAAAACGCTCCAAACGGGGCGTTTTTTATATGCTCTTGTGGAAAACTCATTGCCAAGAATTATTATAGTGTTAAAAAAGCAACATCTAATGTATAGGTATAGAGTTAATAAGCAACTATAAAGAAGTGGATACCAGGGGTGAATAGTAAATTGATGCATGTATAACAACATTTTGCATGCAAAATGTTTTCAGAATTTGTGTATTTTGCAGGTTCCTAAAATGCTCTTCCTAACACTTGTCAAAGGTGCGGCACGTCGGCATACTAATGCCCAGGCTAGGTAAAACAAAGACCAAATAGCCAAACAAACAACCTAAATAAAATGATCAAACAAACCCGAAAAGACCGAGTACTGTTTGTGTGCACCCGCCGGATGGCAGGGGGCGCGTTGTTTGTGCTGGCTTTGCTGCTTTCGACATTATTTACTGGCGTGCTGCCAAATCGCTCAGCGGTTGCCGCGCCAAATGATACGCTGAACTTCCAGGCTCGATTGCAAAACGGTGCAGGTGCAATTGTGCCTGACGGCTACTACAACGCGCAGTTCAAGCTCTACGACAACCCCTCAACTCCTGGAGCTGGCTTATGGACAGAAACCTACTACGACAGCAACGGCCCCACGGCCGGGAACGACAACCGTGTACGCGTGGTAAACGGATATTTGAGCGTTAGCCTCGGCTCACTAACGGCATTCCCTGGTAGTCTTGACTGGAGCCAGCAGTATTACGTAACGATGAACATCGGTGGTACTACTCACACCGCTACACCTACTTGGGATGGTGAAATGAGCCCACGATTGAAGCTCACTTCCGTACCATATTCATTCCGCGCGGGTTTTGCAGACAAGGCAACGACGCTGCAGGCCACTGGCGCAAACCAGAGTACGCTTGGTTGGGCAGCGCAGACCGGTCTGCGCAACATTCTTTTGCCTGACGCTTCAGGTACACTCTGTCTGCAGAGCAGCAGTTCTTGTGGTTTTGCAGCAGCTTCTGGCAGCACCAATTACATTCAAAACGGTACTAGTCCGCAAACGGCCAACTTTAATATCACTGGCAATGGTACTATCGGCGGTACGCTCTCGGTAACTGGTGCCACCACTTTGAGCGGCACCCTCACTGTCACTAATAGCGCTACCTTTAATGGTGGTTTGACTCTCGGTGCTAGCTCTAGCTTCGTCACTCTCAAAGGCGCCGACTTTAGTACGGTAGGGACAAGCAATGATGTAAACTTTGGCACCGGTTCGCTATTCCGCCTAACTGGTGCAACTGCTCAAACTATCACGGGCATTGCCGGCGGCTCTGACGGCCGTCAAATTGTTCTTATAAATGCAGGTAGCGCTACATCTATACTTGCCAACAACAATGCGGGCTCTCTTGTCGCTAACCGCATTACCACTGGCACGGGCGCCAACATGAACCTTGCTGTTGGCGAAGGTATCACGCTTATCTACGATGCTACTGCTAGTTTGTGGCGGGTAATCGGCGACGCAGATACGAACACAACCTACTCATCCATGAGCGCCGCAGAATTAATTACCGGTACCGCTACAACTTCTCGTGTCATCACCGCCCAAAACCTCCAGGCAGGCCTAGTAGGCAATGGTCTTCTAGGCACGGCTACTACGGCTGGTACAAGCGCTGCATATACAGCGACCGTTACAGGATCAATATTAAAGACTGGCATACGAGTTACACTCACTATGCATACCAACAACGCCGTTAACGCAACACTCAATGTAAATGGCCTTGGCGCCAGATCAATCTATTATGGCGGCGCAGCTATTGCCGCAGATGTGTTAAAGGCCAATCGCGTCTATGAATTTATCTATGACGGTACGAACTATCAGCTTGTCGGAGATGCCGACACTAACGCGAATACAACTTACACTGCCGGCACTGGCCTCCAGCTCACCGGCACCGTATTCAGCATCGGCAGTGATGTAGCTACACTGTCTGGTGCTCAGACCTTCACTGGCGCCAAAACCTTCAATGCTGCGGTAGCTATCCAAGGCGCCAATGCACTGACCCTAGGTGGCGACGTCTCATTGAGCCGCACTGCTGCAAATGTCCTCACCCTAGCCAGCGGTGACACCCTAGCCGTCACCAGCAACCAAACCATCGGCGGTAGCCTAACCTTTGGCGGTGATGTCTCCCTAAGCCGCGGTGCCGCAAACAGGTTAGACCTCGCCACTGGCGACAGCCTAAACCTCGTCAGCGGTAACTTGCAAATAGCAGGCACCACCCGCATCAGCAGCGCTGGCGTTTTCACTGGCGATGGCTCAGGCCTCACTAACCTCAACGGTAGCAACATTGCTACGGGTACTGTTGCCGATGCCCGTCTTTCTGCCAATGTCGCTCTCTTAAACAACGCGCAAACCTTCAGCGGCTCCAAGACTTTCAGCGCCCAAGCACTCTTCACCGCAGCTGGCACCGCACTATCTGTCACTAACAACGCCACTATTGGCGGCACACTTGGTGTTACTGGCGCTGCAACCTTAAATGGTGCTTTAACAGTAAACGGCAGCCAGTTTACTAATAATGCTGCGACACTGAACACCGCGCTAACACTTGGTAACTTCGCTACCGGTGGCGCCATTGGTACTGCCGCTGCTACGGTAGACATTAAGACAACATTTGCAATCGCACAGACAACTGCCAGCCAAACGCTCTCACTACCTACACCTACAGTAGCAACTGCGGGCCGGGTAGTATATGTGTTCAATACCGGCTCTGCGAGCTTTAACATGCATAGCGTCTCCATACCGAATGGCTATGGGCAGATATATATGTGGAACGGCAGCAGCTGGATACTCGGCGCATCTGGCGGCGGCTCAGCCATTACGTTGCAATCTGCGTATGATGGCGGCAATGCGGTCAATACCACTAATGCCCGCAATATTAGCTTTACATTGGCAGACACTGCTACAGACAGCAACTTCATTGTCAACGTAGCTTCAGGTTCAACCGGCCAGTTCAAAATACAAAACAACGGCACGGATGTGTTCGCTGTGGGCTCTGCTGGTCAGCTTGGCCTGGCTGTCCAGGGTAGCGGGGGCGGTATCGTCTTAGGAACAGACGTACAGCTATTCCGTGGCGCTGCCAACCGTCTTGATCTCGCCACCGGCGACAGCTTGAACTTAGTAAGCGGTAACCTGATGATCGCTGGCACCACCCGCATCAGCAGTGCAGGGGTTTTCACTGGCAACGGCTCTGGTTTAACCGACCTTAATGCTACAAACATCAACACTGGTACATTAGCTGACGCGCGTTTGAGCGCAAACGTAATGCTCCTGACTGGCGCGCAGACAGTGACTGGCGCAAAGACATTTAACGCTGCCGTAGCAGTGCAGGGTGCAAACACACTGACCTTCGGTGGTGACGTCTCGCTGAGCCGTGGCGCAGCCAATAGGCTAGACCTAGCGACTGGCGACAGCTTGAACTTAGTTAGTGGTAACCTGATGACTGCTGGTACCACTCGCATCAGCAGCGCTGGCGCTGCAACACTCACTGGTATTACTAACAGCGGTAGCTATGCTCAGAGCGGTAGCGGCACCTTCACCACCGGCACCGGCGCGGTCAACTTGCA
>CAYTOC010000012.1:0-25713 GCA_964439405.1 uncultured Candidatus Saccharibacteria bacterium
AGTCAAAAATAAGTAACTAAAGAAATGATTTTTGACCGACCGTAGGGAGTTCTTTTGATCACGTAGTCAGTCATAGGCTGAGTAGCCATTATGCTTTTTGTATGTGGCACTTGAGGTTTTGGTACTTTTGGGTCATGGCAAAAGTATGGAGAATAATATTTATAGATAAAAAGATAGAGTGAGGCGCAAAACAGGCAAGACACTAGCCAAAGAAAAACCGCTCCGGCTAGGGAGCGGTTTTCGATTGGTGAAGAAAAGTGGCTACTTCTTCTTCGCAGTTGTTTTCTTAGCTGCTGGCTTCTTTGCAGGAGCTTTCTTAGCCGCAGGCTTCTTAACCGCAACCTTTGGTGTCGCAGCAGCTGCTACTGGCTTAACTGCTACCGCCTTGGCATGTAGCGCTGGCTTTTCGCTAGTAGCGAACAGCAAGCTGTACAAGTTAACACCAAGGATTGCACCAAGTACTGGACCGAGTACATAGGTAGCTAGTTCAAATGACTGGGCACCGAGTGCGACAGCTGGGTTTAGGTAGCCAGATGAAACGGTTGATGCAACCAAGATACCGACGGTAACACCAGCACCGATAGCAAATGCAGCTGCGCCAGCCGTGAACTTCTGGAAGACCGCAGCAGCTACCGCAAATGCGAGGATTGCCGTACCTACGACTTCAGCCACAAGTACACGCGCATCAAAATCTTGCGCCGGAACGCTTAGTTCGCGGTCGAGCAAATACTTGAAAAGCAAGTATGCAAGCAAACCACCAATAAGCTGAACTGCGACATACAGAACTGCTTTGATAGTTGTTACTTTACGCACTGTCCAAAGCGCAAGAGTAATTGCTGGGTTGAAGTGTCCACCAGACACAACGCCAAGCGCAATCACCAACAACGCGAGCACAATACCGACGGCAAACGAGATATAGTAGCCAATACCTCCCGTTACCTGAGCGACTGTCAACACAACGAGCGTCAGTACACCAGTACCGATCAACTCTGCAGTGAGCGCCGCAAACCTAGGTTTAGTAAAAACAGCCATAAAGACCCTCCTTAAAAGTGTTATGAGCATAATCATAACCGCTCTGGAACTGTTTGTAAAGAGGTACAACGATGTACTAAGAGTACTTATACGCCCGCTCGTGACGATTTCTCGGATGCGGCCCAAAGAATACCTTGGTGTATAGACGCATAACACTTACCCCCATAATGACATATGAAATACCAAAAAGCGCCACCAAGAACGCCTGATTCGTTGGTATAAGGCTCAGCATCACGTCCTGTGCCAAGAACGAAGTACTAATGGGAAAAGTCATAAACAACAGCGCAGTAACGAAGAATGCATGGCTAAGTATCCTATGAGTATGCGTTATACCGCGATACTCTTTCAGCGAAGTGATTTCTTTGTGTTTTTTTAAATATCTAAGCATTGCGCTTCCAGCCACATACGCTACCACTATAGGCACAATATACAGAGCAAGATAGTTCCAACTCCCAGCGGCAATAGCTAAAAACAACGCATTGAACACAGATCCAAGCATAATTAAATTCCAAGCACCAATGGCACTACCCTTGGTAGTAAACGATCGAATATAAAATGCGATGCCAGCGGTTACCGTAAGTATGGCTGCGCCAAGGACATGTCCGAGCGAAAACAGCACGGCCGTGGCTGCGAATATTGCCGCTACATAAACGAGGGGTTTGTCGAGGAATCCGAAATTACGGCCAATCTTTTTTAAGCCACCCCACAAATAGCTGCCAGCAATAGCGTGCATATTCCATTCTTTAACACCCAAAACATAGAGCGAAGCGCGCAATTTACCCATGATGGTATTATGTATTTTTTGAGCCGGGGCTACGAAGTTAAAGAATTGATCATGAACTAAGTAGCCAACAATCGATGGAGAAATCAGCAGCTGGTATGTTCTAAGTGATGCGTTACTTATGAAGTGTAGCAACGCTAACCAATGCAACCCCATCGCCACTTCAATAAACATAATGCCGATTTGTGTAATAGACGCATAGGCAATCTGCGTCTTAGCGGTCGACTGAACCCGCGTAATTGACGAGGCGACGATGGCCGTGATCAAACCGAACACGGCGATAACAACCCGCAGCCACACGCTATCTTCCCATAGAGGATAGGTTCTGAGCAACAAAAATAACCCCATATGAACAGATAGCGCGCCGTAAAAAATCGCACTCGACGTTGTGGGGCCTTCCATGGCTCTTGGCAACCAATATGAAAAAGGAAACTGCGCTGATTTAATCAGAGCAGCAATCAGAAGCAGTAATCCAAGAATAGCGATATCACCGCCATGATGCGCCACAACCTCTGAAAGTTCGGAAAAGCTAAGACTCTTCTCAAACAAGTGATGTGCATACCAGATGGCCGCAATTAAAAAGGCGTCCGCAATACGATAAACCGAAAAAACCTTTAACGCGTTACGCGCTGGCAAAAAACGATCCCGATAAAACGCAATCAAGAGCACGGAACTAATACCAATAACTTCCCAGCCCAAAAATAGAACTTCAAAATTACCGGCAAGAATAATCAATGATAAACCAAGAAAGAAAAGCAGAGTGGTTGTAAAGAATCGCTTAAAGCCGCGCTCGCGGTGCATATAGTACCGGCTAAAAACAAAGACCAATCCTGTTAGCAATATCGCAACGCCTAAGAATAACGCTGAAAGTTGATCAAAATACATCTCAAACGCAAAGATATAATCGCTACCTAAACGCAAAGAGCCCAGACTCGTCAGCACGGCAGAGTCGCCCAAAACCAGTAGCCGATAAGTAAGCACCGCAAACAAAACAAGTTCAAGTAGAACCGTTCCTAAAGCCACGAAGAAAACAGCGCGCTCTCGTTTTGGCATTATCAAGCTACCAAAAAATCCGAGCAGGGGAGTGATAAGTAGTAGTGATAAAAGTTGGCTGGTCATCATTATTGTAGTATCTGCACCGGCAGGTTTTCCTGTGTGGCGTCCAAAATATGGTTAGTCTTCATCCTTGCGGCAGATTCAAACATATCTAAAATATCATGCACTACAGGCAATTGCTTAGTTATAGGTTCATATGAAACAAACGCGCCGTCTTTGAATCTGTATAATTTATTATCATCTGGATTTAAAGCAACCAGATGAATCCAGGCACCATAAAACCATTCCTGTAACGCGGGGTCAGAATCCAGAACCTTCTTAAGCACACTTGGCCTGTGGTGCACAATCATTAGTAGCCTCACAGGATCATGAACTTCAACCATTTGCAGCGGCAGCCCAGGGCGCAAATCACCATCACTACTGTTAGCTACGCCGATTAACCCCATGACGTTGTGGGGTAGTTTTGTACCAGCACCTAGCTTATAATTATCCATTCGTGAGAAGTAATATTCTAGGTTTATACCGCCACACACGGTAGCTAGCGCCGCCAATACACCGCCAAGCAGAGCGCCATCAGGGTCGGTTGTATAATCATATGAATGCAGAAATGCTCTCCTGTCGAGAAATAGACTTTTAGTTAGGTCTCTCTGCCCAACAATGCATAGTGCATTAGTGCCATGGCCCAGTTCTGGGCGCGGCTCAAAATATGATACTGAGCGTTTTTTAATGTCGCGGCGAATTCTTTTAAGACTTTGCGTGGTGTCAATAGAATTAAAGCGGCGTGATCTTTCCTTGGCATTCAAGTCAAGCGCGTCTTCAAACGCTTGCTTATTCTTGGCATGGCGTTCGCCATTTTCCGCTATCAACACTTTTTCATCGTAAAATTTAATTTCATCCGATGCTGTATCGTGCAAACAGCCAATGAATTGTGTTGATTCAGGGATGGGAATACCACGTCTGCCAAGCTCATCGCGCACGGCTGGATAATTGGCCATATAAGCAAATACCCGACCATTTACCGCACCAGGCCGCCCGCTGCAAGCACCGCAATCATGAGCACCGTGATGCGGATTGTTAGCACTACTCGACCCATGGGCAACAATGTAGACCAACGGCGCAAAGTCTTTGATAAGCCCGATATTGCGCAGTGTCTTCTCAACGCGATCAGCCATTTCTTCAACAGTAAAGCCTACTTGCAAATTCTTTATTTCATCTCGTTCGCCAGTACGTACGACCGTCAAATCAGCATCTGGATTCATATGAGAAAAAGCATCGGCAATCGCTGGACTCATAGCCGGATTAATCAGATTTGAGACCAATTTGCCTAGCGCCGGAATACCTAGCGCATATGACAAAAGCATACCACGAACCAGCTTGTGTGAATGTTTAGTGTACATAATTTCCTTTTCGTGGGCATGCGGGTCAGTCTCTATTTCTTTGATAAGATACGCTGGCGTGACTGGCGCAGGGCACAGCTTTTCATAAAATTTGGCATAAGCAGGGCGGAAATAAAACTCAACGCCAAAAAAGCCTGGTGCACCAAGTGTTTCAGAGAACGTGTCAACGCGCTCAAGATGTGTGCGGAGTGAATACTCACGCTCGTCAATACAAAATATTGCCTGAAAGCTTTTAGTCTTTTTACTGTGTTTTGCAGCGCCATCAATAGGCAAGACAAGCTGCATACCAGCCAGCACGGCATCATAGTAGCTCCATTCAAACGCATCCTGCCAGATTTCTATAACCTCTTTGAGCTCCGTAGACGGTTCGTCCGCGAATACATCTGCAGGTGGCTGCGATATGTTTGCGCCCAGCGGTTGCCAGGTGCCACCCAATGTGCCAGTCAGCGCGTCAATTTCAAGTAACAGTTCGAGGATAATCGTGTCCTCCAGCGTAACTTTCTTTTGATACAGTAGCGACTCTGGATTATCTTCAACATGTGCTACCATGCCCGACCAACCGCGATGACCAAATTGCTGGTCATATACATACTGTTCGAAGTATTTTTCCTTGCCCTTACCAACCAGTAGTTCAAGAAGTTTAGTGATAGTTAGTGTATCGTCGCTTAATAACTTACGCGCTCGCTCGGTGCTAAAAAAGCTCACTGCACTGTACGCTTCAAGTTCCCTCACAGCACGCAAGAGACCCTTGTTTTCAAATGGAAACGACGAAATTGCAATACCCTGGTCAAGATAGCTTCCTAGTATCCGAAAGAAGAGCGGCTGCACAGCGTTATCTATATCAATCGGATAGTGTTCCTGCCACTTACTGCGTAATTTGCCAATACGCGGCTCCAGCACTAGATCATACTCTCCATGAAGCGCCTTCTCACGCCACTCTTCAAAGACAGCTTCACCTTTTTGCTCTGTAATAACCCGCGCTAAAATTTTCGGCGTTATACGCCCTATCGTGTACAAATCCCTGTATTCAGCCAATGTAAAAGTTGTTTGAAGGCCGAATACAGCTGACGCTTTAGAGATGGCGTCGTAGAATTTCATATCCTGAAACGCATGCAGGGTATTGTGATGGACGAAGTCTTTTAGCGGCCCCTGCATGGGCAAATAATGTTTAAGCACGTGCAAAAGATGCTGCTCGTCAAACTGGTGACCATGCTTTTTAGGCATAGATATGCGACCTCGGCTACTGAGCTTCCAAGCTGTACGGGCGCTTTACTGATACGCGAGCGGAACAGGGACTTTTGCTCTTAGTTTTCTAAATACTCTACCTGTTATAGCAAAACTCAGATACCTACGCAAGAGGCTCTGTCTTCAAATCTTCGAATTTCCAACCTTCGGCGCTTAATGCGTAGGCCGCCGCTATATCGCCTGCACCGACCACAACCCATGGGTTGTGTCCCGGATCATGTTCGTGACCGTGCAGAAAACTGACATGCTTTGACAGCCACGGTACCTCGGCAATTTCATGAAAGTATTTTCTTACATCTTCGCCCTCATTCGTAAATTGAGATACCGGAAATCGCTCATCGCTACTAGCCACATTTCTTATAAAACGTCTTACAATCAACCCGGCGGACAGGCTCATTGATTTATCACTATCCCCCAATACACGTTGCTCTTGCCGTACGATCGTACCGTACATTACAAGTGCCCCAATTTTGTATGCATTTTTTTGACGCAATCTCTCTGGCCTACGTCCCTGGTATGAAAGAATTTGGCGCAACGGATGATCAACATCATGCACAGCGACTCGCATGTCCGCCATGATAGAAAGTGCGCTTTCGTCTTGTGCGCTAAATAGCTCAAGCTCTTCCAGTAGAACAGATAGCGGTAGAGGTAACACTAGATCGTAGCTGCCCGTAGAGCTATATTCTGTAGGTAGAGCACTTGATTTATTTATCATAATATGATATTATACAAACATAGGCTACATTTTGCAAACATAATTGCGCTTTGAAGCAGACGGGTCTATACTGGCAAAGTTAAACGTGATATTTCTCAGTGATATATGTCACAAACATCCTATGAGCACTATCGAAACCTATCAACAATACACTTCTGATAGACGAAGCCGCGACGACTCCGCCCCGTTATTTAGTATTACCTGTATGGATGACCGCTACCTTAGTGATGTAGATTTTCGCCGTCAGAGTCACCACGCAGGTGGCGCCCTCGGGCTGGCAGTAGACATAGGAAGTGCCGCTATATTGGCCAGTCATGGGAAATTCGAAGCAAAAGAGAAGTCCATTGCTGCAATAGGGCGCAGTGCAGGCAAACACTTATCCGCTCAAGGTATTGAGTTGGCACTTCACGATGACTGTGCAGCCGAACATAATATGGCCAAGATTATTTCTTCAATTGCACTTAGTAACGAAGAGTTACTTTTCATGCGAACACGCGAAATAGTCCCAGACATAGAGGAAGATATGGTTGCGCGCGTTGTCCAAGCATATAGCGAACTGCTCAAATCTGGAGTCACGCACGACGCTCATGTTATTGAAGAGTTCACGCCACGTTACGCCATAGCAGGGAAGGAGCACAAATCGCGTATTGCCATAGTAGAAACTCGTGAAGGTGTCACATTCAACACGCGCCGTGCCTACGAAGAAGATAATGCGATGTACCACATCAACCATGGTGATTTGCCCGATATCGCTCGTAAAGTATCTGATGTATTTCCCGTTATTGAAGAAAACCTCATTGCCGCTTCGGCCGTACGACACGCTGCGACTCTTGGATTCTTACCTCACAACCCACAGGCTGTACGTATTGCCGCATAAGCGATTGAGACCCGCGCTATTTTCTGAAAGAAATAATTGTAGGCGAAACGGAATTTTTGGATGATGTGGCTAAATCACGCAGAGTTAGCCAGCCAACGCACAACAAGCTCTGTACAATCGCCCGCGTGACATAGATCACGTTCGTCTTGTAAGTTAGTTTACGGCGTTGCGGCCATGACTAAGCCTACAGTATATAGGCACAAGGAGGTCGCGGTAATGGGTGCTATAAAGTTGCCTTTACTAAACGGAGATACGGGGCTATTCCATCTTGCAAACAGCGTATCTGAACGCTGGGTTATCAATCACGGCGCTTCTGCCAAAGAAGCTTCCACTTTGCAGCATCACACTAGATAGTTTAGTGAGGTGGCTATCCCTTCATAACAAGTAGGGCTAGCGTAGTGCAACCGGAGCAGCGTAAGCTGCAGCCGCGTGTAACGCACTACTTGTTGTGAGGGGATGGTCACTCGCTAGTGATGACGATTGCGTCGCTTGAGGCCAGCAACTTGCAAGCGGACAGTGCTCCGGTCAACCAGTGCTTGCGCTTTCTCAAGCTCAACCTGGTTCTTAGCCTGCTTTTTCAGCTCTAGAGCGGCTTTGTGTGCTTTTTCGGCCTCTTGCTCGTTGATATCGTCAGCCGTGTCAGCCTCATCAACCAAGATCTTAATACCTTCAGTTGTTACTTCTAGAACGCCGCCATACGTTGCGAAATGCTCAAGCAGCTCATTAGGATCGGTCGACTTTTTGCGTACGGTAATAATCCCCGGTTTCACGACGCCAATCAGCGGCTCGTGGTCAGGATAGACCGTGATATCACCGGCCAGTGTCGGCAGGCTTACAGAATACGTTTCCTCGTCTAATTTCACGCCATCAAGTGCTACAAGCTGCAGTTTCATCAGTCCCATCCTCCATCATCCCATGTTTTTGGCAGAGAAGTTTCCCGAGTAACCGGAATGTGTTTCAGACCACCATCAGGTTGTCTAATCACAAGCTCGCTTCCCAACTCAAAAGCCTCATGCGAAAGTGCGCCCTGCGGCCAAAGTTTTGCCACAGGAGCACCAGGGCGTACGATACGCTCCAACGGCATGTCATCTGGTGTCGGTGATGGATATGACTCACTCATGATGCTACTACTTAACGTCCTTTATTGAACCCTTCAAGTAGAAAGCTGATTCTGGCTTGTCGTCGTGTTTACCGTCAATGATTTCTTTGAAGCCAGCAACCGTATCTTTGAGCGGTACATACTGACCAACGTTGCCAGTAAACTGCTCTGCCACAAAGAATGGCTGAGAAAGGAAGCGCTGGATACGGCGCGCACGCGCGACAGTCTGTTTGTCATCCTCAGACAACTCTTCCATACCCATGATGGCGATGATATCTTGCAAATCTTTATAGCGCTGCAGAATACGCTGCACTTCACGGGCAACCTGGTAATGTTCCTCGCCCACGATTTCTGGGTCAAGAATGGTCGAGCTACTATCGAGCGGGTCAACGGCAGGGTAGATACCAATTTCAGTCAACGCACGGTTCAACACGATAGTACTGTCCAGGTGAGCAAAGGTCGTTGCTGGTGCCGGGTCAGTCAAGTCGTCAGCCGGCACGTACACGGCCTGCACAGATGTAATCGAGCCTTGCTTGGTTGAAGTAATACGCTCTTGCAAGCCGCCCATTTCTTGCTGCAAGTTTGGCTGGTAACCCACCGCAGATGGCAGTCGGCCGAGCAGAGCAGACACCTCAGATCCGGCCTGCGTAAAGCGGAAAATGTTGTCTACAAAGAACAGCACGTCCTTACCTTGATCGCGGAAACCTTCAGCAATAGTCAGACCTGAAAGACCAACGCGTAAACGCGCACCTGGCGGCTCATTCATCTGGCCGAAGACCAAGGCGGTGTTTTTCAGCACACCTGACTCTTCCATTTCGCCGTAGAGGTCATTACCTTCACGAGTACGCTCACCGACACCCGCAAACACTGAATAACCAGAGTGGAACTTTGCGATGTTACTAATCAGCTCCTGAATCAGGACGGTTTTACCCACACCCGCACCACCGAAGAGGCCGACTTTACCACCTTTAAGAACTGGTGCAATCAGGTCGATAACCTTAATACCCGTTTCAAGAATTTCTATCGCACCGCTTTGATCAATAAAAGTTGGCGGTGCTTTGTGGATTGGTGACATCTGCTTCGTCACGGCTTTGCCGCCATCAATTGGCTCACCAACCACGTTAAACATGCGGCCAAGCGTTTCGCTGCCAACCGGTACGCTAATTGGCGCGCCGGTAGCTGCAACTTCGCCGCCACGCACTAAGCCATCAGTGCTGGCCAGTGAAATAGTACGCACCGCTGATTCGCTCAGGTGCTGCGCAACCTCGAGCACGACCTTACTGCCGTCTTTTTTAATAATTTCTAGTGCATCGTTAATCGCAGGCAAATTCTTGTCTGCAAATTCAACGTCCACAACCACACCCACAACTTGGGTGATTTTTCCGGTACTTGTCTTAATTTTCTCTGCTGTGCTCATGATTGTTCTCCTTGGTTCTCGATGATTGCTTCTTGTCGTGTCACAAATTCCTGTAGCTCGCCAATGATTTGATTTGCTTTTTCAATCGCCTCAAATCGTCCTGCATTAATACGTTGATCATTCTGACGTCCAGGCTTCGACGCACTAGTATGTAGTGGCGATACATGATGTGATATCCACCCCGTTCCGTCAACCCACGCTTTTGTCTTCCACTCTAGTTGCGGCATAGCGTAGCCTTCAAAATCGGTCATTTCATAGCCTCCGCGCCGCCGGAGATTTCGGCGAGTTCTTGGGTAATTGCACCTTGCCGAGCGGTGTTATATGCCAGTGTTAAGTCTTCTATAATGTCGCCCGCGTTGTCAGAAGCGCTCTTCATGGCGACCATGCGCATGCTTTGCTCGCTAGCCGCAGCTTCAAGCAGGGACTGATATAGCTGCGCTTCAAGCAAACGCACCGTTGCAGCAGCCAAGACTTCGTCAACAGATGGCTCAATCTCGGCAACTGCGATTTCACTCCCGACAACTTCTTCCTCAAAGCCCGCAGGCAAGAGGTGCGCCGCTTCAACTTCCTGGCGCATAGTAGAGATAAATCGGGTGAAGATAACATCAACCGCATCAATACCTTGCTCTTGGAATGCAGCCGTTGCGGTATTTAGGATAGGGCGAAGGTCGTTTGCAGTCGGGTGCTCCGGCAGCTCGGTGTATACGCCAACAACATCTGACTTCGCAAGGCGCGCCGCCGCATTAGCAGCCTGGCGACCAATAGCTAATATTGAAGTCTGTACGCCAGCTTTTTTGTCGGCTTGCAACTCAACAATCATACGCTTGATGACATTCGCGTTATACGCACCGGCCAAACCACGGTTACTGGCAATCACTACAAGCAGGCGCTTTTTGATTGGCCGCTCCGCAAACAGGGCAGCGCCCTTACTGCTTTCAAGCGACAGGCTACGCAGGTGCGTCAGGATTTCGCGGGCAAGACGAGCATATTCGCGCGGCGCAATGGCTGCTTCTTGAGCCTTGCGCAGTTTGCTGGCGGCAACCATTTGCATGGCGCGTGTAATCTGCTTGGTATTCTTAACCGAGCCAATCCGTCGCTTAATCTGCTGCCTAGACGCCACGCTGCACCTCCGGCTTGGCGGCTAGTAGAAAGTAGAAAGTAGAAAGTAGAAAGTTTTCTAACTGTAACTTTATAACTTTATAAACTTTCATACGTTTTAACTCTTATATGCCTTTGCGAGTTTTTCGGCAAGTTTAATGACTGCCGCTTTAGCTTTATCTTCTGGCTTATCGCCCTTGTTAAAGGCAGCCACGATGTCTTTATGGTCACTTTCAATCGCGGCAATAAGCTGCTTTTGGAGTGGCTTGACGTCTTTAATCTCGACGCCGTCAAATGCGCCAGCTTCTGCAGCCATGAGTGTAATTACCTGATCAGCAACGCTCAGCGGCTCGTATTGCTTCTGCTTCAATAGCTCCGTCAGACGCTGACCGCGCTCGATAGCGTGCTTGGTCTCGGGATCCAAATCAGAACTGAACTGCGCAAAGCTTGCAAGTTCACGGAACTGCGCAAGGTTGAGGCGCAAGCTACCGGCCACGCTCTTGGTCGCCTTCGTCTGGGCAGAACCACCCACACGAGAGACAGACAGACCAACTGAAATTGCCGGGCGAATACCCTGGTGAAAGAGGTTTGTTTCAAGGAAAATCTGACCATCAGTAATCGAGATTACATTGGTTGGAATATACGCAGAAATATCGCCAGCTTGCGTTTCGATAATTGGCAGGGCAGTCAATGAGCCCGCACCAAGTTTATCGCTGAGTTTTGCAGCGCGTTCCAAAAGGCGTGAGTGCAAGTAGAACACATCGCCCGGATACGCTTCGCGGCCTGGTGGGCGGCGCAAGAGTAGGGACATCTGGCGGTAGGCCACGGCATGCTTACTAAGGTCGTCGTAAATAACCAGCGCATGCTGCTTATTGTCACGGAAATATTCACCGATTGCCGCACCAGCATATGGCGCCAGGTAAAGCAGCGGTGCCGGATCAGCAGGGGATGTAGCAACAACAATCGTCTGATCCATCACGCCTTCGCGCTTGAGACGCTCAACGAGTGCAGCAACCTTTGATGACTTCTGGCCAACAGCGACGTACACGTTAATCACGCCCGTCTTCTGCTTGGCCTGGTTAATCATAGTATCAACAGCAATAGCCGTCTTACCCGTCTGGCGGTCGCCAATAATCAGCTCACGCTGACCACGGCCGATTGGAATCATCGTGTCAATCGCAATAATACCGGTTGCCAATGGCTCATGCACGCTCTTACGATCCATTACACCAGGCGCCGCGCGCTCAATCAGGCCGGTTTGCTTTGCTTTAATTGGGCCTTTGCCGTCCAGCGGCTTGCCGAGTGGGTCAACCACACGTCCAACCAATTCTGGGCCAATAGGCACACTCAGCACCTTGCCCGTCAGGGTCACACTTGCGCCGGCTGCTACTGCTGCGTCATCGGCTAGAATCACCGCACCGATTTCATCTTCGAGCAAGTTCAGCGCAAACGCTTCAACACTTGCGCCGTCAGCCGTAGCTATCTCTACGACATCGTTATAACCTACGTCACGCAAGCCATAAATCCACGCCACGCCATCACCGACGCGCGTAACAATACCACTTTTTTCGAGTCCGCTCGTCTGCTGGAGGCCTTGAATGGCATCGCGCAGCTCCTGGGATAATTCTTTAATCTGTAATTCTGCCATTACGCTATACTCCTTAGCTGTTTCAATCGTGTCTTCACTGAGCTATCAAATGTGCTCGTCGGCGTGCGGGCGATAATCCCGGCAATCAACGACGAATCAACTGTTGCGTCCGCAATCATTGCCTCACTCGCTCCAGAGGCACTGGTAATTTGCTTAGTAACAAGCTCCTTTAGTGTGTCGCTAAGCTCACGTGCGCTCGTCAGATGAATGGTTACGCGGCCGTACTCTTGCGCCAACACTAGCTCGATATCGCGGATTAAAAAGTCGACCTGCCCAAGACGTTTGCTTTCTGCAAGGTACGCCACAAGTTGCTCAGCGAGCTTTGTTACGTCGTCGCCAGCAACCAGCTGCTCTGCAGCATGGCGGGCAACCAAGCGGCGTGATAATGTGGCCGGCACTACTGAGACTCCTTCAGCGAACGCTCAATGAGCTGTGCATCCTTAGCGGCGTCCACCTTTTCACCAATAATCTTTTCAGTCGCCTCGGCAACAAGATTAATCGTATCCTTACGGAGCTGCTCGCGTGCCTTAGCAACCGCTACGTCAAGCTGTGCTTGGCCGTCAGCCACAATTTGCTTGCGGCGAAGTGCGGCTTTGTCTTCAGCCTCTTTGACCATTTGCGCAGACTCTTTGTGAGCCGCCTCAACCAGCTCAGCTGAATCTCGACGCGCTTCTTCAAAGAGCTTCTCAATTTCTGCTTGTGTCTCTTCGGCACGAGCCTCAGCCTGATTGGCAGCGGCTACGCTATCGGCAATGGCCTTTTCGCGCTTATCAATAGCACGCACCAGGATAGGGTAGACAAATTTACCAAGTAGCCATACCAAGATGACAAACGCGACAACCTGCAGAATCAGCGTGCGCCAGTCAATACCGAGCGCACCTAAAATATCGCCGTCCTCGGTTGACTCGGTTGCTGCAAACGTCAAAAGATTATACATACCTTAAACGACCATCTCCCTAGATAAACTTCGCAATAATCGCAACAATAATCGCGATGATAGCCAAGGCGTCAATGAATGAAATACCCAGAATCATCAGTGTACGAAATTCACCGATTTTCTCAGGGTTACGGCCAGCTGCGTTGAGTGCGCCATTCACGGCAATACCCGCGCCTAATGCTGCGCCACCAGCTGCAATAGCGTACGTCAGACCAAATGCAAGTTCTTCCATAATAGTATCTTCTCTCCTTAATTACTTCTTATAGTTTACGTATCATTCCCGGCAGTCGCAAGTTTGGATGATGCTTTCGCGGGCGGATGATCAGCAGATTCGTGTTTGTGGCTGGTCAATCCCAGCGAAATAAACACTACGGTAAGCATAAAGAAAATGTAGGCCTGCACGGCACCGATAAAGAATTCGAAGACGTAAAACGGCGGTAGTGCCAGTGGTGCAGCATATACAGTCAACAGCGCAATCATCATCAGCAAAATCTCACCAGCAAACACGTTACCAAATAAACGCAGACTCAGGCCAACGAAGCGAGAGAACTCTGCCACAAGTTCCAAAATACCCTCAAACGCGCCAACCACATCCTTGAATGGGTTGCGGAAGTAGCGGCCAAGATTGCCAAAGAATCCGTGGTGACGGATAGCATAGACCTGTACGAGCGCCATGGTCATAATTGCCAGCGCAAAGGTAGTGTTCAAATCAGCATTCAAGCTACGAACCAGCGGCACACCGTTCCACGTAATGACGTGTGCAAGCGGCAAGATGCCAAGCCAATACTGCACAAGCACAAAGAAGAAAATGGTAATTGCATATGGCGCCAGGCGGCGTGCGGCTTTTTCATTACCCAGCACACTGCGCACCGTACCGTAGAGCAGTTCAAAAATCCATTGAACAAAACTGACAAAGCGGTTTTTATTGTCTTTCTTTACCCGACCAGCTACAAAAAACAACATCCATATCAGGAGCGCATAGCCTACGAGGCCGGTAAGCATCGTGTTAGTAATAGGGAAGCTGCCGAGCGTGAAGACTGTCTCTGCCGGCAGGCTCACGTGTGGTTCAGCCATAGCAACGTAGTGAGATATCATGAGCTACGTTCCTTCCGAATCTGGAGCCACACAAGCAAAATAGCCAGGCCAACGCCGAACGTCAGACAAACAATCGTTGCCAGCGGCGCACTGCCCAACACGTTATCAAGCCATACACCCAAGATAGTACCGCCGATAGTAGGTATCGCCAATCGAAGGGTAGTGTTAGCAACAAGGCGCAATGCCTCACTTACCGTCATCTGTCGTGGCGATTTACTCTCTGTCATACTTTGGGGCTAGTATAGCAAAGAACCTCCTATGAGAGCAACTCATCGCGCTAAAGTGCATGCTACAATAAAAGGCATATGGTTCCGGAAAGTCAAAGGCGCCAACGTATTATCGCGCTTGATATTATGCGTGGTTTTTTCTTGGTCGTTATTATCGTCAATCATCTTTATTTTTTCCCAAGTATCTTCGAGCTCATAACCGGCCGCGGCGAATTATGGGTATCGGCAGCTGAGGGCTTTTTCCTCATTTCAGGTACACTGGTGGGCTACATTTATGCTCGGAAAATGAGCCAAGACGCCAAGGCCGCAGTCAAGAAAATTTTGAAGCGTGTGATTGTGCTATGGTTCTGGGCAATCGTAATTACAACTATCACTCTGATATGGGCACATAATGTGCACGATGCGTACCTAAAGCCAGGCTTTTGGTGGCAGCCGCCACTCGGCGAATATCTCTATAAAGTCGTGACGTTGCAGTACAACTACGGCTGGGCTGATTTTTTGCAGTACTACGCGCTGTTTATGCTCTTTGCGCCGCTGGCGCTTTGGCTTTGCTTAAAGCATAAAGCTTGGCTTGTTTTGCTTATATCTTTTGCTATCTGGCTGTTCCGCGGCGACAACTTTATTATGGCGTGGCAGCTACTCTTCATGAGCGGTATCGTGATCGGCTACTATCTGCCGCGGATTGAAGGCTGGTGGAACACGCGAGAGACTAGAACAAGGAAGCGCTTGGCATGGACTATCGGCACGGCAGCAATTGTAACCCTGGCTGTCAGCGTCATCATTGCGCATGGGCCGGGATTCATTGCAAATATGCCAGGTGCGTTTAGTGAACAGCTCGCCGGAGCTCAACACACGCTCAGCGAGTGGCGCACGACGATGTATCCATACTTTGCAAAATGGACACTCGCGCCCCTCAGGCTTGTGCTTGTTGCGCTATGGTTTGCAGCGCTCTACCTTTTTGTGCGCACGCACGAGAAACAAGTCGACAAATACAGCCTTGGTGTTTTTCGTACGCTCGGCGAGTGCTCACTTCTGGTGTACGGCGTACACGCACTTGTTGTCTACGGCGCTCATATATACATTGCCGCCCCAAAAGACGAGACGGGCTTTATATTTAATACAATCCTTACCGCAATTATTCTGGCTGGTTTCTACTTCGGTATTCGTTACCGCCTTGTTATAAAGCAAGCGCTACTCGCACCCATAACCAGCGTCAAGAATTGGTATACTAAAACCCATGCATAAGCCGACTCACATATACGATTACTTAGAAAACCAAGCATTGACGCAGCCTGACAAGCCAGCGCTCATCTGCGCGGATCGCACGCTGACATTTGTCGAGCTCTGGGCAGAGGCCCAACAGTTTGCGCAGTACCTTGCGCCAAAGTTGAGTCCTGGCAAGCAAGAAGTCGTCGCTATTTTACTGCCGAATTCATGGCAATTCGTCGTTGCGCATCTAGGGGTTCTCTTGGCAGGGCATATCAACATGCCGATTGACCCAACGTATAAAAAGCTTGAGGTTGGTTCTATCACCGAGCAGCGGCGGCCTGCGCATGTCATTACCCACGCAGACGTCAAAGATGAGTTTGACCCTACGTTTGACTTTACAATCATTGAAGACCTGGCCTGGCAGCAAGAAAGTGATACTACGCAGGAGTTTTTACGCCTGCCAGCAACCGAGCAAATTGCGACGTTGCTCTTTACTTCAGGCACCACTGGTAAACCCAAAATCACGGCATACTCACATGCCAATCACATGTGGAACCCTCTTGCCGTCAGTGAACTGTGGAAATGGGATGAACGCGACACGTTGCTTATGTCGACGCCGCTGTCGCACTGGCATGGGCTGGCCGTTATCTTAAATGGCGGGCTGTACCACGGAAATACTATTTATGTGCAAGAGCGATTCGAGCCGGAGGCAACACTTGGCATGCTCGCCAGCGGCAAGATTTCGCTCTACATGCACGTACCGATTGCATACTACAAAATGGTCGAACATGCGCCAGAAAAGCAGTATGACCTCAGCGGTGTGCGTTTGTTCGTATCCGGTTCTTCGTATTTGCCGCCGGCAATATGGCACGCGTTTAAAGACCGCTTCGGCCACGACATTTTAGAGCGTTACGGCTCATCCGAAACCGGACTTATCGCCAGCAACACCCTTGACGAGCGTATTCCCGGCTCGGTTGGCTACTTGTTGCCCGAAGTAGACGTTAAAATCATCGACGGAGAACTTGCCATGAAGTCGCCTGGACGCTTCGTAGGTTACTACGGCAACCCAGACGCAACCGCTGCTAAGATTACCGAAGATGGCTACTGGATGACTGGTGACCTCGGCGACTTTAACGAAAACGACCGCCTGACACTTCGCGGCCGCGTCCAGGAAAAAATGAAGAAAAATGGCTACACGGTCTTTCCGCGTGATATTGAGTGGGCGCTGATGCAAGACGAACGTATTCGTGACGCATTCGTACTCGGTCTGCAAGACGAGAATGCACTTAGCGACCGCATTGTCTATTTCATCGTCGGCGATATCAGCGAAGCAGCACTGCAAGCGTACTGCAAAGAAAACCTGCCGGCAGCCTGGCGCCCGGATATAATTCGGTTCCTTGAGGCTATACCGAAATCACCAGCCGGCAAACCGAAGTTAGCCGTACTCCGCGCAAGTGTTGAGTAGTATTACTCCTTCTTCTTGTCAGCTGTAGCCTGCGGCACTGGACGTTTACGAGCGCCATCTTTGGCAGTGAAGTGCCCCTTGATTTGCAAAAGCAGGTAAAAAGTCACCGCGCTACCGAGCAAGCCAAATAAGAAACTCCCGAAGCCATAGTTATACAAAAACAGGCTAAATATCGACATCACCAGACCAATAAGCGCCACGGTAAACAGAAGCCGCCAACCTTCACGAGCACGATTTATAAGCTTCGGCACTGCCCAACCGAGCATGAAAGCCATGATGAGTGAAACGACGGCTGCGATGTACAGAAGAATTCGTTCTGCACTCGTCGGACCAACCGTAATCGCGTACGAATACAGCCACGCCTGTAACTCAGATACCTGCCGCGCGACATTAAATAACGTCACACTACTCCAAAGATATAGCAGCGCCGCAATGCCCGCCAATAGTGGCGTTAGTTGCGTAACAATATCTTTTCCGGATTTCGGTAAAGCTGGCACGCCTTTGAACAAGTCATGCAGCACCTTCTCTGCTTTATTGATAGTTGTAAGAGCCATAGAGCGCACCCCTGTTTAGTACCACCAGCATACTCCAAATAGTGCCACGGAGCAAGACGGTCATCTTCTCATGGCAAGTAGGGTTTAGCGTAGTGCAGCCGGACAGCGCAAGCTGTACCGCGCGTAACGCACTACTTGTCATGAGAAGATGGCTGCCTAGGCTGCTACTTCTCGGGAAGGGTAATAAATGCTATAATTAGTGGCATGAGTAGCCCGACTATCACCATATATAGCGCAGACTGGTGTGCATACTGTCACGCCGCTATGGATTACTTGCGTAAACGCAATGTACCGTTTACCGAGAAAAACGTCGAGGCAGATCGGGCATATCTGGAAGAGTCTGTTGAAAAATCAGGCCAGTTTGGCATACCGGTTATTGATATCGATGGTGAAATCATTGTCGGTTTCGATCGTGCGCGTATTGATGAGCTTTTAGAACGCTCCCCGTAATAGACCAGTATTGAAAGGAGATCCACCATGGAACACTTGCCCGTACCCGAAATACAGACAGCGATTGGTGGATCAGAGCTGCTCCTTGCTATATGGCAACACCGTGACAATCATCGTGACGACGTAGAGTATTTACTAGAGCACGCCTATCCAGTTGAATTCTTCGAGACGCACCACCAGCATATTGATTTACTAGAAGATAACTTGCCAGAGTTTGATGATAATTTGCTTGAACAAATCGAAGAGCGTGAACTAGTTCTCGATATCTTCAAGGCGATTAAAACCCAGCGCGCCACTGGCGGTGGTGGTAATCAAACGCGACTAGAAAAACTGAGTAGGCTGCTACGCTCGCAATATATTCTTGAAGCAGTCCATATCCTATCAGATGAACACACCGGACAAAATCAGCAAATTGCCTAGATAATCAGTGCCTAATCGCGAAATGTTGCAGGATTGACACGCTTTGTCTCTGGATCCACAAAAAGTCGCGTAAATTTCGCTTTGCCACTTATCGGATCATAGAGCTGGCGCAAAATGCCAAGCGGCCAATAGAGCACGATTGCCAAGAACGCTACTGGATACATGTACAGTCCTGCCCGTTTGCCATGGCGCGCATATGTTGCGGGGTTAGCCATGGCATACTGCGCAATACTATAGAAACCACTGCTCAGGCGCCGCGCTGAAATGGTGGCGCGTAAACGCTCGTCATACGTTATGCCGCCCGGCAGTGCATTACCCAGATGGATTGCCAGGTCAAGGTCTTCATGTATATGGATATCATTACAGAGTTCTGATTTAACAGCTTGCCACGCACTGCGACGAAGCGCCATGTTCGCGCCATATAAGAACAATGAGCTTCGCATACGCCGTGCCAGCCACCGCCGAAAAACCAGTTCAAATTTGCTCAAAGGACGCTCCAAGACAATTTCAGTGTAATCAGCGCGACCCGAAGTTGCATGCACTGTTTGGTCAGCAAAAATTTCTTGCAGGCAAGCGACCCAATCTGCAGGCAGCATCGTATCGGCATCAATCCGGCCAATTATGTCGCCGCGAGCGGCATCAAAGCCCGTTGCTCGCGCATAAACCACACCTTGGTTTGGTTCATGCAGTAGCTTAACGAATGGGTACCGCCGCACAATCTGACTCGTGCCGTCAGTTGAGTTGTTATCAACAATAATTACTTCTTTCGGCTGAACAGATTGAGCAGCAATCGCCTCAAGGCAAGCAGCAATTGTATCCGCCTCGTTGTATACTGGTATGACAATACTAACGGTGGGCAACAAGGTATTCTTATCAAGATTCTTCACTCTCTCTATTATACGCTACGACGCTTCTTTGCACGTATATGGCGCGGGCTCAAACAATTCTGGCACGGCGCCTGGTGGCGAAAACTCATCGTCATTATACTACTGGCATTACTGAGCTTATTCTTGGTATTCCTTGGTGTTGGACGCTGGTATGTTGCGAGTAACAGTGAGCGGCCATTGCATCTCGGCGTCAGCTTTATTGCCGACTACGCCGAAAGTCTTGGCCTTGATGCCGAGGAAACGATGGATGCGCTTATTGACGATGTTGGCGTCGAGCATTTTCGGCTCGTCAGCTATTGGAATAAGATCGAGCCAACTCCTGGCACGTATGACTTTAGCGAGCTAGACTGGCAATTTGAGAAAGCCGAAACCGCCGATGCCAAGGTAACACTGGCTATCGGTCTGCGGCAACCCCGCTGGCCAGAATGCCATGAGCCAGCTTGGGCAGCGCAGTTGCCAGATGAGCAGTGGCGATTGGCGCTTGATCAGTTCATAACCAGTGTCGTACAGCGCTACAAGTCATCACCAAGCCTGGTGAGCTATCAGCTTGAAAACGAGTTTTTGCTTGAAGCCTTTGGCGAATGTCGTGACTTCTCGCGTGAGCGCGTGGCCGACGAGTTCGCACTCGTCAAAACCATCGACGGCGATCACCCAATTATACTGACGCGCAGCAATAACATACCGTCACTGGTACTTGGCGAGCCGCTGCCGGATGAAGTTGGCGTGAGCATTTACCGCCGCGTCTGGAACGAGAATATTTACAAAGGCTACTTCGACTATCCATTGCCGAGCTGGTACTACGCTGGTATCGCCGGTTTACAAAAACTATTCACCGGCAGGGACTCTATGGTGCACGAGTTACAGATGGAGCCGTGGCCGCCAGGCGGGCAGTCGCTTACGGACATCAGCCTCAAGGAGCAGGACAAGTCTATGAACGCTAGTATGTTTGCGAGTCGTGTCCAGTTCGCCGAGCAGACCGGCATGCGCGATATTTACCTTTGGGGCGCTGAATGGTGGTATTACCGTAAGGTCGTCATGCACGATGACAGCGTCTGGGAAGCCGCAAAGCATGTCTTTGACGACACTGCAGAGAACTGATATCTAGCCGAGTAGGCGGAATGAATGCGGCACATTGGCAATCGGCAAGCGTACGCGCGGCGGCCTGAAGTTACCTACCGTTACATCAATCTGCGTGTGGCGCCTGTCGGCCATACTGATAATCGCGTTGTCCGTGTGGGCATCATAGCTAATTGCATAGTCATTAGTGTTCACGCCAGTTACATCAAGTGCGGCATCATAATAATCCCTCAACTCCTGGGGTGATGGCAGTGTTACTGGTCGTTCACCCTCAGCAAATGACCGCCCACGGACACGTTCCATCGCAAACAGTACTGGTCCGGCGCCCTCGCTTCGCGGGACAAGTAACGCATGTGGGGTAGCGGCAGTTATCGACCAACCGTACGTTTCTCCTTCGTACGGGTGTTGCCCGATTGCATGCCAAAGCGCTACGTTTGCCAGGACCTTACCGACCGAGCGATTGCGAGATTCTTCATTGGTTGATAGCCGATACGCTTTCAGCGCTACATCTCTCCCGTAATCAAACACCGTGCCTTCTGCGCCTCCGCCAATAATTTTGCCAACTTTATGCCAGTACGGCACATTTTTCTGACTTAATTTGTTAGCGTATACAATCATAGAAGGCGCGATATCTCCATGGCCCTCCGCGTAATAACAGTCATACATCATTGCCGTGCTGCCAATGTATCGGTCGCGCTGCCACTCCAAAGATCCGTCGGGTACCATCGGCATCCGCGATTGCTCGATTTGTTCAAATATTGGCCGTGATTGTCTGAACATAACTCTATCTTTTCATAATATCACAGAATATCTCATTTGTCAAGTATCTACCTCTGTTGTATACTACTTACATGCCCAAGAAAAAGCAGCAAACAACGAGACAGATTGTAAATCGGCGAGCAAGACATGATTATGAGCTCGGCGATAGTTTGCTGGTGGGTATTGAGCTCACCGGCCCAGAGGTCAAAAACCTCCGTCTCGGGCACGGGCAGCTGCGGGGTAGCTATGTAGTTGTGAAGGATAATCAGCTCTGGCTGGTAAATGCCACGATTAACGGGACGGCCGCTGCGCCAATTACTGACACTGACCAAACACGCACCCGGCGCCTACTTGCAAAACGTAAAGAGATTGACACGTTAATTGCCACGAAGCAGCAGGGCCGTACCATTGTGCCGCTTGAAATACTAACGAGCGGCCGCTTCATTAAGGTCCGTATTTCAGTAGGGAAGGGCAAGCGGCAGTACGATAAACGGCAAACCCTCAAGAAACGCGATGAAGAACGGAATGTGTCAAACCTTATTAAAGCTAGAAATCTGAAGCGTTAGTAGTTACAATATATCGGTAAGAAGTTTTTATTCAGGGGTCTACACTAACGTACGGAGGGTACATGTCCAATAAATTACTGCGTCTTGGCGCGTTTGCATTTGAAAAGCGCTGGTGGGTACTTGCCAGCTGGATTGTTATTTTGGGTCTGGCGATTGGCGCGATGCAGGTCTTCCAAAAGCCTGTTGAGGATTCGTTCAGCATCCCTGGCACTGAATCACAAGTTGCGTTTGATAAGCTTGCCGAAACTATGCCCGGCAGCACGGGTGGCACCGGCCGTATTGTCTTTAAAGCGCCCGAGGGCCAGATACTTGCAGACGTAGAGGACACGGTTGACGCAACGCTGGCTGCGATTGGTGAGATTGAGGGTGTTGAGGCCACCGTCAGCCCGTTTGAGACACAAGCATTGTCTGAAGATGAAACCATTGGGCTTGCACAAGTTCAGTTGACGGGCTCGATGGCAGAGGTGCCTGAAACATTGGCAGATGATATCGACACTGCTCTTGAAACAGCTCGTGAGCAAGGAGTCACCGCAGAAGCTGGTGGTGACATTAGCAATCCGGCACCAGGCTCAATCATGGGACCAGGTGAGATCGTTGGCATTGTCGTTGCTGCCGTGACACTTATTATTACCTTTGGTGCGTTGGTGGCAGCTGGTATGCCGCTCCTTACCGCATTTATCGGTGTGGGTATAGGCGTATCAACCATCTATGCACTTGGTAGCGTCGTATCGATAAACACCGTGACACCAATCCTTGCCATCATGCTTGGTATGGCTGTCGGTATTGATTACGCACTCTTTATTGTGACGCGTCACCGCAAATATCTTATGGATGGCATGCAACAAAAGCAAGCCGCTGCACGTGCCATTGCAACAGCCGGCAATGCAGTCATTTTTGCCGCCTTGACGGTTGTCATTGCGCTTGCGGCATTAACCGTCGTGGGTATTCCATTCCTGAGCACTATGGGTCTCGCGGCGGCCGGTACCGTTGCGATTGCCGCAGCTGTTGCGGTTACGTTGATTCCGGCGTTACTTGGTTTTGCCGGCCTTAAAGTGCTGAGCAAAAAGCAGCGAGCTGACCTGGCAATCAACAAAGGCAAAAACGGTAAAGCCGCCTTAAAGAAGCGAACTGCATACAAGTATGTTACGTTCTTGACCCGAAGGCCGCTTATACCAATTGTGCTTGGAGTAGGGGCGCTGCTTGCTATTGCGCTACCAGTCACTCAGTTGCAGCTTGGCTTTCCTGGCGATGGCTCAGCGCCAAAAGACAGTACAGAACGCAAAGCGTACGATCTAATTAGTGAAGGCTTCGGTGCCGGCTATAACGGGCCGCTTCTTATCGTCGTGGAGCTGCCAGATAATCTCACCGATCAACAAGCCACTGAAAAAACAATGCACTTGATCGGCGCGCTAAACCAGGCTGAGGGCGTAGCCTATGCGCGTTTCAGCGGCGTCAGCGAGGACAAGCGCACCATCATCTTGCAGGCAATCCCCGAGTCTGGGCCGACAGAACCTGCCACCAAAGGGCTCGTGGCTGGTATCCGCGAACAAGGGCCGGCCATAGCAGGTGAAGGCACAAACATCTACGTAACAGGCACAACCGCGATTACGATTGACATGGATAATCTCCTAGCCTCCGCGCTGCCGAAGTACTTGCTGCTTGTCGTTGGATTATCGTTTATTTTACTTGTGATTGTCTTCCGCTCAATTATTGTGCCGGTTAAGGCAACACTTGGCTTCTTACTTAGTATTGCCGCAACTTTTGGTGCGCTCGTCATGTTCTTCCAATGGGGTTGGTTCGATATTTTTGAGATCACGCCTATTGTGAGCTTCTTGCCGATTATCGTCATCGGTATTGTCTTCGGGCTGGCCATGGACTATGAGTTCTTCCTAGTGTCAGGCATGCACGAGGCATACCTGCATGAGGAAAAAGGCAAACCAAAAGCAGCAGTTATTAATGGGTATACCCACAACGCGAGAGTTGTAACAGCCGCGGCAATCATTATGATTTCGGTGTTCTCCGGCTTTATATTCAGTCACATGCAGATGGTGCAAATGATCGGCTTTGCGCTTGCGGTAGGGATACTCTTTGATGCGTTCATCGTGCGCATGACTCTCGTGCCGGCTGTTATGGCACTCGTTGGCAAGGCAGGCTGGTGGCTACCGAAATGGCTTGGCCGCATCATCCCACACGTCTCTATCGAAGGCGATGACACAACCGTTGCTCAAAACCTGCAATCGACGAAAAAGTGATATATCTCACAGTCGCCTCTGTGGCTCTGAGGTAGACTAGGAGCTAGATGAGGGAGACTATTAGACTGTGAAAATCGCCATGATGGTGCGTGGGTACATCCCGTCTCCTCGCCCCAACGATATTATTTATGCGCCAATAGACCTGGCCGTAAGCATTGCGCAAGGGCTCACTGCGCGTGGGCATGACGTGACATACTTTGGGCCTCAAGGCACCGATATACCAGGCGTCAAGACCGAAACGCTTCAGTTTCGGCCGCTGGTGCATAACCAAAAAGAGTTTGGCGAATTGGTCAATGACACCGAAAAACTCATGCACTACATCCCCGAGCTTTGGGACAAGCGCTACGTAATTGAGATGTTTGATCGCGCTGAAGCTGGTGATTTTGATGTGCTGCATTTCCATCACCCCGAGGCAGCGCTGCCGCAAGCTACGCAGCGCAGCACAGTGCCGGTAGTGTATACGCTGCATGACCCTGTGTACGATTGGTACCGCGAATTATTCGAGCTCTATGCCTCGCCAAACCAACATTTTATTTCCATTTCAAATAATCAGCGGCGTGACGCGCCAGATTTGCCGTACGCGGCAACTGTCTATAACGGTGTCGATACCAGCCTTTGGGCCTACGCCTCTAAGCACGAAGATTACCTGTTATTCGCTGGGCGTATCGTACCTGAGAAGGGCATTAAAGAGGCCATCCAGGTGGCGCAGAAGACAAAGCACCGCCTACTCATTATTGGCCCTGTGTACGATGACCATCGTGAATACTTCGATCAATATATAAAGCCGCATCTGAATGATAAGATCTTGTATCTTGGTTTTATGGAGCAGGCACAGCTCGTGAAATATTATCAAAAGGCCAAGGCTTTCCTCATGCCTATCCAGTGGGAGGAGCCATTTGGCCTGACGATGGCAGAAGCCATGGCGTGCGGCACACCAGTTATTGCGCTGCGGCGCGGTTCGGTGCCTGAGGTGGTTGTGGACGGCAAGACGGGCTTCATCGTCGATAGCATCACCGAAATGGCCGAGGCAGTCGGCAAGATTGATGAGATTAAACGCAAAGATTGCCGTGATCACGTACTCGAGAACTTCTCAATCGAAAAAATGGTTGACGCGTATGAGCAAGCTTTTAAGGATATAATATTGTTTGATCGGCAGCAACGACCAAGTAGCCAGATCGTTAAACACAAGCTCCGGCGCTTGCCACGAAAGATTAAAGCAAGCCTCACTAAAAAGCGCTAGGCTCGCTTTAGCTTGCGGCGCAAGCCTAACTTCGTTATAATTGCCCCCGTTATTCATGAATCGGTGAATCGTACCTTATTTTTTATTCCGGGGTAGCTCAGCGGTAGAGCGGGTGGCTGTTAACCACTAGGTCGCTGGTTCGAATCCAGTCCCCGGAGCCAAGAGATTATAAGAAAAGGCCTTCAATATGAAGGCCTTTTTGTTTTGGTA
>CAYTOC010000013.1:0-25525 GCA_964439405.1 uncultured Candidatus Saccharibacteria bacterium
CTCCAACTCCGCTAACTTATCCTTAACCTCGTCCAAAGCCTTGCTGCCAAAGCCCTTGAGATCACGCAGCTCGGCGTCGCTCAGTGCAAACAAATCCTTAATTGTGTGGATGTCGTTGTTAATCAACGCGTTTGTTGTGCGTGCAGACAGGTTCAAATCTTCAACAGGGATGTTCAGAGCGGTTGGCTCGTCATCATTCTCAACTGAAGTCGTTGCAGCTGTAGGTGTAGCCAGTGGCTCACTTGCCGCAACACGAGTCTTACCTGCCAGTGCAGTGTACTGGTTAACCAAGATTGCGTTTGCTTCTTCAAAAGCGTCGAGTGCTGAGATAGAACCATCGGTTTCAACAGTAATGCTGAGCTTATCGAGGTCAGTTGCCTGGCCAACGCGGGTGTTCTCAACCTTATAACGTACGCGAAGTACTGGGGTAAAGACTGCGTCCAGTGCGATTGTGTCGCTTGGCTTGCGGTGTGTGCTTTCCTCAATCGTGCGGTAGCCGCGACCAGTTTCAACAATCAAGTCAACAACAAGGCTTGCCTTATCGTCATCAATTGTCGCGATCACGTGGTCTGGGTTTACTACCTCAACATCAGCGTTCAGCTTGATGTCTTTTGCAGTAACAACGCCCTTACCTTTCTTCTCGATACGAAGCGTCTGAGCTTCTTCGCCAAAGACGCGGAAGCGGATGCCCTTGAGGTTAAGCATGATATCAACGATATCTTCCTTAACGCCGTTTACGGTTGTAAATTCGTGTGTAGCACCTTCAATCTTGAAGCTTGTAACAGCGCTGCCCGCAATGCTCGAAAGCAAAACGCGGCGAATGCTGTTACCGAGTGTGTTGCCATAGCCACTGTGTAGCGGCTCAATCACAAACGTACTTGAAGTTGTGCTGTGGTCATCTACGTGTACTAGACCTGGTGTGTAAATGTTCTTTGACATGTATTCATCGCCTCCCTTTAGCGTGAGTAGTATTCCACAATTAGTTGTTCAGTAATATCTGGTTCAGCATCATCGCGCACTGGTAAGCCAGCAACGGTTACGGCAAACTTTTTACGGTTAACCTTAATCCACTCTGGCGTGGTTGATGGTACTGGGCTGACATCGTCAAGCTTCTTGAAATATTCAGTCTTGGTTGCGTGGTCGCGAGCGATGATTTCATCACCGACCTTCACGCGGATTGAAGGAATGTCAACGCGCACACCGTTCAGTAAAAAGTGACCATGGGTCACCAGCTGACGTGCAGCGCGGCGGCTTGGTGCATATCCTGCGCGGTAAATAACGTTGTCAAGGCGGCGCTCAAGGAGCGTCAGCAAAACTTCACCAGACTGGCCTTCCTTACGGTTGGCTTCAGCCATCAGGTTACTAAATTGCTTTTCAAGCAAACCATAGAGGCGCTTAACCTTCTGCTTTTCGCGAAGCTGCAGTGAGTACTGGCTTGGCTTGTTGCGCATGCGACTGTTTGCAGCCTGCCCAGGCATAGTTGTGCGCTTAGCCAAAGCCTTGTGTGCTTTTGGATGCAGCGCGTAGCCTTCGCGGCGTGAGAGCTTAACGATTGATCGAGTATCTCGTGCCATACCTAGACCCTCCGTGCTTTCTTAGGACGAACGCCGCCGTGTGGCACGCCCGTTACGTCTTTAATACTTTCAACTTGGATATCAAGACCGCTCAGCGCGCGAACAGCTGCGTCGCGGCCCAAGCCTACGCCCTTGATATACACATCAGCCTTTGAAAAGCCGTATTGCTGTTTTGCAATCTGGCCCGCTTTCTCTGCGGCAACCTGTGCTGCATAGGCTGTACCTTTTTTAGAACCACGGAAACCGCATGCGCCCGCGCTGCTCGCAGCCAGTGCACCGCCCTTAGAATCAGTAAAGGTAATGATTGTGTTGTTAAATGTTGCCAAAACGTGCACCTGACCAGTTGGTACGGAGCGCTTGGCTTTTTTCTTTGCTTTAGTAGTAGTTTCTGCCATAGTCTTATCTCCTTTCCTTAGGTCTTAGATGCTACTTTTTTAGCGGTACCACCAACAGTAGTCTTCTTACCGCGACGAGTGCGTGCATTCGTCTTAGTACGTTGGCCACGTGATGGCAGGTTTTGCTTGTGACGCAAACCACGATACGCGTTAATATCCTTGAGGCGCTTAATGTTGCCCGCAACAATACGCTGCAACTCACCCTCAACCACAAAATGCTCGTTGATATAGTCCTGGATGCGTGAAATCTCAGCATCGGTCAGATCTTTGGTGCGAACCGTTGGCTCGACCTTAGCTGCCGCCAAGATATCAGCTGCGTACTTTGGACCAATACCATAGACATATGTCAGGCTGATTTGGATTTGTTTTTCAGATGGGATTACAACCCCGGAGATTCGTGCCATATATTCCCTTATCCTTGGCGCTGCTTATGGCGCGGTTTAAGTTTATTGATGACATATAGACGGCCCTTCCGGCGAACGAGTTTGTCGTCAGGGCTTATCTTTTTGACACTTGCACGTACTTTCATGTACGGATCAGTCTCCTTTCATGAGATTGACTCACTGCTTAATTAGTATTGCTCGCTAGCAGAACCTGGATTGGTTCTATTAACTCTTTCGGTATGTTATCCGCCCCTTTGTAAGGTCATAAGGGGTTAACTCTACAGTGACCGAGTCACCAGGTACGATGCGAATGTAGTGTTTCCGCATTTTCCCAGCAACGTGAGCTATGATTTGATGGCCGTTCTCGAGTTCAACACGAAACTGAGTGCCCGGTAGGGTCTCAATGATAGTGCCCGTGAGCTCGATTACTTCCTTATTTCCGGCCATAAATATAACTTGAGTATTGTAGCACAATTCCACAACAATTTACAAGTGTTTTTATACTATTTTGCAAAAGCACGGACGGCGGCGGCGAGTTCGGGGGTTGCGGCGGCGATGATTGCGGGATAGCCGTTGTTGAATTCGGCATTATCAACATCACAGTATTCTTCGTAAGTCGTACTGCCGATGTCGCCACCAGACAGAAACTCCATAACTGCGCCGCTTTCTTTCATGAGCGGGTAGGCAACCATGTGTTCAAGGTTGTTTTTGCGGCCGTATTCAAGATCTATATCAGCCGCACCTACAGCCAGGTCGAAGAAGTAAACTGCTGACGACTTTTCATATCTTGTACTAAAGGCCTTCTTAATTGGGTCATAGAAATAACCCTTGTCATGGTGCGGAAATGTAGGGTAATTTTCTACACCTTCGTCGATGTAGATTCGAGTGGCTTCGTCTAGCTTGACCGCATGAGAGGCGTGCACAGGCTGTTCCGTGCCAGATGTGTAGTCACGCACCGTCGCACCCTCGCCGCGCACTGCTACTACAATCTTGCCCAACTTATGATCGGCAATGCCGCCAAGTAAATACTGCTCAAAGCGTGGATTTGTGCCTTGATACAGCGCAAACATCGTGCCAGAACGCTTTTCACCGCCGGATTCCTTGAATGCCGTTGAGCCATCAAGCCCGTCAATGAGCGCGGTCAGGGTAGGATTTTCGCCAATAACAAAATCGCCATGTTCCTCTGAGATGACCTGAATACCCTGCTCGTTTGCAGAGCTATATACTTGGAGCGCATCGATCACCATCTTCTCGGCAGCAATATCAATTTGCATTGCCATCTCACCGAACTGATTCTCCTGCACATCTTGGCTTGCTGTACCTTCGGCCAGTAATTGCCGATATATTTCGTGACTCGCCGTCAACGCGTCAAAACCAAGCTCTTTGTATGTCTCTGCCATATTTAGGGTAATTATACCATAAATACACTAGTAATTTAAACTCTGCTCGCTGATAATAAAGGTTAATGAATCTGCAAGCCAAAGGCGCATACGCCTCAGCCATCATTTGGGGTACGTGGGTATTGGTACTCACGGGCGTCGATTTGCCTGGGTATTGGGTGACAGCCATCACGTCTTTGACAGGTTTTCTAGCACTGTTTGTCTACATATTGCTCATCAAAGGTACAGCATCGTTTCGCGATGTTCTGCACCAGCCACGGTTACTAAAACTTATCTTACTGGTAGCGTTTCTTGAAGCAGCCAATAACGCGCTCTTCATGGCAGCTATGCTCGTGGCAATTGCCGGTGAAGGCAGCATTTTTGTACCACTTATCCGTGCGCTGACGGGCATTACTACGCCGCTGCTCGTGTCCATCCTGGCACGACATGAATTCTCTGTGAAATATCTGCTATATGGGATTATGGCAACGCTCGGTATTATTGTTCTCTTCACGTGGGATGGGCTTGATTTAAGCGACAGGCTCAGCCCGTTGGGTATTTTGCTCGCCAGTGCGTCAGTCATCATGTGGTCAGCGCAGCTCATCATCCAGCGCTTTTTAGCACTGGAAACCACCAAACAAAATCAAACCAGCACCAACGTTATTACCTATCAATCACTATTCGCAGGGGTCTTTCTTTTGCCGCTCGTCATCTATTATGCGGGTACTAGTGATGGCTTCAGTCTTGGCGCTGTATGGCCGCAGATTCTCTTCATAGGCATTTTCGGTATTACGCACGTAGCGGTAGCGTTTATTCTACAGCTTAATGCGCTCAAACATATCACCGCACAGCAAGCAGCTGTCATAAACTACCTTGAACCACTCACAAGTATCACGCTATCAATACTAGTGCTTCACGAAACATTCAATATCGGCTTCATCATCGGCGCCACGCTCATCCTTACCGCAGCAGTTCAGTCCGGCCGCACGAGCACAGAAAAACTATAGGTCCTACGACAGATCTCTTGGGTCTGGATAGCGCAATGGGCTTGCTGGACTGATGTGTGCGTCAGTGCCGTTAAGACCAAGCTCTAGCGCCTGTTGTAATACGACTACACCCGTTGCAAACGCCAAGCCTTCAAAGCGAGCACGGCCAATTGTCGCAGAGTTATCTGGAAGATTATGAGTAATTGCTATGTTGAGATCTTCGTCATCGTCTTTCCACATACGCTCAAGGATAAGCCTTCTCACCACGTCAGTAAGTTTGCTTAAGCCATCTTCAGTAACAAACTGCACAGCTGGCTCAATCTTGAAGCTAGCCGCACGATGCGGATCATCCTGCCTCGTTACCGTAACGTCATAATACTGTTCGCTCATTGGATAACGATTATATACCCACCCAAAGCTACAAACAAAAGCGTGTTAGGCGGGTTTTTCTTTTATCTTTTTGCCTACGAGTGGGAGGCGGAGGCGGCGTTTTTTAGAAGTGTCATCGTCGTCATCAGCTGGTGCGTCTGGATCATCGCCGCTAAAGAAGTCTGAGTACTGGTCGTAGGTGATCATCAGCGCACGCGATTCGACCGCACGGAGTACTTCAAGTGATACCGTGACCAAGATCAGGATACCTGTACCACCGAGGGTCACATCGGCCGTGATAAATAGCTGGGCAAAGATCGGTACCATCGCGAGCATACCAATGCTCACCGCACCAAACAGTGTTACACGGTTTACAATCTTGTTTAGATATTTCTCAGTTTGGGCACCAGAGCGTACGCCTTCAATAAAGCCGCCTTGCTTCTGCAAGTTCTCGGCGATGTCTTTACTGTTGAAGGTAATGCCCGTGTAGAAAAAGGTGAACAGCACGATTAGAAGGAAGTACACAATTGGATAAATGTAAGCTTGCGGGTCACCGCTCAAAAGTGTTTGCGCATTTGGCGGCTGGAACCAAGCGGTCAAGTTCGCGCCAAGTTGCGCAAGCTCTGGGTTGCTGCTGCCACTTAAGAGCTGCCCGGCGAAGCTCGGCACACTCAAGAACGCAACCGCAAAGATAATCGGCACAACACCAGCGGTAATCAGCTTAATTGGCAGCGTCGTTGTAACTCCTCCGTAGGTACGGTTACCTTGTACCCGCTTTGCATAATTAATCGTGACCGGACGCCGCGCTTCATTAAGCCGCACCACAAGCCACGTCATCAGGATAACCACCGTAAGTATGATGAGGATAAACACCAGATCACCTACATTAACCGGTAAACTATACCCAAAGATTACCCAATTACCCTCACCACCGAAGGCGCTACCAAAGATATTACCGAACATAGATGGCAAGGTACTCACGATACCGGCGGTAATAAGCAGCGAAATACCATTACCAATGCTCTGCTCTGTCACAAGCTCACCAAGCCACATGAGCAGCATAGAACCCGTAGTAAGCGCCGTTACCATCAGCACCCATTGGCCAAGCGTGGCGTCTGCGGTAATATCGCCCACACCAGATACGCTCTGCGCAGCCTGCCGAATCAGATAAATCGCACCGACAGATTGGATAATTGCGAGCGGGAATGTCAGGACACGCGTAATCTGGTTAATCTTACGCTGCCCAGATTCGCCGTCTTTCCTGAGTTGTTCTAACTTCGGTATAGCACGCGTTAGCAGCTGCATGATAATCGATGCGTTAATGTATGGCATAAGGCCTGCGACCATAATTGAGAAGTTGGCCAGCGCGCCACCGGAAATCACGTTCAAAAAGCTCAGCAGTTGCGGTGTGCTTTCCGCGGTGAAGAGGTTATCAAGGACTTCTTTGATAGTCTGTTGGTCGGCAAATGGAATCGGAATATGCGCAAGCAGGCGGAAAATAACGATAATACCCAGAACTGCAAAAATACGCTTCTGCATATCACGATGCTTCAGCGAGCGGCCAATAACTTTCCAGTTCATCTAGGTTTCTATTCCCTCTTTATCTCAATCAATAATACTTCTTGCAGATAGTATACTTGTTTTTGCTGAAATTAAAAATGGTAATATGGCAATTTTCCCTGTTATAATTGCCTCAAATTAAGGAGCATACATGGAGTTCAAACTAAGAGAGGAAAGCGCACCTGGTTACGTACAGTTAGAGTACCTAAAATTAGAAAGTGGCGAAGAAGTAAACCTCGTCTATACCGGTTTATTTGTCCTACAAAGCGCGCAGCACTCCCTGCTTAGTAGCCTCATTCCCAGCCGGCGGCGCGAGCAGCAGGAAGTCGCAGACGTGATGGGTCGCATTGAGTCGGAAGTAGCTTTTCCGCTGAGTTCTTCCCTAGATATCCGTAAACCACTTGAGCTTTATGAGGGGGAAGCGGATATTGCGTATCAAGGTCTGTGTAAACGCAGCAGGATGTCTGGTGTGCACTATGCGGTTATTGATCAACAGATCAAAGCATGTGAGCTCAAAAAACAGATTATTACTGGCCATACTGCTGAACAAAGTGGATGGTCGGAGCATAATCCAGAATATACATTCATCCGATAATATTCTGTACTCGCGACTGATTTGTATTAAAAAAGACCCCTGTTATCCAAGGGTCTTTTTAATGGTTGCGCAGAAAAGCTATTTAGTGGCTTTTGCTTCGCTTTTGGCAATCTTCTTTTCAGAAGTCTGCTGACGAGCAGCGCGAGCTACCTTAGTGAATGAACCACCGGCAGCCTCAACTACATCAACTGCGCGGGCGCTTGCACCCTGCAGCTCTACAGCAACAGCTTTTGTAAGTTCGCCCTTAACGATGAGTTTCACATTGACATAGGGGTTACTGATCAAGCCTGCTTCTGCGAGCTCAACTGTCGTAACCTTCTTCTTGCCAATCACGTCAAGCTGTCCAGTGTAAACGTTCTCGCTGGCAACTTTAAATGAGCGGAAACCAGGCAGCTTAGGCAGGCGCTGCATGAGCGGATTCTGACCACCTTCAAATCCTGGCTTGCGACCAGAACCAGTGCGCGAGCGCTGGCCCTTCGTACCGCGACCAGCAGTTTTACCCTTACCAGCTGAGATACCACGACCAACGCGCGTACCGCGCTTAGTGGTGTTCGTTTGCAGTTCGTTAAACTTCATATTACTTCACCTCCTTTGGAGTTTCAGTAGTCTTCTGTCCCTTGTCTTCTGTCTTCTGTTTTTTTGCGGATGACTGAGGACTGGTAACTGGCGACTTTTGCCTAGTTACCCACTGGCTGCTTGGTACGGCTGCATTGAGCGCAGCAATAGTTGCATACGCAGTGTTTGCCTTGTTAGTTGAACCAAGTGACTTAGAAAGTACGTCTGAAAGCCCAGCGACTTCAACGATTGTGCGTACCACACCACCAGCAATCAGACCAGTACCAGCGCTTGCTGGCTTCAAGAGGATGTTTGCACCACCAACTTTTGCCTGTGTCTCGTGTGGGATTGTACCCTTATACAGATTGACGGTAATGAGGTTCTTCTTTGCTACATCAGTTGCCTTAGCAACAGCTGCAGTTACATCCGCACCTTTAGCGATACCGATACCTACCTTATGCTTGCGGTCACCCACAACCACAAGTGCGCGGAAGCGGAAGCGACGACCGCCCTTTACGACACGCGCAACGCGATCGATATGTAGTACGCGCTCATCAAACGGCTTTTCTTCTGGCACTTGCTCGGGGCGAGGTGCGCGGCGTGGGCGGCGTTGTTCTTGTACGTCTGCCATGATTAAAACTCCAATCCTGCGTTACGTGCTGCATCAGCCAATGCTTTGACGCGGCCATGATAAGCCTTGCCAGAGCGGTCAAACGCAACTTGCTTTACTTTAACGCTCTTTGCTTTCTTGGCGATCTGTTCGCCAACCCAGGCAGCGCGCTCGGTAAGCGTTTTACCAGTGTCTTTTTGACCAACGGTCGAAACAGCAGCCAGTGTCTTGTGCTGCGTGTCATCAATAAGCTGCGCTGATACATGCAGGTTGCTGACGTGCACAGAAAGACGTGGACGTTCAGGGGTGCCCGATACAACAGCACGAATACGTGCTTTGCGCTGAGCGAGGTTACGTAGTTTTAGTGAAATCTTACTCATACCGGCCTACTTGTCCTTTCCTGACTTACCGCTCTTACGAACGATGCGTTCATCAGCGTATTTAATGCCCTTGCCCTTATATGGTTCTGGCTTCTTCAGTGCGCGAATTTCAGCTGCAACCTGACCGACTTGCTGCTTATCAATACCACTGATGGTAATGTTAAGACCTTCTACGGTTGCCGTTACACCTTGCGGTAGATCATAGGTTACTTCGTGTGAAAAACCAAGGTTCATCTTCAGTGTGTTGCCAGCCAGCGCAACGCGGAAACCAACACCGTTGATTTCAAGCTTTTTGCTGAAGCCCGTCGTTACGCCTGTTACCAGGTTTGCCAACAGTGCGCGCATTAAGCCGTGTTTAGCACGATTCTTTGGCTCGTCATTCTCACGAGTGACGATAATTTGATTATCTTCCACGCTTACGTTCACACCTGGCATCGTAAACTGCTTGAGGCTGCCTTTGCTGCCAGTCACAGTGATGAAATCAGGGTCGACAGTGATTGTCACGCCAGCGGGGATCGCAATTGGTAGTTTTCCTACTCGACTCATTCCTTTATTCCTTCCTTAATCCTAGTAAACTTGTAGCAGCAATTCGCCGCCGATTTTCTGTGCTTTCGCATCTGTTCCGGTCAAAAGACCCTTGCTGGTCGAGACGATCACGATACCGCGGCCGCCCTTCACATTCGGGATGTCCTTTGCAGCAACGTAGCTGCGACGACCAGGCTTGCTGATGCGCTTAATTTCAGTAATAGCCGCATTGCTATTCTCGCTGTTGATAACAAGCTTTAGGCTCTTGCCGATTGTTGCATCAACGACGCTTACTTCTGTAATGAAGCCATTAGACTGCAGCAGTTCAGCAACTGACTGCTTAATGCTTGAATGCGGCAATACTACCTCGCGCTTGTTCACCAAGATGGCGTTGCGGATACGGGTCAGCATGTCTGCGATTGGGTCTGTAGATGTTGTGCTCATACGTTTCCTTTCTACCAGCTGGCTTTCGTTACGCCAGGGATTTCACCTTTGCTTGCATGCTCGCGGAATGCGATACGGCTGAGGCCGAACTGACGCATGTACGCATGCGGACGCCCAGTCTCAATGCAGCGGTTCTTCCAGCGGGTTGGGCTTGAGTTGCGTGGCAACTTAGCCAAACCTTCGAGGTCACCCATAGCCTTGAGCTCGGCGCGCTTTGCGGCGTACTGCTTGATCATTTTCTGACGCTTTAGGTCGCGCGCGATGATTGATTTCTTAGCCATACTTATTTACCTTCCTTTTCAAATGGCATGCCAAACTTTACGAGCAGTGCTTTGGCATGCGCTGGTTCCTCTGCGCGAATCACAAATACTGCCTGTAAACCATGTGCGGTTGTGGTTTCTTCAAATGTCAGTTCTGGGAACACCGATTGGTCAATAAAGCCGATGCTGTAGTTACCAGACTTGTCAAAAGCTTTGGCTGATACACCGTGGAAGTCACGAAGTCGTGGCAGCACGATGTTGATCAAGCGATCAGCAAATTCATACATCTTATCACCGCGGAGCGTAACCTTCAGGCCAATCATGTTGCCTTCGCGTAGCTTGAACCCAGCGATTGAGTTCTTTGCGAATGTCTCGCTCGGCTTCTGCCCGGTAATCTTAATCAGTGTATTGGTTGCAGCTTCGATAACTTTCTTGTCATCCTTAGCCTTACCAAGCCCAATGTTCAAAACAATCTTCTCAAGCTTTGGCACGAGATTAACGTTCTTGAGCTCAAGCTCTTTTTGCAGCTCAGCAACATACGTGGTGGTATATGCGGCCCGGAGACGTGCAGTCGTAACTGGGGTTTTTGTAGCCATTACTTAATCTCCTTTCCGCTCGCCTTGCTGACGCGAACTTTCTTACCATCTTTATCAAACTTGTAACCAATGCGTGATGCCTTCTTAGTTGTCGCATCTTGCAGACCAACCTTCGACACATCAATCGGCTTTGTAATCTCAATGATGCCGCCTTGCGGGTATGCCTTGTTTGGCTTCTGGTGCTTCTTAACGATGTTAATGCCCTCAACCGTGACTTTATTAGTCTGGGGATGCGTTGCAATAACCGTACCGGTTTTACCTTTGTATTTACCAGCGCGTACAACAACGGTGTCGCCCTTATTCAAACGGATTTTAAACAGACTCATTATAGTACCTCCGGTGCAAGGCTAACGATCTTTGCATAGCCGTAATCACGTAGTTCACGTGGTACTGGGCCAAAGATACGCGTTGCCTTCGGTGCTTTATCGTCACCGATGATTACTGCGGCATTGTCGTCGAACTTAATCGTCGAGCCATCAGAGCGACGAATTTTCTCCTGCGTGCGTACAACAACTGCGCGAACAACAGACTTCTTCTTAACGGTGCCTTGTGGGTTTGCAGCCTTAACGGTAGCGACGATAACGTCACCAACGCGTGCATAACGACGACGCGTGCCACCAAGGACACGAATACAAAGAATTTCCTTTGCGCCACTGTTGTCGCAAACGATCAGGCGGGACTCTTGTTGTATCATTACGCCTCTCCCTCCACTTCTTTGTGCTCGATTGCAGCACGCTCAAGTACTTTCTCGAGTTTGAAGCGCTTGCGTGCTGAGATTGGACGTGTCTCTACAATAGATACGCGATCACCCATCTGAGCTTCATTCTTCTCATCGTGCGCCATAAATTTCGTGCTTACGGTGTACTGTTTCTTATAAATTGGATGTGTTTTGCGAGTTCGCACGGTCACAACAATGGTCTTATCAGCCTTGTTCGAGCTTACTTCGCCAACGATAGTCTTAGCCATTAGATGCTCTCCTTTGCGAGGTTTTCGCTGAGGACGGTCAGCAGACGCGCCAGATCTTTGCGCTTGCTGCGAATAATGCGAACGTTCTGCACTTCGCCTTGGATGAGGCGACGCTTTAGTTCGGCAATTTCTTCGCGCAAGGCAGTTGCCTGGGTTGCCAGCTCGTCAGTTTTAAGTTTGCGGATATCAGTAATCTTCATGCTCTTACGCCTCCTCTCGGACCAAGAACTTGGTCTTCACAGGTAGTTTGTGTGCAGCCAGGCGCATTGCCTCACGTGCGGTTTCTTCAGGAACGCCCTGCATTTCGAACATAATCGTGCCAGAGCGAACTTTCGCAACGAAATACTCAGGGTTACCTTTACCAGAACCCATCTTCACATCCTGCGGTTTCTTGGTTACTGGTGTGTGTGGGAAAATACGGATCCAGATCTTACCACCACGCTTGATGTAGCGGGTCATCGCCTGACGAGCAGACTCAATCTGGCGGCTGGTAATGCGCTCATTACCTTGCGACTGCAATGCGTACTGCCCAAAGGCAATGTAGTTGCCGCTAGTAGCAACGCCACGAATGCGGCCCTTACGCACCTTGCGGTGCTTTTGTCGGTTCGGTAGTAACATTAGTTAGCCTCCCCTTTGTAAATCCAAACTTTGATACCGATGATGCCAGCAGCAGTTCGCGCACGAACACCTGCGTAGTCAATATCAGCGCGGATAGTATGTAGTGGCACAGAGCCAGCAACTTCTTTTTCGCGGCGGCTCATCTCAGCACCGTTCAGTCGGCCAGCAACCTCAATACGAATACCTTTTGCACCGGCACGCATCGTTGCAGCAGATGCTGACTTGATTGCGCGGCGGAAGCTCATGCGGCGCTCAAGCTGGTTGGCGATGTTTTCGCCCACAAGCTTAGCGTAGAGTTCTGGCTTCTTGATTTCTTCGATGTTCACACGAGTCGGTACGCCATAAATCTTTTCAATAGCAGCCTTGAGTTCTTGCGCACCTGTACCACCGCGGCCGATAACCACACCAGCCTTAGCTGTCGTGATAGTCACGGTTACGAGGTTTGGTGAACGCTCAATGTCTACCTTGTTGACCGCACCACGGCTGCCAACTTTATCCTGAATGAGCTTGCGTACTGCAAGATCAGCCTTCAGGTAGCTTGCGTAATCACGCTTGTCTACGAACCATTTGCTGCGCCAGTCCTTGTTAAGCTGGAGGCGCATGCTAATTGGATTAACTTTCTGTCCCATTACTTGCTCTCCTTCTTTGCGGCTGGCTTAGTTGCCTTTGCAGCAGCTTTCTTAACTTCACGGGTTGCACCCTCTACTACTACACGAATGTGACTTGTGCGACGCTGGAATGGCAACGCACGGCCATGTGCCGCAGGGCGGTAACGCTTGAGGCGCGGACCTGGGGTAACGCTGATTTCAACAATCTTCAGGTCATCACCTTTAACGTTGTGGTTGTGCGTAGCATTAGCTTGTGCGCTCTTAATCGTCTTAACCACTGGTGTAGCGGCACGACGCGGGGTGTGCTCTAAGATAGTTAGCGCATCCGCAACAGTGCGGCCGCGAACTAAGCTAGCAACCTCGCCAACTTTGCGTGGGCTCATACGAACACCTTTAGCAATTGCTTTAACTTGTGCCATTACTTCTTACCTTTCGCGAGCTTACCGCCGTGTGAACGGAACTTACGTGTTGGTGAGAATTCACCGAGCTTGTGGCCAACCATGTTCTCAGTTACGAAAACCGGCACATGAACGCGGCCGTTATGTACGGCAAACGTCTTACCAACAAAGTCTGGAGCAATCACGCTTGCGCGTGCCCAGGTCTTGATGATTGTGCGGTCTTCGTTTCCAAGCGCGGCAACCTTCTTCGCAAGCTTCGGATCGATAAATGGACCTTTTTTGAGTGAACGGCTCATATATTTCCTACCTTACTTTCTCTTTGCCGCATGACGGCTCTTAACAATAAACTGACTCGTGTCCTTGCGGCGGCGTGTCTTGTAACCCAAGGTCTTCTGACCCCAAGGCGTACGAGGCGCTTTCGCCATACGGTGACGACCACCATCACCACCACCGTGTGGGTGATCAACTGCGTTCATAACGACACCACGAACACTTGGGCGCTTGCCAAGGTGACGGCTACGGCCGGCCTTACCAATCTTGATGTTCTGGTACTGCTCGTTACCGACAGAACCAAGGGTCGCGAACGCTTCAACGTGAATACGGCGGATTTCGCCAGAAGGCATGCGCACCTGCGCATAGTCACCCTCTTTTGCCATGAGCTGTACGCTCATGCCAGCTGCACGAGCAATCTGTGCACCACCACCGGGCTTCATCTCTACAGCGTGCAGCACGCTACCGACAGGGATTGCCTTAATTGGCAAACGGTTGCCTGGCTCAATTGGCGCATCCTCGCCAGACTCAATAACCTGACCAACTTGCACAACGCTGTGCGCCAGCAAGTAATGGTACGTACCATTCGCTTCTTTTACACGGGCAATGTGTGCGCTGCGGTTTGGATCGTATTCGATATGCTCAACAGTCACTTTAGTGCCAGGTGCCAATCCAAAGTTCACTAAACGATAGTGACGACGAGCACCACCACCACGGTGGCGAGTTGTAATACGACCTTGGTTGTTGCGGCCATTGGTGCGGCGCTTTGTAACCAAGAGTGAGCGCAGAGGCTTCTTGGTCGTAATCACAGCCGTATCTTGGCTGGTCATACCACGGCGGCCAGGCGTCGTTGGATTATATTGCTTAATCGCCATTACTTCTTCTCCTCTTTCTTAGCTTTTGGCTTTGCGAGAGCTTTCTTTCCTGACTTTTCAGCTTCTTTTGCTTCAGCCTTTTTTGCCTTCTTGTCTTCCTTAGACTCTTCTTCTGTGCCGAATACTGGAATAGAAAAGCCTTCAGCTAACGTCACGTATGCTTTCTTGAAGTCAGACTGGCTGCCATTAGCCACGCGGCGGCCTTTAGCACTAATGCTACGCTTTGCCTTGCCCTTGACGTTCGTGACATTCACATCTGTAACAGTCACTTCAAACTGAGCGGCTACTGCGCGTGCAACTTCATGCTTGTTGGTGCTTTTTGGTACCACAAATGCATAGGTGCGCGTCAGCTGGCTTTGCGCAAAGCTCTTTTCGCTCAGGCGAGGGATTAATAGAATTTCTTTACTCATTACTTACTCCCTCCGAGCCAGTCGCTAATGATATCAAGTGACTTGTTGCTAATTACAATTGTGTCACTGTTTAGAAGATCAAACACATTGATATATGCGGCAGGTACGACTTTGACATTAGTGATGTTGCGCGTTGCACGTTCTGTAAGCTCATCTTTTTGGCTGACAACAATAATGGTTCGGCCCTTTACGTCGAGCTTCGTCAAAAGCTTTGCGGTTTCAGCAACTTTGCCCTTGGTTTCAAATGTCTCAATCACCTTAACGCGCCCTTCAGTTGCAGCAAGGGTTAGCGCCTGACGAATAGCCTGACGTTTTGCCACCGTTGGCAAGTTCTTGGTGTAGTTTTCTTCACCCGTTGGGCCAAAGACAATACCACCACCGCGCCAAATTGGGTTACGGCTAGAGCCGAAACGAGCGCGACCAGTGCCTTTTTGCTTCCATGGCTTGCGGCCACCACCAGATACGAGACCACGAGTTTTAACCTGTGCCAGGTTATCACGGCCATTCGCAAGGTATGCGGTGTAAGCGAGCTTCAAAAGCTCGTGATTCTTAACTTCAACGCCAAAGACGCTTTTATCAAGCTTGGCAGCAGTTGTTGCCTTAGCGCCTGCTTTTGTGTAGGTAGCTATAGCCATTACTTAGCTCCTTTCAAAATTACAATGCCCTTGCGTGGGCCAGGAACAGCACCAGTAACACCGATGACGCCAAGCTCTGTGTCAACCAGGGCAATTTTGAGGCCTTGAACAGTCACTTGCTCAGCACCCATCTGACCTGCCATTTTCTTACCCTTGAAAACTTTTTGTGGGTACATAGAACCAATTGAACCTGGCTTACGAACATTACCATTACCACCGTGCGTCTTACGACCACGCTGGAAGTTGTGGCGCTTAATCGTGCCAGCCCAACCCTTACCCTTAGAAGTGCCAGTTACGTTCACGACGTCACCAACTGAAAAGACCTCGGGGTTGATAGTTGCTCCAACCTTGAGGTCTTCAGTAATTTCGTCTACACGGAATTCACGCATAATCTTTGGGAGTACGCCTTCGCCTGCAGCCTTGAGATGGCCTTGCTGTGCTTTGTTTACATTGTTTGCTTTTGCTTCCTCAAAACCCACCTGTACAGCGCTATAGCCGTCGGTTTCTTGGGTTTTGACCTGTGTAATCACACAGGGACTAGCGGAAAGCAAGGTAATAGCCTGAACCTTACCATCTTCTGCGATGGTAGAAGTCATGCCGACCTTTCGAGTGATTAATGCTTTCATAGTATCCTCTTTTTTAGCCTGACCCGAGCCGAAACTCAGACATAAATACGCTCGGAATCTGGCGGTTTCACCCCTGTTATCTGCAGTGTGACCTTCCAAATATCCAAGTCAGGAAATTTATATACCATAACATCTTAGCACGCACCGCTTACTTCTGTCAAGATGTAGACAATTTTACACACAAAGCCATTACAAAAATAATGCAAAGATTGACTTTTATAATACTTTGTGCTATAATGATAACATACATGGAACGGTATCTACCCGAGGACTTCAGCCCGAGAGATGTGGTTATCACCGGCAAGTATAAGATTGCCGCTTTGGAACCTGGCGACCACACCCAGATCGTGCCACAAACAACCTATCGAAAATTACTCGGCGATGAGCATAACACCGTATTAATTCGCGTGAGCACCGAAGTGCCCCCGGGTAAACTTCGACAATCACGTATGTTGTACCGAGCAGGTAGTGAGTTCGGGCTGCCGTATCTAGGACGATTTATAGCTGACATCGGCAATATTGACAGATTAGTAGATACCACCGCATCATTCGACCCAGACACAAACCAGTGGCGACGCGAAAGTGATACAAGTCTTTATGAGCCGCTTGCTGGCTACGTAGCATGGCAAGAGGGCGTAGCGGCAATCATCGTGAGTGAGTCAGATCTGGTGCGTGACTTTCTCTCGTCATACGTAGACGCTAGAACGTAATATAGATACCGAATGGCGCCCAGAAGCCAATGAGCATCGCCACGAGTAAGACCGCATACTCAATTTTGCGATCTATCTTGAAGTGTTCATGGGTCGTAAATAGTAAGCCGATGATTAAGCCGATTGGAATAGGCAGCTGGAACCCTGAGCCATTGCTAACCTTAATCCATAGCGTACCAAGCACCATGTAAAGCGCCAGCTTCAGCGCGAATACGCCGTCATACGGGTCACTGGTTTGTACGGCTGTACGCCGAACAGAGGCTTTTACGGTTTTTTTTGTTTGTTTTGGCATTTCTGACCCTAGTTAACCACAAGCAAAAAAACTATGCAAACACTAGCAATCTATTGATTTTTGTGATATAATCTTAAAAAGTATGAGTTCACCCGAGAACATAGTGTCTACTGACGCAATTTTTGCATGCGAAGCAGCGAATTATAGCGAAATTGAGGCCCCTGCTACCACGGCAATGCTTGCGAGATTAGCGCTTGAGCGTTGTATGCTCAGCTACGCCACCGACCCCGCGGTGCCATCCAACCACGAAAATCCTGATCGGTTCGTTGAGCATGGTCTCCGCGTAGGCGACTACACCGGTGTGTTTACACACACAATCATGCCGCAGCTGGCCATTATTGCGGCTAATATCCACGACTTGGGTGATCGTGCACTTGGCGGCGCTAAAAGCTCGGAAGCACAAGCAGCAGCTGCTCACGCGTTGCAAGACTATTTTGACGACTACGGGTTTGACTCGAGTGAAGTCCTCTATATACTTGGTCAGCTTACCGATACGCAGAGGGTTGAGCATGCTGCGGGCGCACACCGAGAGGCACTCAAAGAAGATCCCACATCTCCGCTCGCATTAGCCGTAAAGCGAAAATTTGAAGTACCCGCCGAGGCATGGGGCATGGAGATGGCGGAGCTAGATGTTCCGCGCCTCCTGAAAGTTGCCTACGACATTAACATTGAGGCGGTCATCATTAAAGCGGCAGAGGTCATTGAGCATCTTGAATACTCGTACCAAGACGATTCTCCAAAACATGAGGTAGGCATCTTCCGAGAAATCCTTGAAGCAGAGTCATTTTATGCGCCACTGTGTAAAATCTGGGGTTTTGATGCCATGGCCATGACTATTCGAGATATTACCGCACAAATACGAATCAAAAAACAGGTGGAGAATCAGCAATTAAACTCTACTGAGCTTAATGCGCTCGATGCTGCCCGCACAACACATAACCAAGCTCAAGTGTTCGGGGGCACTAACGAAGTATTGGGCCAACTATTCCCACACGACACCCGGTCGCTCAATTACGAAATTGAACGCTCCTCTGAGGGTAAGCTGCTCGTTGATTTCCGTGATGAGAACATCCGCATGACCGACGGGACAGAACTGCGCATCATAGGCCGGACAAAATCACTCGGATCGCTTATGCAGAAATACTGTCGCCAAACAGGTGAATACGAACAGGTATCCCATCCGATGGATGTTATTGCTTTCACTGTAGTGGCTAAAGATGAAGCAGCGCTAACCGAGCAGTATGCTTCAATGCTTGATCGAGTGCATAGCCTGAGCGGTGCTGCCACGCTGAAGCCTGCACCATCAAAAGAATCTGCTCTGTACGCACAAGGTCGTCCCGAGTTTATTGCAGCTGTTCAGGCCGGCATGGCCGCACACCCCTTAGGCGATAGCATCCAGTATAAGACGCAGGAGACTGATGGGCCTGTGTATCAGGTGGCGAAGTTCACGCTTGAACTTACTAACAATGACGGCGTCACGCTGCCTGTCGAAATACAATTTCAAACTGAAGCAAGCCGCCGTGATGCACGCGTTGGCGCAACATCACATATCAATTACAAAACACCGAACGGCACCAAAGGCTCAAGCAATGGCTCAGATCCGCTAACGGTCGCCGAGATGCTCCCCCGAATCTATGAACGCAAAGGCGAGATGGTTGATGCGGGAGGTAATTTACACAAGCTCAACACCCGATCTATCGGACGCGCCATTACTGCGTATCAGATGGTACGAGAGCTTGCTCAGTACTACGAGCAGTCTGTGCAGCCTGCCAATCGCCAGAAAGCACTACTCCAGCAGGGAAACCCCCAGTTTAGCTAAGGCTATACCACCTGCAAAACATGATCTGCTAGCGCACCCTCGCTGGGCACTTGTTTAGCAAAAAACGCGCGGTGAATGATGTGGTCTGAAGCCTTCACGTCCACGACGTATGGGTACTCCGGCAAGATACCGAGCGCAACATACTTAACGGTCATACGACCAATAGTAAGGCGCTTCGTTTCGTCGCACACGTGAAAGCTCCCCTCGGATATTACAGGGTTATCTTGGTCAATAACAGCTCGCTGCAAACCAGCCAATACTACTTCGTATGGATTCTCTTCTAAATCCGTATCGAATTCATTCGGCCAGAAAACTGCTTCGGGCCAATCGTCTCTTATATTTTCACTCATTTGAAAATCTCCTTTTCTGAGCGTTAGTTGTTTGCTTCGATTTTCCTTGTAAAAGAAAACCGCCTGGCTCGTTGCCAGGCGGCTAAGGTGTTAGTTGTTTAAGGGTTACATCTTAATTTCAACATCACAGCCGGCTGGCAGCGAGAGATTCATGAGTGAGTCAATAGTCTTAGGGGTTGGTTCAAAGACATCGATTAAACGCTTATGAATACGCATCTCAAATTGCTCACGCCCCTTCTTATAGACGTGCGGAGACTTTACCACGGTAAAAGTGTTGCGCTTTGTTGGCAGTGGAATCGGACCAGCAAGTGACGCACCGGTACGCAGAGCGGTGTCAACAATTTGCTTTGCAGCCTGATCAATCACTTTGTGATCGTAGGCTTTGAGGCGAATACGAATTCGCTGTTTCTCGTCAGTTTTGGCTTCAGCCATAGTGTTCCTTTCGTGAACACTAGTCTTCTGTCTTCTGTCATCTGTCATCTGTCATTTCTGACTGGCGACTGATGACTGGCGACTGATGACTAGTTGGGTGCTGTAACATCTCCTTGAACTTGCATCAGTAAGACAAGACGACTTTTAGTCAGCACAATTAGATTTACTGACACACTTTACCACATATCGTGGATAAAAGGAAGGCTCTTCATTACTCACGGCGCAGAGCGTCGATGGGGTTAATCTTCTGAGCGCGGCGCGCAGGAATATACACAACCAAAAGGCCAACAGCAACCGTGAAGAGTATCAGCATGCCAACCGCCCACAGTGGAGTCGAAAAGAGTTCAAACGATTCCGTAACACCTCGCTTAGCCGAAAATTGGTTCATGAAGAAGTTAAGTATTTTGCCACCAATAATAGCAAGTAGGATGCCCACAACCGCACCGATGAAAGATATCAATACTGCCTCAAAAACGAATAGTTTGCGCATATCGCTGTTGCGTGCGCCGAGGGCCATCATGAGTCCAATTTCGCGTGTTCGCTCGAGGAGTGAAATAGTAAGCGTGTTGAACATACCGAGTATGGATACGACCATGCCGATACTACCAAAACCAATCATAATAATTGTGAAGAAGCGGAAAATCTGATTAATCTGACCAAGCGTGTCTGCCGGTGAACTCGTTAGAAAACCTTTTGATTCTATGTGGCTACGAACCGTAGCGACGTGCGCCGCGTCATCAGCCATAACCTTCACATTATTGAACGCCAAGACGCCAACAAGCGCAAAATTGTCTTTTGGCATAAACACCTCTGCGCCTGAGCCGGAGTCTAAAATACCGACAACCTCAAAGGAACCTTTCAGCTCATTTACGTCACTCGTGCTAGCACCCTGCAATGGAATAGTAATCTCAAGTTTTTGCCCCAGTACTGCCTTAGGATCGTCTTCCCCAAGTGATTTCAGCGCCGAAAGGTTAATGAGAATTGCCGGCAAGTCATCTGGTTCAAGGTATCGTCCCGCTGTGAGATTCAGGGTCGTCATATCTTGATACGGTGTATCGATACCATACACGACGCTGTCGATTTCTGCGCCGCTTCGCTGAAGGCTGCCAGGGAAGGAATACTGCACGCCCACACGGTCGACATATGCAAATTGCTTGATATCATTCGCAAACTCATCATTAAGCTGTAAAAGCCGTGAGTTTGGCGATGTTACTTCAATGGATTTTACCGACTGGTCACCTATAACCTCATTGGTCACCAGTTGCTGGAGGCCCAGGCCAAAGCTCAACAGGAAAAATATTGCACCAATACCAATAACCACACCGAAAATAGTTAGGAGTGAGCGCAGCTTTTTAGCGGCAAGGTTCTTCCAGGCAATAGTAAACAAAATATCAATACGCGCCGACTTGGCACGAGGCTTTTTGGAGGCTACTTTTGGGGCGGGTGCAGATGACACTACCTGACTCCCCCGTGTTTTTTGATTTGCGCCAAGTGGGTAATGCGTTCACGCATGCTTTTAATCAAGGAGTCCGTCGCCTCATGAATATTCGCATCGGACACTTCCTCGACCACACCATCTTGTAGATGCAAGAGGTGGTCTGCAAGCGGCAAATATTCCATATTGTGCGTCACTAGAATAATCGTATGCCCTTCCTTTGCTTGGGCATCATAGAGCAAATTCATGATCATATCACCGCTGACGCTATCAAGACTGCCTGTTGGCTCATCGGCAATAATAAACAAGGGGTTGTTCACAATCGCGCGCGCGAGTGCAACGCGTTGCTGCTCACCACCGGACAACAAAGATGGGTTTTTCTTACCATATGACTTCATGTTGATCTTATCAAGCGCTTCATAAGCTTTTTTGGCTGCTTCGGCCTTGGAGTAGCCCAGGAAATAAAGCGGCATAGCCACGTTCTCGAGCACGCTCAAGCTTTTCACCCAAAAGTTTTGCTGGTACACGATGCCAATACGGTTTGCGCGAAAATGTGCGAGCTCGTTTGATGATAATGCGTAGATGTCTTGACCCTCAAATGCCACCTGCCCACGAGACGGGCGCTGCAGCCCTGTTAAAATATTAAGTAATGTTGATTTACCGGAACCAGATTGGCCGTAAACAATATTGAACGTGCGCTCCTTAATCTCAAAATCTGCTTTTTTCAGTACTGTAAGGCTCTCCTCGCCGGCGACAAAATCTTGTTGTATACCGGTGGCCTTGATCAGTGTTCTTGCTGTGTCGCGTACCATACTTATAGACCGAATACCCGCTGCAGCGTGTTAAGAATAACCGTCAGAACACTTTCGCTGGCACGGCCAATAATGGCCGACTGTGTCTCGCCCGTGCCAAGATTGCCCGCCCTATCTTTTGATATCGGCTGGATACTGTAGACTTTTGACGTTGGTAGGTCAGATACGATAACGAGATGCTGTGTTTTGAGCGTGCTATCTTCTGCCGTACGGTTATTGAAGGTTGATGCGTTTGAGCCTTCACTGTATCCCGCCTGGCTCATAGCTGGCTCATCCGTCCGCCACGAAACGATGACCTGGCCACGAGCCTCTGCACCAGTACCTCGTATTGATGATTCGACGTTAACGTCATAGACACGCGGCGGCCGTGTGTCTAGCGCTGTGCGGAATTGCTGGCGATCAGACACTGCAATATTGCCATCTTGGTCGCGACCTTGTGCAAGAATAAAGTACAGACTATCATCTTCAAGATTACTGATACGTATTTCGTGTTCAGTTTTCAGGGCAGAATCGTGCAGCTCGGTACCACCCGTACCGACTTTACCGAAAAGCACCGTTGAGGTAGACGGCACGTTTGTCTGCCAGGTTACCATTTGTGTGCTGGTTGGCTCACCTTCCACTGGCTGGAACCGCAAGTTATTGATACGCGGACGCGGTGGTGTATTAAAGGTGAAGGTATTCCCCATGTATTCACCCCCCTCACTATCGAATGCGCTGAGACGATAGAAGTAGCGCGCACCATCAGCTAGTCCATCAATGGCAAAGGTATATTCTGACTCCCGAGAGGAGGTATTAATTGACCGCAGCCCACCAAACCCATCGCTCTGTCCGTAATAAAGATTTACTTTGAAAGCCCCTTTGGACGTAAAACCAATTGATGCTCCTGACAGCCCCACATTCAGTGTTTCAATATTACTTACCACTGGCGCAGGCGCCGTGCTAAAGGTGTATTCCTGGCTTAAGCCGGTGTTGCCATCTTCGTCTGTCCACTTAGCAATGTAGTAATAAGTAGTGCCCGCCGCAAGATTGTCAAGCTCAATTGTGTGCAAGGTTACCTGGTCTGAATTACCAATTTCTGATGTTCCATATTGCCCGCTTACCGTACCAATCGCCACTCTTGAGTCACTTGTGCGATCAGTTGCCCATGTAATGGTCGCTTTCTTCGTTGTGACGTTACTAACCTGCGGGTCGCTTATCATTTCAGCTGGCGTCGTGAATTTGCCCGTCGGCAACAATGACACCGTTGCGCTGTAGGCGCCGCAATTGTTGGTATTATCGCAAGCCGTTACACGATAGTAGTACAATCTCTGCAACAAATTACCATCAATATAAGTTGTACTGCTGCTAGTGCCTACAAGTGAGAAAGACGCATTGTCCGTAGACCGATACACCCGGTACGCCGAAACATTCCCTTGATTCGGCTCCTCCCAGGTCAGCGCTCCCCGCCATCGGCTGGTTGCTTTAATTGAGGCATCGACAATATCGAGATCCGTCGGTATGCCCGGGGCAGTTGTGTTTGCAGTGAAAGTAACGTTTGCATAGCTTGCGTAATTGATATTGCTTGATTCATCGCGCGCCACGAGATACAACGTGTTGGCACCAGGTTGCGTAGCGTACGCCCCGGCCGACAAACTTGTCACACCCGAAGATGTGAATGTACACGTAGTGCTGCTCGGCAACACGTTAACCGCGTAACAATATGTAAGGGTGTTCGCGTTGCCAACAAATGATGCTGGCGGTGACCAGGAGAAAGCAAATGAGTTTGTTGTGTTCGTAGCCGGAGTTACTTGCAGATTTTGCGGTTCGCTCGGCGAGCCTGCCGTATTGATACGCAAAACAGCCGTTGCGTAGTTGGTTGTCACGTTGCCCGCAATGTCCCATGTACGGAAGTAAATAGTGTTCACACCGTCATGTATGTTCGCGAAGTCAGGCACCTCTTGCGTCTCATAATTACCATCACCAACCAGAAGATCTGTTATATCCCCCGTCCCACTGTGACTATCTCCGTACCAGGCGGAATCATTGATTCGATATTGTAAGCCCGCGACACCTGATGCGGTATCGCTAGCCGCTTGGCCACCGGATATCGGCCAAGTGAGTGTGGTTGCTTTGGTGTTAATGAAACCAGACGGTGCGGTAATATATCCGGGATTATTAGGAGGAGTATTGTCAAAGCGTAGCGCGAATGTCTCCACGGCAGGTGATATATTCCCTGCCGCATCAATAGCCTTTAGTACGAGATAATAAGGGGCCGTGTTGGTGGTCATAGCCGCCCCAAGGTAGCCAGGCGCGCCTAAATCAAGCGCTGCGTCTGGAACCAAGAACTGGCATTTGCCACCAGTAAACTCTGGGCTGGCGCCAAGCAGTCCTGCGGTTGTTACAGGGTCTGCTGTTTGGTCAGTCCCAAAATATGCGCAATAGCCCTTAATGCCCGCACCCTCATCGGCTGCAGCGGTCCATGAAAACGCCGGAGATGCACCATTGGTCCAACTATTTTCGTTTAATGGCTGGCCGCCGGCGCTTCTAAAGCCTACAATATCGCTCGCGTTCGTCTCAGGAGCGGTCAAATCCACATCTGACCACACAGTAACTGATGATAACACTGGCCGCTGCTCGCCATCACTTGTAAGTACTGCCTGCCACTTGATGCCATAAAATGTTACTGGGAATTCACTGATTTTGTCATCAACCTCAGTTGCAGTATTTGACTGGCTCGCACTCTCTGAAGTAAGCCACGTACTGCCGTTCCAATACTGCCATGTTTCTCCATTGTTATTGCTCAGCCGATAGGTGATATTGCCTCCATCAGGATACTCAGTGGCCGCAAAGGAAGTATATTCCTTCACACCCTCCGTCAGCACAGCCGTAGCCAAAGTGAGCAGCTGCGGGCCGGTACTATATGGCTTAGTGGTAAATTCGGTTCGCGCTACCGAACTAATGCGCACTTCATCAAGAAGCCCGTTGAAGTAGCCCTGCGCCGCACCTTGCTCTACCGCTCCATACGTACTGCCGACAAGCAGTTCGTGGCTTGTGTCAACCAGGGACAACGCAATGGTGTTCTCCCCTTGTTGCACGCCGTCAATAAAGAGCCGCATGGTTGTACCATCGTATGTGCCAGCAACATGACGCCAATCGGTGTTGAAGCCAGTTGCTTGCGACGCAAGATAGCCGTTATTGCCGTACGCCCACACCGCCGCATCAGCGTTAGCGCTGTTGCCGGTACCAGCGTAAAGCTTACCTCGGTAAACACTTAGCGCTTCAACCTCTTCCATGGTGTTGCCCCAGCTATTATTGACAAAATTACCGGCGACCTTCTCCCAGTCGGTTCCATCCCAGCGCCATAACTCGCCATCACCTGCGCTTGAGCCTAAGCCTGCGTATAAATCACCGTTGTACACGGTCAGGCTCCTGACAACTTCGTACGTCCCACCATCCCAGCTGCTATTGACGCCATCGCCGCCGATTTTGGTCCAGGTGGTGCCGTTCCATTCCCATAAATCACCGTCACCTGCGCTCGTACCGAGGCCTGCGTATAATTTGCCATTATAAGCAATCATGCTTTCGACCTGTTCAATACTGTCTGCCCAGCTGCTATTGACACCATCGCCGCCGATTTTGGTCCAGGTGGTGCCGTTCCAGCGCCAGACTTCGGCGTCAT
>CAYTOC010000014.1:0-21307 GCA_964439405.1 uncultured Candidatus Saccharibacteria bacterium
TGGGGACACAAGGCTCTTCAGGCCTCTGCTCTACCAACTGAGCTAAAGAGCCACACTGCTGTGGTCGGCCACTTGAGCCTCTGCTCTACTATAGTTTTCGCTGCCCTTGCGGGCAAGGAACTAAAGAGCTACACTTCAGAACCATCACATTGTACCGTACCAGATATAGTTTCGCAATCATCAGGGGTACAAATATTATGTGTTTTCATCTATACTTATGCGGGTAATCTACTAATTGGCGCGTTGGCGGAGTAGTTACGCAGAGGTCTGCAAAACCTTGTACACGGGTGCAAATCCCGTACGTGCCTCCAAATGGAACACATTAACATAAGTGCTATACTACGTGTATGCCAAAACGAAAATCTTGGACAGACGAAGAACTAATTACTGCGGTGAGGCTTTCAAAAAGCTATCGCAACGTACTCATTATGTTACGACTTGTTCCTGCTGGCGGTAACTACGCCCAGGTGCAAGCAAGGATTACTGAGCTCAAGCTCGATACAACACACTTCCAGGGCAAGGGCTGGAACAAGGGGACAACGTATCACACAAAAAGTCGTCCCGCGCTAAAAAGGCTCTTGGTTGTTGACAGCTCGGTTCAAAGTTTCAAGCTCAAAAAGAGGCTGTATGAGGAGGGTCTTAAAAGGCCGGAATGTGAGCTCTGTGGGTGGTCTGAAGTATCTGTCGATGGTAGAATTCCTGTAGAACTTGACCACATAAACGGTATTCATAATGATAACCGCTTGGAGAATCTTAGAATACTTTGTCCAAATTGTCACAGTTTACAATCCACTCATCGTGGCAAGAACAAAAAGGTAGCATTATCATACGCGCGGGTGTCGTAATTGGTAGCCGATCAGCACTTAAAATGCTGTGCCCGAAAGGGCGTGCGGGTTCGATCCCCGCCCCGCGCACCAAAAGAAGCAACTTTTAGACTTTCAACTATTCACAGGTACAATAGATAACGAATGAGCAATAATTTTTATATAACTACATCAATCGCCTATCCGAATGGGGATCCGCATATTGGTTATGCTATGGAGCTTTTACAGGCCGACGTGTTAGCGCGTCATGCGCGGCAACGCGGTGAGAATGTGCTTTTTAGCACGGGTACGGATGAACACGGTACGAAAATCGCGCAAACCGCTGAAAAAATAGGCAAGACACCCAAAGATTTTACCGATGAAATGAGCCAGAAATTCCGTGATTTGGCAGCGCTTTTGAACGTTAGCAACGATCGTTTTATTCGCACGACCGATAAAGGGCATATGCAGCGCGCGCAGCTTATCTGGAAAGCACTGAGCAAGGATATTTACAAAGCGAAATACATTGGTTGGTACGATGTGCGCCAGGAAGAATTTGTGCCCGAAGGCCAGGTAGACCAAGCTCGCACGCAGCCTGACCACCCACAGGCTTATCAGCGGGTTGAGGAAGAGAACTACTTCTTTGCACTGAGTAAATACACTAGTAAGATCCGCGAGCTTATTGAGACTGATGAGCTGAAGATTGTACCAAAGACGCGCCGTAATGAGGTTTTGTCGCTTTTGAACGAAGGGCTTGAGGATATCAGTATCAGTCGCCCCAAAGAAAAACTTGCTTGGGGTGTGCCCGTTCCGGGTGATCCGCACCAGGTGATGTATGTCTGGGTTGATGCGCTTTCGAACTACATTACTGTGCTGGGGTATCCTGAGCACGATGATTTTAAGAACTTCTGGCCTGCGAATGTGCAGGTAATCGGTAAAGATATTACGCGGTTCCATGCGGCGATTTGGCCTGGCATACTCCTAAGCCTTGGCTTGCCAGTACAAAAAGTGCTCTATGTGCATAGCTTTATCACCGTTGAAGGTGAAAAGATGAGCAAATCAGTCGGTAATGTCATTGCGCCAGCAGATATCGTCAATCAGTATGGTGTCGATGCGTTCCGCTATTATTTCCTGCGTCATATTCCATCATATGAAGATGGTGACTTTAGCCAGGTGACATATGATGCCGCATATAACAATGAGCTGGCAAATGAGCTCGGTAATACCGTGCAACGGACCTCGGCGATGGTGCTGAAATATCAGAACGGCATTATTGGTGAAATCCCGCCATCCAGCCACGACAAAGCGCCATTTGAAGAGGCGATTGCCGCCTGTCGCTTTGACCGTGCACTTGACCTTATCTGGGAACAGATCCGGGGTTTGAACCAGTATATTGATGAAACAAAGCCGTGGGCAGTCGCTAAAACGGGTGACGAAGACCATCTGCGAGAGGTGTTGGCGTACCAGGTGAGCTGCTTGCTTGAGGTAGCAGAACTGCTACTGCCGTTCCTGCCCGAGACATCAGAAAAAATTACCGCGATTTTCGGTGAAGGTATTATTCGCCCGATAGAGGGCACCTTGTTCCCCAAAAAAGACACACCAGAGGCTTAGATTCCATGGCATTCGAGCTGGTTGACACGCATTCTCATATACATTTTGCAGACTATTCGCTTAACCCTGACGAAGTGATTGCACGAGGGAGGGAAGCAGGCGTTCAAAGTGCGATTGCAGTCGGCTGTACACTTGAAGACAGCGAAGCTGGCGTGGCATTTGCTGCCAACCACGACAATATATGGGCAACAATCGGCTTGCACCCGCATGAAGCGCAACAATATGTCGGTGATAATGAAGCGCTGAAGCGTTTCGCCCAGTTGGCAAGTGCTCATAACGTAGTTGGGATTGGCGAGTGTGGGCTTGATTATCATTATGCGCATTCACCGAAAGAGGCGCAGCAGGCGCTGTTACGTTTTCAAATTGAGCTGGCGCAAGCACATGATTTGCCGCTGGCATTCCATGTACGGAGTGCTTTTAAGGATTTCTGGCCTATTTTTGAAGAATATCATGCCAAAAAGCCGCTCCGCGGGGTGCTCCATAGCTTTACTGATACCCGAGAGAATATGGAACGAGCAATAGCGCATGGTCTGTATGTTGGCGTCAATGGCATTGCAACGTTCGCTACGCCAGAGCAGCAAGCTATGTATGCGCAAATTCCTCTGGATCATCTACTTCTTGAAACAGATGCTCCCTACTTGACACCCAAGCCGTATCGAGGTAAAATATGTGAGTTATATCACATTCGTGTGATTGCGGAGTATTTGGCAGAGCTTCGGGGGGAGTCTCTGGAGCATTTGGCTGCCTCGACAACGCAAAATGCACAGAAGTTGTTTTATCTTGTATAGATTATGAATAAGAACCCAGAAATACTAGCTGAAGTTGGATTAACGTCGGATGAACTGAGCGTGCGGCCAGAGCGTGCTCAGGTGCTAGACCAAGCGGAGCTGTATCTAATTGGCGCGTTTGCTGCACAGGAGGCAAGTAATGCCTTCGCTGAGTAAGCTCATCAGTCAGCGCGGCGCTGAACGTCGTGCCAAAGCAATGCGCTCGCTTATTCACCGCGAAGCACGAATTGGCGGGCAATTGTTTGGGCCAGTTGCGCCAGGCACGCGCCGTGAGTTCTTCTGTCTGGATAGCCGAACGTGGGTTTGGCACGAGGAATGGACAGATGCCTCTGGTAAGCATCATGTCAAAACAACACGCTATGACGTACGCCCTAACGGTATTCTTAAGTCACAAGGCCATCATTCATACCAGGCGCTCAGCAGGCAAGAACTGGCTAACTTTAAGCAAGCGGTCACACTCTACCTAGAGCGCGTGCGTACACTCTACGCACAAGCCTAGTCGAGGGCTATACTATACACGTATGAGCAACCAGCATATCTATTTGGATTATGCGGCGGCAACACCTGTTGACCCGCTAGTTTTGGCGGCTATGCAGCCGTATTTTAGCGAAAAATTCTACAATCCGTCTGCAACGTATGCTGCCGCACAGGAAACAAAACGCGATATTGATAGTGCTCGCGCTACGGTTGCCGGCATCTTAGGAGCACGCCCAAGCGAAATAATCTTTACGGCCGGCGGTACCGAGGCTAATAACCTCGCAATTTCCGGTGTGATGGCACAATTTCCTGATGCGGAAATTATTACAAGCAGTGTTGAACATGAATCTGTACTGCGGCCGGCAGCACAGTATAGTGGTCATAGCGAGTTGGCTGTTGATGCCACCAGCAGGGTACTTGTTGATATGCTTGCTGATGTCATTACCGACAAAACAGTGCTAATTAGCGTGATGTACGCCAATAATGAAGTTGGTACGATCCAGCCTGTGCGCCAAGTCGTTGCTGTAGCAGAGCAAGTTCGGCAGGATCGCCGTAAGCGCGGCATTGAGTTGCCGCTCTATGTGCATACTGATGCGTGCCAGGCGGGTAATTACCTCGACTTGCATATTTCCCGGCTTGGTGTAGATATGATGACTCTGAACGGCGGCAAGATTTATGGTCCGAAGCAGTCAGGAGCATTATTTGTGGCAAGCCATATGCGCTTGAAGCCTCAGATTGTTGGCGGTGGCCAGGAGCGTGGTTTGCGGAGCGGCACTGAAAACGTCGCTGGTATTGTAGGCTTTGCCAAGGCATTAGAACTGGCACAAGCGGCCAGGCGAGATGGCGCTGAAACCATGCAGCAATTGCAAAAACGGTTTATCTCAGACGTACTCAAGGCCGTGCCGACTGCCGTACTGAATGGCTCACAAAAGTTTCGACTGCCGAACAATGTTCATATCACGATTCCCGGAGTGGATAATGAGCGTGTGCTGTTTGCGCTCGATGAGCAAGGTGTTATTGCCGCTGCTGGTTCCGCCTGCAGCGCAAGTGATGAAGAGCCAAGCCATGTGCTCCGAGCGATGGGACTTTCTGATATGCAAGCGCAAGCGAGCCTACGTTTTACGCTAGGCCGCGCAACGACCGAAGCTGAGCTCAGCCGTACTGCTACCACGCTTGTACGCGCATTGAGTGCATAGCAAGTCGCAAAAACCACAAAAATCCTATACACTGAAAGGCATAAGCAGCTTGCCGATATGGTAAGTCGCTGTAGGCGGCGCTTGATGAAACAGAAAATCGCAACATTATTTCTAGCCGGTATCCTTATATTCCCACTCATGGGTGGGATGTTTGCTGCTGCGCAAAGTGAAACGGAAACAGAAACCACCACGCTGGAGCAAGCGACTACCCCTGCGACGGTGTACGGTGTTGACACGAGACTCAGAACCGGCACTGTTGTCCAGCCTGACCCAAATGACAGCACGAAAGTTATTCCGGCAACGGCAGATAAGCTTATCTCGGCCTTTGGCATTGTGGTGTCTGGCGCGGAACTACCTATTTCTATTGGCCAGAATGATGGCGAAACCACGGTGCATGTTGCCACATCCGGTCGCCACAACGCACTCGTGACAAATGAGAATGGATCAATAGAAGCGGGTGATTATCTGGCTATATCTTCCTTAAGCGGCACGCTTATGAAGTCCAAAGAAAAGCAAGAGTATGTGTTCGCGAAGGCCCTGAGCAGCTTTGACGGCAAGAATAACACTATTGGTAGTACGACATTGCAGGATGCCGATGGCAAGCCGCGGCAGCAAGTTGGCATCGGCTCTATACCAGTGGCGATTGAAATCATGAAGAATCCGCAGCAGACAAGTACTGAAGCAAACTTGCCAGAAGCACTGCAACGTATTGGCCAGGCTATTGCAGAAAAGCCGGTTGATCCAATCCGTATTTACATCAGTATGGCAATCGTAACGTTGAGCATTATTATTGCGCTGGTACTACTTATTGCCGGAGTGCGCAACAGCATTATTTCTATCGGTCGTAATCCGCTGTCGAAAAAGTCAATTTTAAAAGGGCTTTTGCAAGTTATTCTCACCAGTGTTTTAGTTTTGATTATCGGTCTATTTACGGTATATTTACTACTAAGGTTATAAGCATAAGAATTCTTTGGCAAAAAGGGTGGGAACAACGCAGTGATTATCTGGACAGCAATTGGAGCAGGCGCCTTAATCCTTGGAGTGGTTATTGGCTTGGTGTTACCACGTCTTAAGTTGAGTTCAAAAAAGAAAAAACTTACGCAGCAAGACTTAAAAGAGTCCTACGACGAGCTTGTGCAGGACGACGTCTACCATATTTTTGATAAGGATTTTCACAAAGAGCTCACCGAAAAAGCCAAAGCAGACTTCCAGGCGGTTATTGATGAAAATGTAGTGAGTCTCAAGGAATCACTCACCAAAACTACTGAAGATATTGACCATCATCTGACTGAAGAAATTACCAACAAGCTCCAAGCAGCCTTCGGTACATATACTGGGGCTATTGAAGCAGCGCAAAAATCAGCGCTTGATACGATCCAAGTGGCAGTTACACGCTCAAGTGAACAACAGGCGGCGTTTGCGCAGCAGTTAGAGCAAGTTGTTGAGGCGCAGCGGGCACAAATTATGGAATACTTCAGGCAGAATATGGCAGAGATCGTAAGCCACTATGTGTTGCAGGCGGTCGGAGAGCAGGCAAGTATAAAAGAGCAGTTGCCAATGATTCTGCGCGAGATGGAAGCGCAGCAAGAAGCAATGCAGAGGGATATGCGGCTGTAGGTGGGCAATGCAGTCAAGATCACTAGCGCTGGGCTGCTGACTTTACCGGCCTCGCTGATTGGCAGGGCTGATATTGTGCGGGTGCTGCGTGAAGTCGAGGCGCTCGATAATGACCTAACAAGCCAGGCAATCCGAGCACCGGGCATGCCGCTTACAGTACCGTCACTTAGCAAGGCTGTAACAGAGCTGGTACAGCTTAACAACATTGTTTTGAGCGATCAGGGCAGCAGAGCAGGGCTTGTAGCAAATATGCGGCTCGCCAAAGATTCTCCGACGGTGCAACTTACGTTTGCTACTGAGCCAGAGATAGATGCGGTAATTGATCTCGTGACATGGATTCGTGCACATTTGCATCCTTCAGCGCTTATCACCATTGGCCTACAGCCGGGTATTGTAGGTGGCTGTGTGGTTCGCACACCCGATCATATTTATGACTTTAGTCTACGGGCGCATTTTAGAGCTGCTTTGCCGACACTAACTGCTGATCTAGCGAGATTGGCATAGGGGTCTAGGCGTGAACGATAAAACACAATTTGAACAGCTTATCCAAAGTGGTAACCCCGTAGGTGAAGTCATCGCTGTGGATCGTTTCATGGTGCGAGTTCGGGGTCTGCAGCCCATCAATACACACGCCGTAGTGGTGTTTGAGGATGGTAGCAAAGGTTATGTGCACCACGTCTATGAAGATTATGTGGCGATTTTGCATCTTGGCACTACGTTCGCTTCAATGGGCATGACCGTTGTATTGCAGCATAAAAAACTGGTGACTCGGGTTGGCAAGAACTACATTGGCCGAGTGATCAACGTGCTGGGAGAGCCGCTTGATGGCAAGGGGCCAATTGAGCCAGACGGCACGTGGCCTGTTTTTCACGGCGCACCACTTCTCTACGAGCGCGAGCTGCTTGATAAGCCGGTAGAAACTGGCATTACGCTGCTGGATATATCACTTTCCATCTCACGCGGACAACGTATGGCGCTGCTTGGTGATGGCAAGAGCGGTAAAAGTTCGCTAGCGACACAAATAGCTATCAATCAGCGTAGTACCGATCTTGTGACCATTTATGTGCTGATTGGTAAACGCCGTGCTGACCTTGTTGAGTTGATGGATCGCCTTAATCAGAATGGCGCTATGGACAAAACAATTGTGATTGCCTCGACGATGTTCGAGTCGCTTGTGGTGAACTACCTTGCGCCTTACGTTGGTGCAGCTATGGGCGAGTACTTTTGGCAGCATTTGGCGCAGGACACATTCGTGATTTATGATGACCTGACATCACACGGTATGGCCTACCGTGAAATCTCTTTGCTTTCCGGTGTGAGCCCTGGACGCGATAGCTATCCTGGTGATATTTTCTACACGCACTCAAGTCTACTAGAGCGTGCGGGCAAGCTGAATCGCAATCACGCGGCACAAACAGCCTTGCCAATTATTTATGCACCAGGCGGCGATATCACCGCCTATTTGCCAACGAATGTCATGTCAATAACTGATGGACAGTGGATTTTGGACATGGAAATATTCCGCCAGACTATGCGTCCGGCGATTTCTACGGCCACCAGTGTGACGCGCGTAGGCGGCATCGGTCAGAACAGTCGGCAAAAAGCGTTAGGCCAAGATGTTGCTAAGTCACTGTCTGCGTATCGTCAGGCTGAAGAGTATGCACACTTTGGTTCGGAGCTTTCAGAAGAGTCAGAGATTGCCCTACAAAAGGGTAAGTACCTCTATAAAGTCTTCAACCAAGTCATTGGTGAGACATACGACTTCATGGACCAGCAGTTTCTACTGGATATTACACTGGGCATTAAGCTGGGCGAAACGCTGGATGTTGACCTACTGAAGCAAAATGTTCGTGAGTATTCGGCGAGAGTGCAGGGCGACACGGACGATGAGTCCAGTAATTTTACATCACTTCGTGACGAACTGAGAGCGAAGGTTGTGAGCGGTTCACCAACAACTCCGGAAGATCCAGCACAGCCAGAAGAAGGGCGGGGCCCAGAGGCAAAACCGGACGAGCCGAAGGAAGAGCCAAAAGAGGAAAAGAAACGTCACAAAAAGAAGGATAAAAAGGCAGCAAAGCATACTAATGAACCCGCACAGGAACAAGAAGCGCACGAAGTGGCACCACACGAAGCGCCGCCAGAGTCGGAACGAGCTGTGCCGCGGCCAAAGCCAGGCGATCAAATTGTGCCCGATAAAGTAGCTGCTCAGCAAACAGAACAACCTGATGGTGAGGCTAAATCATGAAAAGACCACTAGAGATTCTGGCTGAAGAAAAAGCGATGCGCACGATCGTTGGTCTGACGAGTGCGTTTGAAAACCTTTCTAGTATGAAAGTCGTCATGACCAAACGCAGTGTGCTCAGTGCGAATCAGTTCTTTACCGACGTATGGAATATCTACAAGAATATCCGCGTGCAGGGCATGTTCCAATTTGGCCGCCAACCAGGCGAAAAAATGATAGACAAAGAGCTGTATGTTCTGATTATGGCCGAAGCGGGGCTTTCAGGCGATATAGACCAACGGTTGATGCGCATGATGCGCCGTACCTATGACCCCAAGCAGCACGATTTGCTTGTAGTCGGACGTCACGGCAAGCAGATATTGGCACAGGCTGGCATTCAGCCACAGCACTACTTTAGCTTGCCCAAGAAAGATCCCATCACCGTTGAACCGCTCTTAGCAATTGCACGGCAGTACCGCGATGTGCGGGTGTTCTACCAGAGCTACGTGTCGCTTATGACACAAAAGATTCGTTCGCTGCTACTGAGTGAGGTTATAGAAACCAAAGGCGCTGCGAGCCAATCCGAGGCCATTACGGAAGCAACATATATTTTTGAGCCAAGTGCACTCGTGGTAATGGCACATATGGAAACATCAATGTTGCGTTTGACACTCATGCAAGTGATTCACGATTCACGGTTAGCACAGCATGCCAGCCGGTTTAAGGCTATGAGCGCAGCCAAAGATCGCGCCGTAGAAGAAGTTGCTCACATCCACACGCAGTATAGCCGTGCAAAACGGTTAATTGTTGATACTCGCTTGAAAGAGATTAGCGCGGGCTTGAAGCGAATAAGAGCGGAGAAGAATTTATGACAAAGGGTAAAGGTGTCGTTCGAGTCTTGAGAGATTTGGTTATTAAAGTCCAATTCGACGAGGACATGCCAGAGATTTATGAAATTATCGAGGTAGATAACCCTCAAAAAACACCGCTGCTCGTGGACAGTATAGAGAAAGGCGACATAGCGATTTGTTTGAATATTTCAGCCGATCGCTCGGTTGAGAAGAACATGCCCGTGACACGTACGGGCCATAGTCTTGAAGTGCCGGTAGGCGATGAACTGATTGGCCGCGTTCACGATGCACTGGCGCGCCCAATTGACGGTCTGCCACCAATTGACACCACTAATATGATTAAGCGCAGCATTTTTGTACCATCTCAAGCTGCTAAAAAATTGGATCCGATTAAGCCGGAGATTCTGGAAACAGGCCTGAAGGTGCTCGACTTTTTCACGCCGTTTGTGAAGGGCAAAAAAATCGGTATTATTGGTGGCGCGGGCGTCGGTAAGACGGTGCTCACCATGGAGATGATTAATAATGTTGCTGAAGGCAGTGGCGCGCTCAGTATGTTTGCTGGTATTGGTGAGCGTATTCGTGAAGGTCATGAACTGCACGACACACTCAAGAATGCCGATCTTCTGAAGTCTACCGCGATGTTCTTCGGCCAGATGAATGAAAATCCTGTGCAGCGTTCGCTTATTGCCTATGCGGCGGTGACGGCGGCCGAGTATTTTCGTGATGATCAAAAGAAGGACATTCTATTCTTTGCTGACAACATGTATCGCTACATTCAGGCCAAGAACGAAGTTTCAACCATTATCGACCAGACGCCGAGTGAGGGTGGCTACCAACCAACGGTATTCTCTGACGTTAAACTGCTCCAGGATCGTTTGACGGCAAATGAATTCGGCTCTATTACGGCGCTACAGACCATCTATGTGCCGGCGGATGACCTATCGGATCCGGCGGTGCAGCTAATCGCCCACGAGCTAGACAGTGTGATTGTGCTATCACGCGACGTAGCCGCGCAGGGTATTCGTCCGGCGGTGGATCTTAACAAAACGTCATCCACGCTCTTGACCGAAGAAATTGTCGGTAAGCGTCATTATCAACTGAGCCTGCGCGTGCAAGCAATACTCCAGAAGTACGAGTCACTTAAAGGCTTGGTGGCTATTATCGGTGAAGCCGAGCTTAGCCCAGAAGACCGCGATGATTACGGCAAGGCAAAAGATCTTATCCAGTTCTTTTCCCAAAAGTTTAACGTCATGACCAAGGCTACCGGCGTGGCTGGCGAGCACGTAACGCGCGAGCAAACACTCGATGGCATTGAAGCCATTGTTGATAGAAATCCAGTGGAGACCTAATGAGCAATCAAGTTAAATCAGCAATTGATCTTTCGGCAGAGAAAACCATACACGAGCGTAAAAAAGGCCTGTTCCATGCCAAGATATACACGCCTTTTCAAACGGAATACGACGATTATGCCCTCAGTCTTTCGGCGCTGAATGAATCTGGCCCGTTTGACGTGCTGCCGGGACATCACAACTTTATCACCATGCTGCTTCCGTGCGATGTCATGGTAGAAACACCTGAAAAAGAAAAGAAAATAATTCCTATTACGCGTGGCCTGATGCATATTCGCGATGACGAGCTTATCATTTTTCTCGACGTTTAAGAAAGTACTTTTGGCTTGACCCAAAAGTACCAAAAAATCAAGAGCTGCGTTTCTTTCGCAGAGTAAGCCTATACCTTCTGGCAAGAAGCCGATGCTCGCATATAGTTATCGCACCAGGGGTGCGTAATTATGAGCGCCCTCAAGGGGCGCATAACTTTATTTGGACATCGGCTTTGCACCAAGTCTGTAGCTAGTTCTGGGAGCGTGCTTGGCTGACGCTCAAATGTTTGAGCTATCTGCAGATAGCGAGTTTTGAGCGTCCAGCTACCGGAATTGGCTACAGGCCTGGCTGCAAAACGCAGTCCTTGATTTTTGGTTACTTTGCATCAAGGCAAAGTGATGGTATCTAGTTAATTACGAAGTAGTCGTAAGCGAAATTTTGTCCAGTAGGCGCAGCATTGGTAGTGCAGATACTAAACTCTGTACTACTGCGAGTAACGTAGAAGTTTGTTTGTGCCGCAGCCGCACCGACAGGTGTTACGAGAACTGAGGGCGTGTTAGTGTAGGCCTGCCGGAAGGTGATAGTAGCAAAACAACCAGGACTTGTGCCAGTTCCAGTATTCACGTTCAATGTCCCTGCCAAATCTGAGCCACTAATAGATGTGCTACCGCCGCTACCAGCTGCGCCTCCTTGACTACGGTTTGGGGTCGGGCCATTTGCGGAAATATGATTATTGAGTACTAGGTTCCCATTGCCGCCAAGTGTAAGGCTGCCTGTTGTGATGCTACTTGCTGTCAGCGAGCCACCAAAGTTTACTGAGCCGCTAACGTCCAGACCATTTTGTAAGGTTACTTTCCCGCGCAGTAAACTCTCATTCGCTACTGATAAGCCTGAAATTTGTGTTGCAGCAAGATTAGTATTGCCCGATACGGTCAACGTTGGAATTGTTAGTGCTTGCCCAAGCTGAATATTGCCGGCAACACTTAAGTCTCCACGAATGAGCGCATCGCCTGCGAATACCGCGTCGGACTGCACATTCAAAACATAGCGTGGATCGCCCACCGAGCTATCGCCCGTTGCAATTTGGTTGAGCGTTTCTTGGGTGAGCTCCTGTAGTGCCGCTTCAGGGATTATTGGCTCTTTTTGACTATTGAGGTATGAAACGACAAATACTATACCGGCAATGACAAGCAGCAACAAAAAGGTCAGCAAGTACACATTAAAGAATCCGAGCACACGCTTGAATTTACTTTTTGGCTTGCCCGTCGTTGGGTCAATACTGGCAGCGGCTGCAGCTGCTTGTGCCGCGGCAGCGGGCGTGCCATCATCGCTACTGCTTAGTTGCTGCAGCGCGTTGTATTCCCCGTTTGGTTCCGATCCAGGGTTAGTTTGTTTTTCTTCTTCGGCCATAACTCTAATGGTAATCATACCAGGCTAGCCTCGGCAGTCCAAGTGGAGACAGCACTTATATGGTATGATTAAGCATAGACATTATGGGCAAAAAGCAACACATAATTTTAACACCGCTTCTAATTATTGTCGCTGCAATCTTGGCGCTTGCTGCCACGGCTGCTGCGCAATCTTCTTCGTCGAATTATCGAGTGAATGAAGTATTTTTCGGCTCAGGTGGTGAGCTTGAAGCTTGTTCCGGTTCCTACTGTGCTAAGCAATCTGCAGGTGAGCTTGGCGTAGGCGAAACATCAAGCAATTCATACCGAGCGCAAGTCGGCTTTAACACGACTGATGTGCCGCTGCTCGAAGTTGCCGTAAACGGCAATGTCAACTTTGGTGCACTGGCGTTTGATGAAGTACGGAGCGGCAGCGCTCAGGTGCAGGTGCGTACATATTTAGCAAACGGCTACATTATGACCGTTACTGGTACACCTCCGAAGAACGGTAGTCATATTATGAATGCGCCAGGTGTGCCTACGGCCTCGCAGCCTGGCACGGAACAGTTTGGTATTAATTTACGTGCCAACAGCAGCCCTTCGGTCGGCGCTGATCCAGTGCAGGTACCAGACGGTTCATTTAGTTTTGGCGCGGTTACAGCCAACTACAATACGCCTAACTACTTTATGTATCAAACTGGTGACACGGTTGCATACAGCAACAGTAGTAGCGGCCGTACCGACTATACGTTCTCTATGATTGCTAACGCATCGCGCTTGACGCCAGGCGGTGTGTATACAACTGACCTTTCGGTGGTTGTCACGGCAACTTTCTAGCATACACGGGTGTTGAAACCTGTGGATAAGTCTCTTGCACTTATAATTTTGCTTATGCTACACTCAGGGGGTTACTATAAAAATAAAAAAACAACAAGGAGAATAGAATGGTTAGCATTAAAAACGTTCTTGACCGTTCACGGCCGTTGGCCGTTGCGGGAACGTTGCTGCTAGGAATTGGCCTTACTGCCATCCCCTGGCAGGCGACTCACGCAGAAGTATTGACTAAGCGTAGCTTACAAGTTACAAGCTCTGTTCCGAGCGATGAAAGCGCAAGCGTAACGCCAGGTCATCCGCAAAACGGTAATGCAGTAGGTCATACATATAAATTTACAGTCGAAGAAGATTCATCGGTTAATACCATTGAGTCAATCACCTTTGAGGCATGGGACTCAGCATTTGGCTATTTGCCACTAGGTACCCCAAGTGGTACTGCGCCAACAGGCTTTGATGCTTCGGGGGTAGACACAGAGACGGTTACAGTAAGTAACCTAACTACCCCAGGTAGTGACGACTTCACTGCTAGTAGCGCAACAGACAACACATGGACATTGTCCGGTGGTAGCCTAGCGGCTGATCCTGGCGATGAAATACAAATTGTCTTTCCAAATGTATTCGTAAACCCAACTAGCTTGTATGTTGATGATGCATCAGGTGATAAAACCTACTTCGTGCATATTCGTACATACACAGCGGGCCCAACATTGCTCGATGTAGGTACGGTAACCAACGCGGTTGTACCATCAATCGACATTACTACCCGAGTGCAGGAAACATTGCGCTTTTCTGTAGAGGGTGCAGCAGTCACTGAAGATGCCGCATCTGGTAATACCGCTCCAACAGCAATCGCTGCGGCTACATCAGTTGGCCCAGCATGTGATCCTCTGGGGCCAACCACATCTATTCTTATAGGTGACACCAACAACGCCCTATCTTCAGCCAAAGCTTACCATGGTGCATCTTACTTCCGGTTAGCAACGAACTCCTCTAATGGCTCAATCGTATACTATAGCGGTGAGACATTAAAGAGCGGCTCTACGCTTAGTATCCCAGCAGTCGGCGGTACCGCTGTAGCAGGTGCGTTCGGTACAGAACAGTTCGGCCTTGCCATCGATAACACAGCGGTTGGTATAGCCGGTGGTCACAACTTAAGCTCACTTGTTCCTTTGGCGCCTTATGGTGCACTCGGTTCAAATAACTATGCTTTCACACCTTATGGTGTAGGCGTAGGTGAAACTACTAGCCCAGTGCAACTGGCCCAATCAACGGGTGTGGTTGACTGTGAAACAGGTGCTGTCCGTTATGTTGCGAACATTGACGATGACACGCCAGCTGGTATCTATACCACACGTATTAACTACATTGCTTCTCCTGCCTACTAATCCGCAGCACAGTAATGAATCAAAAAGCCCCGGTTTTTCCGGGGCTTTTGTGTAAATCAGATAAGCTTTAGTACAATAAGTGCATGCAGCCAAAAAACAAAACGAGTGTACTAAGCCGCAATAATCGCTGGTTTATTGCTAGCGGCGCCATGCTGTGCATTCTGGTGGCTGTTCTGATACTTATACAACCGGTAGGCGCGTCTCGTTTTTTAAACCGAGGTATGTATATTAATTCTGGTGAAGCTGGAGCGACAACATACTATATTGTGACGCTTGAGTTTCCGTCCGCGAACAGTGTCGGTGCGCTTCGTATGGAGTTCTGCGATAACCCAATTCCATCACTGCCATGTACCGTGCCAGCCGGGCTGGATGTATCAAATGCAGTGCTATCTGCAGAGTCTGGTGAGATGGGCTTTACCGTTGCGGATCAAACGAACAATCTGGTGATACTTGGCCGCCCGCCAACAGTCACCAGCATCGGCAACCTCTCGAGCTATCGCCTAGATAACGTTGTGAACCCCACAAGTGATACACAAGACTTCTACGTGCGCCTGACGAGCCATGCTACGCTCTCTGACGCACAAACAGACCCGCAAGGCACTTTGATAGATTTCGGCTCGGTCTCTGCAATGCTGACGCCAGATCTTGGTTTTGCGACACAAGTACCACCGGTCCTTATTTTCTGTGTAGCAGAGACAGTCACAGCACCTGACTGTAGTGATGCTACGGGTAATTTTAAAGATCTTGGCGAGATTGATAGCAGTGAAACATACGCAGCGTCTAACCAGATGTTGGCACGGACCAATGCTCAGTACGGGCTTGCGGTTGCGGTGACAGGAAAGACGTTTACTTCGGGTATACGCTCAATCCCTGTGCTTACGAGCCCGACCCAGAGCTTTGTGGGAGTTGGCCAATTTGGTATGAATATCGTAGAGAATACAAATCCAACTATCGGGCAAGATCCAGATACACAGGCCACACCAGGCACGAATCTTGCTTTGAATCCAAACTATACTACGCCAAATTATTTTATGTTTAACTCTGGCGATATTTTAGTTTCTTCTGACGGTACGACACGCACCCAGCGGTTAACCGCAAGCTATATTTTGAACGTTCCAGAGGATCAACACCCTGGCGTGTACAGCACAACACTTACGTATACATGTGTAGCGGGTTTTTGATACAAGTTTGGCTTCATTTCCGTGGGTATTTTGGTGTACAATACCGCTAGAGCTAATAAATCTAAAAGCGGAGAAGTATGAAAAAAGGTATACAAATTTTTGCGGTACTTGCTGTACTCGTGGTGACGGCGTTCACCGTCAACTATGCACAGGCACAATCAACAGGTTTAGGTATTAATCCTCGTAAAGATTACACAGTAGCGGCCGGTAAGTCTGTGAGCGATACGCTCTATCTCAGTAACTTGAACCAGAATGTTCCCATTAAAGTCTCTCTGACTATAGTTGATTTTGAGTCAGCTGATGAAACGGGCACACCGTCACTCTTGATCGCAGAGGATGCAGAGCAACCAGCGTGGTCGCTCCGCCCATTCCTTAATATCCCTGAGACTGTTGAGCTAGGGCCAGGAGAATCAAAGTATGTACCGTTCAGTATTTCTATCCCTGAAAATCAGGGCGCGGGTAGTTACTATAGCGCCATTAAATACGATCCGCAGGGCATTAACGACGCTGGTAACTTGACAGTTAGCGGTGCGCCGACACAGCTTGTATTCGCGACCGTACCAGGCAATGCAACCCAATTATTAAATCTCAAGAACTTCGGTGCCTATAGTCTGAGCCCTGGCCAATCCGTGGGCGCATACAAGTCGCTTTTTGTTGGTGAAACTCCGAGCCGGCTGGCGTTTACCCTGGAGAACCGAGGTAATGTTGCAGAGTCACCTTCAGGTAGCATCATCATTAAAGATATCTTCGGGCGACAGGTCCACATCATTCGGGATGCGAATCCAAAGCGTAGTGCAGCATTGATTGGCCAAACACGGCGCTTTGATGTATGTATTGATAGCGCAACCGAGAGAGCACGAAATGAAGACGGCAGCGTTACCGACGCAAGTGTTTGTCGGGACGTATCGTTCTGGCCTGGTATTTATACTGCGGAGCTAAGTTTATTCTATGGGCTTAATGGCTCAAGCACGCAAGAAATCAGTGCTAAAACGGTATTCTGGTATATGCCATGGTGGTTTATCGGGGTACTCGTACTTGTGATTGCGGCAATTGCTGGGCTCATCATTTATATCCGTAAGCGCCTTACGGGCACAAAGCGGCACGTACGTAAGCGCTAGCATAAGCAGCATCCTCAGGCTACAATAAAGGGCAACATGCGGCGTATATATATGGTTTTCCGGTCAAGAAAGAGCAAGCGATATGCCGCGGCACTATTGCTGACTGCAGTTGTCTTTATCGCGGCGATTATGCCCACATCGGCGCAGGTTACTCCATTAACTACTGAGAATCCTCGTACGAACTCGTACGGTATGGAAGGTACAATACCGGCGCCACCACCTACGGAAGGCGCACGCATCACGGCGCCAAGCGGCGGGCAAACCTACCGCGAGCCAATTATTACAGTCAGTGGTGTTTGCCCCACTGATTTGTTAGTAGAGATTCTCAGTAATGGGGTGATGGCCGGCTCAACATTATGTGAAAACGGCAGTTTTTCACTTCAGATAGCTCTGTTCCCGGGTACGAATGATCTGACGGCTCGCGTATTGGATGATTTGGGCCAGGAAGGCCCACCATCTAATACGGTGACCGTTACCTACGATAGCGCTCAGTTTAACCCGTTTGGTGCAAGCATCACGCTTACCAGTAGCTACAGCCGACGTGCAGTTGACCCAGGCAGCACGCTTGTGTGGCCACTCCAACTGAGTGGTGGTACAGGCCCGTACGCGTTCAGCGTTGACTGGGGTGATGGCACAGGGCCGCAGCTGCAGAGCGAAGCCGCTGCGGGCATAATCAATATCCAGCATATCTACAAAAACGCGGGCATTTACCGTGTCACAATACAGGTTGTGGATGTCAATGGTGCGGCTGGGTTTCTACAGCTTATAGCGGTTGCCAACGGCGATGCGGCATCGGCTATTGTGAACACCGATCAGCAGCCAGAGACGATTATCATTCAAACACGCGTACTCTGGATACCAGCCCTCGCCGTTCTCCTTCTAATGTTACCGGCATTTTGGCTTGGGCGTCGCCATGAACTCCGTGCGATGCGCCGTAGACTTGAGCATGATGCCGAAATGGTCCGCCATCTTGAAGGCTAGTTGTGGAAAAGTTTGTGGGGAAGATGTGAAAAAAGTGTGAGAAAGTGCTTGCGTTTAAGCAGCTTGGCGTGATACAACTAATATAGGTCTATAAAAGAAATAAAAAGAATATAAAAGGAAAATCATATGCAAGCACTCGCACCGACTGCAAAGCGTTACTGGAGCACTGCCATACTTGTAGTGTTTTTAGCCGCCATTGCTCTACCAAGCATACTGGCGTCATATGTATCAGCAGCGCAAGTAACTACTCGTAGCATCCAGCTTAGTTCGGCTGCACCTTCTGCGACGGCTGTTGAGTATACTATTAGGTTCACGGCACCCACATCAGGCTCAAATATAAAAGGTATGGTTATTGACTTCTGTAGTGAGTCGCCTATTCTTGGTACGGCATGTACGACACCCGCAGGCCTGATAATTCCTACAGCTTCACCAACAGTGACGGGCATTAATGGCGCTGGTACCTGGACGGCAACTAATACTGCCGGAGCATTTCGTTTGACCAATACTTCAGGTACTACTCCTTCAGGGCCAATCACTATTGTAGCGACCGGCTTTACTAACCCGAGCGCGACTGGACCATTCTATGGACGTATCTTTACCTATGCAACCGACACTCCAGTAGGGGCGTACACTTCAACGGTCCCTGGGGCATCTGTTGTTGATTCGGGTGGTGTGGCTATGAGTATAACCCAAACTATTGGTGTAACGGCAACCGTACGCGAAACGCTAACATTCTGTGTCTCTAAAGCTGCGCCTACGGCGAGCTGTGGTGGCACAAACTCACCGGCCGTGGTGCTAGGTACTGGATCACCGGCATCTCTGGAATCTTCAACAGTGGCTCAAGATACTGCCCACTTCCAGCTGTCAACCAATGCTTCGGGTGCAACCACTGTGTACATTAAAGGCTCAAGTATTAACTTGGTGGCTGGTTCATCGAACATACCGGGTGTTAACCATGCCTCAGCACCCCAGACGCTTGCAACCGCAACAGCTAACGGGAACTTTGGTTTCCGCACAGCGAACATAGCAGGAGGCACTGGTACGGTGACGCTTGATACGCACTATGCAAGCGCAACGGCAAACCAAGGCAACATGCAGTCTGCTGTTACAGCCACGTATGGTGATGATGTTGCCACAACCACTGGGCCGGTGGCGGATAAGAACGTTCAACTGACTTTTGTGGCTGTTGCCGGTACGACAACCCCTGCGGGCATTTACACTGGCAACTACTCGCTCATCGCTACACCATCGTATTAAATAAGCTAATAACCTATAAAACATCCTGCGTCTGCGGGATGTTTTATTTGAGCGATAAATAAACGTTTGGTATACTACGCCCAAAGCTTAAGCAAAAGGATCACAAGAGAGGGTATGGAACTAGTAACCAAACGAGTCGTTACGGGGCTAGTGCTTGTATTTTTACTAGTGGCTACACTGGCCATGTATGGAGCTGCGCAAAGTAACAGCAGCGAAGGTTCGGGCGGTAATAGCTTGCGCATTACGCCGCTGCGCACCAACGTAATCATTGAACAGGGTGATTCAAAGCAAGTTGAAGTCTCTTTGCGGAATATTAGCGACCAACAGGTGACGCTGCGAGCAATCACCAATGACTTCGTAGCTGGCGACGGCGAATCTGGCCAGGCGGCAATCATGTTTGACGAGAACGAGTATGCGCCAACGCATAGCTTGAAGCGCTTTATGCAACCAATAGATACCGTGACGCTTGGCCCAAATGAAGAAAAAACTGTTCCGGTAACAATTGTTGTACCTGCTTCGGCGCAGCCAGGCGGCTACTTTGGTGCGGTGCGGTTTGTACCGGCAGATGCCGGTAGTTCTCAGGTGACCGTAGCAACAAGTGTGGCTTCGCTTATACTGCTGAAAGTACCTGGTGATTACATAGAGAGTTTGGAGCTTAAGGAGTTTTCTGTACGCCAAGATGGCAGTGCAAAGATGTTCTTAACCACCGGCGATAATCTAACTGCCGTAGTGCGGCTGGAGAACAAGGGCAATGTCCAGGTTGCACCTTTCGGTGAAGTGTTTGTGCAGAAAGGTGACGAAGTAGTTTACAGCGCAAAGATTAACGATGTGGAGCCGCAAGGCGTCATCTTGCCAGACAGTATTCGCAAATGGGAAGTGCCACTTGAGAATATGGATGATTTTGGCAAGTATACCGTGAGCGTGACAATTGGCTACGGTGACACAAACCAAACCATTAATTACGAACGGACGGTTTGGGTCATACCAATCATGTACTTAATTGCTGCGGGTGCGCTGCTGGCCGTTATTATCGGTATTATTTTAGCAATTGTCTTTAGTATGCGGGCATACAAAAAGAAGATCCTTCGCCAAAGCAGAAGAAGATAAAGCTGCCGAATTCTGTTATAATTATCCGGTTATGACAGATGTTCAGGGCAAAAAAGTGTACGTTGGTATGTCTGGCGGGGTGGATAGTTCCGTTACGGCAGCGCTGCTAAAAGAGCAGGGCTATGACGTCACGGGCGTGTATATGAAGAACTGGAGCCAGGATTTGCCTGGCTTTGTGTGCCCCTGGAAAGAAGATTATCAAGATGCCAAGCGCGTGGCTGTGCAGCTGGGCATACCGTTCAAGATGTATGACTTTGAGACAGAATATCGCCAAAAAGTCGTGGATTACATGCTTGAGGGCTACAAGGCAGGTATTACGCCAAACCCTGACATTATGTGCAACCAGGAAGTGAAGTTTAAACTGTTTTTAGAAACCGCTTTAGCTGATGGCGCGGATTACATCGCGACCGGCCACTATTCTAGGGTTAAAGATGGAAAGTTGCTAACTGGTGTTGATGTGAATAAAGATCAGTCCTACTTTTTGTATCGAGTGACTGAGGATGCGCTGCGCCATTCATTGATGCCAATTGGCGAGTACGAAAAACCCAAGGTACGTGAGCTGGCTAAAAAGTTCGGGCTGGCAACAGCTGAGAAAAAGGATAGTCAGGGCATTTGCTTTGTCGGCAAGGTAGGCATCAAGGAATTCTTGTTGGCCGAGCTTGGTACTCAGCCGTTCGGCAGCATTATCGACCAAACGGGCGCGGTGGTCGGCGAGCATGACGGCGCGTTGTTTTACACCATCGGACAGCGCCATGGCCTGAACGTTGGCGGCGGCTTGCCGTATTATGTGGTTGGTAAGGATATGGCAAAAAATGAAGTGTACGTGACAACCGACATTGATGATGCACGTTTGTGGAGCAAAACACTGAGCCTGACAGCCGTGCACTGGAT
>CAYTOC010000014.1:21407-23618 GCA_964439405.1 uncultured Candidatus Saccharibacteria bacterium
TGGAAAATGGCGAACTTAAAGTACGCTTGCGGTATCGTGCATCATTAGTGGCGGTAGAAAAGCTGGAAAAAATAGATGAGCAGACGTGGCAGCTAGAGCTCGCTGAAGAAGTCCGTGCCGTGACGCCAGGACAGTCTGCTGTTTTTTACATGGGTGACCGGTGCCTTGGCGGTGCAATCGTAGTCTAGCTGTACTGATTGCGTGACCTCTGTTATAATCGAGGGCGATGACAGCACAGGAAATCAGGAACAAGTATCTTCAGTTTTTTGCTGAACGCGGGCACACAGTAATTCCGCGTGCTAAGCTAGTACCCTACAACGACCCCACAACACTCTTTACGGGCAGCGGTATGCAGCCTCTGTTGCCATATCTGCTTGGCGAAGAACACCCAGCGGGCGTACGCCTGGTAGATAGCCAAACCTGCTTGCGGGCACAAGACATTGAAGATGTGGGTGATAACCGCCATACAACGTTCTTTGAGATGCTGGGTAACTGGAGCCTTGGCGATTACTTTAAAGAAGAGCAGATTCGCTGGTTCTTTGAGTTTTTGACAGAAGTCGTAGGCCTTGATCCAAGTAAGATTTACGTGACGTGCTTCATCGGGGATGAGAAGCACGGTATTCCACGCGACGACACATCGGCAAAAATCTGGCAGGAACTGTTTGCGAGTAAGGGTATAGATAACAACATCGTAGAGCTGGGTAGCCAGGCACACGGTGATGAGCTAGGTATGCAGGGCGGCCGTATTTTCTTCTATGATGACGGTGAGAACTGGTGGAGCCGTGGTGGCGGCCTGGATAAAACACCGATTGGCGATCCTTGTGGCCCTGACAGCGAAGTGTTTTACGATTTTGGTGACCAGAATCATGACGCAAGTTACGGCCAGCCACACCCTGCTAGCGACAGCGGTCGTTTTATGGAAATCGGCAACCAGGTCTTCATGCAGTATCAGCGTACTGAAGACGGTTTCGTACCGCTTGAGAAGCAAAATGTTGATTTTGGTGGCGGGTTGGAGCGCATTGCTGCGGCGTCTATTAATAGCCCTGATGTGTTCCAGATTAGCGTTCTCAAGCCGATTATTGATAAGCTCGAAGCAATTTCAGGCAAGAAGTACGATAGCCACACCGCGAGTATGCGCGTCATCGCTGACCATCTGCGCGCTGCTACGTTCTTGGCTGTTGATGGCGTGACGCCAAGCAATAAAGAGCAGGGCTACGTTATGCGCCGATTGCTGCGCCGAGCGATTCGCTTTGCGTTTGAGCTGGGCATTGAACAAAACTTCTTGGAGCAGATCGTACCCGTTATAGCTGATTTGTACCACGAAGATTACCCCGAAGTTGCCGAAAACCGTGATCAGGTAATTGAAATCTTAGTCAAAGAAGAAAAAGTTTTCCGTCAGACGCTCCGCAAAGGTTTAATTGCGCTGCAGAAGTATACCAACATAAATCGCGGCAACGTAGTCGGGACTTTGGTAAATGAGCACAAGGCATTTCGTCAAACTGTCCGAAAGGGTCTGGGTGCAATCGAGAAATTTGCGCTTGAAAAACTAAACGGCGGAGAGCTGTTTAAGCTATACGATACCTATGGTTTTCCGGTTGAACTTTCAACAGAAGAGGCGTTCAAGCAAAACATTGAGTTGTCAGAGAATTGGCGTCAAGAGTTTGATGAAAAGATGCTCGAGCAGCGTCAGCGTAGCCAGACTGCGGCTAAGGGGACGTTTAAGGGCGGTCTGGGCGGCCAAACGCTACAGCACAAGAAATACCACACCGCGACGCATCTGATGTACCAGGCGCTGCGTGATGTGCTAGGCGATCATGTGGTGCAGCACGGCAGCAATATCACTGAAGAGCGCTTGCGTTTTGACTTCAGCCACCCGGAAAAAGTGACTCAGGAGCAAATTAAACAAGTTGAAGATATTGTGAACGAACAGATCACTAAAGACTTGAAGATTAGCTACGAAGAGTACCCAACGCAAGTTGCGATCCAAGAAAAGGGCGCACTTGGCCAATTTGGCGACCGCTACGGCGACACAGTGAAGGTCTATAAAATGATTGCTGATGATGCAGACAAACCATTCAGTTTTGAAATCTGCGGCGGCCCGCATGTTGACCACACTCTAGAACTGACTGAGCCAGACGGCAAGAAGTTCAAGATTACCAAAGAAGAATCGTCGAGTGCAGGTATTAGAAGGATAAAAGCCGTTTTAGCGTA
>CAYTOC010000015.1:0-8635 GCA_964439405.1 uncultured Candidatus Saccharibacteria bacterium
CAATAAAAAGTGAAATTGGTAACAGAAAATTGACATAAAATTAGATTGACAGCTATACTTCGATCAATCATGGATGACAAAGAAATCGTTATATCTCTGTTTAATGAGCTTGGCCTTCACGAGCAGGATGCGCGCACTTATCTGGCACTTTTAACGCTAGAATCTGTATCAATTCGGAAAATCGCCGAAGAAACAGGCATTAACCGCGGTACCACATATGAGGCAATTAAGCGCTTGCAGCACAGAGGCTTGGTGAGTGGCCGCACGGCTGGTAAGCGTGATTACTATAATGCCGAATCACCAGATGTGATTTATGACCTGATTCGTGAACGGCGCAAAGAACTTTTGGACGCGCAGCGCGTAGCAGACGATTTGGTGCCGCGCTTGTCGGCACTGACGACGCGCCCCGAGGGTAAACCCCTGGTCCGTTACTACGAGGATGACGAAGGTGTACTTGCTATCCTGCGTGATGTACTGCAGACGTCTAGCAAGCTTGATAAGCCACTCTACCGCGTGTATTCGACAAAGCAGCTCAGACAATACTTATACCGGCGGATGCCGCAGTTCACGGACAGACGCGTGGCAGAGGGCATTGCTGTGCATGTCATTGCAATTGGTGATGGGGGCGACCAGGCTGACAACGCTGAGCGAAAATGGCTGGCGAATCCTGACGAGTCACAACTCTCAAGTTATGTGCTTATTTACGGCAATAAAGTAGCAACGATTTCGATATCTAAGGACTACACGCCGTACGGTGTGGTAGTTGAAGATGCTGGCAATGCATCAACGCAGCGTCTACTCTTTGACACTCTCTGGCAAACGCTCTAGGAACGCACGTAGTTTTTGCTGAAACTGTTCTGGCGAGAATTCGGCAGCTTTTTCTTGCAGTTTTTTAGCGTCATATTTGGCTGGTTGGAATTGTTTCAGCGCCTCAACAAGCGCCTCGGCTGATTGAGAGGCAAAATATACGCCAGTTGTATCATCGACATAATCTAAGGCGCCACCGGCTTTGTAGGCAATTAGGGGTGTGCCAGCCGCGAGTGCTTCAACGGGGGCGATACCGAAATCCTCAAACGCAGCAAAGATAAATGCGCTGTGTTTGGCAACAAGTTCTGGTTTTTCGCTATCAGTTACATCGGTGCGGAAGGTAATTGTTGGCCCAGCGAGGGCAACGAGCTTATCGTGTTCAGGGCCATTGCCGATTACGGTTAATGGCAAGGAAAGGCGATTACACGCTTCAATAATGAGATCGACTTTTTTGTAACTTGTTTGACGGCCGAGCGTCACAAACCCTGCTGGCGTATCTGGCTTTTTGGCATTCGCGAAAGAAGTGATATCGACGGGCGGTTGAATCACAACGCTGTCGCGACCGTAAAACTCCTTTATTTCGTTGGCGGTGTGGGTTGAGTTAGCAATGTAGAAATTAGGGCGCTTGCTGGCGCGGTTTTTGTCCCACCAACGGAGCGGGCCAACCAGTATGCGTAGCCCAATACGAGCGAGCCAATCAAATGCACCGAACCCAGGATGGGCAAGGTATTGGTCGTAGTGTCGCCAGTAGTAGTGGACGGGTGCATGACAGTAGCAGACGTGTGTGGTTTCCGATTTAGTTTTGACTGATTTAGCTTCGCCGTTGCCACTACTGCTGATTACAAGGTCGTAATCAGACAAATCAAGATGGGTGAACCACCAGATGCGGCCGAGCACCATGAACTTACGTAGCTTACCAAAGTGCTGCAACCAGCCAGTGACGACTTTGCCATCAAGCCTTTCGCGCCATTCGTCAGTGGCGTAGGACGTGTAGATAGGTGCATCGGGGTACATGCGGTGTAGCTCTAGCACTACGCGCTCGGCGCCACCGCCGACTAACCAATCGTGAACAATCGCCACGCGCGGCGATTTGGCTATTTGAAGATGGCTATTTGAAGATGGCTTATTCATTTTTGTAATCCCGCCTTAAACGCGTTAAGTAGTTTTTGGCAACTTGTTGTCTGTGCTATCAATGTTCTGAGGGTAGACTCGTCAATATATCCTAACTTTGCTGATAGATACAGAAAGTTCTTGGTCTCAAGGAGTGAACCATACGCAATAGTGTAGAAATGAAGCTTATCATTTTTACTACTTCGGCCGAAGCCCTCTGCGATGTTGGCGGATACAGAACTTGCTGCTCGTCGCAACTGACTTGTTATGCCAAACAGTTCTTCCTTAGGAAAACGCTTGGTTTCTTTATAAACAGCTACAGCAAGATTTTGCGCCTCTTGCCACACAGTTAAGCTCTCAAAAGATTTTATTGTTTCATTTGCCATATTCTAATAGCCATCTTCCATTAGCTATAGTGCTCATTTAGCGCCGATTCTCCCGATGACGGTGCTGATAGTTTTGAAGAGAATAGTGATGTCCAACCAAAAGCTCCAATTTTGAACATAATAGAGGTCGAGCTTGCGGCGCTCCTCAAACGGAATATCACGTCTACCAGATACTTGCGCCAGGCCGGTGAGCCCAGATTTGACGCTTAAAATAGCGTGCTTTTTAGGGTAAAGATTTAGTTCTGCGGGCACGAGGGCACGAGGACCAACTAGGCTAATATCGCCCTTTACGACATTAATCAGCTGCGGTAGCTCATCAAGCGATGTGCCGCGCAAGAAGCTGCCGAATTTGCCATAGCGTGGGTCGTTTGGCAACTGGTCGCCGCCTTCGCGGTACAGCTTTATAAGCTCTGGCTTGCCCATTTTTGTAAAGGCTTCCTCTGGGGATAGCCCGTTATACGCTACTTTGGCCGTTCGGAACTTATAAAGTTTGAACTCTTTGTCGAAACGCGTCAGACGCACTTGCCGGAAAAATATTCCGCCTGTCACAAATTTGTTTATGATTGCAATGATGAGCATAAATGGCGAAGCAATGAGCAGCATAATGCCACCTACGAACATGTCAAAGAGGCGCTTTACGATCCGCCCCCAGCCAAGCAGCGCTGTCTGGTGAACGGCAATGACAGGTATGCTAGATCTAAAGAGCTCAACGTCGATATTACCGACAAAGAGTTCAGTATTCCCGGGAATGAAACGGTAGCTGATGTGATTTGACTGGGCATACCCGAGGATTTCCTGGTTGCGTGACTCATCGGTGTAGAGTTCTGTTTGAATGATACCGTGAAGCGGCTGTTTGCCGATGGCTTCAAGCGCCTCACTGAATGATATAAAGTCCGCAGGAATAGCACGTCGCTTATCGCCGACAATGCCAATGACTTTGTAACCGGAGCGGCGGCTGTCTTGTAGCGAGTTAGCGAGTTCTTTCGCAATCTCTGTATTACCAACAATCAAGACGCAGTTAATGCCAATACCAAGGCGGAAGAGCCACGTGCGTAGTGCACGCAGCAGTGTACGGAAAAGTATCAGGCCAAGAAAGCCAAAGATGAAACCGTAGACGGGGATAATACGCGCGGGGAATATTGGCTCATTAATGGCGTATTCCCAGAAGATCACGAACATGAGCCCAATGAACGAGCCGATCAGCAGCCGGCCAGCCTCACGGAAGCGATGCTCATAAATATCTGCACGATACAAACCAAGCAGTGCGAACGTTAAAATCCAGAACGGCAAGAGGGTGATAAAGACCAAAATGTATGTTTCGCCAGAAATACCTTGCAAGAACGGTAGGTCGCTCCAGTGAATACGCAGAAACCAAGCCGCGGCAAAGGCTGCGATAAGCGCCAAGCTATCACCCACCACAAGAAAGATACTGTAGAGCAGTGAAGCACTATTTTTCATCTCTTTAATCATACCACTTGGCCGAGCGGGAAGCTGTCTAATTTGTTAAGTATGTGGCATAGTAAAACCATGGAAGAACAGAAAGCGAACATTCGCCCTACCAAGAAGCAGAGGGAGCTACTGCAGTTCATCAGTGATTTCATTACGGAGCATGGTTACAGCCCGAGCTACCGCGAGATTATGTCAGGTGTTGGTTATAACTCGGTGGCTACTGTCGCGTTGCACGTCAATAACCTGATTACACGTGGCCACTTGGTAAAGCGCGGCAGAAATGCACGATCAATTGAAGTTGTCGCAGGTACGCCGCCGGAAAAACTAGAATTGGCAACAAATCTGGTAAAGCCAGCAGAGGAAAAGTGGCTGGTTGAAAAAGTAGACTACTTCTTTACAGAAGCTGAACAGATGAGCGTACATGAGCCGCAAGTCCTTGAGGACTTAGCAACGCTCGTGCGTGCATTGCGTGTATTCGGGCTTGATGCGGCAGCTCAAGGGTATGCAACGCGTTTGACTGAGATGCGCAAAACTGAGAATCCCGAGATATAAGCGCAAGTCCGGTATACTAAAGCATAAGGAGCATGCTAGTAACTATATGTATCGATTAGGGCGAAAAGGACACGCAAAGGTAAAGAAGCGCACATGGCGCGTGACGGCTAGTATCCTAACAGTTGTGCTGGTCGGTGGCGGAATAGCGACTTACTTCATAATCCGAGGGCTTGAGCAGGAGCCAACCGTCCCTCAGGCCATCACCCGCGAATTTTCGGACAGCCGTGATAACACCGACCGCACTTTCACGCAGGCTGGTTTCACTATTAGCTTACCGAGCGACTGGGTGGTGCGCGAGGAAGGGACGGGCGTTCACGGCCGTCATTCGTGGCAGGCAACCGCAAAACATGCCGACAACCGCTGGCTTGACGTCTATGTAGATGATATACCAACGAATATAGCGTTCAACCGTCTGCTGCCTGTGACGACGGCTTCAGGTAAGATTATTGTTTCTGGGTCTATTTCAGATAACTGCTCTACCTTCGGCACTACAGGTGTGACGCCAGAATCTTCGCGCGAGTCGACTGTTGTGGCGAAATGGCAGGATATTGAATTCCTGTGTGACATGGCCAACTACACTCGCAACGTCGTGGGTGTTGGCACCACAGACAGCCAGAACCGTGTCATGCTAATCAGTGCATCAGGAAGACAGCATACGTTCTTATTTGTCTACACCGATCATAACGTGCATCCAAATTACCAGATTCTGGAAAATGCCCTGAAGAGCGTGACACTTGAATAGACATACGTTGCCCCAAGACCCGAGTCTCGAAACCAAAAGGCTTGACTAACGGATACATAAGCAGTATCATGCTTACATCTACGAGCGACTATGCGAGGGTCGCCAGGAGACAAAAACGTTAAAGCAAAAAGAAATAAAAGCAGTATCTCTCTATTTGTATTGATGGGCGAGAGGCTGCGGGAGACAAACATGTCAGTTAAAGTAAAAGTTATATCTAAAAGAGAGCGCATCGCGGTCACGGTGTACCGCCCTGCATGGCGTGAGTACTTGCACTATTAGCAAGCTCTATACCCTATAGGTGAGTCTGGCGTAGTTTGTTGGTGAGGGCTAGTTCTGGGGCTCTGACTCTTGGGCAGCAATTGCTGCGTCAAGCATTTGTCGGAACGTCTGATCAGCGATTGATACGGGTGGTGTTTGTACTAAATCACCATTGATGAAGAACGTCGGCGTACTGCTGACGTCTTTTTCAGTACCTGCCTTCATGTCCGCGTTGATAGCTCCGCTGACACTTGAACTTCGAAAGTCTGACTTATACTGATCTACATCCAGGCCGATTTGTTGCGCGTAGGTATCAAAGACTTCGTTAGGGTTGTTGAGATCTTGCCATGCTTGCTGGTTCCCGAAAAGCTTACTGTACATTTCCCAGAACTTGTCTTGTTTGCCCGCTGCTTCTGCTGCACGTGATGCGCCAAAGGCATTCTTATGAATGCTGATCAGCGGGAAGTGGCGGAATTGGAAGGTGATACGGTCGGAATAATCAGCAACAACTTGTTCAATAATCGGGTAGTATGCCGCACAGGCTGGGCACTGGAAGTCGCCATATTCAAGTAAGGTAACACCTGTGGTGTTCGTGCCTTTTATGTGATTTGTCGGTTCGGCATCCGTTTCAGTCGAATTCGCTGAGTCGCCACCTCGCAAAAGTAAAAAGCCAGCAAAAATAATAATAATCGCAACCACAACTGCCAGAAAACGCTTGTCCATGAACCCTCCGTATCTATTTACAGTACCAAGTATATAGGACTTTCGTACTTTTATCATCAGCTAGGACAGGGTAGTATGAGTCCATGGGTAGTTTTCTCTTTGGCCTCGCATTTGCTGGAATCATGTTGTTGTTTATTGGTCTGCAGCGGACATACAGCCATTACCCGCCGAAAGAACTCAAGCGCCGCGCCCGCCAAGGTGACGCTCTGGCGAAGCTGCTCTACCAACCGGTTAGCTATGGCGGGAGTCTACAGGTGCTATTGTGGCTGCTAATCATCATGTCTGCTGGGGTATCGTTCGTGCTGTTTGCGAAGACACTTGAAGCGTGGTTCGCGATTCTTTTGATAGCATTTTTTGTCTGGCTGGGCTTTTTATGGTTGCCGCATGCTCGGCTTACGACGGTGAGTGAGCGTATCGCGCAATGGTTAACACCGCCTATAGCATGGCTGGTGCGTGTTTTAGACCCTTTGCTGCGGCGTGTGGGCGGTTTCTTCCGTAAACATCGCCACCTACAGATCCGCACACAACTATATGAGAAAGAGGACGTGATTGAATTGCTTGATAGGCAAGTGCACCAAGAAGATAACAGGATTGCACGATCTGATATTGAGCTTGCAGTGCATGCGCTTGAGTTTAGTGACAAGCAGGTTGCCGATGTGCTGGTGCCACGCCGAGTGGTGAAGATGGTAGCTGCGAGCGAGGCTATTGGCCCAAAGCTCATGGATGAGTTGTATAAAAGCGGCTATTCACGGTTTCCGGTATATGAGGGAGCGCAAGATACTATCGTGGCTACACTGTACTTGAAAGATTTGGTAAAGCGGTCTACTGGCGGCCATGTACGGGATGCTATGCGCCGTGAAGTCTACTACATTCATGAAGATTTTACGTTGCCGCAGGCACTTCAAGCATTTCTAAAAACCAAACATCACTTGTTTGTTGTAGTGAACCGTTTTGAGGAATTTGTGGGTATTGTCACGATTGAAGATATCTTAGAGCAGCTTATTGGTGGGCAGATTATCGATGAGTTTGATGCCTACGATGACATGCGCGCTGTCGCCGCAGCCGCCGCAAAAAAGGATGCTACCGCTCGCACCAAGGCGAAAACGACCGTAACTGAGGCCGTAGAGTAGCGTCTATCGGTGTACTAATAGCGTGACCAGTGGTAAAATGATGAAAATGAGCGGTCACATAGCTAGCAATAGAAATCCAAGGGTCAGCAGCGAGCTGGCGTAGCTTTGTTTTGCAATTGACCCACCTTGAGCCATTACCATAACAATAGAAAGAAAGTGATTCTATGGAACGAACATTAGCAAAAGATATTGCGAGTACGACCGGCCAAGCAGCCGCCGTCCACGGTTGGTTGCACAAAAAACGCCTTTTGGGCGGGCTGACATTTATCAATGTGCGTGACCGCAGCGGGCTGGTACAGGCGGTCATTACCGACAAAGAGCAGGTTGAAAAATTGCGTGGTATGCAGATTGGCACCGTGCTGATTGTGACCGGTGAAGTGTTCGAAGAACAGCGCGCACCGGGTGGTGCTGAGCTGCGTGATGCAAATGTTGAAGTACTGGTACCGGTAACGGATGAGCCGCCAGTGGAAATCGATAAGCCACTCAGTCACAAGCCAGAAAATCTCGACACATTGTTTGAATACCGCGTGGTCGGGCTGCGAAACCTGCAAGAGACAGGCATTTTTAAAGTGCAAGCAGCCGTAAAAGAAGCGGCACGCCAATACCTCGCAAAACAAGATTTCACCGAATTTAACTCACCCAAACTGTTGCCAGAAGCTACCGAAGGCGGAGCCGAAGTCTTCAAGCTCGATTATTTTGGCAAAGAAGCTACACTGGCGCAAAGCGCGCAGTTTTATAAGCAGATTATGGTTGGTGTGTTTGAGCGCGCGTATGAGATTAACCCAACCTACCGCGCTGAGCTTTCCGCCACCACGCGTCACATGACGGAATTTATTCATATCGATGCCGAAGCCGGGTTTATCGATTTCGCGCAGCTGCTTGATATCGTTGGCGGCTTACTGCAGTCCGTAACAACGAGTGTTTGGGAAACACATGGCGAAACGCTCAAGAAACTAAATGCCACAGCGCCAAAGCTGCCTGCCAAAATTCCGCAGCTTACGTTGAGCGAAATCCATGAACTATATAGCAAAGCTACAGGTGAAAATACGGTGGGTGAAAAAGACTTACGCCCTGACGAAGAGCGTTGGGTTTGCGACTATACCAAGAAAAAGCTCGATAGTGAAGCGGTATTTGTAACTGAATGGCCGGCGAGTGAAATGAAGTTTTACCATAAAAAATCAGACGACAACCCAGAAATAGCTGAGCGTGCTGACTTACTGTTCCGTGGCGTGGAAATTGCGACAGTTAGTATGCGCGAGCACCACTACGACGTACTGATCGACCAACTCAAAACCATTGCTGGCGGCGATCCAGAAGCAGAGGGCTTTAAGTACTACTTGCAAGCGTTCAAATACGGCTTGCCCGCCCACGGCGGCTTTGGCATGGGCTTAGAGCGCTTGACGCAAAAGATTATCGGTCTTAGCAACGTCAAAGAAGCCTCACTCTTCCCGCGCGACATCAACCGCCTCGGCCCGTAG
>CAYTOC010000015.1:8735-21435 GCA_964439405.1 uncultured Candidatus Saccharibacteria bacterium
CAACGTCAAAGAAGCCTCACTCTTCCCGCGCGACATCAACCGCCTCGGCCCGTAGGGTTATGAGATATACACCAAATGATCAAGCGCAGATACACCAGGATATTCCTGGGGTTGTGGTGCATGAACTCGGTGCGTCAGATGCGCTTGACGTGGCTGAAATTCATATCGACGGCAGGTACCCCGAGAATGGTTTTGCGCTCAATGAACGTTCAGATTTTTCGGTATACGTTGTGAGCGGCCAGGGCAAATTAGTGACAAAAACGGGTGAGGCGTTGCTTCAGGCGGGTGATGCGGCATTCGTGGATCGGGGCGAAGCGTACTATTTTGAAGGCACAAAGCTCAAGACCATCATGACCTGCACGCCGCCCTGGGACCCCGACCAGGCTCAATAGGCAAGCTAACTTTTTGGTTCATTGTCGAGGGATTTCCAGATGTAGCGCGAGGCTACGGATTCATACGGATGCCAGCCATTAGCATCGGCAATCGCAGTGACTTCGGCAGGCGTGGGCACGGCAGATAGCCCGTACAGCTTGGTGATGCCGTTTCTGATACCGAGGTCGCCAACGGGTAGTACATCAAGCCGTGCCATGCAGAAAATCAGAAACATATGTGCTGTCCACTCACCAATGCCTTTCACGGCAGTGAGCTCGCGGATAATTTCCTCATTCGGTAACGCGTCCAAATGATCGAATTGCACTTCGCCAGATAGTACTTTTGCTGCTAAATCCTGGATATAGCCGGCTTTTTGCCCAGATAAGCCTGCGGTGCGCAGCGTCTCGGTAGACGCTGACAGGATAGCTTCGGGTGAGGGGAAGCCACTGCCCGGGAACAGTGCCACAAAACGCCGTTCAATAGTAGCCGCAGCTTTAACGCTGAGCTGTTGGCTGATGATTGAGCTGGCTAGCTCATAGTAATAATTTTGGTGCGGCGTAATAGGCTCCAGTGCGTGTGTCGCTATGACCCCTGCCAGTATCCGGTCAGTAGCTGCAAGGTGTGATTGGGCGCGTAGGAAATCTTGAGCTGTCATATGCCAAACTTACTTTTTTGAAAACAAAGAGCGGAGGGAGAGCGAATTATTAAACTCTAACGCGCCGCGTGGGAAAATGCGGATAGCAAGCCAGATAGCTACTACTGCGTAAATACTCATGACAAGCAAAACGGTGGCTGCTTCTAACACTGTGAAGCCGCCGAAGGTATTACGTAGTAGCGCTGCTGACGGCGACGTCAGTGGGAAGTAAGTAACGAAGGTGACTGCTGGGTTGTTTGGATCGGTCATGATTGTTGATAAGAACCAAAACGGTGAAAATGCCGCAACGTAGAATAGGCCCGACCAAGCATTGGCTTGCTTGGCAGGCAGCATGGACGCCAAAATGGTCATCATGCCTGCAAATAGCGCAAAGCCGGCAATTAAGAATCCTAAGCTAAAGAATATAGTCATCGGGTTAAACACCAACTCAGAAAGGCTGATGCCGGCTGGCAACGTGATTGACTGCATGCCGAACGCCAGAGCAATGCGATAGCCCAAGAATACAACAACCGCAAAGAATATCAGCTGCGCCAGCGTGATGCAAATAACTGCTAGCAGCTTGCCCACGATTGCTACGCGCGGCGGCACGTGCGTCAGCAGCATCTCCATGGAGCGGTTTTCCTTTTCTTCCGACACGCTTGTCAGCGCGTATCCGACGGCGAAGAATATGATCAGGAAAAAGAGCAGGGCAATTAAGCCCGGCACCACATATTTATTAAAGCCAGGCGATGGCACGCCGTTTTCGTACGTGGTGATTGTGACGTCGGCACTGCCTTGCGCCAGGGCAATAATCTCGGGTGAACCTATCGGTGCGAAAATACTTAAGTTCAAAAGGCTGCCACTATATGAACCGAGTGTAGTGATGATACTGAAATCTGTGCCGTGCACGAATATATCGTAGCGATTCGTCTCTTTTAAGTCGCTTGGGTAGTGAATAAGGCCAGTCAGCTCACCGTCACGTACCTGTTCTCTGAGTGCTGCGAGTTCGCCTGCAGGTGCCAGCGTGTGTCCGCTTTCTGCGATAATCTCTGGAAGTATAAAGCCACTTTCATCGATAATGGCTATGTTTTCCAGCTGGTTCTGCAGCTCTTCTACTTTGTTGGTTGCCGCGCGATCACCAAACATGCTGATTGCCATGATGATGCCGATAAATAACGGCAGAGCAATCAGCCAAGCCCAGAACGACGGCTGGCGGACTACGGTCATGAACTCATGGCGGACTACGGCGCGGAGTTTACTCATGTTTCCTCTCCATAGATCTCCACGAACACATCCTCAATACTTGTTGCTTTGTACTTTTTCTTAACGTCCTTGACTGACCCATAGGCATGGGCTTGGCCATTTTTAAGAATCAACAAACGGTCGGCGAGGCGCTCTACCTCTTCCATTAAATGCGTAATGTAAATGACGGCTGCACCTTTTGCGCGGTGTGCTTCAACGATGTCGAGGAGTAACTTGCGGTTTACCGGGTCAAGCCCTTTGGTGGGTTCGTCGAGAATCAGCACTTTCGGGTCGCCCATGATTGCCACGCCGAGCTGTACCTTTTGCTGCTGCCCGCCGGAAAGTTTCTTAAGCTTCAGAGTTGCTTTGTCTTCTAGGCCGACTTCTTTGAGGTATTCTAACCCGATTCTTCGCGCCTCGGCGCGCGGCAAACCCTTCAGCTCACCGAAGTACGTCAGATTATCAATAGCGGATATACGAGTGTATAAGCCGCGCTCTTCAGGCAAGTAACCCACAAGTCCCGCACGGCTGGCGGTATATGGCTTGCCGTCAATCAGTAAGCTGCCGCCCGTGGCGTCATAAATACCAAGAAGTGCGCGTATAGTACTAGTTTTGCCTGAACCGTTCGCACCAAGAAACGCGAATACTTCGCCCTTATTCACCGTGAAGCTCAATGAGCGCACGATCTCTTTTCCACCGAGCTGAAGGCTAAAATCTTTAACGTCTACAATTGCAGGCATACCACTCCAGTGTACCATGCGTCTTGGGCTCCAATCTGCTATGCTGATAGCAGAGAACAAGCATATGCAATTTGAAGATAAAGATAAAAAATCAGCACCACTCCTGCCCGAAGATGCAGATGTGCCACTTGAGGCTAGCACTGATGAGCAAGTTGATGCACAAGAAGAACTAGCTGCTCAGACAGATACGGCAGAAACTGATGATGCGATTGATCATATTCTAAAAGAAGAGGCTGATGCACTTTTGGCAATTGATGATGAGCATGTTTCATCCGCCCAAGCAAAAACCACCGCTAAGCCAAATTGGCGGCAAAAGCTCGTTAGTTTGCTGCAACTTTGGTGGTATAACAAATGGGCTCGCTGGGGTACCCTTGGTGGACTATTCTTGCTGCTTGTAGTGGTGTTTGCGTTACCACCAAGCCGTTATTTTGTACTAAATACGGTTGGCGTGCGTGCGACCGCCTCGGTAGTAGTCGTTGACCAGTCGACTGACCTGCCACTTAAAAATGCACTGGTGAAGCTTGGTGGGGCAGAGGCGACAACTAATGAGCGCGGTGAAGCAGCGCTAAGTTCGGTCAAGCTCGGTAGACATGATTTGGTCGTAGAACGTATTGCCTTTGCTGACCTTGCACAAGCAGTCACAGTGGGCTGGGGTTCCAACCCCTTCGGGACGGTCGAACTTGAGGCTGTTGGTGCACAGTATGTCTTTATAGCAACAGACTACTTATCTGGTAAGCCTATACCCGGAGCCGAAGCTGCAAGTGGGCAGGCGAGCGCTTTTGCTGATGAGGAGGGTAAGATTACCCTTGCGCTTGAAGACCCAGAAGACGCGCTGATAGAAGTGTCCATCACCGCTAGTGGCTACAGGCAAGAACAGCAGGTTCTTGAAGCGACTACGATAGAACAGATAACAGTCGAGATGGTGCCGGCACAACCTGAATTTTACATATCGAAACAGAGCGGTAAGTATGACCTCTACCGGATGGACGTTGATGGCAAGAACAAGAAAGTCCTGCTTGCCGGCACAGGCAATGAGAATGCGGATATTCGTCTAGTTAGTAGCCCAGACGGTGCGTATGTGGCACTATCATCTATCCGTAGCGGCGCACGTGATAGTAATGGCTATCCGTTGCGCACGCTGACAATTATCAACGTTGCTACGGGCGAAACCAAGGCTATTGATCAGGCGCAGCATTTTACGTTTATTGACTGGAATGGCGACACGTTGGTATACCAGGTTACCTATGCTGCACCGAGCGCTGCGACGAATCAGCGCCAACGGCTTGTGGCGTACGATATTGATCAGGCGGCTCGCACTTTGCTCGTGACAACAGATTATTTTGCTGGGTTTATCGGCTCGGGAGAATACGTCTACTTTGCGCTTGCGCAGAGTGACCCTTCGGGCGCAGTTGGTTTGTACCGCATTAAACACGACGGTACTGACAAGCAAAGAGTACTCGATAAGCGCGTTTGGGGCATGGTACGCACTAGTGTTGCAAAGATCAGTATAGAAACGCCTGATGGCTGGTATGATTACACGCTAGGCGCTAGCCAAGCGCAAAAGGGCGATTCGCCAACCAACATGTACAGTAGCCGTGTCTATACAGAACTAACCGGTTCAGAGAAGAGCCTGTGGCTAGACGACCGAGATGGCAAGGGTGCCGCCATTTTGCATGATAAGAAGACTGGCCAGGATACCGTTATCGTGGTAGCAAGTGGCTTAACTGCTCCGCTTCGGTGGCTCAGCGATACGGCTTTCGTGTATCGTATTCAGACGAGCGGTGAAACAGCGGATTATGTGCAAAGTATTAATGGCGGTGATCCAAAGAAACTGACTGACGTTACGGCAACCGCAGGGTTTACGCCCACTGCTTATTAGGTGGCACGTCTGTTATCATACTTCCCAGTGAGAGATGACATCAGAGATCTTGTTGAAGCGCTGCAAACATACTACGCGGCCCACAGCCGGGATGAGTTGCCGTGGCGTCAACCACTGAAGAACGGCCTATTTGACCCGTACCACATATTGGTGAGTGAGATTATGCTGCAGCAGACGCAAGTTTCACGGGTTATACCAAAATACGAAGCATTCTTGACCCAATTCCCGACACTTACCCGTTTGGCCAGCGCTGAGCTTGGCGAAGTACTGCGTGTGTGGCAGGGTCTAGGCTACAACCGGCGGGCAAAGTTTCTCTGGCAGGCCGCAAGTATTACCGCGCAGCAATTTGGCGGTGAACTGCCACGAACAGAAGCTGAACTTGTTAAGCTTCCTGGTATTGGCAAAAATACCGCAGGCGCCATCTTGGCATATGCATACAACGAGCCGGCTGTCTTTGTGGAAACTAATATTCGTACGGTTGTCATTTACCACTGCCTGCGCGGTCAGGATGCCGTACATGATGCAGCGGTTACGGATATCGTGCATAGTGCGCTAGCGAGTAGCGAGCTATCACCGCGCGAATTCTACTGGGCACTGATGGATTACGGTACGCACCTCAAAGCTACTCACGGAAACCTTAACAAATTAAGTAAATCCTACGCAAAGCAGTCGACATTTCATGGGTCGCGTCGACAAGTTCGCGGTGCGGTGCTCCGTTTACTCGCCTCTGAACCAAAAACACTTAACATGTTACGTGATGAGTTACCTGACGAGCGGCTTGATGCTGTTTTGGCTGATTTAGAAAAGGAAAGTCTTGTGCGGTTTGACGGTACCCAGTACCATCTATAAAGTACGAACTGCACTCAAACACGTAGGCCGCAAGAAAGAAGGAGAATTATGACATTTGACGAATATCAGAAAAAAGCGATTACCACCGATACATTTACCGGGCCACGTGACCTGATGAGCTCTGGCTTTTTAGAAAAAGCCTTTGGTCTCGTCGGCGAGGCTGGCGAGGTTGCCGAGAAACTCAAGAAGATAATCCGCGACAAAGAAGGCAAAATGACCGAAGATGATAAAAAAGAAATCATCAAAGAATTCGGGGATGTACTCTGGTATATCAGCAGTTTGTCCCTTTATCTTGATGTGCCGCTGAGCGAAGTGGCAGAGGGCAATCTTGAGAAAGTCTTGAGCCGCAAAGCCCGCGGTCAAACCCACGGCAGCGGCGACAATCGCTAACACCTCTCATCTATTCCATTTTGTTTACATTTATGGTATAATGGTTATATATGGCTATAGATAAAGAACCCGGCCTACATCCCGAGCAGCCACTTGATGCTGAGACTTCCAAGGACAAGAAGAAGTCAAAGAAGAAAAAGCGGGTACCTTCGCATGTTCCGCTGCCGGCTTTATCTGAGGCAAAAGCTGAAGAAAAACCTGCTAAGAAAACTTCCAAAAAAGCAGAAACAGATGGAGCAGAGGATAAAGAGAAAAAAGACTCCAAGAAGCAAGAAAAAGAAGTAGAATCCACCGTAGAAGCGCCTGTTGAATCAGCGCAAACTGAAAATGCCGTCGCAGAGGTTCTTGTAGAAGACGCGGCCACGCAACCTGCGGATGCTGAGATTGAGCCGACTCCTAAGAAGAAAAAGCGCAAAAAAAGCAAAGAGCAGCGGCCGAGTACCAGTGAGCTTGAAGATATTACTGAACTGCCGCCCGAGCCAGACGGCAGCGTGTACATATGGCAACGCAATCCGCGCCGCAGTAGTGCAGCGGAGGGTGAGGCTGTGCCAGCTGCCGAACAGCCTGAAGCGGTGTATGTACAGCCAGCAGATCCTCGCGTAGAGGAGTTGGTGCGTGCTCACGAGGGAGATTTAGCACCATCCGCGCCTTCTCAAGAACTGTCACCAAAGCCGAGTGCTGCTACGACGTCTACGGGCGGCGGTGAAGGCTTGGCTATGGCCAGTGGTGTTGCTACCGGTGCTACGGTTGAGCATGTGCGCCATACATCACGTGAGAAAAAGCAGGCAAAAGCGAACCAGAAGGCACAAACAGCGCAAGCCGAGCAAATGAAGCAAGTAAATCAGGAAATAACCAGGCTTCAAGAAGACTCGGAAGAGACTAAACAGGAGCTTGAAGAAACCAAGCGCGAGCTACGCGAATCCAAGCAAGAAGCCCGAACTACGCGCCAGGAGACCAACCGAAAAAAAACTGCGCTTGAAGCACGTCTTGAACGCTTGCGTACAGAGGCCACCGCAGGCTCACCTTCTAAAGAGCGACCAGTGGCTAACCCGGAAGATATGCCAATACAGCAGCCTGATGTGCGGCCTGATCGCCGCGTGGAGACAAGCGCCTGGCATCGTATTGAGGTAGATAAGAAGACCGGTCGCCCAGTGGAAGACCCAACTATTGCTTATGGCAAGGAGTTCACAAACGAACAGCACCAAGAGCAGTTACGCCAGCAAGTACTGGAAGCCAGCATGGATACCGAGACTGTTCGCGAGGCTTATCAATCACTGGCTGCCGCAAAAGCTGCCCCTTCGCCGCTTGCGCCTGCTCCTGTTGGGAGCAATACGTTGCCCGTGCCGCAACCTGCAAATACGCAGCAGTTGCCACGGCGTCCTGAGCCACCGACGCGCCGCCCGTCGTTGTCTGCTATGCCTATGCAGGATATCGTCCTCGCAGTCATCTTGGCGATTGTGGTAATCACCATTTTTGTTGCGCTCTAGCTTTTTACAAAGATAGCGCGTAGCCACTCGTCAAGCGAACCGCCACCGCCAGCACTGAGACACAGTACCAGATCACCGTCTGCTAAGTGTTGGCTAATAGCTTGATGCAGTTCATCACCAAGCCCACTTGCGTGTGTTTTTGTGGCTGTGTCGGAAGCGAGTAATGCCTTTAAATCATCAGGGGTGAGAAGCGGCAGATTTGGATCTTCACGCGCGAGATAACTCGGCACAATATAGAGGCTTTTCGCGCCGTCAAATAGGTGTGCCAGCTCATCTCTAATAAAATGCTGACGTGTGTTGTGCAGCCCTTCATAGACCACGACAACGCGACCAGGAGCAACTTCTTCGGCTGTCTGCAGTGCGCCTTGGATCTTCGGCACAGTATGCGCATAGTCAGAGTATAGCCAGTCAGCAACACGCTCAAAACGCCGGCTGACCCCCGGAAATTGGTTTAGAATTGTCACAAGTTTGTCATAAGGCTCATTCGTGAGCTTTTGAACGGCAGTAGCAACCTGCAACGCATCTTTCCGATTGACGATTCCTGGTAGTTGGAACTGCGCCAATGCGTCTGCATCGTCATCAGCTAATACCGTGATGGCGGGCGCTACCTCAAGGCCAAGGCGAGCTTGGTCGCTTTGCCAGAGGACAGTGTGTGCAGACTGCTCAATATACTGCGCAAATGCGGCATTGTAGTTCTCTCTTGTTGGATAAATGTCCGGATGATCCCAATCAATACCAGTAATGAGCGATAGCGCAGGGTGCAGTTCAAGAAAATGCCGCGCAAACTCATCCGCCTCATAGACAAAGTAGCGGCTACCCGGCTCATAGTGGCCGCTTGGACCAAAAGGGATTTTAGCACCGAGAACGTAGCTGGTTGGCACGCCAAGCTGCTGCAAAAGCCAGATAGCCATACCAGTGGTGGTTGATTTGCCGTGTGTGCCCGCAATACCAATTAGCTCCAAATTCTTTTCTGACAGCAGCTTATTGATGAACCCGGCTCGCTGCGACATCGCAATCTGGTTATCGCGACAGAACTGCATTTCCTCGCTATGCGGCTGTTCAATGGCGACGGCATCAGAGTAGACGAACCAATCAATGGGCTCTCGCTCATGCACGGCGCGTATGCTTGCTTCATCTTGGCCAACGTGAATGTTGGTAATGCCGTATTTTTTGAGCATCTCAAGCGTATTTGAGGGCTGTTTATCAGACCCAGATACGGTGTAGCCGGCGTCACGGGCGATGAGCGCAAAAGAACTAATGGCTGACCCGCCAATACCCGAAAAGTAGATATGCATACCCCTGATTCTACCATGCTACACTGAGATATATGGTTAACCACAAGCGTCACGCACATCATCTCTGGACAAAGTTCCGGGCAATCAAACCGCTCTATCTGCTAGTGGCTCTTATTGTGACCGCGTCGGTTAGCGTGCTCGCGCTGAGGGCAAACAACCAGACTATGGCCGAGCTGCGTCAGGCAGTCTATGTTGCCGATGAGCAGGGAGGCGATGTTGAATCAGCGCTGCGTGAACTTCGAGAGTTTGTCTATGCGCACATGAACACGAGTCTCTCTTCAGGCGAAACCACGGTGTATCCGCCTATCCAATTGAGGCATACCTACGAGCGCTTGCAGCTTGCCCAACAGGAAGAAGTAAAGAGGGTAAATGAGCGAATCTACACCGAAGCGCAAGCGCACTGTGAAGCGCTGTATCCAGACAGTTTCTCGGGCGGCCCGAGAGTGCCTTGCATTAGCGAGTATGTTGAAAATCACGGCGTACAACTGGAGCCTATACCGGACAGCCTCTATAAGTTTGACTTTACTGCTGCTCGATTCTCTTGGGATTTGGCCGGCTGGAGCTTAATCCTGAGCGGAATATTGTTTGTGCTCTTACTGGTGCGGCTTTTAGTTCCGCCGTTGCTACGAGCTTTCAAAATACTCTAGACGAATATCAGTGGGCACAGAGGTTTATAAACCAGATTCGCTCGTTGCTCCACCATTATTTGATGGCGCTGTCTGTTCCTGGGTGGCGCTAGGATTTGTGGTGTTACACTTCTGGCCGTCTGGATACTGGCCCTCCCACTGCGCAATGATTTTTGCTACTTGGCCCTCGCTATCAATATTTTCCCAGAAGAGTATATTTGAGCGATAGATAACCATGCGATCAGTTGGTCGCCACGCTTCGCAGCCGCGCTTGATAAGCTGCGCGGCTGAAGTTGAAGAAGCTTCACCATCTTCGTCCAGGTAAAATACATCTTCAAGCACAATATATTGATCAGAAAACTTAGTAATCTTACCGAAAAATGCCCGATCATCAGTAAGGGCAACGACCTGGTGTTTGTCTTTTTCAATCAAAGCAGCCTCGCCTTTACTGAAAAACCCGGTGATTGCTGCAAGCAGCAACAAAAGCGCAACTGCACTAATAAATACAACAATCAGACGACGTTTATGCGCATACGTTTTTGGTGGCTGATTCTTCTTTTTTGGCTCCTTTTCACTGGCTGACAGAATAGTATCAAAGCCAGTCCCAGAATTCCTGCTTGCTGTAGGTGCTTCTTCTCTACCTCTGTTCCGTTGAAAACCGCGCGTGTTAAATTCCACTATGTCATGCTCCGCACTTAACCTTTATGCTTATTCAGTCAGTGTAATACATCAACACCGTTAGGTGCAACCAAAGGCAGTAATTGTACCAAAAACCCATTGACAAATAAAATCTGACCGATGTATGGTAGGTGTACCATTAGTAAGGTATAAGGGAGAGACATCATGGCAGCATACAAGCACACGAACTCAAAAGGCGTTACATATTACCTCAACTCAAAGAACGTTGTTCTTCGCGGTGGTAAAGAGCAGACTATCTATTACTTCAGCAAGGACGACCGCAAAGAGACTGGTACAGATTTGCCAGCAGGTTTTGAAGTTAACGAAAACCCACGCAACGGTTTCTTGACTGTAAAACGCACTAAGTAATCAGACTTCTGATTCATTAGTAAACACCTCGGAGTAACATCCGAGGTGTTTTATATGTAGCGCCAGCGCGAAATCTGCTACAATCAATATTCGATGGCGAAGAGAAATGCAGACATTGTGGTGGTCGAAGGGCTGACGAAGAAGTACGGTAAAAAGACTACCGTGAAGGGTATTAGCTTTACAGTTAAAGAGGGTGAAATCTTTGGCATTCTCGGGCCGAACGGCGCGGGCAAGACAACCACGCTTGAAATGCTTGAAACTATCCGGCCGATTGATGGCGGCAGCGCGACGCTTAATGGTATTGACGTTGCTTCCAACCCGGATGCTATTAAGGCGTTGATTGGCGTACAGCCGCAAACTCCTTCGTTTGAGGAAAAGACCAAGCTAACAGAATTGATTGAATTCTTTGCAGCGGCGTATGGCGAGAAAGTTGACCCCAAACAGTTCCTGGACGATGTACAGCTACTTGATAAAGCCAGCAGCTACCCGGAGCAGCTTTCCGGTGGGCAGCGTCAGCGTTTCAGCATTGCAGCAGCACTGGTCCATGGGCCAAAGGTATTTTTCCTAGATGAGCCAACCACCGGTCTTGACCCGCAGGCGCGGCGCAATCTATGGGAGCTTGTGCAAGAGGTCCGCGACCGTGGTGTCACGGTGATTATGACAACCCACTATATGGATGAAGCGGAGCTTCTGTGTGACCGCGTGGCGATCATGGACGACGGCAAGATTATTGCGCTCGACACCCCAAAGAACTTAGTTAAAGCACTTCTAAAGGGCGGGTTTAGTAAGAAGCAGCATGTTGAGCAAGCTAATCTTGAGGACGTGTTTATTGACCTAACGGGGAAGGCGCTCAGAGATTAATATGCAAAAGATTAGAAAAGCACTACTTCCCGTTTTTGTCTTTGCCAAGATTGATATCCGCCGCTTGTTTCGCGACAAAGTTGCAATTTTCTTCGTGTTCTTCTTCCCATTCATCTTTTTGCTAATTTTCGGCAGCATTTTTAGTGGTAACAACGAGGTTTCCTTCCGTATCGCGCTCATCAACGAGTCACAAACAGAGGTTTCCCAGCAATTTGTGAGCCAGATGAAGGAAAATGACGTCTTCGAAATTGATGAAGAAATAACTTCGCTTGATGCAGCTCGTGAAAAAATGAATCGAGACCAGCTTGATGCGACTGTTGTACTCCCAGCGACATTCGGTGCTACTCAGGAAGGTCAGGGGTACCCAAGCGGCGAGGCCACGGTCCTCTATAACGAAGGTAATGCGTCCGCTGGCCAAACACTCAGCTCTCTGCTTACAGCTCAATTTGACGCAATTAATCAGGAAATTGCGCCTTCGGTTTCACCCTTTACCGTTGCCGCCGAGTCAACCGCCACAGAGGGCTTGAGCCGGTTTGACTACACGTTTGCAGGTATCATGGGCTTTACCTTGCTGTCACTTGGTATTTTTGGTCCGACAACGGTCTTTCCGCGCCTCAAGCAAAAGGGCGTACTGCGTCGCTACCACATGACAACACTTAAGGTCTGGCAGTACTTCACCGGTAATGTGCTGTCAAACGCCGCAATTGGTCTGATTGCTATCGCCCTCATGTTCATAGCGGCGGTGCTGATTTTTGACCTCAATATGCGGGGTGATTATCTGAACCTTGCTATTGTTGTTGTCTTCGGCACGATCTTACTCTTCGGCATTGGTCTGGCTATTGGTGGCTGGGCCAAGAATGAAAACCAAGCGGCGCCTCTCTCGCAGCTTGTGGTCCTACCAATGATGTTCCTGTCCGGCGTGTTCTTCCCGACGTTCCTGATGCCACAGCTGCTCCAGAATATCACGCAATTTATACCGTTAACCCCGATTGTTGATTCAATCCGCCTGGTAGTGACCGAAGGTGCAACTGTCTTTGACCTGGGCCCGCAAATGCTCATTATGGGTGTCTGGACAGTCGGCGTGTACATCGTAGCCTTCCGCGTTTTCCGTTGGGAATAAATTCACGAACGTACCTTACTCAGTTAGGGACACTTGACACCAAAAGACACGCCCCCCATACTAACCACCAACAACCATAACCACAAACACCCAAAACCAACAAAAGGACTCGCCCCTTTATGGAACAAACGCTCCACCAGACCCTCAACCTGACTGTA
>CAYTOC010000016.1:0-20191 GCA_964439405.1 uncultured Candidatus Saccharibacteria bacterium
TCACCTTAGATCAAAACACCAAGGCTGTGTACGCACCGCGATATGTTGATAAAAGCTTTGGCCCCGGGGGACGATTATATGTCTACAATGACCAGAAACAATATATGAGTATCGTCAGTTACTGGTGGCCAGCAGAGGATATAGAACACCTGATAGGCATCCTACGGGCAAAGACAAGCTATGTCGAGATTAGCCAGTCAGTGGGCTATGAAGATATCATGGAGCGCTATCCGGTCGTTGCACCATTCTACGAGCGCAGCCCTGGTAAGTTTGCTGCGATTATAGCACTAAGCACCGTCTTCGGAATTCTCGCAATCTCGCTCGTTGTATTCATCTTCCGCCCCAACTAGCGGCTCTAGGTCTATTATTGAGACAGAACGGACTATAGCAATTTGAAACCCGCCCCTAGGTGCGCGAAACATAAGTAAAAGCCCTCAAAAAACACCGAGAGTTACGCGCTGTCGCTAACCACCAGTGACTGTGAACACGGGAGAACTTATAGTACGATTTCTGCCAGCCTATTGACACTAGGCCGATTGTAAATGGGTATTCCATACATACTCAAACTATTTATGGTTTTAGGTTTACTAGCCTTGAGGTTGGATTGTGAGAACTAGTAAATTTGAATAGTCTTGTTATTGCCGAGGTCAATAACAAATGACGACTCATCCATGATCCCTCTATAAATGAACGCAGGGATATCCATGTAGCGTGCAGCTTGTGTTACGGCAATCTTCGCCACATCCTCGTTCCCGTCTCGTGCTTCTAGCAACGCCAGATATAGCAAAAGTACAGGATCTTGCTCGTACTGAGCTAGTCCGTCGTGGATATGCTTTCGGTAGAAACTATAGTCATCACTATAGATACTTAGTTTAGCTAGGTTGTCATAATTAAACTGGCTATTAAGATACGGCAGGCCTTTCGTAAAAGCATCCTTTGCGCCTTCTAGATTTCCAATGCCCATTAGGCTTGCACCCAGGGTATTGTAGTTACTGGCGTTTGGATATAATTCTATAGATTTTTTGGCATACTGTTCGGCCAGCATATGTTCACCGGTACTAATGTAGTGCTGGGCTACGATGTTATGATCATAGAAATTATCTTTTGATGCAGCTATGCCTGCCCTTGCTAGGCTATACGGGCTGTTCCAGTCCAAACCCCTGACTGCGGTACTGACGCTGAGAGCCAATACCAGCAGCACTGCTACAATATAGAACCATTTTAATTGTATACGCGGGGCAAAAGTCATGAGCGTAGCGCCCGCCATTCCAAGAACACCTACCATAGAAAAACGGAACCAGTTATCGCAAGCTGTCATATCTAATGGCACTATTTGTAAGTACGGGATTAGCCCGCTAAGTGCCCACCCGAAAAAGAAGATGTACACCTTAAAATAGTCCTGGTCGCGTGTACGTATCTTGCGAGCAATCCAGACTAGAAAGCCAACAATAATCAGCGCAATCAATAAAGGCACCAAGACAGTACTTACGCTGAACGACGGGTGTACCCAATAGTATGCAGAAGCTAGGCCGAATGGGAAAATAAGCTTTGTTATATAGAAAAATACTATTGACGGCGCCGTCATTAAACGCTCAGTGAGACTATAATCACCAATAGGGGCTATATGAGCTTGAGGGCTAAGCCCTACAGCATACAATCTCACGAAAAAGTAAAGTAACAGTGGGATAGTAATTATGGCTATAAACACGGAGAATCTTTTCTTGTCAAAAAAGAAAAGATAACCAAGAACTGCAAAAACATAAAAAACGCCCATCTCTTTTGAGAACAACGCCAGCACAAGACAAAGGGCTACCAACAGGAGTGCCCTTCTTGAATTTAATCTTGTCACAAGCCACAGGGATAATATCCCAAAGAACGTCATCAATGCATCCTGCATCGCAGGTATGCCATAGACTACCTGAGAATCAAGCGGGTGTACCAGAAAAATCAGAGCTAATAAGAGACAGAACACCGACGCAAAGAAGTGTCTGAAAAAAAGATACAGAAAAATGGTACTACTGATGACCAGAGCAAGTTGTACAAGGTGAAAGAACAGCGGGTTTTCTCCAAAAACAGAATATATAGCTGAGAAGGTCGTTGTCATGAGCGGGCGGTAGTAAACACCGCTAAGAGGGGCTTCTCCTTGGCCCGTGTAGAATGTACCTCCCTGGAAAAATAACAGGACATTTGATATCGAGTGAACAACTACATTATCAACGATTTGGGCGGTGTCATCTCCCATGAAAGGATTGGTTAGACCGTTAAAATACGTCGCTAAGCCTACCCCGATTATTATAAGGATAGCCTGCCAGCTCTTGATTTTGCTTATCTTTTCCCACATGCTACTACGACTCTAGGCTCTTCCCGACTGTAACCTTGTATACCAAGATATGGTAGCATGAGCTTTTTAGACATGCCATAGGTACCGCGCTAATACCGAGAGTATGTCACGCTTCATGCTTTCAATTATTGTATAGTAATGGCAAGGTCATGAAATACATTAGCACGTTCACAAGAAGTAGAGTAACTCGGTTTCTTATAGTCGGTGCATCTAATACGGCAGTTAATTTTGTTGTGCTAAACTTCGCATTTTACTTCTTTAATTTAGGTAAATTATCATCAAGTATTGTTGCTACGTTGACTGCTATACTCTGGAGTTTTTTTCTGAACCGCAGTTTCGTATTTAGAGATAAGGAACAACCGGCCAAGAAGTTCATATTGTTTTTCTTGCTATCTAGCCTTGGCGTATTAATACTGCAAAGTTCTGTTTTCATGTTATTTGTAACATTACTGGAACATTCCGGCGGCGGTGATGCCCTCATTATCAACCTCAGTAACGTCTTTGCCTCTATCGTTGTAGGGTTCTGGAACTATTATAGTTACAAGACATTTGTGTTTACTAAAAGTAATGAGAGAGTTGACCATTAATGCCGAACGCTCTAAAACAATGTGACCTTGGTATTGTAATACCCGCATATAGCGAAGAACTTCGTATTGGCTCAACACTTGATCAATTATTGGGCTTCCTGACCACAGACCCTTTTCTTGCCAAGCTTAATACGGAGGTTCTTGTGGTTGTGGCCGACTCCCTAGACCAAACACATAGAATCGTTCGGCAAAAAGCAGTGCATTATGCAAAGAAAAATATACCACTACGTCTACTCACGCCAGGGCCAAAAGTCGGCAAAGGCAGAGACGTGCAATTTGGCATACTACATGCAGATAGTGACGCCATACTCTACATGGATGCAGACCTAGCAACACCCCTGCATCATATACCACAATGTTATGAAGCGTTGCAGCAAGGTGCTGATATTGTGATTGGTACTCGCGACTTAATGAAATACCGGAATGGCTATGCACGTAACCTGTTTGCACGGTTTGGGAATGTGCTATACCGAGTGGCGGGAGGACTGCGTGTCGAAGATACCCAGTGCGGGTTTAAGTTATTCAAACGAGATGCGGCACAGCTTTGCTTTTCTCGCCTGACTATTCTAGGCTGGGGCTTTGACATTGAGGTACTTGCTATTGCTCAAACACACAAACTAAGCATTGTTGCACACAGAATCGATGATTGGAAAGATATGCCATTTAGCACATATACAGATAGTATGCTTAAGATAAGCACAAGATCCATGAGAGACATGGCTAAAATCACCTGGAATCGATTTATTGGCGCGTACAGATAACAATTTATGTACGGCGATTGCCGATTGGGAGGTTACGTGATGCCATCAAGGCAAGCAGGCTCACCGCGAAAACAGCAAACATCGCGGTGCGCAAAGCATCGATTTGGGCAGCTTGATAAATCTCACTCGCTTCGGCAGCAACAGCTTCAGAAGCTCCGTGGTCAAGCAACATCGTTTTTGCGGCAGATGGCGAAACGATATCTACCCCAGAGCTACTTTGCGATATAAGAATATCTTTTTCAGCAGGAGGAAGTGAGCTACTACTTATACCTTGCGTGAAGCCTGAGGCCAACACCAACATGAACACCGAGCCGGCTAAAGCCGTACCGAATGAAGTTCCGAGGTTCTGATATGTGCCCTGTAGCCCGCCAACTTCAGAAGTACTATCTTTAGGCACAGCCGACATATTGACGTTTCCAATTTGTGATGCAAGTAGCCCAAAACCACCGCCGACAATAAATAGACCAACAGTAAACGCGAAGGAGCCAAGCGTTGGCGTGATTGATATCAACAGCAGCAGGCTTCCAAGGGCAAGTGCAATCTGCCCCGCACGGACAACGCGTCTCGGCCCTTTAGATGCGGTAATGCGTGAACCGATTACTGTAAAGATTATGAGGCCAACCGAAAGTGGCAGCAGCCGTAGACCCGTGGCAAGCGCATCGTAGCCAAGAATTGTCTGCAGATATACCGGGATGACGAAGAAGATGGCGGCAATAGTGAAATATTGAGCCATCAACACGGCCAAACCACTGCGCAGTACTGGCAACTTGAAGAGCGAGACTTTTAGGAGCGGGCTCCCACCCTCTTGTTCGAGCTTCTTTTGCCGTGATATAAAGAGCTGCAGTAGAATAACGCCTATTAAAATGAAGTAGGCAACGAGCGATATGCCAAATGGAGCAATCTCTTGGCCATTGATAGTCGGGCTCGCGAGCGGCTGTACCCAACCCCATGACTTGCTCTGCAAAGCGCCAAAGACGATAAGCGCCATACCAGCAGCTGAGAGAAACGCACTTGGGATGTCGATTTTAACTGATTCTGTAGGCTTCGTATCGTAAATTTTCTTTGAGAAAATAAGCACGATAATCATGATAATTGTTTCTGCCACGAAGACGTATCGCCATGACAAGTAGGTAGTAACATAGCCGCCAATGACTGGTCCGAAGGCAGCCGCCAAGCCTGTAACGGCTCCGATAATCGCAAAGGCTTTGAGCCTGTCTTTTCCTTGGTAGTTGATCGCCGTTAGTGCAGCAATTGCGGGGATAACAAGAATCGCACCGAGTCCTTCAACTAAAGACCAGCCGACCAATAACGTAGGAAGATTCGGGCTCAGTGCAGTGGTAAGCGACCCGATGCCATAGATAATCGACCCGATAACAAATGCTTTGGAGCGGCCCCATTTATCACCAAGTTTGCCGCCTATAAGCATGAAAGCAGCCATCGTCAGAGCGTAGAGCGTGATTGCTGCCTGCATTCCCGAAATACTGGTACCAAGATCGCTTGCAACTGTAGAAATTGATACGTTCATCACCGTGCTGTCCAGAATCATTACAAACTGGGCAACAGAAAGCAGTATGAGCACGGTCCACTTTTTCATGCTTTCACTATACACCTGCTTCTTGCATTTTAGAAATGCTTTATATCTGGTACAATAATCTGGCTTAGGGGCATAGTACAACGGTTAGTATAAAGGTCTCCAAAACCTTAGATCGTGGTTCGATTCCACGTGCCCCTGCCAAGAAAAAATGATCTGCATCCATGTAGGTCATTTTTTCTTGCAGAGATTCCTTGGGGTTGAATCATGATTGCGGCAGCTTTAGCTGGCGTAAGATTGTGGTTCGGCGCAGTGAATGAAGTAAAAGAAAGCACCGAAAGTAGCCATTGAAAAAATCGCCGAGTGAACGGCGATTTTTTATGATCACAGAATTTTAGCTAGAGACCAAGCAGTTGCTTTTTCTTAGCGTCAAATTCCTCTTGAGTCAGAATACCCTGATCTTTAAGCTGACCGAGTTTCGCGAGCTCTTCGTAAACATCTGGCTCTGCGGCAGGTGCAGCTTGAACCGCCTGCGCCTCGGGTGCAACTTCTTCTTGCGGCCCTGACCAGCGCTGAGCTTGACGTCGACTAACGTTGTTAGATACCGCAGTAGCTGTACCGGCGACAACCGCCGTGCGAGCCATGCCTCGTAGTAATCCTGGCATATTAATTCTCCTCCGTTAATTCTAGTTCTGCTACCGCATCTGGGTGAATACGGCCATCAACAACCAAACTACCGCCTGCGTCAATAATGGCACTTTTCAGACCCTTGGCCCACAACTGTTCAACGATCAGCAGACCGGCCGCCGTGTTGGGCTCAAGGAGATCACCAACTTCGTTTATGTCATCCTCGGTGATTAGGTCGCTATCAACAGGTTCAGTAGCCGTAATCATCACCATGTCTTCAGTAGCGTCAAGGGTAACAACTGCACCGTCAGCATCCTTCGCAATAACACTGAGCGCAAGTACTGCAATCGTACCCGCATCCGCTGCTTTTTGTAGTTCACTTAATATTCCACCGGTAAATTTATTGCCTTCAAAACCGACGACAATAAAATCAATAGGTCCTCTCATGCGTGTCTCCTTTTAAGCTAACTTATAGTCCCATTATAGCTATTTCAATACCCATAAATCAAGATGGCTCGGACGCTTTGATACTGTTAGTGCGGTCAACGATGCAGTGTTTGCGTGTTGGCATGGCACTCGGTGACTATCCCCTCATGGCAAGTAGGGTCTAGCATAGTGCAACCGGAGCAGCGCATGCCGCAGCCGCGTGTAACGTGCTACTTGCCGTGAGGGGATGGTCACCTTTCAGAAACATTGCTCGATTTGCATTAATGTGCTATAATAAAAAGATAGGGTCATGTTACTACCGCCTCAAGAAAAGGCGGTTTTTTATTGGACAAAATAAGTGCGCGCCGTAGCTGTGTAAAAGTTGTATTTTATCCGTTAAAAAGGTTGTGCTTCGCATGCCGAGCGGCTATACTGCTAGGTAATAAACATAAACGTGCGTGGGAAAACCAAAGACTACATAGGGAAAAGACAGATACATGAAGGTACTGATGCTTGGATGGGAATTGCCTCCGTATAACAGTGGTGGACTTGGCGTGGCCTGCTACCAACTGTGTAAGGCACTCGCACAAAAGAATGTTGATATTGAGTTCGTTCTGCCCTACAAACACGACCATCCCGTGCCTTTCATGAAGGTCACAGCCGCCCATCCCCAAGATGTTACCTCTATTGTACGCAGCGGTATTGCTTACGACAGCCATAAGTATGTTTTTGAAGATGGCTCGGAAGCGCATCTGAGCCTTCACGACCAACAAAGCCTTTACGAGCAGTACGTAGCCAAACTTGTCCAACACGGCTCATACGATGTTATCCATGCACACGACTGGCTTACCTTCCGGGCTGCCATGCAGGCGCGCCAAGTTACGGGCGCACCCATTATCGCCCATGTGCATTCAGTTGAACGCGATCGTGCCGGTGGTAATGAAGGCAACCCATTTGTCCGCGAAATAGAAGCGCTTGGCCTGCTTATGGCCGACCGTATTATTGCGGTCAGCGAGCACACCAAGCGCTGTATCGTTGAAGACTATGACATACCTGCCGATAAGATTACTGTCGTCCATAACAGCATAGATGTTGAAGACCTAGAGCCACTTGACCCAAACAACGCCTACGCCTACCTCAGCAAAATGCGCGAGCAAGGCTATCGAGTCGTGACCAGCATTGGCCGTCTGACGACGCAGAAGAATCTACCCAACCTGCTGCGCGCCGCCAAAGAAGTTGTTGCCCGCGCACCAAAAACGCTGTTCTTGATTGTGGGCAGCGGCGAGCAATATTTTGAACTGATTGAACTTGCAGCACACCTTGGCATCTCAAGAAATGTTATCTTTACCGGCTTCCAGCGCGGCAAAAATTGGCGTGACGCATATGCCATTGCCGATGTGTTCGTCATGCCCTCCGTTTCGGAACCCTTTGGCCTAACACCGCTTGAAGCGATTAGCTACGGCACGCCAGCTGTCATTAGCAAGCAATCAGGTGTCAGCGAAGTTATTCAAAACTGTCTTAAAGTAGACTTCTGGGATGTGAATGAGCTAGCTAACAAGATTACTGCGGTCGTTCAGAACGACTCGCTTCGTGATGAGCTACATCAGAATTCATACAGCGAATTTATGCGTCTCAGCTGGGCAAGCTCTGCCGAAAAGCTACATGGCATCTACCACCAGCACCTCGCAGGAGCCGCCGCATGAGCAATCGCGCAATCGTTTTGTATCTTCACGTGCACCAGCCGTTCCGCGTCCGACACTACAGTATTTTTGATGCTGGCAAAAATCACGATTACTTCTTCTCGCAGGATTATGAAGATCGCACCAGCAACGAGCGTATCGCGCATAAAGTTGCCGAAAAATCATACATTCCTACCAACCGCGCATTGCTTGAATTATTGAACGCCCATCCCGAATTCCGCCTCAGTCTTTCCATAACCGGTACTGTGCTAGAGCAGCTTGAGATGTGGTCTCCCGAAGCCTTACAATCCTTCCGTGATCTCGTAGCGACCGGACGCGTTGAAATCGTTGCCGAAACGTATCACCACAGCCTGGCATTCTTCTACTCTCGTAGTGAATTTGAAGCCCAGGTGGCTATGCACCGCCAGAAAGTCTGGGATCTTTTTGGGGTAGTGCCACAAGTCTTCCGCAATACTGAGCTGAGCTACAACAACGATGTGGCGTATTGGGCTGACCAAGCCGGATATAAAGGTATTCTTACCGAAGGCTGGGATCCAGTGCTTGACTGGCGCAGCCCAAACTTTGTGTATCAGCCAACCTACACCGAAAACATCCGGCTCCTCATGAAAAATTACAAACTCAGTGATGACATAGCCTTCCGTTTTGGCGACAGAAACTGGGCAGGCTGGCCACTAACGGCCGATAAATTTAGCCACTGGCTAAACAGCAGCGACCAAGGTACAAACTTCAACCTCTTTATGGACTATGAAACGTTTGGCGAACACCAATGGGATGACTCTGGCATCTTTGACTTTTTGCGGCACCTACCTAACGAATGGCTCAAGACCGAGGGCAATACCTTCATGACAGTCAGCGAGGTCATTGACGCATTCCCACCGGTTGACCGTGTCGATATGCCACAAACGGTCACATGGGCAGACACCGAGCGCGACCTTTCCGCATGGCTCGGCAACGGTATGCAGCAGCAAGCAATTCATGCTCTCTATGAGCTTGAAGACAAAATATTAGGCAGTAATGATCTCGGTTTGGTTGAAGATTGGCGACGCCTGCAGGCTTCCGACCACTTCTACTACATGTGCACCAAGTGGTTTAGCGATGGTGATATCCATGCGTACTTTAGTCCGTACGAAAACCCCTACGATGCTTTTATCGCTTTCATGAATGCCTACCATGACCTGCAGTTCCGGCTCGCTGAGAAAGGTGTTGAGGTATGATATTCCGCTACGCTGCACATCTGCTATTGGAATATAGCTATTGGAATATAGCTATATATGAGTTTTGCCATTTGCCATCTTCCATTTGCCATCTTCCAAGGCAGGAGGCCGCATAATGGCACGTTCAGTAATCCTCGGCAATGGCCAGCTCACCGTCGGCCTTAATGAAATCGGTTTGGTTCACGACTTTTACTACCCATACGTGGGGCTTGATAACCTTACTACCGCACGCAGCGTGCACCATGAAATTGGCGTATGGATTGATGGCACGTTTTCCTGGGTCAGCAGTGACGGCTGGGAAACTTCTGTTGATTTTGAGACAGATGCGCTCGTGAGCATCGTCACGTGGCGAAACGAAGCGCTTGGCGTAGAGTTAACCAGCAATGACTTTGTTGACCCGTATGTCAATGCGTTCTGCCGCCAAATACAAGTTACAAATCTTGCGGAGACCCACCGTGAAATCAGAATATTCCTACATCAAGTGTTCCAAATATCTCGTGCTGGGCGTGCGGACACCGCACTGTATGTGCCTGAAGATAACTATATTTTCGATTATAAAGGACGTTGTGGCCTACTAATTTACGGCCAGCAAGCAGGTGGCCAAGGGTTTGATCAGTATTCCATTGGTAATTACGGCATTGAAGGCAAGGAAGGCACCTATAAAGACGCCGAAGACGGCACATTGTCCAACAACCCCGTTGAACACGGAGGCGTTGACACTGTTTTGCGTTTTGTCTGCTCACTTGAATCACAGAGTTCAACCACGATTGATTACTGGATAGTCGCCGCAGACTCTCAATATGCCGCTGAAAAGCTCCATGACGAGCTCAAACAAGAAGGTCTGACAGGACGTCTCGCAGGCACGCGGGAATGGTGGACAAAATGGTTCGCAACCGGCATAGAAAAAATTCATGCGATTGATCCCGCATATCAGGCGATGGTCAAAAAATCATTGCTGGTTATTAAGGCACATACTGATAAGCGTGGTGGCATCATCGCATCGTGCGACTCCTCAATCTACAATTTCGGACGCGATTACTACAGTTACGTGTGGCCACGTGATGGCGCCTATGCCATTTGGCCGCTTATTCGACTTGGCTACAATAGCGAGGCACGCCATTTCTTTGAATTCTGCCGCGACATTATTACACCCGAAGGTTATCTGATGCATAAGTATCAGCCCGACCGCGCTATTGGCAGCTCGTGGCACCCCCTTGTGCATGGTGACCGCAAAGAGCTTGCCATCCAAGAAGATGAAACCGCCGGAGTAATTTACATGCTTGGCGAATACTACGCCCACACAAAAGATGACGCATTCGTAAACGGTCTCTATCCTACCCTTATCCAGCCTGCGGCAAACTTTATGGCTGAGTTTATCGATGAGCAAACCGGTCTACCCCACGCGAGTTATGACCTTTGGGAAGAGAAATTTGCTACACACACCTATACTGTTGCTTTGACATACCAAGCGTTGCTCGTAGCGGCTGACTTTGCGGAGCAATTTGAATATCCTGATGATGCCGTTCGGTGGCGTGCCGTTGCCGAAACTATCGCGGCAAATAGCGCAGTGTTCTTTGATAGTGAACGGCAGCTTTTCCGCAAGGGCTATCTGCTGCAAACAGACGGCTCGCTTGCTTTTGATAACACGCTTGATATTTCAAGTCTCTATGGTGCCGTAATGTATGGCGGCAAAGATTTCAATCTAGAGCGCATCAGCCAAACAGCAGAGGCGGTGGAGCGTATACTGCTCGACCAAAGTCCTTCCGGCGGTTCACCCCGCTATGAGCATGACAATTACTTTGTGAGCGATCCGCCATTTATGGGTAACCCATGGTTTGTAACGACGCTCTGGATGGCACAATATTACGTGCGCATCGGTAAACTCGACCAAGCCCGGCACTACATTGATTGGACAATTAGCAAAGCATTGCCAAGCGGCGTGCTCTCAGAACAAATTAATCCAGAAACCAGCGAGATTCTATCTGTAACACCGCTTGTCTGGAGCCATGCCGAACTTATTAATACTGCGCTTGATATTTCTACCGCCAGCAAAAAAGCCGCCGGCGAAGCACCGACTCAACCCTAAAACAAAAACTCCGATTACTCGGAGTTTTTTGTGCCACACTAGCCAGTAAAATCTACTTCTTAGGCTTTACTTCATTGCGGCCAAGGTTCTTCTTGGTCTCAGTGAAGACAACATGCTTACGAAGCTTTGGGCTATATTTACGAAGCTCAAGCTTGTCTGGGGTGTTCATCGTGTTCTTCGTCGTATAGTAAATACGCTCGCCAGATTCAGCGCTGACCAGTCCTACAAGCTTTCGTTTTTCACCTTTTTTTGCCATAATTGTATCGCTTCGCTTATGAGACAAACCAGTGGTTTTTCTCATCGCGCCAGGCGTCGGAGTGAATCCGCCGCGTGGGCTGCTCTTTTCCTTCTTTAATTACCGTATGATTGTACCAAAGAAGTTACTTTTTAGCAACCGTCTCTGGCGGCTTTGGAGCTACGATTGCAATCACAATGTAGGCCAATAGGCCCGGGAAGACACCAGTGAATATAATAATTAATACTGCGATTAGGCGAATTATAGTAGCGTCAACATTCAGATACTCCGCCAAGCCACCGCATACGCCGGCAATCTTTTTGTCTGTCTGGCTTAAATAAAACTTTTTTGGCTCTGCCATAATAAGATCCTTTGCTTGAGTGGAGCCACGACTGGGATTTGAACCCAGGACCCCTTCCTTACCATGGAAGTGCTCTACCACTGAGCTATCGCGGCTTAAGGAACTATGCAATTGTAACAGATTGAGAACTACTTTTGAAGCCTAATCATGTCGTCAGCGACAATGCGGCCGACCTCGCTGGCTACTGCGTTAGCATCCATTTCAGCAGTGTCTATAACATGGAAGCTAGCATACTCTGCTCGCCCCGCATCATGCGCTTGCCGTAGGTAACTAAATCTTGTGCGAAGATGAACGTCATATGGGGCATCATCATGCAGCCGTGCGAGTCCATCGGCACGTGCAGCCCTACGCTCTTGTGCAACTTTAATGGGTGCATCAAGCAGAAATATTCTATTCGGCAAAATATTCGTAAGACCCGCCGCAGCCAACCGCTCTTCTACATATGCTTCACCAAGCTCATAGCCAGCGCCATGATACGCAATTGCACAGTGAAAGCCACGATCCATAATAACCGGTCGATCCTGCTCAAGTGCAGGAATCACATAATCTTGCATTACATAGACGCTTGCTTTAGCAATAAGTTCTAACGCGTTATGCTTTGAAATTGTGCCATTAGCAGCCTTTAGTTGCTCGTCTATTGCCAATGCCGCAGTGCCTGTCTTTCTTTGGTGAAAAACAGCAGGGTCATAGTCGGCGAGTTCCGTCTTGGCGGCTTCAATAGCCGTCGACTTCCCAACACCAGACATGCCCACAAAGGATACAAGATAAGCCATCCTATCATTGTACCACATTTTGCTATTTTTTGCAATGGTATGCCAGCAAACAAAGATACCGGTAGGTCAAACTGGTATCTTGTTCTTAGCGCAAGGACATTAACCGTTACTCGGGATACACTCACCAATTTCTCAAATAGGTGGGCTGGGCCGTATGCGGCCTTAACCAACCACCCAAATCACGCCCACGACAATGACAGCCAAAATGGCAAGGGCTATTAGTATGCCAGAGAGTAAATAATGTCGCTCCATGAACGAGAACAACTCCGGGGACTCTTTTACTAAAAGCTGAGCGGAAGTTCCTTCTTCAGAGTAGCGCACCGGTACACCTTGCTGGTGTAGCGCGGCAAGCAAGTTATCTAAGTCTTCTGGGCGCCAATACAGCGAAAGTAATGAGATGGGCCTTTTGCCGGGCAACTTATTTGTGATAAAGATGCGAGGTGTGACCCCGAATGTCGACTCAACATACGACAGATAAACCCGTACATCTGCAATTTGGTCTATGGGGACATCTTTCGTTAAGCCAAGCGCGTTGCGGTAGCGTAATACATTGCCATCAAATTCAATACGACGGCCAAACAGAGCCGCCATAATAAGCGTGAGCAATAGGGCAATCCCTACTACGGATATGACCCATCCCCAAAATCCGAACTTAAACCAAAAGTACAATGAAAGGATAAGGCCAAGGCCTATTCTGAAAGGTCCGAGATATTTACGGTAAGTTTCTGAGTTTGCCCGTATGATTAAGGGCAACACCACTTGTTTATTGCCATTTGTGCCTGCTTCTGCCATCTGAAATAGTGTACCATATGTTAGATAACTCGTAACCACGAGAAAATCTGCGCCTAAACAAAAATACCGGTTGATCAAACCGGTATCTTGTTCTTCTTGCAAGAAGGATAAGTTTGTAATAATACTTTGGATATTATTACGATTTGTTGCAAGCTTGCCTATTTGTGTAGAGCTCACTTACACTCTCAAAATATACCTTGCTTATGCTTTTGTCAAGCATATTATGTCTTTTGTTTTTATGGGGAGAGGGGGTATCGCTCCACCTTGTTCCGCTCCTCCATTCGCTCACAAAAGAAAATACTTCGTGCTGTCTTTTGCTTCGCTCATTTCACCGATCCCCGATTGCATTGCAATGGGGGATCTAGGCTCCCTCTCCCCGCACCATACAAAAAGCCCCCTAAGTGGGGGCATATTGTATGGTGCGGGGAGAGGGATTCGAACCCCCGAACTCGGAGAGGGCAGATTTACAGTCTGCTGTGTTTGACCGCTTCACTATCCCCGCGCAGCAAAAATAACCCTTCTACTGTAGCGTAGACTCCCCGATAAAACAAGTTTTTATGCGCTAGCCAAAGATTCCTGGAACGAGCGTTCGACAAGAATGGCTTGTAGCCCACCTATACTCAGAGTAATTGGCAGCGTTTCTCCGGTCGCTTGTTGCACTGCCTTAAGCTCAATCATAGCGTCAAAGTAATCTTCCTCGCGGCCTTCGCGCTCGGCCCACTCCCTTGTCAGCCTATTATAATTACCGACTACTTCCGCAAGTCTAGACAGTTCAAGTTGCGGCAAGTTTCGCACGTATACAATCTTATCTTCCAGCCCTTCCTGCTCCGCAAATAGCTGCGCTTCAGTCAGCATTGACATGTCCCGGTAGGACTTAGCACCTTGGACAAAATCACTTCTTTCTGTCATGTTTATCTCCTTTTTGAGGTTATATTCACTACTGGCTTTGTGTTTTGGCACTTTTCTTTAGTATACCCCCGCGGTCAATAGTTGCAACACTTTTGCAAAAAACAAAAAAACTCCCAATAGAGGGAGTTCTTTATTTGGAGCCGCTTCAGGGGCATCGGGCTTCGCCCTCCTCCGTTCATTCGCAGAAAAATGTCAACACTTTTCTGTCTTCATTCACTACGCCGAACCCATCCTTGCGCTGCAAGGATACTTAGGTTCAAGTCACAGGATGAAGCCAAGAAAAATGCCCACCCCTTTGGGTAGGCATTTTTCTTGGAGCCGCTTCAGGGACTCGAACCCAGGACCTGCTGTTTACAAAACAGCTGCTCTAACCAACTGAGCTAAAGCGGCAGAATAACAGATGCTAGTGTATCAAATTACCCCCAGACTAGCAACCTAATCTACCCCACAGACCAAGAGCTACAGCACAAGGATGAGATACAAGGCAGAGCCGAGCAACGGAGTAAGTTGTACATATTAGTACTACTTATGAGTAGCGCAGGCTGTAACGCAGTAGATTGCCTTGTGATTTAGCTCGCTTATACGACGACGCGCTTGGCGCGCTTAATGCGCTTCGCACGACCAGCTGGTACAATAAGGCGCTGGAGCTTCTGATCAATCATGTCAGCCTCAGCATCCATGCCCTGAGCCAGATAAGCTTTATGGAGTAACATATACGTCTCTTTGTTTGGTTCCAGCTCAACAGCGCGCTTTAGTTCGGCAATCATCAGCTTTTCATTGCCCAGCTTCTCTTGTACCTTGGCATAGGCTACGTGGCGTGCCGCAAGGTCATCTTCAAGTTTCAGCGCTTGCTCAAAAGCAGTAGCAGCCTTCGCATAATTCTCTGTTTCGTAGTAAATGAGCCCGAGGTTGTGCAAGCTTGACGGTGTTGGCTCAATACTGCTGGCAATTTCAAAACAATCGATTGCATCACGGTATTCTTTTTGCTTTGCATACAAAATGCCGAGGCGGTTATACGCTGCGGCATTCTTTTCATCAATCTTTAAAATAGTGAGGAGTGCTTTTTCAGCGCGCAAGAATCGATTCTCACGCATACCCTGATGCGCAATATCCCATAATTTACCGAGACGATCGCCGACCTTACGAGGAACATCAGCAAACTCATCATCCCTCACTTTTAGGTTGCGATAGGCCAAAAGGCCGAACCCTGCGACTACTGCCAACTCTAGCATACTGGATGATAGTATAGCATATTTTATACAGCCAGAAACAAGTTTGTCATAACCAATTTCGCTTGCGCACTACCCGCGAGCTGACGGTCGGCGGTCAGCGCTGCCTCTAAGACCGCTGACCACCGTTTAATAGCGGCATCCCCGCTTGGGCGGCCTGCTGCCCCAGCTATGGCAGCTTGGGCGATTCGTATCATTGCCCATACCACAGCTTGCTGTTGTTTCTGCTTGATGATACCGTCTATCTGCGCGAGCCGCTCAAAGGCCGTAGCGCCTAAAAGCTGCTTTGCCTGCTCTACTGCCGCGACTAATGGGTGCGAATCATCATTCTCAAGCAACGCTTCCATAAGCCCTGGCAAGCCGCCACTCATCGCATACGCCTGTGTAATCTTCGTGCTATTAAAGCCTTTTGTTAGAAAGCGCTCCTTCACTTGCGCCTCAAGCGGTACTTGCACGTCAACCCGTTGAGCGCGCGATAAAACCGTAGGTAGAAGAGTCTGTATATCATTAACTGTTAAGATAATCACCGTGTCGACAGGCGGTTCTTCCAACGTCTTGAGGATTGTGTTCTGTGCTTCAAGTGTCATGGCACCCGCATGTTCAATAATAATTACTCGGCGTAGTTGCCTATCGCCCGTTGTCCGCAAACGCAAAAAACCGGTTATTGCCCGCGCTTGCTCAACAGATAAGACGCCATTCTCAGGCGCAAATTGCCTGACGTATGGGTAATTCGCGAGTGCAGGGAGTGAAAGACCCAGTATCTCAGCGGCGATAGCTCGTGCAAGTGTGGTTTTGCCGCTTCCCTCTGGCCCGTGCAGAATAATAGCGTGCGGCGGTTCTTTCAGGAGCGCTGTAATATGACGCTTTGTCCGCTCATGAAGTACAAGCTCATCCACGCAGCAAATCCTTGAATTCTTTGGGTACTTCAGCCGTGAAAACCTTCCTTTCACGGTTTGGTAAGGTCAATTCCAGTGATGCGGCGTGCAGAAATAGCCGCTCCGCTGGCGCACCGTCATACAGCGTATCTCCAACAATCGGATGGCCAAGATACTTTAGATGCACGCGCAGCTGGTGCGTTCTGCCAGTAATTGGCTTGAGTTCAACGAGGCTATAGTCGCCCGATTCCTGAGTTACATGATATGCTGTTTGCGCTGGCTTGCCGTTGCTGCCTACCCGGAAGGTTGCCGGGGCTTTCGGGTTCCGCTCAATCGGCATGTCAATCATGGCCTCGGGCTCTTTCAGCTGGCCAGAAATAACAGCGCTATACACTTTTTTAGTGCGGCGCTGAGCAAATTGCTTTTGCAGCCAGCTAAGCGCCGCTGGTGTTTTAGCAAGAATCAGTACACCGCTTGTTGCACGGTCAAGCCGATGCACAATACCCGCGCGCGGATTGCGTGGGCTGCCATTGGCTACGTCTTCTTCAAGATCAAGCAGGCTTGTTTCGTTAAGGTTCGCCAAATGGCTGCCGAGCCACGACGCAACGCTCGCCTCAGGGTTAAAAACGCCCTTGCTATGCGTCAGCAGGCCAATAGGCTTATTGATAACCACACAGTCATCATCCTCGTAGATAATCGGCAGCTCAACTTCAGGGATGGCCATTTCTTTCTCTACATCAAAGTCGACTTTCACCTCGTCGCCTGCGCGAAGCTTATAGCCGGCCTTTTTTGGTATCTCACCGTTAACCGTCACTTTGCCATCTTCAATTAACCGCACCGCCGCAGACCGCGTCAATTGCGGCAGCATAGCGATCACTCGCATATCGAGCCGCTCTGCCCGACTAATGTCTAAATTACTCATCTGATCCTAGTATACCGTGTATGCGAACGTTCAGCCACGTTTACCGAACGCCCATTTATGCAAGGCTCTATGCGCCTCGTCATCACGCCTACGATTCGAGTCACGAACCCGTTCAATCTCAAGTTCAATGCTCTCCGCGTGTTCGCCTTGCATCATAGCCGAGCGATTATTCAGAAATACATTAAGGCCACTCACCGCAACCTGCTGGCCACGTTCTGTCATATCAAGATCAAAGAAAAAGGTAGTTTCCGACTTAATTGGCCTAAATATAGGCATACCTGGCTCAAGTATGGACAACCTTCCGACATGACGGCACAGGTCAGGTTCACGAAGGTATGGAACGAGTGCTTTATCATACCGCTTGAGAGTCTTTGGGCTATCATCCTTTGGCAACATGTGCGATTCGTACGAAATCACCGATTCATAGTTCAGGGACGCTTCAGAGCCCCGCAAACGCGCCCGCGTAAGCGACGCCCCATCACTGACTTGTACGCCATCAAAGCCATAGTGAAAACTAAGGTCGGCAATCAGAATGCCAGGGCTTGATACAAGCCAACCCGTTTCTTGCTCGGCGCGCATCCTCCCACAGTAAAACCATCGTTGATTCGCGGTCAATGGAGTTATTCCCGCTTCGATTGACTCCAGAGATATTTCTGGCTGTTCATGCCTCTTCATTGCTGAATACTATACTATAATTCTCAAATATTGAAAAGTGGTACGACTAAGGGCGCAGACCGACGACTTTCTGAACTTTGTGGAGGGTTTGGTTGGCTTCTTGGTTTTTGGTTTGTTCGTCTTGCTCTAACTTGGCAAAGAGCTGTGTATCATCAACATTTTGCAGACGTGCCTGGAAATCGCGTAAGAACTCGGCTGTTGCCTCGGCTACGACTTTCTTGAAGTCACCATAGCGTTCTTGGCCTTCAAATTCTTTGATAGTTTCTTGCAAGTCTTGGCCACGTAATAGTGCCAAAATCTCAAGTAGATTACTGATGCCTGGCTGGTTCTCTTTATTAAAGTGAATACTGCCATCGCTATCAGTTGTGGCTGACATGACTTTAGCTGCAGCTTCCTCTGGGCTATCACTTAGGAAAATAACACCCTTGCCGGTATCATCGCTCTTACTCATCTTCTTGCTCGGATCCTGCAAATCCATAATGCGCAGGCCCTGGTCTTTGCCAAAGAATGCGTGCTGCTCTTTTACAGACTTTGGAATCGTGAAAAGCTCTTGGTTGAAGCGATTGTTCAACCGCTGTCCAATATCACGTGCAAACTCCAGGTGCTGCGTCTGGTCATCACCAACAGGCACGTACGTCGCTCCGTATAACAGAATATCTGCTGCCATGAGCACGGGGTAATTAAATAACCCTACGCTAATGCGGTCGCTGGAAAGCTTAGCAGATTTATCCTTAAACTGTGTCATGCGCTCCATCTCACCAACACCTGTAAAGTTATCGAGAATCCAGGTGAGTTCGCTGTGCGCTGGGATAAAGCTCTGGCGATAGAGGTGCACGCTGTCGTTATCAAGTGGCAGTCCTGCGGCGACAAATAGCCTGATGGTACGTAGCGTTTGCTCGTAGAGCTGGCTGTGGTCAATCGGCGTCGTGAAGCTGTGCAGATCCGGCACAAAAATATTCACATCAAATTCGTTAGACTTGGTCTTAGCAAGGTCAATCAACGGCAAAATCGCTCCAAAATAGTTACCTATCGTAGGTTCTTGATTTGACCGAATCCCAGTCAGTATTACAGGTTTACTCATATTATCGTCCCATCCTTGCTGCTATGGCATATTGCATATAGTAGTTCTCTAAATCTGTATCCGGTTTGCCAGTTTCTACTGCTGTCGCGAATAATTCACGGCTACGTAGAAGCTCCTTCTTGCGCCCATGCTGCTTCGCCGGCCAGGCTTCCGCTGTTGCGTCAATCAAATCAAGACCACGGTGAAATGCGCCCTGCGCGCTTGCTTCATCACCACGCCTGAGCGCGTTCATTGTCCGGCCGACTTCACTGCTAATATTCCCCATCTGTTCAAACACTGGTAAACGCGCCCATTTTTCTTTATCGAGAACGTGACTACTCATGGACAATCTCGTCAATAAAAGCAATAATCTGTTGCCGCACAGCAGGGTCAAGTACATCGCGTGATGGATTCTGCTGCCTTGGCCGAATATTAATCATCGAGTCAAATTCTATAAATTCATCCGTACCGTGTTTATCGGGGTGCAGGTTAATCCCCCACAAGTCAGATTGTTCCGAACCTTGCTCTAGCAGATATGCTTCGCCATCAGCATGCATTTCCATGTCCACTACGAGCAACTTTTTGGCGATATCAACATCCGCCTTTACGAGCGTGCCATACATCTTCTCCGCCATCTCTTGCAGCTCGGCTAAATCAATCTCTGATACCTGTTTCATCTTAGGTCATATTATACTGCATTATCGGACGAAATAGGGTAACTCGTCTCGTTTTGTGCCAACAGCTAGCACGCCCAACTCTTGCAGCGATTGTAGGATATCTTCCGGGGAGCGGTGGTCGCTGGCGTCTATTTCAACGCTGTTTTGTCTTAGAATTTGTATTGCTTCACTCATTGTCATTTCCTTGTTCTACATTATTAAAAAACCGCCGTTTATGTGGCGGTCTTTTCAATATCCTTGGGAGTCTTTATTTACGCAAGCACACAGAACAAACCGTCACGCGGAGTGCCGGTAAACCAATATTGGCTGTTCTGCATTACTATCATGAAAGCAAGTATATCACGCCGCCTTGAAGGGGTACACATAGCTTGCACATTCTGGTAGACTGCGGACAGTTTAACGAAAGGCTC
>CAYTOC010000017.1:0-18147 GCA_964439405.1 uncultured Candidatus Saccharibacteria bacterium
AACAAACCGTCAAGACCGCTGTAGAAATTGAACGGTGACTATACCCTCACTACAAGTAGGGTCTAGCGTAGTACAACCGGAGCAGCGTAAGCTGCAGTCGCGTGTAACGCACTACTTGTTGTGAGGGAATAGTTACCAATTGAACCTATTGTGCTTTTCACAGTATGATGTTACTTTGTGCTTACCTGTTCCTTCCAAAATAGTTAGGGGTTGGTCATGTCGAGGTTCAACGACTTCGTCAACACGCACGCCACAAAGCACCGTGGCAGAGAGGTGGAAATCGAGTACGACATCAGACGTGTGCACGGCAAGACCATCATGCACGTGTACGTTGGCAGCTTCGGCAACGACCTGCAGTACAAGCTCAAGAAGCACCTGCTGAAGGCGCGCGGAAGCGTCGAGAACTGCCGACTGGTGTCTGGCTGCCTCACCTTTCCGCTCAAGAGCTCGGATGACCCGATGGCTCTTCGCACCAAGCTGCTGACGGAGATTGGCCGCATCGTCTGCGAATTCGAAGCAGAAGAGGCGAAGCAAGAGATTCGTCGCGCACGCTACGAACGCCAAGGGCAAAAGAAAGCCGCCCTGCGCCGGCTTGCAGCTGCCTGACCAGCCCTCACCAACCGCCGGACGGCGTAGGTTGCACCCCACGAGGGTCTCTGCGCCGTCCGGCTCCCGGAGGAACAAAACCGATCACCGATGTCCGAGCAGCGAGCTTCGCGCCCCACTCCATCACTGATCGGTTTTTTTGATTACAAAACTTCTCGTCAATTAAATTCGAATTTAAGCAAAAACACTACTACCCTGGCGATCCGTAAAACGTCCTGGGACAAGATCGTACGTTCTGACTTTCTGAGCAAGATCTCGATAAGCGCCCTGCCAATCAGACTCGGCAGTTAGGCGCTCAAGTGCTTCAAATTCATCTGCATTGGAGCTCAGTAACAAATACGAGTCATCAAAAAAGGCTTTAAGCGCCACCCTTTCTGGTCGCTCGTGCCAACCCTCTTGCTTGTATATCGGCAGTCCGACTTGTAATACCTCAACGTCGCCCTTACCAGCAAGTAAAGCCTCCACGTCATCTGCGACTCGAAACCAGGCAATGTCATCTTTGGTTATATGATCTTGCCCGCTAATCAGGTAAAGCTCCGTGCTTGGGACTTCCGACTGTCGCACCAGCGCTTCCTCGAATTTAACACGCGCCGCAAATTGCGCAAGCCAAAATTGAGCCTGTGGGCTTGGCTCTCTAGATTCTCCACTTATATAAAGCATCTCACTAGACATACATCCCTAGTATACCAGATTTGATTGATTTTTTAAAGGATTTATGGTAAACTAGTTAAGTCCACCCTCTACGGAAGAAGGTATACATGGACGCAACATGGCACGGCTGCTACCCGACGCGGGATCCGAAGGTGAAGTCACTGATGTGGCTTCTCGACTCGGCATCGAGCGCTGAGATTACGATGGCACAGAGGATCCTCTCTCGAGAGGACTTCGTCATCGTCAACTCGACGCAACGACCGCGCACCCTGCCGCCTGGCAAGCATGACGATCGTCGTCGGTTCGTTGTCGAAGTTCGCTGCAGCAACATCGAAGGACAGACCGTGACAGATCGCCGAGCCCGCATCTGCGAGCTCATCGACCAGACGGTCAACGGCAAGCGCAACCTGCCGGTCTTCGCTGACGGCAGCCAGCCCACCCACACCACGTCCTCGTGACGTCGCCAGGTGGCACAGGACTACTCACAGCCCGTGAGAGAACCCTGTGCCACTTGGCACCCCGCCGAGTTTGCACCGAAAGTGCGTGAGATTTGATGGCCGTATCAGCCTCTCTCACCCCAACACACTTTCACTCGCAAACTCGGTTCTTTCGTTTTATGACATAATAGACAGCGGCAATGAGCAGACGTTTCAATCAACACCTTTTAATGTCCGGTGCGGAATATTTTTCGGATTCCGCGGCAATTAACCCCTACATGGACGCCTCCGTACCGGTTGACGTACACCTAGCAAGCCAAGAACACAGCGCCATTCGGTTAGCTCTTGAAGGTGCAGGCGTAGCTGTCACGCAAGTTCCGCCGCCGGAAAACGCCCAAGACGGCATATATACCGCAAACTGGGCGCTGATACGCGGAGATACCGCCATCCTTGCTCGCCTGCCAAACGCCCGCGAAGTTGAAGAGGCATATGCCGAGCGTTATTTGCGCGCCCTAGGTAAAACGGTACTGCGCGCGCCAGAATCGTACAGATTCAGTGGCCAAGGCGACGCACTGCCCTGCGGCGAGTACCTATTCGCTGGGATGGGCTACCGCTCTGAGCCAGAGGCGCAGCAATTCGCGGCAGAAACGCTTGGCTACAAGCTCATCCAGCTGCAGACAATTCCTGAGCTTGATGCGCAGAATCAACCGGTTATTAATAGCGCCAGCGGCTGGCCGGATAGCTTTTTCTATGACATTGACCTCGCGCTGTCAGTTTTGAAACAGCCAGACGGTGAGCAAAAAGGTTTAATCGGTTGGTGCCCTGACGCGTTTACCCCTGAATCACGCGCTGTGCTGGAGAGTTTTGATAGCGTCGATAAAATTGAACTATCGTTTGAGGAAGCCACGAAGGCTTTCGCGGCTAATCTTGTTTCGACAGGCGAGACGGTCATTATGAATGCTGGCGCACCAAATTATCAGGCGGCAATTGAAGCCCACGGCCTCAAGGTAATAACCTTAAGAAACCCAGAAATCGGCAAAGGCGGCGGCTCCATCCGCTGCACTACGCTTACTCTTGATAATTAGCGGTAATCACATTACGTGTTCTTAAGAGTACGTCGGGTTACCGCAATTTCATCCCACTCGTGCTCGCCATCGGCGCGTTCGATGATTTTTTCGTGGCCTTTGCCAAGGAGTAATACGGTGTCGTCTTTGGTTTTAGCTTGTTTCAGTGCAAAGGTAATTGCTTCGGTGCGGTCGAGAATCAAATGCAGGTTTTCGCCTTCTGTTTTGCCGGCGGCAATCGCGCCTTCGGCGATTTGCCGCAAGATTGCATTGCCGTCTTCGTCACGGTCGTCTTCCTCTGTTAGCACCACGACATCCGCATATTTTCCCGCTAGACGTCCCTGCACTGCCCGCTTCGCGGTATCACGGCGACCAGCTGAGCCGAATAATACAATTAACTTGCCCTTCACGATTGGCCGCAGATCCTTAAATAGTTTCTCGAAGCTATCTGGAGTGTGTGCAAAGTCGACTATAACTGAGAACGGTTGCCCTTCGTCAACTCGTGTCATGCGCCCCTCGACCCCCTCAAGCGCAGCAATGCCTTCCGCTATTTGCTGGCTGCTCAAACCAAGCGCTTGCCCCACACCGACTGCAGCCAAGGAATTATAGACGCTGAAACTTCCTGGCAAATTCGCTTGAATGTGAATAATTTCACCACCAGCCGTCACATCATATGCAATGCCACTACTTGAAAGCTGGATATTTGTTGCTCGCAAATCGGCGTGTTCAGTCCCATAGAGTACCGGATTGGCCACGGCGGCGGCGAATAGTTCACTACTTGGGTCTTCTCTGTTGATAATACCCATGCGCAAGCCTTTTTTATTGCGGTTTGTTCGCTGAAACAGACGGAGCTTTGCTTGCCGGTAGGCTTCAAAGCTGCCGTGATAATCCAGATGCTCGTGGGTGATGTTGGTCAGGACTGCGATACTATAGGGCACACCCCACACTCGATGCTGCGCCAAAGCATGCGACGTCGTTTCAAGCACCAGCCAGTCCATGCCTTGTCGTTTCATCAATTTGAGGCGACGCAAAAATTCCCGAATCGGTACGTTTGTAGCATGTCCGGGTTGATCGTTGATATCTTTCCCTACCCCGTACGCTACTGTGGTCATAAGCCCGGCATTATAGCCAGCTTCGACAAGCATGCGGTGGATTAAGAACGTCGTCGAAGTTTTACCGTTTGTGCCGGTGATACCTATGACTTTCAGGCCGCGTGCCGGAAAACCAGCAAGCGTACTCCAAAATACCGCTTCAATCAGGTGATACAGTGGCAACAACTTCTCTCGCAGCTTCTTGGGAAACAGTGCCTTAATCATGCGTTTCACTCGGTTCATAAAGCCTAGTATACTTGATAGAAATGCGTATCCTGGGAATTGAAACAAGTTGTGACGAAACTGCCGCTGCCGTTGTAGAGGATGGCCATAAACTGTTATCTAACGCTGTGTTCAGCAGTATGGATCAGCATGCCGAGTTTGGCGGCGTGGTGCCGGAAATCGCTGCCCGTAGCCACATTGAGGCCATTATCCCTATCGTCGACGCTGCCGTTCGGCAGGCCGCCGAGTCATCAGTCTCTAGTCTTCAGTCTCCAGACAATTCAGAACAAGTGACAGGAGACAGACGACAGGAGACACAATCTGACCCATGGGGTCAGATTGACGGGATTGCTGTGACCTACGGCGCAGGGCTTGGCGGCTCGCTGCTCGTTGGCGTTATGACCGCTCGCACCCTGGCAATTACCAAAAACAAGCCGCTCTACGCTATCAATCACGTTGAGGGTCACGTCTATGCCAACTTCTTAACCGAAACTTCCCTGCCTGGCTACATATTGCCCGAAGCTCAGCCACAGTTCCCCGTCTTGGCGGTGATTGTCAGTGGTGGGCACAGCCAATTAGTGCTCTTTCGAGATCACTTTGACTACACCTTATTGGGGCAAACACGCGACGATGCCATCGGTGAAGCCTTTGATAAAGTGGCGAAAATCCTTGGCCTCCCCTACCCTGGCGGCCCCAGCCTCAGCAAAAAAGCGCTTGAGGGCAACCCAAACGCGTATCATTTGCCCAAAGCGCACCTTGATGACAGCTATAGTTTCAGTTTTTCTGGGGTTAAGACAGCCGTTCTGCGCCTTGCGCAGAAGGAAATCGGCGAGGATTACACCTTCCCTTCTACAAAGCTGTCAGAGCGCCTCTCTGAGGCTCAGAAAGCAAATATTGCAGCCAGCTTCCAGCGTGTAGCGGTTGAGACGATTGTCGATAAAGCCACAAAAGCATTTCATGAGTTCAATCCTGCCAGTGTTGTGATCGCCGGCGGCGTCGCTGCTAATCAAGAGCTGCGGCGACAATTATCAGACAGATTGCCAGAAATCGTCATCGAGTACACTGACCCCAAACTCTGCACCGACAACGGTGCCATGATTGCCACGCTCGGCTGTTTCAAGGCCAGCCACGGCCAACCGACCGCTGACCCCTTCTCTCTCGAAATCAACCCCAACCTCTCGATGTAGCTTATTGAGCGCTTGAAGCTCTATGAATCGAGCAGCCCCTTTGTGCGAATACTCCTCCATACCCCGCCAGTGAAAGGGCTCTTCTATGTGTGCAAGCCCCTTGTTCTGCAGTCGAAGCCATACCCTAGCGGCATCACGAGACACCATGCTATCGGATCGTAGTTCAAATCCTGCAATATAAGCGAGGGCGGCCGCGCCAAGGTACATCGAAAGCCCATATCCCTTGCCTTGCAATTGTTCGTCGACATAACTGCTTCGGACGGCAAATGCATCATACGTGTTCTCTCTACCTATCGAAATGCGCCCGACACAACTACTCAAAGCGTACGCACCATACGTCTCCACTTCATATGTGCGTGATTGCACTCGCAACTGTACCGGAGGTAGTGTTTCACCAGGATCAATCACATGCCTGAGCCAGCGTTCCGAAGTATGCATATATTTTTTATTATAACATACTTATGCTTACAAGTAAATACGTCTTGACAACCACCCCTGTTATAGCTTATGCTTACTAGTGAAAACAAAAACGTTGGTGGGCACTCCACAGCTCGAAGTTCGTGGATGTACGTTCGAAAAAGAAAACAAAACCAAAAACAAGTCAGACACAATCTTGTAGAGAGTTTTCATGTGAAAGCTTTGTATTTGTTTGTGCCCGATTTCACGTGAAAAATAAATACACGCTTGAAGCCGTGCATTAGTCAGCTATTCGTACGAGTTCTCCGGTGACTGGTAACAGATGACAGATGACTCTCAAAGTGTTACACTTTGAGATGATGCAATTTTCTAAGACTTATGATCCAAACCTCTATGAACGTGACATTTATGCTCTTTGGGAGAAGGCAAATGCCTTCGCGCCAAAAGGCAAGGGCGACCCCTACAGTATCGTCATGCCACCGCCAAATGCTAATGCCAATCTACATATCGGCTACGCGTTGACTGCGAGTCTTGAGGATATCGCCATTCGCTATCAGCGATTGCGTGGCAAACGCACGCTGTTGGTGCCCGGCGCAGACCATGCGGGGTTTGAAACGCAAGTAGTGTACGAAAAGCACCTCGCAAAAGAAGGGAAAAGCCGCTTCGATTTCAATCGAGAAGAGCTGTATACCGGCATCTGGGATTTCGTAGCACAAAACCGCGAAAATTTTAACGAACAGTTTAGGCGCTTCGGCATTAGCTGTGACTGGCAGCAGTTTACCTTCACCCTTGATGAAAAAATTGTCAGCCGCGCCTACAAAACATTTAAAAAACTGTGGGATGATGAGCTAGTATACAGGGGTGAGCGCCTCGTAAATTTCTGTACCTTCCATGGTACAGCCTTTGCTGATATTGAGGTGGAGTATAAAGAAGAGCAGGGCAAAATCTGGCAGATTCGCTACCCGCTAACAGACGGAAATGGGGAGCTAGTAGTCGCGACAACGCGTCCGGAAACGCTATTTGGCGACGTTGCCGTAGCCGTTCACCCAGAGGATGAGCGCTATAAGAGTTACGTAGGTAAAACAGTGCGCTTGCCGCTGACCGAGCGCGACATACCAGTTATCACTGATGATTTTGTAGATCGTGAGTTTGGTACTGGCGCCGTTAAGATTACGCCCGCCCATGACCCGAACGACTTTGAAGTAGGGCAGCGCCACGACTTACCAAAAATCACCGTCATTGACCACGAAGGCAAGCTGACCGAAGTGCCAGACGCGTTTCGTGGCCTGGATGTTAAAGAGGGCAGGGAGCAGACAATCAAGGCACTAGAAGAGCAGGGTCTGTTAGTTGCCGTAGAAGAGCACGACCACAGTGTTGGACACTGTTACAAATGCGGTACCGTTATCCAGCCGCTCCTCCGTGAACAGTGGTTTATTGATATGCAGCCGCTTGCCGCACCGGCGATCAAGAAGCTTAGGGCAGGGGAGATTACATTCTATCCAGATGCCAAGCGCGAGCAGCTTATCGGCTATTTAGAGAACCTGCGAGATTGGAACATCAGCCGTCAAATCGCTTGGGGCATCCCCATCCCCGCCTTCCAGAACATCGACGAGCCAGATGACTGGATATACGACGAACAGGTACAAGAAGAATTCATTGAAATCGACGGCAAGACCTACCGCCGCGATCCAGACGTGTTTGACACGTGGTTCTCTAGCAGCAGCTGGCCATATGCCACCCTTGAGTACCCAGACAACAAAGAGCTCAAGGACTTTTATCCGCTGAGCCTTATGGAGACGGGGGGCGAGATCCTCTACCCGTGGGTTTCACGAATGATTATGTTGGGCCTGTACGTCACTGGCAAAGTACCCTTTAAGGCAGTCTACATCCACGGCTACGTCATGGCTGCAGACGGCTCAAAGATGAGCAAAAGCATCGGTAATGTGGTCGATCCGCTGCCCGTCATCGAACAATATGGTTCTGACGCACTGCGTATGGGCATCGTCGCCGGGCGCTCACCAGCGGTTAACAGAGGTTATGACATCCGCCGCGTTGAGGAAGCACGTAACTTTGCTAACAAACTCTGGAATATTTCACGCTTCATTGCCGACACGGTAGGCGAGGAGTTCAAGCCTGGTAAGGTCAAGCCGCAAACGCCCGCTGATCACTGGGTGTTGAATAAGTTACAACATTCTGCGGAGGCAATAGCTGCTGACTTCGACGAATACCGTTTTAGTGAAGCGTACGAAAAGCTCTATCACTTCGTATGGGACGACGTAGCCGATTGGTACATTGAAGCCTCAAAATCACAGCCAAACCCCGAGATGCTCGCACATGTTCTGGAAAGTGTCCTAACAATCGCGCACCCGTTAGCTCCGTTTGTGACAGAAACCATCTGGCAAGCGCTTGGCTGGCACGATACGCTGCTTGTTAACCATGACTGGCCAAAGTCAGAGCACACTAACAGTGGTCAGATTGCAACCTTTGAAGAGCTTAAGAGTATCATTTCCGAGGCTCGCTATATCAGCCAGGCGCTGAAAGCTTCCGGCGTTACGCTGTACTACACCAAGGCGCCTTTACTTGAAGCTAATGCCGAACTCGTGGCACGCATGGCACGTTTGCAGGAAGTAAAACAGGTAGAGGACGGAACAGGTATTTACCTCACGCAAACAGAAGTACGTTGTTGGCTGGATATTGATCTAGCGACTGCTCAGTCATATGCCAACGAGCTAGCAGAGAAGCTCGCGAGCCAAGACAAGCTCATTGCCGGGCTTGAGGCACGCCTTGCGAATAAAGCCTACGTCGATAATGCGCCGCACGCTGTTGTGCAGCAAACGCATGACCAGCTAGTAGAGGCTCGCGAAACCCGAGCGAGTTTAGAGCGCGAACACCAGCGCTTTAGCACTTAGCATGTTTAGCTAGTCTCAAGTGCTTGGCGGATAGTCGCTATTGAGATATCAGGGCGATACGGATCAAACCAAACGGTATTCCAGTCAAACTGGCGTTGTGCCGCCGCAAGGTTGGCCTGTAAATCATCTACAAATAAGATTTCCTTGCCGCTGAAACCGGCTTTTTCAAGCGCTGCTTCATAGATAGCGGACTCTGGTTTGAGTGTGCCAACCTCTGACGAGTCGACCATAACATCAAATTCAATCGCTGGTATTTTACCGGTGGCTCGTAGTGCGTCGACGAAGCCCGGCATACTGTTAGTGAGTAGCCCGATGCGATAGTGCTCAGCAACCCAGGTCAAAAGTTCGTGCATACCGCCAATAGATTCCGTAGTTTGCAAGTAATAGTCGAGCCAATCAACCTCGTAGCCGAGCAGCTTGGTTAGTGCGGCGTTAAAATCTTCAACCGAGCGCGTGCCGCGATTGGTATCTTCTTCAAACTCCCAGTACACCGACTGGATGTCACTTACTGATACGCCGCTTTCCTGAGACATTTTGGTAAAGGCATTATGCGTGAACTGCACAATACAGCCATTCACATCAAAGAAGACAAATTTTGTGCCATTCTTAGCCGTTTTCTTGGCGTTTTGCACTGGAAGCGGGGAAATACCGAGTAGGCCGTCTAATGTTGTTTCTAGGGCCCCAGAAATGGCGTAAATCGTAAAAATAGATGGAGCCTTAATAGCACCACGCTCAATCTTGGCAAGCGTCGAGTAGCTTAAGCCTGATTTCTGACACAGTTCCTGCTGCGTGAGCCCCGCCTTCTTGCGTGCCTGCTGCAGGAGTTTACCCAACCCCACTTCATCCATAGCCATATAGTACTAATTATTCGATGCGATTGCCAGAAAATTAGCACAAATAAGTACCATGAGGCTACTCTCACCACGACCAAATCAAAAACCTCCCTTTCGAGGAATACTTGATTTGGTGAATGCGGCAGGATATCGCTCCATTTCATTTCACTCCTCCGGTCAGCCAAGAAAAAAGGCCAGCCTTTTGGCTGACCTTCTTTCTTGGTGAACGCGGCAGGATTTGAAGACTGCTGGCGGCACCGCCACCAGATCGTAGGTTCAAAAATACTTCATTGCCAAAGAAAAAACGCCACCTTTCGGTGACGCTCTTTCTTTGGTGAACGCGGCAGGATTTGAACCTGCGACCTTTGGCTCCGCAAGCCAACGCTCTATCCAGCTGAGCTACGCGTCCTCTTCTTGAAGGACAACCTACGGTTTTCCTTCAACGTTCGGTTGGCAAAGCCAATCCCGACAAGCCGGGACAAGCCTCACTGCTACCTTTCCCTAGGAAACTGTAACAGATGATATCCTAGCATAATTTTAGAGATAATACTAGGTCTAGCCTTCGATAATTTGTGCAAATACCTTGGCGCTTGGACGAATGGTACGCTGCATCGTATGACGGTCAACCGCAACAAGCCCAAACTTTGGCCACCAGCCATATGCCCATTCAAAATTGTCCAGAAGACTCCAGTGCAAATAGCCACGCAAATCTACGCCTGCATCTTGTGCTCGTTGAAGCGCTGCGATTGTCTCTGTAATCCACCAGCTTCGGTGCGCATCCGCCTCATCGGCTAGCCCATTCTCTGTAACGATGACTGGCAATTTGTAGCGGCGCCATACATTCTGCAAAAGCGATTCTATGCCGCTTGGCTCCATGTACCAGCCCAGGTCACTCAGCGGAGCAGGGGGATTTTTGATACGACCAAACGAGTCAATATATTCAGTAAAGTAGTAATTCAGTCCGATAAAATCCTGCTGCCGACGGATGCGGTTCAAAAACCACCAGTTCCAGGCGTACTGCCGTAGACCAACCACCGCATGATTTATAGGGTTTTTCGCATTTTTAGGGCGCATATCACCAAGCTGCGCGGCGATTCCTACCTGTATTCCAGCACGGGTCTGTTTAATGATTTGATATGCCCTTCGATGTGCCTCTGCAAGATTGCGGTATACGCGCAGCGCCAGAAGGGGGTTCTTACGCTGTGGTGGCCATATGCCCGTGCCATAACTTAAAATTGTATAGACATTCGGCTCATTCAAAGTAATTACATAGGGCATATCTTCACCAAACAGCTCAATAATCTTCTGCACATAGCGCTCAAAATGCCGCAGGTTCCGCCGCTTTTCAAAACCACCCATATCCGTAAACCACACCGGCATTGTCCAGTGCCACAGCGTTACGACCGGTGTAATCCCACGCGACTTCAGTGCTCGAAAATAGGCATGGTAGTGCGCAATCGCGCGCTCATCCCATACGCCCTCTTCTGGTTCAAGCCGCGACCATTCTATGCCAAAGCGGAAGCTGTTCATACCAAGCTGGCTGAGTAGATCAAAATCTGTTTCGTAGCGCTCATAATGTTCCACGCCGCGACCTGAAATATAATTTTCGGGCGATGTTGCGGTCTTAGCGATGCGCTCCCAGCTTGGCAACCACGATAGTTGTTTTTCTGCTGTGCGGGCAAGCTGCTCCGCCTGAGCTTGTTCCCATTCACTCCACTGATTGTGCGAATCACCATCTACCTGATGGCTCGCCGTACTAGCGCCCCACAGGAAATCTTTCGAAAATAACTTTTTGCTCATCCCTACAGTATGACATGCATGAGCTCTCATCTGTTAAAATAGTGAGGCTGGAGAGGTGACCGAGTGGTTGAAGGTGCTGCTCTCGAAAAGCAGTGTGCCGGCAACGGTACCCAGGGTTCAAATCCCTGTCTCTCCGCCAAACTCCATGAGACAAACCTACGGCTAAACCCCTCAAAAACTTCGTTTTCGTGGGGACCCCGATGTTTTTCTCATCGCGCAGGCAAAAAAGGCGTGACTTTTTGTCTGGCTGCTCTTTTCCCTGGACAATAGAAAGTTCCAGACCGTAATGTACTGCCAAATACCCTATAATTCCTTTTGTGAAGCATACGATTATTTACGTGCCAGGATTGTTTGACGGGCGGAAGACTGCGCTGTGGTTGCAGAAGCAGCTATTTCGCAGCTGGAGCTTGTTTGGCAATCGTGTCGAGATATTCCGCATTCAGTGGGCAGGTGATGAAACGTTTCAGACTCGGCTCAAAAAGTTGCTTACACGAATTGACGAGCTAAAAGAGCAGAGGGCGACCGTATCACTCATCGGTGCGAGCGCAGGCGCCAGTGCCGTTATAAATGCCTACGCAGAGCGTAAGAGCAGCATTAACGGCGTGGTTTGTATCTGTGGCGCACTGAGTGGCACTGAATCATTCCCTGAAGCCGCACTGAAAATAAATCCGCGCTTTCGCGAGTCGGTAAAGGTACTTCCTAAGAACATAAAGAGTCTCAGCCCAACAGATCGCACACGAGTTATGACACTTCGTCCGGTGCTTGATGGCGTCGTCTTACCGAAAAACGCTATGCTCGAGGGAGCAGTGAATAAACGTATTCTTTCATTCGGCCATCTATTCAGCATCGGCTATTTCGTATATGGCAGAAACTGGCTTATCTGGCGCTTTTTTAAGCGACTAACTAAAATCTAATCCGCTGCATCAAGCGGTCGATCGGGTCATGACGCCGCTGCTCGACAGGCAAGTAGGCGCTGAGCGTTGCTACAATTGCTTCTTCGTCAGCTGGGTCATAATAAATAGAAATTGCTGGCATGAAGCGCTTGAGCGGAATAAAGGTGATATTTGACAGCGCACCTTCATCTACGATAGCAAATGATTTTAGGTCACTAAACGGATATGTTTTCTGGCCGATACTGATACCCGCAGAAGTAATTGCGTATTCCTGCACCTGTGGCTTGCGGGCCGCATAAATACCAAAGACACCTCCAGCAGCGGCAATAGCAATGGCCGCAACGATGTCACGCCCAGTCACAAAATACACGATTACAGCAACCACTAGCGTCACGGCTCCTAATAGTACGTACCAGCCAACTGATTTATGGTGCGCGATATATTCAGATGCGGTCCAATTAACATCCTGTACGGGCTGGGGGGACGAAGGCTCATCAACTGCCTGCAGACCCGTCGGTACGCTGGGCGGTGCTGTTTCTGGCTGTTCAGGCTGAGCAGCAGGCAATGCAGGCTTCGCCTCAGTTGAAGCCGGAACGGACTCAGATTCTGCAGAAGCAGGCTCTGGTGCAGCCGGAACAGGGGTTAGATTTGCCGAGGACGGCTGCTCGTTCGGTTGCATCTGCTCTGGACTACCAGGAGTGAAGACCTGGCCTGGCTCATTAGGTTGCATAAGCATTATTGTAGCATGGTAGCGGGTTTATGGGCGGAGAGAGGTAGGAGGGATATCGCTTCATTTCATTCCGCTCCTCCGTTCATTCGCAGAAAAATGTAAACACTTTTCTGTCTTCATTCACTACGCCGAACCCTTCGTTCACTTACGTTCACTATTTCGGGTTCGGATCCCCTTAGCCAAACAAAAAACCCACCCTGATGGGTGGATTCTTTGTTTGGCGGAGAGAGAGGGATTCGAACCCTCGCTGGAACTCTCGCCCCACTAACGATTTAGCAAACCGTCCCCTTCAGCCACTTGGGTACCTCTCCTTGCATGTGCAGTCATGTGAAATTCACGTGACTCCTGTGTGCGCATAAATCTCGGGGACGGAAACCGTCCAGTAATTTACGTTTCACGCAGCAGCCACTTGGGTACCTCTCCAAAACTAAGTGATACTTACGTACAACTCAGCACTAAATTATAACAGTCTATATCTGTTATTTAAAGACTTTGCGTTAGAGATGTGCTCAAGTAGTATAATGAACATATGACTCCGCCACTCATGCGTGCTAAGTTGGATGCAACGAGTTGTAAAAACCTGTTTGAATTGCTTGCAATAAAAGGGCATACAATCGCGAGTCTTGCTGTGACTATTGGGGTGCACGAAAGAACTATTTCGGATTGGAGGCGCGGCAAATTTTCCATTCCGAGCGATGCATTTCAAAAGCTTGTCGCAGCGTCAGGAGCAAGCGAATCTGAACTCAACGTTATTCACATCGATGACAGGAAAAGAAAATCTAGCGCAGGGAAACAAGGGGGCAACACCTACCTACGACGATACGGGCCTCCTGGGTCAAGAGATAGCAGGGTGAAGGGTGGCACTAACTCCTATATAGCAAGGGCTTCAGTGACCACCGATATCTTTGCTCGTAAAGTTATTTTACGACCGAAAATGAGCCCTTATCTAGCGGAATTTATTGGGATTATGATTGGTGACGGCTCAATAACTCCCTACCAAGCAATTGTGAGCCTTAATACAACTACCGACAAAGAGTACATTGTCTATGTCAACGCACTAATAAAACGTCTGTTCGGCCTGGAATCAACTCTGCGCCCAAAATTACCCGCAGACTGCACGAATATTGTCGTATCGTCGAGAGACATCGTTGAGTTCCTCTTGTCGCTAGGACTACCGTTAGGAGACAAAGTTAGAGCCGGTATCGATATCCCCGAGGCTTTCAAGAAAGACCCTGATTTACTGGCGGCATGTCTGAGAGGAATCTTTGATACGGACGGCGGCATCTTTCTCGAAAAACATATGAGACCTCAAGGAGTATACGCATATCCTCGTATGGCTTTTGTGAGCGCTTCGCCTAGATTACGTCAATCAATCTATGATGGACTCACAAGCCTGGACATACGGAGCAAAGAGCGACAACATCGTAGTGTGAACATAGAACGTTTTACAGATATCAAGAAATACTTTAGAATAGTCGGCAGCAGCAACCCCAAACACTTGGAACGTTACACGCTGTTTGGAGGGGTCGGATAGTGGTTTATTCCAGTGGTCTTGAAAACCGCCAAGTCGAGAGGCTTCGAGGGTTCGAATCCCTCCCCCTCCGCCAGAAATAAATGACTCACCGCAAGGTGGGTTTTTTATTTGGTTCATATTGCGCGGGCAAATGTTAGGGCAGAGACGTGCTTTGCTCCAGCTCGGCGCAGCACGCGAGCGGCAGATTCTAAAGTAGCACCGGTAGTTACCACATCGTCCACGAGTAGTACGGAGTGAGGTATAACCACACGTGGCTTTACGGCAAACGCTCCTTCAAGCTGTGCGAGGCGCTCACGGCGGCCACTGCCAGTCTGGCGCACCTGGCCAAACCGCTCCAAGATATCAGAATAGGGCAGGCCGCTAAGCTTGGAGGCATGTTTTGCAATCAGAAGAGCCTGATCATAGCCTCTAAGCCGCACTCGGCCAGTTGCCGTGGGAACGGGCACAATGACCGCGCCATCAGTGGTAATCAATTGATTCAAGTAGGAGGCGATGAGTGGTGCGGCTGCAATCGTATGCTCAAACTTCAAATGGCCCACAAGCGCTTCGGCAAAGCCATCATAATCAGCATACACACTCACCTCACGAAGCGGACTACTGCGCCGACAGCTGCGGCACGTCCGACCTCCTTGGGTCGTTGCAGCGCACCGATAGCAGCGGGGAACTGTTACAGGCAGAAGCTCCTGGCAGTCTGCGCATAACAGCCCGCCGTCTCGGCCACAGCCGAGGCATTGGTGCGGAGCGATAAGCCCAAGAAGAGAATCAAGTGTTTTCAGCATACATTTCAGCCTGTTGTATTTTATGTGTTGTAAATATGTAACGAAGCGGTTGCAAGGTGTTACTTACCTAAGCTATACTAGCAGCAACATAAAAACGCAAGTTTGCCGGAAAGGCTAACGCAAGTTTACCAAAAAGGTAAAGCGGTCGCCAAAGAGGCTAACGCAAGTTTTTGAAAACCATAATGGAGGGTAACAACTATGGCGCGAAACAGTCGCGATGATGATCTGCTTCTGGAAGAAGATGAGCTGACCGCAGCCTTTCTTGGTGACGATGATGCACCAATTGTGGCTGAGGATCCAGGTATTCAAGCAGTAGCAGGACAAGACGAATGGGACGAAGAAGAGGCAATCCCAGGCCAGCTTGCAGTCGATGTATACGAAACACGTGAGAAGCTCATTGTGAAGGCTCGCACCGCAGGTGTGAACAAGAACGATCTCGATGTAAGCATCGCCGATAACACGCTGACCGTACGTGGTACACTCAGCTCTGGCGTTGAGGACGGGGTAGAGAACTACTTCGTGCAAGAATGTTACTGGGGCGAATTTTCTCGCTCTCTAGCATTGCCAGTACCTGTTAAAGAGGATGAGATCGAAGCCGTGCTCAAAGACGGCGTACTGACCATCAGCTTTACTAAGGTCAAGCAAGACACAGTTAAAAAGATCCAGGTTCTCTAAAAGAATTTGCGTTTTAGTAAAACCGCCCGAAACCCGGGCGGTTTTTTAATTTGCTTTAGAGCTACTCCGCACCTCTCTGCCGAAAACGAAAAACAGATGAAAAGTGGCAGACCTTGGGATTCTAGCTGGCAGGGAGGCGTGGATTAGCTCTTACTGCGCTCTTGCAGCCAAGCCGCTATCTGCGGAACATCTAGATGCTCAGTAGCAATCTGCACCGCAAAATCCTCTATCTCTCCAGGTGCGGCAGTAAACAGCAGCCCGTTGACCTCTAAGAAAGTTATGGCTACAAGCATGCCCGTGCGCTTATTACCGTCAGCAAACGGATGATCACCTATGATACCGCGGACAAGGGCACCGGCTTTAGTGTAAACATCGTCATAGAGCTCTTGGCCAAATACCTCTTGTGTCTGCGTAGCTAGTACCGACTCGAGTCGACCGAAATCTCTGACACCATCAGAGCCGCCAAACAGCCGCACCGCCAGCACGTGGAGCTGTAGTATTTGCTCTAGGGTAATATTCTTCATCTGTTAGCTAGGTTCTTAAAATCTTGCTTGTAACGTTCCAGTATTGCTGAGGCCGTTTGCAGAACTTCGCTATCCGTAACTGGGGCAGATTTTACGCGGGCAGTTACTTCAATCTCATCACCAGCGTGCACACCAAGCTCTTTCAGGGCTTTTGCAGGTAGGATAACGCCGCTACTCGAGCCGACTTTGATAATTTTCTGCGTAGAAGTAAATGCCATAATGGAAACATTATAATAAAATACTAATGCTACGTCAACCCGACACAAAATGGCCCTCCGCTGCCGGAGGGCCATTTGCCAGTATTGTTCGCAATACTAGAGGCTTGTAGCTTGACCAAGTACGAAGCGTACGATGATCTGAGCCAGGGCAACAATCACCAAACCGATGATAGCGTACATGATAGTGTTTTTTGCGCTACCAACATGCGTACTGTCGCCACCAGAGGTGATGTAACGGAAACCACCATAGATGATCATAATTACGGAGATTACACCGACGATCACTGAGAAAATGTTAACGATGTTTGTAATCAAAGCGTTGAGCTCGTCCTCACCTTGGCCTTCAACACAGTCAGAAGTGCCGCCAAGTTGAATTTCATTAGCACCAGAACAGACGCTCTCCTGTATGTCGGCAGCACCGGCAGGCATTACGGCAACCAAGCTAAAGCCGAGAAGTAGCACGGCTGCTGCGACAAAAAGCGCTATGTTCTTTTTAAGTGTTTGAATCATCTGTGATTTTCCTTTCGATTATTCTTGGGTTCAGTTATATCACGTGCTAGCCCTGTTAAGCAAGTAGCCTGTCTAGACAGCCTGGTCAAGTACGAAGCGTACGATGATCTGAGCCAGGGCAGCAATCACCAGACCAATAAGCGCATAGACAATGGTATGTTTTGCATTCGTAAGCTTACTACTGTCGCCGCCAGAGGTAACGTACAGGAAGCCGCCAACGATGATCATAATCACGGCCGCAATACCGACAATCACACTGAAGAGATTAACAACTCTATTAATCACACCGTTAAGCTGTTGTTCGCCATCGCTACAACTATTTGAGCCAGCATCCCATGATCCAGGGCCATGGATTGACTCGCAGGCCTGCTGCTGCGGGCTTTGCGCACCGACATACGCTGGCGTGGCTGCTACTGCCACGGCAGCAGCCGAAGCCAGTACAAATAGGCTTGTTATAAGCAGTTTTGATTTTTGTAATAATACGCTGATATTCATCGTTTCTCCTCTTTACGTCGTACTTATAAGTAGTGCTACAATCGCATTGGCCAGGGCAATGACCACCAACCCAATCAGCGCATACACAATAGCTTCTCTGGCAATTTTAACCCTGCCTGCATCACCGCGCGCAAGGATATACATCAAGCCGCCCACAATAATCATAATCACCGCCAAGATACCACCAACCACGGAAATAACTTCTATAATGCGAGTAATGATGCCCTTACTACCGACAATTTCGTCTTTGTTGTCCTGGCAGATTTGCGAGCTTGCGGCATCCGGATTTTTACACACCTCCTCAAACTGTGCATAGGCTGGCGTAGCCACAAGCATAAGTGGTGAGATAATTGTGGCAATAAATAGGGCAAGTTTCTTCATCTTTATATACCGATCGTAAATGACACTATTGCTGTGGCGAGCAGTACGACAGCCAGACCAACCAGGCCATACAAGATAGTATTGCGTGCCTTAACCGTTTCGCTGGCGTTACCGCGCGAGGCGATAAAGCGCACACCGCCGTACACGACAATCAACACCGCCACCAGCCCGGCAATGGCGAATGCAATGCC
>CAYTOC010000018.1:0-17036 GCA_964439405.1 uncultured Candidatus Saccharibacteria bacterium
CAGTCCCAGTCTGGCTGATCATCCTCTCAGACCAGCTAAAGATCGTCGCCTTGGTAAGCCATTACCTTACCAACAAGCTAATCTTACGCAGGCCGTTCCCAAACCGCCGAAGCTTTACTCCTTAGAGCACATGCGGTATTAGCTACTCTTTCGAGCAGTTATCCCTCAGTTTGGGGTACGTTCCTACGCGTTACTCAGCCGTCCGCCGCTCGTGTACCTCCGAAGAGGCCTTACCGCTCGACTTGCATGTATTAGGCACGCCGCCAGCGTTCATCCTGAGCCAGGATCAAACTCTCCAAAAAAAGATTGAAGAGGGGTTCACCCCTCTCGCGCGGTATTTGGTGAAATAAATTCACCAAACCGGCTGCTCCCCCTAAAGGGTGCTTCGCACTTAAAGAATCTGTTCACTTAGCATCAGTCGAAACTGACTATATAAAAAACATATTCAAATCAATTGACGTTGATTTGCACTATTCAATTTTTAAGGCACATTCAGAGACAAACTTACAGAAGACCTCTAAATCACTCATACGAGGATACTCGATAATTACAGTGGTGTCAATATAAAATCCGACATTAAAAGTCGTATTTCTTACATCACCCTCTGAACTTTACTGCTCCGCAGCTGGTTCATCGTCAGAGTCATCAGACTCTTCTACGGCATCAACTAGTGCCAGCGAGACCGCTTCATCGCCGTCGTTGAGCCGCATAATACGTACACCTTGCGTCGCGCGGCCAAGCTCAGGAATATCTTTAAGACCAAGACGAATCGTTTGCCCCTGAGAAGAGATCAGAATTGCTTCTTGCGTCTCATCGATAAGTGTCTTCACTCCAATTAGCTTACCTGTCTTAGCGTTAACAACCGCCGAGCGAATCCCCACGCCACCTCGGGCATGAGGCGTAAACTGTGCAACCTTAGTTCGCTTGCCGTAGCCATATTGACTGATAACAAAAATACTTGAACCTTCTTGTACAACATCGGCACCAATCACTTGGTCATCCGTGCGCAATCGAATGCCGCGCACACCACGTGAGGCTCGACCCATAGGACGCACATCTCGCTCATGAAAGCGAATCGCCTGACCCATAGACGTTGAAATCACAATTTCGTTGTCACCATCCGTCATGCGTATCCACTTCAACTCATCACCGTCATCTAGGTTGATTGTGATCAAACCGCTGCTGCGTACATTCTGATATTGCTCAAAAGGTGTTTTCTTAACAACACCGCGCTTCGTGCACATAAAGAGGTTTGTGCCTTCAACCTGCTGCTTGCTCACATTTATGACGCTGCTGACTGTTTCCTCCGGCTGAAGTTGGAGAAGATTAACCAGCGCAATACCTTTGGCACTTAGCTGCGTCGCTGGAACTTCATAGGTCTTCAGGCGGAAAACACGACCCCGGTTTGTAAAGAACAACAAGTAGTCGTGTGTTGATGCATTTACAACGTGTTCAATGACATCTTCTTCACGTGTTGCCATCCCTCGACGACCCTTACCACCACGGTTTTGACGCTTGTAATCAGCGATTTGACTTCTCTTAATGTAATTTGCTGATGTAAGAGTAACAACAACTTGTTCGTCAGGAATAAGATCCTCATCACTCATTCTGCCGAGTTCGCTCGGAATGACTTGCGTCCGGCGCTCATCACCAAACTGCTTCTTCATTTCCAGCAGCTCAGTCTTAACAATCTTCAAGATTTTCTTCTCATCTGCCAAGATACTTTCCAGCTCGGCAATAAACTTCAAGAGCTCGGCTAGTTCATCTTCAATCTTCTTGCGCTCGAGGCCGGCTAGGGTGCGCAGCTGCATGGCAAGAATTGCTTTGGCTTGGAGTTCGCTAAGCGCAAACTTCTCAATCAGGTTCGCCTGCGCCTCATCTGTAGTCTGTGACGCACGTATGGTCGCTATGACCTCGTCAATGTGATCAAGTGCTATCTTGAGCCCTTCTAGGATATGCGCGCGGTCCTTGGCCTTACGAAGCTCAAACTCCGTTCGGCGACGGACAACAATCTGGCGATGCTTAATGTACTCCTGCAGAATATCCACCAAGCCGAGTACTCTTGGCTGCACGCCATCAATGAGCGCCAACATATTGTAGTGGAACGTTGTCTGCAGTGGCGTTAACTTATACAGCTGGTTTAATATCTTCTTCGGATATGAATCTTTCTTGAGGTCAATCACAACACGCACACCACCGCGAGCACTTTCGTCGCGAATGTCACTAATACCCGTCATCTTCTTGTCTTTAACGAGTTCGGCAATCTTTTCAATCAGCGAAGCTTTGTTGAGAGCATATGGTATCTCAGTAATAATAATCTGGTGCTTGCCCTTTTTCGTCTCTTCGGTCGTCACTACACCGCGTACTACCACGCCGCCACGTCCTGTAGCGAGCGCCGTGCGGATAGAGTCGCGACCATAGATAATACCGCCCGTTGGGAAGTCGGGACCCTTCACGAATTCCAGTAGGTCGTCCAGACTACTCGCTGGTTTATCAATCAATTGTATCGTTGCATCGATAATCTCGCTCACATTGTGCGGCGGGATATTCGTTGCCATACCAACTGCAATACCGACCTGACCGTTCAGGAGAAGGTTTGGCAATTTCGCGGGCAGTACTTCAGGCTCCTGCTCAGAACCATCGTAGTTATCACGGAATGGTACGGTATCTTTATCGATATCTTCCATAAGTGCCTGGCCAGCCTTTGCCATACGAGCCTCGGTGTATCGAGAGGCTGCCGCTGGGTCGCCATCCATTGAACCAAAGTTACCCTGACCATTAACAAGCAGGTATCGTGTTGACCAGTCCTGGGCTAAACGAACCATGGAATCGTAGATGGATGCATCGCCGTGTGGGTGATATTTACCCATCACGTCACCAGCGATACGAGCACTTTTCACAAATTTCGTGCCAGGGCGCCAGCCATTCTTTTCCATTGAGTAAAGAATGCGTCGATGTACTGGCTTTAGCCCATCACGTACATCAGGCAAGGCGCGGGCGACAATCACGCTCATTGAATAGCGCAAATAGCTGTCTTCCATGACGTCCTCAACGGTTCGTAGCTCAACGCTGCGAGAGTGATCGGTGTCTATATACTGAACCGATGGAGTATCAAATTGTTCTTCTGGGTTGGTGTTTGCTGTATTCTCGTCCATAACCTTTACCTATACGTCCAAATCTTTCACGAATTTTGCACGTGATTGAATGAAGTTCTTACGAAGTTCTACCTCTGTGCCCATCAGCTTATTGAAGATAGCGTCGGCTTTTTCGGCGTCTTCAAGGCGCACCTGAATGAGCACGCGGTTCTCTGGGTTCATGGTTGTCTCCCATAGCTGTTCAGCATCCATTTCACCAAGACCCTTGTAGCGCTGCAGCATAGTTATGCCTGCTTGCTTATTACGGTCGTCATTTGAGTTAATTGCTGTGCCACGAGCTTTGCGCTCTTCTATAAGCTTGTCGACAATTTCATCACGCTCATCATCACTGTAGGCGTAATACTTCTTTGTACCAACGCGGAGCAGATAGAGCGGCGGTTTTGCAAGATAGAGATAGCCGCCGTCGATAATTGACTGCATGTGGCGGAAAAAGAATGTCATAAGTAGCGTTGCAATGTGACTACCGTCAACATCAGCATCGGTCATAATCACAATACGGTGGTAGCGCAGCCCGTTCATATCAAACTGCTCTTCAATACCTACGCCAAGCGCTTTAATCAATGACACGATTTCGTTGTTCGCGAGCATCTTATCTAGACGTGCACGCTCAACATTCAACACCTTACCGCGTAGCGGCAAAATAGCTTGTGTTTTGCTATCACGCCCGGACTTAGCGGAACCACCCGCAGAGTCTCCCTCAACAATATAGAGCTCAGAGTTGCTTGGATCCTTGCTAGAACAGTCTGAAAGCTTGCCAGGCAGCCCAGAGCCCTCTAGGACACCTTTACGGATAATATTCTCACGGGCGGCACGGGCGGCCTTGCGTGCACGGGCAGCCAAAAGCGCCTTGCCAACAATTTTCCTAGCAATTGCCGGGTGTTCTTCAAGATAGTAATTTAAGTGTTCACCAAGTACTTGCTCAACTTGTCCACGCACTTCGGGGTTGCCAAGCTTGTTCTTTGTTTGGCCTTCAAATTGCGGTTCAGGCAATTTCACAAGAATAACGGCCGTTAGACCTTCGCGGGTGTCTTCACCGCTCAAGTTCTCTTCTTTTTCTTTCAAGAGGCCATTCTTACGTGCGTAATCATTGATAACGCGCGTCAGAGCCGAACGGAAGCCTGTTAAATGACTACCGCCATCAGGGTTGAAGACATTATTAGCAAATTGCTTAATTGTCTCGTTAAAGCCATCTGTATACTGTGCAGCTATTTCTATTTGCGAATTATCGACTGTTTTATCAACATAGAACACATCATCATCTACAACATCCTTGCCAATGTTGAGGTGCTTTACGTAAGACTGGATGCCTCCCTCGAAGTAAAAACTATACCGCTTCCCTGTACGATGGTCGACGATGGCGGTCTTAATGCCTTTTGTAAGATAGGCTGCGTGTCGCAGTCGATCGAGTACCGTTTCATAATTAAATACAACAGTCTCAAATATACTGCTGTCTGGATAGAAGGTAATTTCAGTGCCAGTTCGATCAGTTTTGCCAATAGTCTCAAGCTTGGTCTGCGGAACACCTGTCGCATATTCCTGACGATAAATACTCCCATTTTGATAAATAGTTGCTATCAGCTTAGTCGAAAGTGCGTTCACCACACTAACGCCCACACCGTGCAGGCCACCAGATACTTTGTAGCCACCACCGCCAAACTTACCACCAGCGTGCAAGATGGTTAGGGCTGTCTCGACGCCACTCTTGCCTGTTTTAGCATGTACGCCCGTTGGGATGCCACGACCGTTATCAGTAATTGTAATGCCACCGTCCTCGAGTATCTCAACTGATACCTCCGTAGCATGACCAGCCAAAGCCTCATCAATACCGTTATCGACAATTTCCCAGACTAAATGATGTAAACCAGTTACATCGGTGCTACCGATGTACATCCCGGGGCGCTTACGGACAGGCTCAAGCCCCTCCAGCACCTGTATTTGATCAGCCTCGTAACCCTGTTTCTTTTGCGTAGCCACTTCTAAATAACCCTCTTGGACTTCTTATTCTCTTTTACCCACTTCTTACACATTAGTATAGCCTACTTAAAAGTATTGAGCAACCAATGACTCTCTAGCGCTTAATATGTAGTACGGAGTCATCCTCGTCGCCCTTGCTAACTGGTGGTTGCTGGGGTGGTGCAGGTGGCCGTGGAGTAGGTTCTGCGGGCCTCTGTGGCTGCGGTGGGTTTTGGCGCTTCGCCATCCAGTCATCCAGGAAATTACCGCCCGGCTTTGGCGGAGGAGCCGGCTGAGTAGAAGTCGGATCAAAGGCAGGCCGGGGGGCAACCCCGCCAGGAGGCGCAAACGGACTTGGGCCGCTGGGCATCGCAGGACGAGGTGGCGTTTCAGTCTTTAGCCGCGCAAAAATTTCTTTCTCAACGATGCCCTTCGGTCGGCCATACTTAGCAGCAGATAATTGCTTCAGCGCGTCTGAGAGCTTTGTATTCGGCTCACCAAGCGGCGGCAAGGCAGCCATACTAAACGGCTGCGTAGGTACACCATTAACCAGTGTACGTACAATCGCATTATAATTTGGGACTCTGAGGAGATCCTCGCCATCAAATTGAGGTTGGAAATAGCGCGCCAGTGAATCAACATCATTTTGCCCGATACGATATGCAACGACGGTACCCATGTTACCGAACACTGCATCTCTAATTTCTTCTGTCAGCTGTGTCGTAAACTGGTTTGCCACAATAAGGTTAAGGTGATACTTTCGGGCCTCGGACATAATAGTTGCAAATGAATCAGTAGAGAAGTTCTGAAACTCATCAACGTAGAGCGCAAAATCTCTGCGTTCATTCTCGGGTATATTTGCACGACTCATAGCCGCTGCTTGGAACTTCATAACGAACATCATGCCGAGCAATTTAGAGTTCAACTCGCCCGTCTTGCCCTTACTGAGATTAACGAGTAAAATTTTGCCCTCATCCATAATTGTGCGCATATCGAAAGCACTCTTTGTCTGGCCTATAATGTTCCGCATCATTTCGTTACTCAGGAACGCGCCGAACTTGCTTACGAACCAACTAGTGACTTCACCGAACTCATTTGAGCGCTGGCTGGCTGGCATTTCCTTTTCCCAAAAATCACGCACTGTATTGTCTTTAACATGTTGTAATTTTTGCTTCACATAATTTGGATCTTGGAAAAGTTTTGGAATATCGATAAAAGTACCACCGTTAGGATCGGCCATTATTGCTAATGCGGCATTTCTGAATAAATGCTCATATCGCGGACCCATGATTCCTTGACGTTGTGGATCATACAACTTATAGAGCATGTTAAGCGTTTCTTGAACCAGAAAGTCCTTTTGATCCGGCCTGCTATATTCAAATAGATTGAAGCCCATCGGATACTCTGCATCAGCTGGGCTGAAGTAAATTACATCCTCCACACGCTCACGCGGCACCATGGAGAGCAGTTTTTCGGCCGTATCACCGTGTGGGTCAACAAATGCAAATCCGCCGCCACTCAGCATATCCTGCAACGCCAAGTTTTCTAAGAAAGTTGATTTACCAGTACCCGTCTGCCCGACGACGTACATATGACGCTGACGATCGCCTAGAGCCAGGCGTATGGGCTTCTTAGCACCCCGGAAGACGTTGTAGCCTAGCATTAGGCCCTCTTCGGGCATATTACGCGGACCATCTACCTGTTTTGAGTCCTGACGCTCAAGTTGCGAGGTAGGCGTACTACGTTGATCAGGAAAATGGAATATTGTCGCTAATTCTACGCTATTGAGTACCATATTCCTTTGATTCTGTGGGAATAACCGCAAGACGTAGTCGTGTACAAGCTTTGAAGCATCATCAACCGCTTCAAACTTGAAACCGTTGCGTCCTGGGGCGTCAAACAGTGAAAAGCTGGCAACAATATTATTAACAAGTGCTTTGGACCGATATGGATCTGGCGAAGATGCTACTATCCTAATCAGCACCTCATATCCGCTACTGCGAGTCTTGTCGTGCATACTATCGACAACTGACTGATCTAAGCTTGAAAGCTCCTTTTTGTCCTCACCTCCTCCTGGGCCGTCCTTATACTCAGGCGGCTTCCATAAAGCTGTAAAAATCTGATGGAGCCACCACTGAGCCCCTTCGCCTATACTTTTCTTGCCCGCCTGACCCTTCTTTTTCTTGCCCGCCAAGTCATTAACGACCTTACGCCAGCTATTATCTGCGGGACGAAGTAAATACTGGACTGTCATACCATCTTGCTTCTCCATGCCAGCCAAAGCGTTTAACAATGCCTGTGAAGCGTCACGCTTGATCTCCTGATATGTTGCAATAGGATACGCGTAGTCTTCTTTAAGAACAAGCTCACCGCCAGCAACCCCACTTGTCTGCTCAACATAGCTAAAAATGTTATGTTCAGCAACTTCTTCCATCCGCGCCGCTGGGTATGCACTTACTACAGCTTGTTTAACCACTTCTACTAGAGCTAGGGGCACTGACGCATAGAAGTTAACAAAGCCATTCTCAGCAACAATCTCAAAACTAAAATGGCGCTGACCAACTGTTTTAACTTGACCACCCTTCTGAGCGGTACTAGCAATAATGTTATATATGAGTTGCGCACGAGAAATGTTCTCCTCAGTTACATCGCGTACATCCCGCCCGCCAAGCTCTGCATCTTCACTCGGTGGCGGCAAATGAATCAAAAGAGGCACCATCTTTAAGCCACGCTCAATATTTTTAAGATCACGTGTGCGGCGCTGCACACCATGCCGCCACACAAGCAGCAACCCGCTAACCCCTAAGACAGCAATTACAGCCAGAATTACGCCACCTGCTTGCATATCTAAGCCTTCTTACCCTGCACCGGCAACTGCTTACCGGTACGCGCATATATGTATTGTGCTTTCAGTTCTGCAAACGAGTTGGAAAGTTCCTTTGGGTTATGAGCATACTGGCTCAGCACGGTATTGGCTCGATGAGCCCAGTCAGCTTCCAGGGTGTCACTATCAGATGCGATGCTGACAGTTCCTGAAGACTGATTACTGTTCGCAGACGAAAGCTTCTCATCCTGAGGTGATTGAGGTGTTGGCAGTTCACTACTCATACTGGTATCTAGTATACCTACGGTCGGCACAAAAACACACCCCTATTCGCTATCCGATGGGCTTGAGCGTAGTTTTGTATAGTACAAATAGAGAATAACGGCAAAAATTGTGCCGATCGCTAAATCACGCAGAGTAAGTTGCCCGATTGAACGCAGCACTACAATAAAAACTAGAAAACCGCCTACAGCTAGCGCTATCCGACGCAAAAGCCTTGCGTTCCCCCCAATAAACCCAAATCTGTGCAGTATCGTCAGTAAAAGCAGCAACAAACTACTCACCAAACAGTATAAGAGCCCGAAAACCAACAGGAGGATTATTGAAGGTGAAGTAACTGGATGCGTCATATTGAATATGAGTATCAATAGACCCGCAGAGATTAAAGCCAGTAAGCCAGTTTTATGAAACATCTGCATCTTGCCCCTATTTTACGTTAGAAATTAAAAAGACCACAAGCGCAAGTTCAACGCGTGGTCTCAATAAACAATATAATGGTGCCAAAGGCAGCAAATCCGCTCACAAAAATAAAACTATTAGGGCGCTTGCTGCCTATTGGCTTGACTGACCGCTCTTGCAACCTTTAGGGTCACAAAGAGCGCTATTTGAAATTGTTAAAGTAAGTTTTTGTTTTTGTGCTTACTGGGTTCAATAGTAGCACAGCTTAAGCATATTGTCAATAGCCAACCGCAAGCTTTTTGCGAACAAAGGGATTTTCTGAGTTGCCACAATCCTAAGTTATGCACAGGTTTATTGCACAATTAAACATAAAGGCTATTGACAGCAAAAAAGCTAATTTATAAGATAGAGCCAAGCACTGAATAAAAAAAGTGCTCAAAAACAAAAACGATCTCGCAACAACGGCTTCTCGTAAGCCGTTGTTCCATCTCAAAAATAAGAAACACTTAAAACACACCGTAAAATAAAAACTTATCGCCCCGAGCAATCGGGGCGATTTTTATAATGGTTTGGTGTTAAGTTATGTTGACTTTATGGTTTTAGCAATGCTAAATAATGCTTATGCTTGTTATAAAAAGTCCTTGGAATGCTGGCACAGATGGCGTTGTGGTTGATATAGAATGTCACACTTCAAACGGATTACCGGGAATAATAATTGTTGGCTACGCGAATCGTGCAGTTGATGAAGCTAAAGAGCGCATCAGAGGAGCCTTTGCATCGAGTAAGCTAGAGCTCCCTCGCAAGAGAATCGTTATAAATCTAGCCCCTGCGGACTTACCGAAAGAAAGCACTAGTTTTGATGCTGGTGTTGCGCTGGCTATTCTAGGTGCGAGTAATCAGTTGGCTATGCAGTTACCTGCTGATCTTGGTGTTTTGGGCGAAATTAGTTTAGATGGTACTATCCGGCCAGTTAGAGGTGTCATTGGCAAGCTCTTGGCAGGTAAACAGGCTGGGCTAAAAACGTTCCTTGTTCCGAGCGGAAATCTCCAGCAAGCAAAGCTAATTTCCGATATCAACCTTATTCCTATTGCGACGCTACGAGAGTTATATGAACACTTTAATTTGCAAGATAAAGCGATTCCAACAATTCAAACTGGCAATGGCATAACACCAGAACTATCTGAAGACTGGGAGTACGATGTTCTTTTGAGCGACATCAGTGGTCAAGCGCATGCTAAACGAGCCATAGAAATCGCCGCGGCTGGTGGTCACAATCTCTTACTGAACGGCCCTCCTGGGACGGGCAAAAGCATGCTAGCAAAAGCCCTTGCGTCCATTATGCCTCCGATGAGCCACGACGAAATAGTTGAGGTGACCCACTTGCATAGCCTTGCCTCCCCTAATTACGAACATGCCATAACGAAACGTCCATTTCGGGCGCCACACCACAGCGCAAGTCATGTAGCTATCGTAGGTGGTGGTGCTACACTTCGACCAGGAGAAATTAGCCTCAGCCACAGGGGTGTTTTACTTTTTGATGAATTCCCAGAATTTAGTAGGCAAACTATTGAGTCGCTCAGGCAACCCCTTGAAGAAAAGAGCATCACAATCGCACGCGCCAAAGAAAGCAGTACCTTTCCCGCGAATTTCACCCTTGTCACAACTGCAAATCCCTGCCCTTGCGGATATTATGGCTCCACTAAAACATGTCGTTGTGCGCCGCATGAAATCGTACGATATCGACGTAAGCTCTCAGGGCCGATACTTGATCGCATTGATTTATACGTAGTTGTTGACGAAGTCGAGCATGAAAAATTGCTTGAAGTACATCGAGATAAGGCTGCAGATACTCAAGTTCGCGAGCGCGTGCGACAGGCGAGACTTCAACAAGCTAAGCGCTTCAAGAGCAGTGAAATCCTCAACAACTCAATGCAGAGTCGCCATATTTCACGGCAAGCAGCCCTACGGCCCGCTGCTCGAGGGCTACTTGACACTGCCGCCAAGAAGCTTGATATATCCGCACGCAGTTACATACGTACTATTCGAGTTGCCAGAACAATTGCAGATCTCGCAGAGTCTCCATTTATTGAGCCGGAGCACGTTGCGGAAGCTTTGCAATACCGAAGTGGGAACTATATATCGAGCGAATAATATCTCGAATTTTCTGATTTAATACGATTTATGTTTGACCCCTGTTAAGTAATCTGTTACAATACACGCTGATTATCAACCAAATAAGTAGGAGCACTTCTATCGGCAATAATACGCGCCTGAATCATGCAATTCAGGCATCCCAACTGCGGGTAATCGACGCGGATGGCAATCAGCTTGGCATTCTCACAAAGCAAGAAGCACTTCGTCTAGCAGACGAGCAGGGTCTTGATCTCGTGGAGATATCACCCAACGCTAAGCCGCCGGTCGCAAAGATAGTAGATTGGGGCAAGTTCAACTATCAACGGACCAAACAGCAGCAGCAGAACAAGCGCAACAGTAAAGTTCTTGAGATGAAGCAAATGCGATTTGGTTTGAAGATTAGTGATCATGACTTGGGCGTCAAGCTGAAAAAAGTCTCTGACTTTCTCGCTGCTGGTCACAAAGTGAAGCTTGTCGTATTTTACCGAGGACGTGAACTCGCCCATAAGGATATCGGCTTTAAGCTTGCAGAAAAGGTAATCGCAGATTTGGGAGACTCGGTTGTAGTGGATCAAGCCCCGCAACTCGCAGGTAAACAACTAAGCTTTGTATTAAGGAGTAACAATAATGCCAAAACTCAAAACCCATAGCGGTACAAAAGATCGCGTTCGTGTAACTAAAAACGGTAAAGTGCAAGTGAAGCACTCACACAGCAGCCACTTTTTGCAGAAAAAAAGTGCTGCTCGTAAGCGTACTTTTGCCGGCTCACAAGGTGTCGAAGGCAAACAAGCCAAAAGTATTAAATTGAATTTAGGAGCATAAGATGCGTGTTAAACGAGGTACAACTACCCACAAGAAACATCAAAAAATCCGGCAAGCAACCAAGGGCTTTAGTCGAAGTAACCGTTCAAGCATTAAGCGCGGTAAGCAAGCGCTCACAAAGTCACTGCAGTTTGCAACCCGCGACCGCAAGAATCGTAAGCGAACATTTCGCCAGCTTTGGAACGCACGCATCAACGCAGGCGCTCGACTCAACGGCACAACATACAGCCGCCTTATTGCCGATCTAAAAGCTGCCCAGATTACGCTTGATCGTAAGGTATTGGCAGAACTAGCCGTCAGCGAACCAAATGCGTTTACGGCAGTCGTTAAGACAGCTCAGAAGTAATCTCCGCTTCAGATCAGAGATAGTGTGAAACTTCTATAAAACCCCTGACCATACGGTCAGGGGTTTTACGTATAAACGCTAGATCTATCTATAAGCCGGGTTCTGTACCCCGCAGTAAGCTTTTCTGGCCTTCATAAACATGGCACTAAAAGCACACTGCGGGGCGTCAGTCATCTATCTAGTCCCACCGTTACCGGCAGAATCAAGCGGTTCTTGTGATCTACTCTGGCGGGGAACCGCTCCGGAAACACGGAGCTTAAGAGTAAATCTCCTTGCAGCAGGCAGGGTTTACCCCTAAGATGCGTCACCGCACCCTACTGTGAGCTTTTACCTCACTCGTTTCACCCGTTCCTCACGAAAGTGAGATGGTTTCGTTTCTGTGGCACTTTCCCTAGGATTACTCCTGGTTGCCGTTAGCAACTGCCCTTTCCCTATGCTGCCCGGACTTTCCTCCCCCAACTGCGTCGGGAGCGACTGACCGATAGCCTAGCGTACGATTATTATACGCTACTCTGCTTCTCGTTATCCAGCGCATGGTTGACCATAGCGTCTGCCTCTTTATTCAGCGCTCGGGGCACATGTGCAAAAGTAACCTTTTCAAATTGAGAGACAACTTCTTTTACAGATTCATGTATGGGCCAAAGTTCTCGATTTTTTACCTTGAAGGTGCGATTCATCTGGTTAACAACGAGTAGACTGTCCATATAAACATGCACTATTTGAGCTCCCGCTTGATTACAAGCCTCAAGGCCAAGCTTTAATGCTAAGTATTCCGCTTGATTGTTTGTGGTAACGCCCAGATAAATCCCCTCTTTGGATAGCTTATTGTCTGTCATGTCATACATCACAAAACCTGCAGCGGAAGGTCCAGGATTTCCTCGAGACCCACCATCAGTGTAGAGCTTAACTTCTTTTGGCGCCCGCATATCCAGCCTCGTTTCATTGCTCGGCTGAAAAGTATAATGAATTATTTTTACTGGTGTCTTCCAAGTAACGTGTTCGCCATAATACGTACGGAGTATTCGGAACATCTCATCCTTATTGGCATAACCATTTGATCTGCGCAAATCATCGTCTGATACATCAGCCAACCGTTTCTCAACAATGTAATTTACTGTCGCCTTACCTATAACAGCCCAGGATTCCGGGGAGGCTTCCCTCTTATCTACAAGTGTCAGAACATCGTTAACCCTAATGTCTTTATCATCAAATAGCCGCCATGTAGCGCCGCTACTAGCGGCGAGTTGGAGCTGGGCTTCTTCGTGGTTAAGTTTTAATGTTTTCATTACTCTATATACAGTATACTAAAAAGTGGCCGGGCGCCTTACGTATGATTATCTGAATACATACGATTATGGGAGTTTTATATTACCAGCTGCCGTGGCAGTTGGTTGCGAGCACCCACCTGGGTTATTCTCGGGTTTAATCATAAATGGCGCCTGGTCTTTCATATTTCAGGGTGTAGCGCAGTTGGTAGCGCGTACGGCTGGGGGCCGTGAGGTCGCAGGTTCAAGTCCTGTCACCCTGACCATTTTTTAGATTTAGCTATTGTTTATAAAACAATATACGTAATTTTGTATCTGTTAGTGGACTAGGTTGTCTACAGTATTAAGCGCATTATTGATGTCATTATCGCTACAACGTACTGCGATATAAAAGGATACACGAGGAGTATAAACACAATGATGACGCCGAATCCGAGCGCTTCAATCCTCTCCATAATGCGGCGCAAGAAGTCTGGTGCCACCGCATAGAGTACTCGTGATCCGTCCAGCGGGGGGAACGGAATCATGTTAAACACAAAAAGTGCCACATTAATTTGTATAAATATTAATAAAGCACCAAAGGCGTCTACATTCGCCCCAACAATGCCGCTATTCAGAATTGCTGCTCCGAGCAGGGCGAGCAATAAATTTGAGACAGGCCCTGCCAACCCAACCAATGCCGCACCAAGCTCACCAAATTTAACTAAATCAGGTCGAAACGGCACTGGCTTGGCAATAAAAAAAGGTGGCAAGCCTAGTAAGATGAGTCCAATGGGGAGAGCTACGGTGGTTAACAGGTCAATATGCGCCAGAGGGTTAAGGGTTATCCTCCCTAAATCACTCGCCGTGGGGTCACCCAGCTTATGAGCAACTAGTGCGTGCATAGCTTCATGGATGCCAACAGACAGAACAATAGAGAAGACAATTATTGCAAAATTAAGAATTGTTAGTTCACCAAACATGCTGCTTGTTAGTATACCAACTTCTTTACAGATGACGTATTCATTGAGTAATTAGTAAGATTTTCTGTTGTTGTGTTTACAATAGTAAAAATTATTTTCAAAAATATAAAAATTCGCTTTGCTTTCTATCTTAACCTGTTATACAGACGGTTTAAATTCAGATACGTCATACTTACTACAAAAAATAACAATGAATGGATGAAATTACTTATTTCTTTATAGGAATGAATGAAAAGATTTACAAAATTTTAAGCTTTCTAATTGGGAATTTGGAAATAAAATCGTTGATAATGTCACAACTCATGGAACATACTTTGTGAATAAGAGCTCTTGCTAAGTGCCGATGTTACTGCCCCAACTGTTGACCGTAAGCAGCTTTTAATGTACAATCATACTCTGAATTAAGGAAAGAGAAGTAAGGCACAACTATGCAGAAATGTGAGATTACTGGTAAAGGCAAGCAGTTCGGCAGCAATGTCAGCTTCAGCCAGCGCCACACCAAGAAAGTCTGGAAGCCTAACCTGCAGCTCAAAACCATTACCGTTGACGGCAAGAAGGTAAAGCTTAAAATAAGTACACAGGCTCTTCGCACACTTAAGAAAAAGGGTCTTGTAGCTTAGAACCTAGTAATAGCCCGATTCTAATCAAAAAATCTCCCATACCGGGAGATTTTTTGATTTTGAGAGCCCAGTCTTTTTTAGGCTATAGATGTGTTCACCGTAAATAATTTACTTAGTACGATTCAAGATGATCAATTCTGTAGTTTCACCAAAATCCGATGACTTAAGCCGCAACTTATCGATTGTCTCTTTTGGCTCCAATGCCAATGTAGTTAACGCCTGAGCAAGTGGTTGCTGTGGTACTGGAAATGCCAACGACGCGTCATCAAAATGTCCAGGTATAACCAACTTAGGCTCAATTTTTTTAATAAGGCGAGTAGCGCCAATTGGATCGACAGTATAACCGTTACCACCGACAGGTACTACAAGCACATCCACTGTACCGATTTCCTCTAATTGACGCTCGGATAACTCTGGATAAATGTGCCCTGTTACGAAGATTCGTACATCGTCCATGATAATTTTATAAGCAACCACTGTTTTAAGCTTCTCTTCATCCATATGAGAGCGGAGCTGAACTCCATAAATTGAAACATCGCTCACCTCATACTCGCCAGGATGATCAATAATTAGCTTTGGGTCTACAGAGGGCTGTGCATGCGGCCCTGTATATAAGAGGATGTCCCCTGTCTTGCTGATTGTTTTTGCTCCGAGATTTTGTAACGTGTCGTCAATGACAACTCGTGCGTTTTTATTGCTAATGCTAAAGGTGTTGGCACCGTAAAATTGTATATCCATTTCCTACTCTCTCATTTATTCAAATACGTTGTATTTATCAACTAAAATCTGTTTCTTTGCGCCTGTTACGGCAACGATAAACCGATCATTAATCTTCTGACGATAAGTAAACTCATCAGGCGAAAGAACAGCATAGCGAATCTCTTTACCCTCTTTTTGCTCAAGTTCTGTGACAAACTTTGCCACCTGATTATGGTTCACATTGCCAACGATAAGAAAATCAACACCAGCAGATTCATCCCGGGTGAACTGTCCGGTATACAGTGCGAGGTCTATGTTGCCCAGTGCTTTTAGATCATCGGTATGCGGAACCCCTTCTGTGTTTGGCAGCTTCTTTTTGGAAGTGCGCGTGGTGCGAGTAACGTCCTTACCGAAAATTTCACTCAAAGGTTTATAAAACTCGTATGTCTGATTTACCTCGTAATAGAGTTTATTGTCGGTTGTTTCCGAAACAATAATGCCCGCATTTAATAGGTTAGCGAGCTCCCGGCGAACTGAATTAATCTGCTCGTCAATTTTACGTGTAATTTCCCGCACATAGAAAGAGCGGTTGGGATTACTGTAGAACAGCTCAAGCAACTTCACCCGTGTCTTAGAACCAAATAATTGATCAATCACATATCTATTGTATCAAAAAACAGTTTACTTTATATGGTAATTGTCCAGAAATGTTGTTACTAAATCAACAGCTTCTCTGGGGTCACTTATCCAATGAACACTTTTGTTGCGCTTAAACCAAGTTCTCTGTTTTTTGGCCAGTTGTCGTGTGTTCCTGATGATGCTCTCCCGTACCTGTTCAAGTGAGTGCTCGCTACTGGCGAATTGCTGAAACTCTTTATAGCCAACACCCTTCATGGGCTCAATATCCCAGCCATATTGAGCCGCAAGCGAGAGGACTTCATCAGCTAGCCCAGCCTCAAACATCTTATCAACCCTCTTCACTATGCGTCCATCAAGCTCTTCGGGCGGAATGCGTAAGCCCAAAATAAGCGTATTTGGTCGGATAGGCGCTTTTGAAGGAAGTTTGCCATCATTTTCAATCAGCCTAATCAGTCGTCTTTTGTTACGTACATCAATCGCCTCTGTTGATAGCCCTTTATTGCGCGCATAAGTGAGGAGCTGCTCAAGCGTCATACTATTTAAGTGTTCCCTGTTTTGGTTTTCTGGTTTTGGTAAAAACGAATAGTTATACAGCACACTGTCTACGTATAAGCCGGTACCGCCGACCAGGATTGGCAGCCTTCCTATCTCTGTAATATTTTCAATGGCTGCTAATGCCGCACCCTTATATATAGCTGCGCTGTAGCCTTCAGCCGGATCTGCAACATCTATCATATGGTGAGGCACCTTGGCTTGTTCGAGAGCAGATGGTTTGGCGGTGCCAACTGTGAAGCCCGGATACACAGTCCACGAGTCAGCGGCAATAATCTCGCCATCAAACCTCTCTGCGAGTTGCATTGCTAAATCTGATTTTCCGCTAGCGGTCTCGCCAACAATTACTACCAGAGGGCGGTGCTCTACGGCCGCCATAGTAACCCCT
>CAYTOC010000019.1:0-17034 GCA_964439405.1 uncultured Candidatus Saccharibacteria bacterium
TGCCGTCCAACCGCTCCAGCGCAAAGTCACCGTTCTCTTTCACGAACTCGTCAATGACCCGCCGAAGCTCCCGCTTCAGCGCATAAGAATTTGCTCCCGTCAAAACACTAATCATCTACCCTATATTCTACGGCAGAGGGCTCTGTTATGAAACGTTATTTCGATGATCATGGAGCAGCTTTGCGACAGCATCATCCGAATAGCCGCCATGTGCATTGCCGCCCGCACCATCGACATGGCCTAAGACAATATCTGCTGGTACCTGGTGTGTGACGACTTCCGTACCATTCTTTATATACACCACGCCCTCATCTTCAGTACGAACAACGCCATCTTCTGGGGCAAACACAGCGTGGATAGTATTTTGAAAGCCGCCTTTGCCATATGCCCTAACAACTGCAGTATCAAACGAGGATGCCCCATTTCTTAGCCCACCTTCACTGCCATCTGCCGTGGGATCGTGTGCAAATAAAAAATCTCCCTGGTCAGGGTATTGTGAATTAGCAACCGTATAGGACTGGGTACCGTCTGGGTTGCTGGTCATGTCAGCACGCCCTTCGTGATACGCCACGCGAAACCCTGCAAGTATGAGCATACGCCCGCCAACATCGCGCACTACCTTCTCTGGAGGAAGTTCGCGTGTGCTGGAAGTGGTCTCGTGAGGGATGTTTTCTGTCATAGTTGTTTTGTTTTTGATTGAACTTATTACAATCTAACACAGTTATGCTTATTTGTCAACTTTGTTTGATTAACGAAGTTGCTCAAAATCACCGTTCTCTTTCACAAACCCGTCAATAACTCGCCGCAGCTCCCGCTTCAACGCATACCTATTCGCTCCTGTTAGCGTTGTTGTCATCACCTATAGTATACCGCACCCGAGAGGTGAACCTCTAAGAACTAAGGGCATATGCATGATTAGTACAGCTTCTTTGAGCGGTCAATTGTACTATCATCAATTTCTGCGATATGACCTTTGCCATGCGCTGTAAGCTCATTGCGAATTGTGCCACTTGGACGAAACTTATCTTTGATGCCTGCGTTCGCGACAAGACGAATATTTTCTATCGTGCGACTGTGATCATCTACATTTTCATACCCTGAGTCAGAGAGTGCTGTATTCGCAATAGATCCCACATGATACGCTTCCAGCTCATCACGTAGCAACTGATCTTGAGCTTCTGCGACCGTATCAAACCTCCGCACAGGGTTGCGCAAAAACTGTAAGACATGCGCTATTTCGTGTAGCAAAATTGACGTAGGAACCAAACTATCTTTAAGTGGCTCACCCGTATCGACACCGAATGCAACAACTGGGCGTTGTGCTATTCTCCTCGTTGGATTCTTGCCCACCCACTCAACGTGTGGAGCAAACTGTAGTTTGGCATTACGTCCCCACACAGCAGCAGTCCCAACATTGAATTGGTCGTATCGCTTCCTTTCACTTTTGTGCCGTGTCACCACTTTTGAAAACGCACCCAATTTCGAGGATGTATCAACTTCACCAACTGCTATGTACTTCGCTAAAACCCTCGCTGTCTCTTGCGCTTGCCTTGTTGTTTGGCCAGTGTATGGCACAAAGTAATCCCTGCCTTGATCTACGGCAATGATCGGTATTCTGTCGTCCATTTTCGGGCTTACTCTAACAACTCCATGGCGTATGTTCGGTACGTACGTATGGCTGATGACATCAGAAAAGTCATGCACGGCGGTTTCACCCAATGCAGCGCGTAATTGCTCGGTATCTTGCAAATGGGAGTACGCCTCGCCAAGCGTCGCGTCAACAAAGTCGTGACGTTGGCGCGTTTCCGAATTAATAATTTGTAGTGCCATTTTTGTTCTATCCTAATTTTGGTTGGATTCATGCGAAGTTTATCATACTTATGCTTTTTTGTCAACTTTGTTTGATTAACGAAGTTGTTCAAAGTCATTGCCTATGAGGCGGTAGAGCGTTGATGGTTTAGGGCTTGAGACTTCCCCACCGTCGACGTACACATCAACTACATCACCAAAATACGAAATTACTTCAACTATGGTCATAGCTGGTGCTAAGCCTTCGGGGTTTGCGCTTGGCGCAATAAGCGGACCAGTTATCTGAATTAACTTCCTTAGGCCATCATGTGCAGGCATGCGATATGCAACCGACTCGTTACCACGAGTAATCCACTGTGGCGCATTGGTCGATGGCAAAATAACACTGGCTGGCCCTGGCCAGTGCTGCGCTAAAATCTCATGCACAGCAGTATCATAAACATCAAACATATCCTCTGGGGAGTCGATGAGTATAATTGGCGACTTGCTTGGCGTGCGTCCTTTTATATCATAGACACGCTGCACGGCAGCTTCATCGGCCGCCCGTGCAATTACGCCATACAGTGTATCGGTTCGGAGCACCACAACGCCGCCACGGAGGAGCGCTTCAGCCGCATCATCATAGCTACTCATAGCGTCTGACAAACTGGGCAAATGTGCGTGCCTCGCCCAGCTACTTTAAGCTTGATAATAGTAGTGCCGCAGCGCGGGCAGGCCTCGCCGTCACGGCGGAAAACATTGGCAAAGCTCATGTAACTGCCCTTTTTACCCTCAGCATTCACATAGGTGTGGTTAGACGAACCGCCTTTTTCTATAGCCAGTCGCAAGACAGCTATAAGCACCGTATGTAGCAGCGTTACTTGCTTTTTTGATAGATATTTAACAAGTGTTTCGGGATGAATTTTAGCCGCCCAGAGCGCCTCATCTGCATAGATATTGCCCACGCCCGCAAGCACCGTTTGGTCAAGTAATACGGCTTTAATATTTGAGTTTTTGCGGCGCTGGACGCGGCTGAATAACATCTCGGGTGTAAAGTCCGCTTCGAGCGGTTCCGGCCCTACCTTTTGCATAAAATCAATGTTAGGCACTTCAATCGTGGGGTACAATCTAACCCAACCAAACTTGCGCTGGTCGTTAAAAAACAGCTTGCTGCCGTCCAAAAATTCGAAAGTGACCCTTGTAGACTTATCAGGTAATTCGCCAATTAACGAGTCATTAGGATGCCCCGCCCCAAAACGGACTTCGTCCTTGGCTATTGGAAGGTTGCTATTGGAAGTTGGCTTGTTTGCATTATTGCCATATTCCATCTTCCATTTGCTATCTTCCACGTTTTTGGACACAAAAACGAGCTGGCCAGTCATTTTCAAATGGATAACAAGCGTGTACTCGCTCGACAAATCAATGAGCAACACTTTTGCGCGGCGACGCACTTGGAGGATTTCTGCACCTAGCAGAAAAGCTCTGACGTCCGCTTCACTATTTGGAAACGATTTTGGCCAGTCGGATTCGACATGCGCAACAGCACGGCCTGGCAGCAAGCGCTGCAGACCACTACGTACTGTTTCAACTTCCGGTAACTCTGGCATATCTAAGACATATTATACCTGTTACACTGATAAGAATGGATAATCTATCGGACATTCTATTACGCAAAGATTTTGATGTACCGCCAGAAGTGGCAATCATTACGCGCTACGTTGATGAGCACTTTCATGTGCCAGTCACAGTACGAGTACAAGAGAAAGTTATTGTTGTTACCGGCAAAAGTAGCAGCCTCATTGGTTCACTGCGCATGCACGTACATCAGCTACAGAAAGCCTGTCAGACCGATAAAAAAATTGTGCTGCGCGTTGGTTAAGACAAAACAATCTGACTTACCACTACAAGAACTTGTTCAGTTTTGTTTTTAGTTAATGCCCGTGTCACGCACAAGGTCGTTGTAGCCTGGAATTTGAGCCCGGAACAAGTTAGCCACTTGGCTTGCATTGCCGCGGAAGTTACCGATACTACGGCCGCAGGATGTAGTCCAATAGCGCTGCGTAATTTCCTGGCCATCAACGATATCGAAGATATAGCGCTTACCGCCCGGGCAGTAGCCGCGAAAATCTGCAAGTGCTTCGTCGTCGTTGCCTTCTGTAAAGCCTTGAATATCAAGTGCGCGCAGGAAATTAGCGTACGCCGTGCTATTGCTAGCAAAACTTTGAGAAACATCAACACTACCTTGATATCCGGTTAACGTCTGGAGCTGATTTTGACTCGCACCAACTCGCACGACGATTGAACGAAAATCTTGATCGGCAACGATCGGACCTTCAACGGTCATGCGCATAACCACCCCTGTATCGGCATAGTTTACAAGCGCTGTTGACGGCTCCTGCTCCGCGTTATTATCATTCCCGCCAGTAATACTGCGGACTATCAAAATACCCACCAGTATGGCTAAGCCAACGGCGATCAAGAATAAGAGTATATGCCTGATTCCTAAATCTCTCATAACTATACTTTCATTGTATCATATTTGGCAGTATTTTGCAAATAGCTTACGCTTCCTCAAGCACCTCCGCTAAGTCCCGTGTAAATTGCCCGAAATTCTCATACACAATACCGTGCAGGCCTTGCTCTATGGCGCCTGTCACATAGCGCTCTTGATCATCGGCGAAAATCGCTTCATGTGGCTCGACGCTAAGGCGCTGGATGATAGTCTCATACGCCAGCGGATGTGGTTTTGTGACGCCAATTTCATACGATAACGCCGTCGCGTCAAACAGCGCCACTTGCTCGTCTGAGAAGAGTCTGTGTAGCCAATCACCCGACACATTAGAGAGTAAGCCAAGCTTATAGTGCGGCTTTAGCTCACGAGCAATAAATGTAAAAAGCTGCTCGTTTGGAGCGGTTTGCCCAAGTGCTGCCTGCACTTTTGAAATTGGGACAGCCGACAGCTCAGCTATCCTGCGCAAAAAATCATCATACCCGATTAGCCCCGCATCGACTTGGTGATTCAAACTCAATGCTTCCTCACGCGCGTCAGTCCCAGGCTGAAAATGCTCACGCAAAAACGCTAGCCAACCGTCCTCAGTCAGCACCCCAAAACAATCAAGAATTATAGCTTTAATCATTAAATAAGCTCCCTAACCTTTTGCTCTATCTCATCAAATGTTTGCCTGTGCGCGTCAATACCTAAGCCTCTTGGATCAGCGATATCCCAGTAAGTTACCGTTTTACTATCTAGATACTCTGGAATACTTTGCTTTGTTATAAGAATAATACTGCCAGCCAGCTCTACAAGTTCTGGCGATATCTGTTTACGGTATGCATCCGTCATGTCTAAATGATGTTCTTTAGCAGTCGTCAATACATCATCTGGCAAGGGCTTGCCTACAATCACCTCTGTCCCTGCACTTTCAGCATCATGTGACTTTGTTAATTGGTTATAAAGAGCAGCCGCAAATTGACTTCGAGCTGCGTTCCCAGTGCACACAAATAGTACTTTCATTGAACCATCCCGCCAAAAGAAAAGAGCAGGAACGGTTCACCATAGCCGAATGCTGATTCGCTTCGCAAGTTCCGATGAGAAAAACCGTAGGTTTGTCTCATGGGTTTAGAGCTCTCCCCAGTTTTTGCCGGTAGTGGTGTCGACGGCAAGCTTTACGGGAAGGCTTGGCGCTACAGCTTCCATAGTTTCTTGGAGCAATTTTGCTATGCGCTTTGCGTCGCCCTCACGGCACTCAACGAGGATCGAATCATGGATCTGCAGCAGCATATGTGCATCTTTTACATTCCTCAATTTTTCATCTATACGCACCATAGCTAGTTTCATTAGGTCTGCCTCTGTGCCTTGGATTGGCATGTTAATTGCAGCACGCTCAGCGGCTTGCCGAACAATAAAATTACTCGACTTTATATCTGGCATGGGCCGTCTGCGACCGAATAATGTCTCCACATAGCCCTCTTTTCGAGCAAAGTCTTTGATGCTGTCCATGTAGGTAAAAAGTGCTGGTCGCAGCTCTTTATACTTCTCAATAAAATGCGCCGACTGCTCGTAGGTCATGTTAGCCGCAATCGCCAAACCATGCGGGCTCATGCCGTACAAAATTCCAAAGTTTATGGCTTTGGCAGCGTAGCGCATTTGCTTTGTGACGTCCTCAATTTCGCGGCCGTAAACTTGCGCCGCAGTGATCGTGTGAATGTCTGCGCCGCTATTGAATGATTCAATCATTTCTTTATCGCCCGACATTACAGCCGCTAGGCGGAGTTCAAATTGGCTGTAATCGGCACTAACAAATACGTTGCCCTCACCCGCTATAAACGCGGTGCGGATATGTTTACCTAGCTCAGTGCGCACAGGAATATTCTGAAGGTTAGGATCATTACTACTGAGACGGCCGGTCTGGGCGATAGTTAAATTAAAGCTTGTATGAACACGACTCTGCTCATCCACCATGGTCGGCAGTGTGTCGACATACGTGTTCTTGAGCTTTGTAACTTCTCGATAACTCGTAATCAGATCAATAATTGGGTGCTGGCCGCGCAGTTTATCAAGCTCACTGGCAGCCGTAGAATAGCCTGTCTTGCCTTTTTTGATGCCGAAGGTTGGCAGTTCTAGTACCGTAAATAACACTTCTGCTAGTTGGCTAGGCGAACCAATATTAAACTCTTGATCAGCGTAGCCGTAAATTTGCTGGGAAAGGTCAGAAATAGCATCGTCAATCTGCACTGAAAATTCCTGCAAATATGCTGTATCGAGCTCAATCCCGCGATATTCCATGTCTGCCAATATTGGTATAACTGGCCATTCAATCTCTGCAACGAGCTCAGGAAACTTTGGTGCAGCAGCGAGTGCTTCTGTTTGAGCTTTGTGAATCGCCTGCAGAACAGCCGTTAGTTCACCCGCACGTTGCACGAATTCATCATCGTCTAGGTCGTCGAGCGGCGAATCACTGTAATCAAGCATGTCTACCGCAATCGCAGTCAGGCTTTGCTCGCGGCGCAGACTGTCCAGCACAAATGCTGCCACCTGCACATCATGTACAACCGGCGGTGCACTGAGCCCGATTTCTGTAAGCACTTGTAATGTTGCCTTTAGGTCGTAACCAACGAGACCTGCGGCTGGCAGCGTCAATTGCGGCTTAGGAAGCTTCGTAAGATCAATTACAAACGCGTGACGCGGAGCTTGCGACAAGACAAGATACTTCGGCCGTTTGCCATGTTTACCAGCAGCGCGGCTATGTACGTAAAGGGGCTTATTGTTGCTCAGCTGCATTGCTGCGAGCGCCTCGGCAGTATCAATAATTGTCACCCGTGCATCGTGCACGACAAAATGAACACCGTTTGTATGTTCGACTTCCTCACTATCCTGCTGCACCTGCATTACCTCCGGCAGTTGCCGCACCAGAGTGCGGAACTCAAGTTTCAACAAAATATCACGAATACGCTCAGGGTGAACGCTATGTCCGTCCATCGCTTCAAGATCCAGCGGCACCGGCGCGTCAATCCATAGCTCCGCCAGCTTACGGCTCACATCTACCAACTCGCGCCCAGCAACGAGCTTTTTGCGCGTCGTCTCTTTAATAAGGTCGATGTTCTCGTAAATCCCTTCGATTGTGTCATACTGCTGCAATAGCGCCACAGCCGTTTTTTCACCAATACCAGGCGCACCTGGTATGTTGTCGGAGCTATCGCCCTTCAGCGCTTTCAAATCCATAAATTGGTCCGGACGCAGACCATACTTGGCTGTAAAACTTTCTGGTGAATACAATTCTATGTTCGATAGCCCCGTTTTGAGCGCGTAGACCTTCACAAGTGGCCCAACAACTTGCAACATGTCTAGATCACTAGTCACAAGTAGCGTTTCAATGCCCTCAGCACTCGCCTTTGTGGCAAGCGTACCTAAAATGTCGTCAGCTTCGTAATCATCAAGCTCATACAACGGCCAGCCAAACGCTTCGAGTAATTCATGTAGCAGTGGAATTTGTTCATAGAAATCTGGTGGCGGCGGTTTACGCCCTGCTTTGTACTGCGGGTATAGCTCGACACGCTTCCTAATATTCGTTTTAGGTTTGTCCCATGCCACAGCCACATAATCCGGCTGCAAACGCTTTAACACCTCAAGCGCCATGACCGCAAAGCCGTAGACACCGCCCGTGGGCGTACCATCTTTCGTACTCAAATTAGACATTGCGTAGTAGCCGCGGTAAAAAACGCTCTTACCGTCGATTACAACGAGTCGCTTCGGTGCTTCTTTCGGTACCATACCTACAGTATAGGCCATTGGCGATGATAAAGGATAAGCAGTATACTAGTGGCATATGGCCAGACAAGTTATGAGTACGTACCACACACAGCCAGTGGGGCGCGTGCTACAAAACCTACACACTCAACCAAGTGGTCTAACGGAAGAAGAAGCCGCTGCTCGGTTGGCAGATAACGGCCCTAACCGCATACCTAAGCAAACGGCAAAGCCAAGTGCTAACCCTGCGGTAATTGTAACGTTGCTGGCAAGTGTTTTTGCGTTTGTATTACACGCGCCAGTACTCGGCTCCGTTCTGATAGTGCTCGCCCTCGCTGCCGCTGCCACACACCGCGGCATCGGGTTAGGCCAACATTTGCCGCCACTACCCGATATTGATACCCACGTACTTCGCGGCGGCAATGTGCGGCCAATCCGCAGCACCTCGCTCGTAGTTGGCGATATCGTGCAACTCACGCGCGGCAATACCGTGCCAGCAGACCTACGCATCATCGACGGCAAAGATATCTTGGTGAACGACGCCCTGTTCAGTGGCGCACAGGCACCCGAAGAGCGCTTCAGTCGTACAGTACCCGCCAAAACGTCGGTACTCTACGCTCATAATATGGCGCTCGCTGGCAGCAAGGTTACTGATGGTACGCTCACTGGAGTGGTCGTGCATACTGGTGTTGATACTGTGCTGGCAGCAGGGATAAAGGCGCTCGCAGCCGCAGGACCAACACCAACTGCCCAGCAGTTAAAGCGTAATTACCGGCTGCTTGGCATCGCCGCCGCTAGCATCTACGCCGTCGTGCTATTATTTGCACTGTTCAGTGGTATTAGCCCTGACGCGACATTGTTTGTGCTTATTCTCTTCAGCGTCGCATTAGTGCCGAGCGGTTTGCCCTTTGCACGTTATGGCATAGCAGTCATTGGCAAGCGACTCACCCGCAAAGCAGGCAACGCATTCACGAGTCCTGCTGATGTAATCCAGCGTAACTGGCAAGCCGTGTCGCAAAGCACTTGGGCAGCGACTCGCTTGGCATTTATATTGAGCCTCAGTTTGCTTATATTGACTGGCCTCAGCCTGTGGGCAGCACGCTACTATGACTTCCCGCTGGCTGTCACAATTCCGCAGCTGCTCCTCATAAGTCTGCTGGCTGCTATACCACTCATAGGGCTCGCATTCAGCCGCGCAAAACCCATGCCAACATCGTCGGCCGGAACAGCACGAACCATGGCAATCTTTGACGCACTGCTTATAGCAGGTTTTGCCAGCGCAGCTTATCTCTTATTCTTTACGAGGTATACTGTTGATCCAGCAATCATCCCCACGGGTACACCAATCTATTACCAGGCTATCACCGCAGTATTTATAGCTACACTGTTACTCTTTATCGCCAATGTTATTGCTGCTCGCAATCCGAAGGACGGTTATATAAGTCGCACTCAGCTGAGCGGCTCTGCGTTCTGGCTATGTATTGTGGCTACGCTAAGCATCGCTGCGCTCATCTGCTACGCCCCCTTCATCGCACAGCCACTCGGCCTGGCGGCGCCGGCTCTCGCGGATGTGGGCTGGGCGTTCATCCTTGCCCTCGCGTTTGCAGCCATTAAGCAATTTTTTATATACGACCAAAAGCACCATCGCGCACACATTCACGCACTACATACGAAAAAAGCCAGGCTATAGCCAAGCGCTGAGTGCTTGTTTGGCAGTATCTTTGAAAGCTTCGATATCGTTGCCTTCGTTCAAGAGTATTAGATCTGCCTTGTCCTTCACGGCGAGCATGTGCAAACCAGCCGATCCTTCGCCGCCTTCCATCTCAACACGTTCTTCCTCATGCCACTGCTCAAACGGTATGTTATCTTCATCGCCGCGACCACGTGCCGTTAAATTTGCCTGAATCCGGTCATAACGCACTTTTGGATTAGCGTCTACCCACACTAACTTACCGCCTAAATCATGGATTGCATCAACTTCACCAGGATTACGGATACTCGCCAGCGCCAATCCCTCGTACTGGTCACCAATTGCCTTGTAATGATCCAATGCCTTCACAATCAGTGCGCTATCACCAAATTGACCGCGCCATTCATTGCTGATAGCGCGCAAGTGATCCCGCTCATGGCTTAGCCCACGTGCAGTTGCTTCATGTCGTAGCAAGTCAGAAACAGATATAAATAACCAGCTCTGACGCTCCACGAGCATATGCGCCACGGTATCTTTACCCGACCCGTTCGTTCCGCCAAGTCCAATCAATTTCATCACTCTCTAGTCTACCAGATGCATGTGGTTACCGGGCATGAAGTACGCGAATTACGTCTTCTGGACGCTTATGGACTGATAATTCTTTCACTTTAAGCAGCCTAAATTCACCCTCCGCTTGGGCAGGAACCAGCGCATCTTCTGCAAAAGTAATGTGCATGTTTTCTACTGGCACAAGCGGCATTTTGCCAGCTAATGCACGCAAGCCAACTGGTACGTTCGGGACAATTCGTGAAGTATCTATATTCGTACGTGCACCAAATTCCGGAGAATCATAGTATGGCCGCTGCGTTCTCACAACGCGAGCTACCCGCGGAGTATTGATAGCAATGATGTCGGTGGCCTTCTCGACAATTCGCGTGCCATTATTGACACGAAAAGCCGGTAAGTACTGATCCCGGTTTTGCATATAGTGCGCCGCAACTCTGCCGAGGCTACTGGCAAGTTTTAATTGCTCTGGCGTTTGTCGCACTTCTTGGCGAGTCCCTTTTTCGCTGAATTTCCTGGCAGCAAGCGATGCCCCGCCAAGCGAGAAATAGCCTGGAGCATGACACAAGTATTCGCCATCTACTTCAACGATCATCGGCCGTATGTTCACTATGGGAGCATCCAGCAACGTCAGTACATCCTGTGCACCAGTATGCTCACCAGCAATGTCATTAAAGTTTCCCAGCCGAACGAAGCCAAGCGCTACCTTCGCTACACCTTCTTTGTTACGCTTTTTTCCGCGCAGTACTGCATTCATAACCTGGCTCGCTGTACCATCGCCGCCAGCGCTAATCACAATGCCTGAATCCGGTAATTGCTCGCTGAGTGCAGCAATATTAGCCTCTGCGTCTTTCGATTCAGTCGGAATAATACGAAAGTCTATACCAGCTTGATGGAGCGGAAATGCTACGCGCTCATCAAACAACTCCGCCCGCGTACTTTGCGGATTCTGCACGATTACAAGTTGTTCGGTGTTTATTTTTGACATAGCCAGAGTTGTGCAACAACTAATTCTTAGGTGTACGATTGATAATGCCTGGTACGCGTAGTGGTGCGCTTGGTGCGCCGCCGCCCAGAGTACCGTTGTAATCTAGTGTTGTTATCCACCGCCCTGACTCGCTTTTACCTTTTACGGTGCTGACTGCGGGAAGCGTGTTTGCAAAAACACCTTTTCCGGTGGTTTCGCGAAGCTCTTCGAGCGCACTGCTCATGCGCTGCTTACGTGCGAGTATTTCTCTTTCAGTTTCGTTTAAAGCACGGCCAAGCTGCGCTTCAACATCGGCAAGATTAGTCGGAGCGAGACCAGCAGGCTGCTCGGCTTGGTTATTCCGCTTAATCTCAACCGTTAGCCCGCTCGCCGCAATGTCTTCACCTGTCAGCAATGCTGGGTCGGTTGTTAATTTTTCTAAAACCGGATCTGCTTGTTCGCTCATTAGTTTTCCTTTTATTTTTTTTGTTTTTGTAAACTAATGAGTATAATAGCAAAAAATAGCTATTTTGTCAATAAACAAGCTTTACTGTATTACTTGATGTAGTCGAGGAGTTTCTTGGCGTCTTTGTGCTTGCGCAGTTTTGCCAAAGCCTTGGCTTCGATTTGGCGGATACGTTCGCGGGTAACGGCGAATTCCTGACCGACTTCTTCAAGTGTATGGTTACGGCCGTCTTCCAGACCAAAGCGCAGCCTGAGTATTTTTTGTTCACGCTCAGTTAGTGCGCCGAGCATATCTTTTACCTGCTCTTTGAGCAGCTGGCTTGTAGCAGATTCTTCAGGAGTAACCGTGTCTTCATCCTCAATGAAATCAGATAGTACCGACTCTTCTTCGTCATCGCGGATTGAAGCGTCAAGTGAACTGATGTCCTGTTTAATCTTCATAATGTGTTCAACTTTTTCTACCTCGATTTCCATCTCGGCAGCGATTTCTTCATTAGTAGGCTCACGGTTCAATTCCTGCGTCAGGCGGCGCTGCGTACGGAGCAGCTTGTTAATCGTCTCTACCATGTGCACTGGAATACGAATCGTGCGAGCCTGGTCAGCGATTGCACGCGTAATTGCTTGGCGGATCCACCACGTCGCGTAGGTACTAAACTTAAATCCCTTGTCTGGGTCAAACTTCTCAACGGCGCGCAAAAGACCGGTATTACCCTCCTGGATAAGATCGAGCAAATCCAAACCGCGACCGACGTAGCGTTTAGCAATACTCACCACCAAACGCATGTTTGCCTCGGCCATTTGATCTTTTGCCTCTTGTTCGCCAGCCACAACTCGCTTGGCAAGCGCCAGCTCTTCCTCGGCAGAAAGCAGTGGAATCTTACCTATCTCGCGAAGGTATAGCCGCACCGAGTCGTCTGCAATATCATCAAGGTAGCGTTGATCTTCAACTGGGGCGACTTCTTCTTCGCCGTCTTCTGTCGCCCACTCATCACTGAACTCAACTGGCGCTACTTCAGCAACGGCATCATCAGTGCTTACAATTTCAATACTCGCATCAGCCAGCTCTGTGTAGAGCGCATCAAGCTTTTCGGTGTTTTCAGGGCCTTCCGGAAGGAGTGCCGTTATCTCGCGCTGGTCAATAGCTCCAGCCTTTTTCGCTTTCTTAACGAGTTCTTTGCGCGCTTTTTCAAATTCCTTTGCCTTTGGATCGTCTGCCATGTTTATGCACCTCTCTTATATTTCTTTAGTACCGTGTCGAGCTCTTTGGCGCGTCCAAGCAACTGCATAGTTTGCTCTTCATTTGCCCGCTCTAGTTCGCCGCTTATTTGTTGTTTTTGCGTTTTGACATACCGCTCTACTAACTGTGATAGTAATCGCTCGGTCTCGTATTGTAATTCGAGTAACTCGAGCCCCTGGTAGAGTTCTTCATACTGTAATGTTGCAATTTTAACATAGTTTGCAAGCGGTTGCAAGGCGCTGGCTTGTTTCGGATTACCGTCAAAGTCAGGATTTTCTTTAAGAAATGCCAGAAGCAACTTTGCGTCTGCGTGCGTAATATAAACCGGGTCGATATCTTTCAAGTTAGCACGGAGCTTTGGTTGTAATAGAAGCAGCGCCAGTAAGCGATGTTCTGCGCGCAGCGCATCCGTCTGCGGCTCTGGTTCGGCGGGCACGACTTTTGTTGATTTCAAACGCTGTTCACTGTCTTTTGGCGTATCAAGCTTGGTGCGCAGGGCTTCGCTGCTGACCCCTATAATATCTGCTACTCTCTGCACGTAATGCTCGCGCTGCACCGAGTCTTCAAGCCGGCGGATAACCGCAAAGACAGTGTCCGTAAAATCACGCTTACCAAGACTACTCGTCAAATCCAGCTCTTTCTGATATTTCTCAATCAGCCAGTCGACAGCATACTGCGGCTGTTCAATAACCTGCTCCCATAGCTTTTTATCGGCACGGATAAGCTCGTCCGGGTCTTTGCCGCTTGGCACTGTTACAACGCTCAGGTTCACGCCTACTTTTGCGGCAATTGGTATGGCGCGTTCTGTTGCAGCGACCCCTGCCCTATCAGCGTCAAAGCTCAGCCGCACATCAGGCGTGAAACGCCCGAGCGCTTTGAGTTGGTATTCGGTCAGCGCGGTTCCGGCAGTTGCCACGCATTGCCGAACACCCGCCTGATGGCTCGCAATCACATCTAGGTTGCCTTCGGCTAGGACCGCAAAGCCGGATTTACGAATACTTTCCTTTGCTAAATGCAGCCCAAAGACATGGCGGCTTTTATCATACAGCGGCGATTGCGGTGTGTTGATATATTTTGGTGCCTTTGGGTCATCGCCAGCCAAGATGCGCGCCGTAAAACCGATCACTCTACCGCTTGGGTCGCAGAGTGGCACCATAATCCTGCCCTTGAACAAATCACCGCCGTAACGGTTTGTTAGGCCCGCTTGCTGCAGCTCCTTCGGTGTAAATCCTTTGTTCTTTGCAAAGTCCACCAGCGCACTACCGTTATTCGGCGCGTAGCCGAGTCGCCACGTCAGCGCCGTTTCCTTCGAAAATGCCCGCTGCTGCAGCACATAGGCAAGTGCTTCTTTGTTGCCTTTAAGCTGCGCTTGGTAAAACCTTGTGGCAAGTTCTAGGAGAGCGTAAAGCCGTTCTTTTTGCCCGTCGTCACCTTTACCGCTACGGTACTGCGATAAATCAACACCCGCCTTACGGGCAAGCAGTTCTAGCGCACCCTTAAAATCCAAGCCTTCGACTTCCATGACAAAGCTGAACATATCGCCGCCCTTGTTTGAGCTAAAATCATGCCAGATTTGCTTTTCCGGGCTGACGACAAAGCTTGGCGTGTTTTCACTGGTAAATGGGCTGAGGCCCTTATAGTTGCGGCCGGCACGTTTTAACTGAACGTATTCGCTGAGTACGTCCTCAATTGCCAGGCGCTGCTTTATATCCTCAACCGCGTCCATACCCCAAGTATCAGCTACTTAGGAGTTCGGCGCAAGCATAAGAAACAAAGACTGTTTATCTGAACTGTGTAAAGTCGTTACCGCGCAAGTCAAAGTCATTACTCATGTAGTGTGGCTTTTCTGTTGGTGCAGCGGCTACTTCTCGCCTGGTTTCCGCAGCCACTTGGGCTCTAAGACCGCTCATTGCCAATTGCTCTTGATCAAGTGGTTGCGTGTCCATTTCCGATATAGTTCGCCTCTCCTCTGCACGCGCCGTAACAGCCGCTAGAACTGCTCGCACGTATTCATGTCGAGGTGGATTAAGCCCTCGCTCTTTTCGCCTATCTTGATCCGCTAGTCGTGCATCGTCTTTATTCCAATCAAGAAATTGCTGCGTAACAACTTGCTGCTCGCCAGTAAGCGCACGCTTGTATTGAGGCGTTTGTTCAGGCTTTGTCTTACGATGTATCATGCTACGATTATACTCTAAAAAAGTATATTTGTCAATATTAGTCCTCTTATGCTTAAATGTCACTGATATGGCAAACTCTTACGACTTTATCGTTAACCCCGGGCAGCAAAGGCAAGGTAATCGCCCGCCATTCAAGTTACCCGGCGGAAAAATTACGTTGATTGCCGGCGTGGGCATAGCAGCAATTATTATCATTGTTATTGTGATGAATGTCTTTTTTGGGGGCGGCAGTATGCGGGACACGCTATTAAAGACTGTACAGTCGCAGTATGAAATTGTACGTATCTCTAACCTCAACACCGTAGAGATGGCAAGCCAGTCCACTAAAAATACTGTTGCCAATACTCGCGTATCTATTACCAGTGCACAGAACCGCCTCACATCGTTTGTAGGCGCCAGAGGTGTTTCATTCAACGAGAAAGAGGTTCAAGGCGGACGAAACCAACAAACTGATGAGTCATTAAAGAGCGCCCAAGCTGCCGGAACACTGGATTCTACCCTGCGCAGCACCTTACAGACTCAGCTCACTGCCTATGCAGCTGCGCTGCAAGCCACGTATAAAGAGTCCAAGAATGCAGAGTTACGAGAACTGCTTACGACGCTCTATAACGAAGCACATGCCCTGCTTAAGCAGCTTGAGCAGTCCTAGCTAACCCTCAGTTACAAGATTATACGAGTGCCTTATTAAACCCTGGATTTCTTCCCAAGGGAGCTGGCCAGTTAAAACAATTGTATTCCAGTGTTTTTTATTCAGATGGTAGCCAGGCATTACTGTCTCATACTTCTCGCGAAGCGTCTGCGCAAGCAGTGGGTCACATTTTAAACTGAGGCGCAGCGGGTCAGACCCTTCTGCAATCAGTGCGAACAGCTTGGCGTCATCAGCTTCGCCCGCCTTATAAACGGCGACGTCCTTACCGAATGGGTAATCAAGCCGTGCATGCGGCATACTTAATATGTATTGTTCTACAGTCTTGTGATCCATCAATTTAGTACTCAGTATAACAAACCTACGCCCCCCTTTGACACCCCTGAACACAAAATGGTATAATCATGCACAAGTAACTGAGGAGAACAGTATGCGGAGTTTTGTGAGTGCAATTACGCAGAAAATATCAACCCTAACGATAGCCTTGGTTTTGGTGTTCAGTTCGATTGCGGCAACCTTGCCGCTTTTTTTGAGCCAAACCGCCAACGCCGCACCACACACAACATACCAGAATATCGGCTTTGATGGCCTAACATGGGGAGTCGACCGCCAGGTACCCTCTGGTGGATACGATCAGTCTGGTGATTCATTGACAGTCCACATAGAAGCAGATGCGGCACACACAAATAGCTTCTACCAGCAAGAAGGATTTAAGGCCAATCTGCCCAGTAATACGACCAGTGTGGAAGCAAGGCTTTACATAGACCCTGCCTGGGAGACTAAGTCCGTCTATACAGCATTGTGGGCTGAAACGACACATCAGGGTACTCCGCTCTCTGGCTGGCCTCAGTTCTCATGGCCGCGAGTTGTGTTCACTAACGAAGATGGCGCACCAGTAATCCGTGCATACAACACCTTTGGTGGAACCCTCCACGGTAATGTACCCGTAGCCTATGGAAGCACAGCAACCCTCGAACTCTCTGTAGATGTCACAACTAAAGATTTTGTATACTATGCCAACGGCGATGAGTTCTATCGATATGGCAACTCGGTCTACCCCGAAAGCTCGCAGCTGTACTACGAACCCTACATACGAACATTTGATAAGATTTTCGTCAACACCAAGAACGGCGGCGAAGCCGGAAATGACTACACCGTTGCGTGGAGTAATCTTCGGATTGGCGAATTCTTAGCGGACGGCCCAACACTTGAGTTCCCCTTGAACAATGGCTATACGACTACTAACAACTTTT
>CAYTOC010000020.1:0-11184 GCA_964439405.1 uncultured Candidatus Saccharibacteria bacterium
TGGTGGAACTGCCGGTTACCGCCACCGGGTCCATCGGGTTAGAAGGTTAGTCGTCTACAGGTATAGGCTATTTAGATTTGCCAAACATGACTGGTGAATAGCCAAAAGGTCATGTCTGGTTGCCCTGGTCTTAACGAGACTTATGGGCCATAAGCCCCGAGCAATCAGATGATATAAAACGCGTTTGCTTTATCTGATGTCAAGCTAAGCGTTGTTTACGGATATTAAGCGTAAACTGGTGCGAACTTTGGTACAGCAAAGAAAGACTTTACTGCAGCAATAGTGTCGCTAACAAAAGATTTTGCATCTAGTTTGTTGTTGCCCTATTAGAGGCCCACTACACAGCATTGTCTGGCCTACAAAAACTAGCTTTTGGCTGCAAAACCGCAATCCTCACTCACCGTAGCATTAGCTACGGCTCAATTAGCTTGCGATTTTTCGCTGCAAAATCTAGTCTTTTCGTCTTCAGAAAACACTATGTAGCGGGCCTCACGCTGAGCGAGCGACCTGCTGATCTAACCGATAACGTCCAATGTCGAGCCTATAGTTCAGTCCCATACATGTGTCATAGGGCATCACACCCTATCCTCTCATTATATCATATTTCGTCAAATAATGGTAGTGGTCTTAGAGTAGCGTCAGGATATCTTTGAGACGTTCCTGCTGGCGAGCGCTGAGAGCGGCAAAAAACGCTTTATGGTAATTTGCCAGCACAGCATCTGCGGCAGCGATGAGGCGCTGGCCACGTGGCGTCAAATCGGCTAAATGTTCACGTAAATTATCGGGATTTTTCTCGGCTATCAGCATGCCTTTTTCGGTTAAAAGTTTGATCTGACGACTAATACTCGCTTCTGTTTGGCCTAGGTTACTCGCAATAACGCGCTGGCGAATATGCGGGCTGCTCTCAAGCGTTCGCAGTATTTTATATTGCGACAGGCCGATGCCCAGCTGCTCTTGCAAAATCTGATCTGATTCGCGTGCCATCCGTGCTACGAGCTGGTGTAGACCGTCTGCTAACTCATTGCTCATGATATACCTCGTATAGGCTATGCCACTGTGATAGCGAGAGCTGCTGCGGACGGAGATTTGGGTCTATGCCAGCTTTGACCAGCAGCGTCTCCGCCTCCGATTTACTTATACGCAAGCCGCCGCTCAGACTACTCCTCAGTTTCTTGCGTCGAGCGCTAAAACCAGCCTTAACTAACTGGAAAAATACTTTTTCATCAACGCCAGTGAACAAGGGTTTGGTGCGATAACGAAGACTAATAATTTGCGAATCGACTTTGGGTGGTGGGGTGAACAGTTCGGCGGGCACGAGTGCTCCGAGTGTTACGTCGCAATAATACTGCACGCTCACACTCAAAAGGCTCATGCCGCCCGGCTCCGCGGCCACACGCTCGGCTACTTCTTTTTGAATGAGCAAAGCGGCACCGCTAAACGGATTCTTTGATTCACAAAGTATGCGCAGTAGTTTACTCGTAAGGTAGTAGGGGATGTTCGCAACAACTTTGTAGCCCGCTGGTAAGCTTGTAAGATCAAATTTCAGAATATCTTGCTCGACAATGCGTAAGTTGGCGTGCGGAACACGCTTCGGCAAGGCAACAGCAAGCTCGTGGTCAAATTCTACTGCGGTCACAAATGCACCGCGTGCAAGTAGCTTGTTTGTGAGCGTGCCAAGACCAGGACCAACTTCGAGTACTGTATCACCCGCTTGTACGCCCACCGCGTCGCACATAGCGTCTAAGCTCGCATCATCATGCAACCAATGTTGCCCCAACTCCTTCTTCGTCTTCACATGCTCGCTCATTATCACTTAGTATACTACTCTCCATTGACCGGGAAGAGCAGCCCGACAAAAAGTCACGCCTTTTTGTCGGCGCGATGAGAAACCCCGCAAGGGGTGTCTCATGGAGGTTACCACCAGTGGCGGGCGAGCCAGAAATTATACGCCGCCTGCCAGCTGCCATAACGACCCTTCGCATAGCCGCTACACCACTTGAGCTGCGTTACCGGGTTTGTACGCCAATCGCTACCCGCAGATGCCATTTTAGTGCCCGGCAGCGCCTGACATAGCCCATAAGCGCCTGAAGAGCGGTTCTGTGCGGCAGCATTCCAGCGTGATTCTCGGCTGATGATATAGTCGACATAGGCATAGTCACCTGGGCTGATGCCAGCAGCCGCCATAACCCCTTGTTTATCACTTGGAATGTTGATGTAGCTACCCCGAGCCACGATACGAGCCACCGGATCACGTGTTGTCACTTCTTGCATCTTAGCCCGCTCACCCGTCTCGGTGTTTATTTGGTAGACAGTCACCTTTTCACCCTGTGTTCCTTGTTGGCGCACGGCAGTTACGCCGAATGAGAGACTGTTATCCTCAACGTATTGCACTGGTGACGGCACCTCACTCGCCACTGTTTCAACTCGTATCCCTTTACGGTTGACGAAAATTGGCTCACCTGAGCTCACGGACGCATCAAGTGATGGCTGTACTGTCTCGCCCTCACCAAGCGTGATGTTTTTCTCATCAAGCAGCTCGCCAACGGTTTTTGCTTGCGTGCGCATTGCTAGATTTGAACCGTACAGATTTAAATTCACAGGTGTTGAGCGCACAACAGTAAGAGTCTGGCCAACAACCCCTTGGGTAATAAAATCATCTACTGGTTTAAGATCTAGGATATCCTCTGCATACGTTTCAATAGCCGCCTGGCGCAACATAGCGCGTGGCGTACCGGCCGCACTAAGCGCAGAGATACGGGTATCACCATCAATAATGGTCACTGGTAACGCTCGGTAGACATTCACTTTGAAGTTATCGCTGACAATTTCCGTATCTTGGGCGGGCTCAACGACATCACCCTCATGTAGCGTAATTTCGAGCCTTTCAAGGAGCTCGCCAACTGTCGCAGCGTCAGTCGGGATAATCTTGCTTGTGTTGTCATTTGCAAGAATAACTGCGCGAGAATTACTACTGCGCAGCTCTGGCAGTGGGTTGCCACGTGTCACAATAAGCAGCGCCGACACCACGACCACCAGCAGAATACCAAATGTTATAGCTGGCACGAAGAAAGCTGGGTGCTTTCGTACCCGCTTTGTTAATTTTGTTGGACGTCGATGTAGAATAACGTACTTCTTCTTCAGTAACTTCAACCGTTTACGCATAGTCATGCATCTTTCATTATATCATTTTTGAGAAGCACGAGTGGCTTGCCGATGTGCCCTGAGCCCTTGGCGAACATCAGGCATGAGCCGTATGTTGCGCAGCTCTGACTCTAATATCCACTTTGCATCAAGCACTTCTGGTAAGCCTGCCGTAGGACGCAGCGCCACAGGCAAATCAGCGCTATAGTATCGAGATGTAAAGACAAGCCCGGCATGAGCATACGCCTTAAGCCCTAAATCTTGCAGCGCTTCAGTGGCTATCTCCAAACCAGTTTCTTCAAGCGTTTCACGCGCCGCAGCCTGGAGCGATGTTTCACCCCTATGTAGTCCGCCGCCAGGCAAAGACCAGCCGCCCGGGCCATGCCATACACGTACAAGCAGTATTTTACCCTCTGCACGGAGTACTACTCGCGTTCGCTCAGTGTGTCGCACATACACGTATGACAAAGGCCAGCTCAGCCAAAATGCGATAGGCCCTGTCACGCGAAGTAAGAATTTCAAAGTTTCTCCAGTGGCGCAAAGCTGATGTTCAACTTTTTGGCGCCTTTTCCTTTAAACTGCCTCAAGACAAACCTACGGTTTTTCTCGACGCGCGGGCGGCGGAATAAATCCGCCTGTCCGGCTGCTCTTTTCCCTTGGCTCATGAAAGCTTCTCCAGTGGGGCGAAGCTGATATTTAGTTTCTTGGCGCCTTTTCCCTTGAAGTAGATAGTGGCGTTTTCGCCATCGAGTTCCATAACGGTGCCCTCACCAAACACCTGGTGACGTACGCCGTCCCCTTCGTTTAGTTCTGGCACATAGCGCGGTTCATCGTCGAATACTTCCGCCTCAGGCAGACCTACGGGCTCAAATGAACCAAAGCTATGCGGTTGGAATTGGCCATCAATTTCCGACAAAAAGCGGCTTGGCGGATTGTGCTGGCTACCGCCGTAGAGCATCCGACTTGTTGCATAGAGCATGTAGAGCTCTTCACGGGCACGTGTCATGCCCACATAACACAGCCGACGTTCCTCTTCCATTTCAGACTGGTCATAGAGCGCGCGTGAGTGCGGAAAAATTGTTTCCTCCAAACCAACCATAAACACAGCCGGGAACTCGAGGCCTTTAGCGGCATGCAATGTCATCAGCGTCACCGCATCGCCCGACAAATCAGCCTGATCGAGATCGCTGATAAGTGCAACCTCCTCTAAGAATCCATCCAGCCCAACATCGTGATACTCACCAGCCACACCAATAAGTTCACGCACGTTTTCCTGGCGCGAATCGCCTTGAGCTGTGCCATCTGCCAAATACTGCAAGTAATCAAGTCGCCGCACCAGTGAGTCAATCAGTGCTGCGGGCGGCGTGTCATCAATGAGTTCACGTGCAGCCAGCAGTAATGCCTGCACCTCTACAAAAGCAGCTCGTGCTTTCGGTGTAAGGCCAGGACAGCCCGTCACAGTTGCCAATGCTTCGGCAAGACCAAGTCCATTCGCCTGCCGCCACACTGCAAAGTTTTCGAGCGATTTAGCACCCAAACCGCGTGCCGGTACGTTGACGATTCGCGCAAAACTAGTGGCATCCTCTGGCTGATAAATCAGCCGAATATACGCCAACAAATCTTTAATTTCCTTACGGTCATAAAACCGTGTGCCGCCCACAATACGATACGGTATGCCGTAGTGAATAAATGTTTCTTCAATTGAGCGGCTCTGCGCGTTTGTGCGGTAAAGCACCGCAAAATCCTTATATGTCTTAAGACCGCTGTCCACGCCCGCACGTACCCGCCGCACAATTGCTTCGCCTTCAGCCCGCTCATTACTCATCGCCATAATCTGCACTGGCATACCTGCGCTGGCTGCTGTCCATAACTTCTTATTTGAGCGCTGCGCATTTTTGGTAATGACTGCATGCGCCGCGTCAAGAATATGTTTAGTACTACGATAGTTCTGTTCGAGTTTGATAATTGTCGCGTTTGGGTAGTCGCGCTCAAAATTTAGAATGTTGCGAAAATCCGCCCCGCGCCATGAGTAAATCGACTGCCAGTCATCACCGACTACGGCAACGTTATTGTGCTCGTTATTCGTCAGAAGCTTGATGAGCTTGTACTGTGCAGCGTTCGTATCCTGATATTCATCAATCATGATATAGCGGAACTGCGTCTGCCACTTCACCCGGATTTCTGGCTGGTTCTCCAGCATGCCAACCGTACGGCCTATGAGATCATCGAAATCAAGTGCAGTGGCATCTTTCAATGCCTGCTGATAGAGCGGATAGACCTGTGCCGCTGCCTTCGCCGCGGGGCTTGATGCCGTACCTGCAAATTCGCTCGGACCAATCAAGTCGTTTTTAGCGCTACTGATCAAGCCTGAAAGCAAGCGTGCTGGAAATGTTTTTTCATCAATATGTGCTTGGCGGCTGGCGGCTTTGACAGCACTTTGCCTGTCTGCCTCATCAAAAATTACAAAACTGCGCGGGATGCCAATAGTCTCGCCATCTTGCCGTAGAATTCGCACGCAAATACTGTGAAATGTTCCCATAAACGGCATGTAATTGCGCGGCACCGTAGAATCAATGCTGCTGCTTTCCATCAGCTTCCAGACGCGCTCGCGCATTTCTTTTGCGGCCTTGTTGGTAAATGTCACGGCCAGAATGTTATACGGCGACGCCTTATGCGAAGCGATAATGTGCGCAATGCGATGCGTCAGCGTTTTGGTTTTACCACTGCCTGCTCCTGCCTGTATTAAGAGTGGCCCTTCAGTTGCCAGCACAGCGCGCTGTTGTTCAGGATTTAAACCTGTTAATAAGTCTTCTTTCACCTGTCTAGTATAGCAAGAATATCTCCTCGGCGGAGCGTATTACTCGCCGCATTACATCACAAAGAAATAGTAGTATGCGCCGCCAGCCGCCACGAGCAGCACCAACAGCGTTATGCCTATTCCGAGCCCTCGGCGCTGAGCTTTTGAAGGGCTAATCGGCAATGCATATTTTTTACTTTCGATGAGCGCATCTACCTCTGCCGCGTAAGCTGCGGCTTTCTCAGCCTCGCGAGCAGCCGCTGTTTTTGCTACGGCTTGCTCGCTTTCATTAGGAGAATCTTCTTGGCTCTCTTGATCCTGCTGCTCTTTGGGCACCTCTTCCTCAAGTTGCTTCGATACATGACTCGTATCATCTTCGCGCTTTACTGCAACCTTTTCAGCCGCCACTTCATCCGTTTCATGCAGTGGTTCAATGCGCACACTTGCATGATGCGTCGGCGCACTTGTTTCTTCAACTTCTACAATACCTACTTCTTCAGGTAATGTCATCGGGTCACGCACGACACTGCGGTTAGGCACAACTGGGCGGGCACTACTGCCTGGCATTAATGTACCGGGCTTGCTGACATCAGTCATTGCTGGCGCAGCAGCTTTACGAGTTGATTTAGCGCTCACTGTTTTCCTGACCATGCTCTTCGCGGGCAAGCGCGTGAGCGGCTTCAACAATACCCGCAAACTTCTGCGGATGAATACTTGCACCACCAACAAGCGCACCATTGATGCCATTAATTTCCAGATAGCTTCGGGCAATCTTATCGTCAACACTACCGCCGTACAAGATACGCATCTCACGCGCGGCTTTTTCACCATACAGTTCGGCGACCTGTTTACGAATAAATGCGACGACACCACTAACCTCTGCTGGTTTTGCTATTTCGCCGCCAAATGTACTGATCGCCCATACCGGCTCATACGCAAGCACGACCTTACTGATATCTTCACTCGTTAGATTACTGAGTGCCGTAGTAATTTGATCATGCAGTACCTGCTTTGTCTCGCCAGCACGACGCTCTTCCTGCGTTTCACCAACACAAATAATTGGTGCAATGTTATTGCGGATTGCCGCCGCCACTTTATCACGGACAATCTCAAGTGTTTCATTAAAGTACAGACGACGCTCAGAGTGCCCGATAATCACATAATGTACCAAATGTTGCAACATACTAAAGCTGACTTCACCCGTGAAGGCACCAGCGTCTTTATGATAGGCATTCTGTGCGGCTAATCTGAACTTACGGCGGTCAATTTGTAAGCTCAGCGGTTGCAGATTGATAAAGCCCGGCGCAATAACGACTTCAACGTCGCGATATGCACGAATATGCTTGTCAAGGTGATGAACCAGCACGCTGGCATCGTGAACGTTCAAATTCATTTTCCAATTACCGGCAATCAGATATTCTTTAGACATAAGCTTTATTCTACACTCTCTTTATCATTTAGTGCAGCAACGCCAGGCAGCGTCCTGCCTGCCATAAGTTCCAAACTTGCGCCGCCGCCTGTCGAAACATGACCAAATGCGTTCACGAGACCCTGACTTTGAATATAGCTCACGGTGTCGCCACCACCAACTACCGTAAATGGCTTATGGCCGAATTCGCCAAGCATAGCCTGTACGATTACTTCGCTACCATGGGCAAACGGTCCGACAGCTCCATGAAGCGCTGGTGTTTCCGTAACACCCATTGTGCCATTCCAAACCACCGTCTGCGCAAACTGCAGGCTACCCGCGATGAATGCGCTGGTGCTGGGACCAACATCAAGAATCTTTTCGTGGGCGTGCATGACACTCGCCTCACGCGGCGCACGCTTTGGGTAGTGCTCAATGGTTGAGATAACATGGCCAGACCAATCCACGATGCGTGTTTCAGCGGTTTTATCTATCTTAGTTGCGACAACGCCGTCCTGGGGTAAGTAGAAAACAAATCGGCCACTTTTAGCCCTCTCGGCTGCTTTTTCTAAGATTGATTTTGCGAGCGGCACATCGTCATGATCAACCAAACTCGCGGCAACATCGTGGCCTTCCGCCAGCAAGAACGTGTTGGCCATGGCGCCTCCAATAGCAATAAAGTCCGCTATTTCGATAAACTTGTTAATAATTTCAATTTTGTCAGATATCTTGGCGCCACCAATAATTGCAACAAGTGGGCGCTCGGGTGCTTCCATCACGCGCGTAATCGTATCGACTTCTCGTGCTAACAGCAAGCCAGAAACGCTCGGCAAAAAGTGTGTAACCGCCTCGGTACTCGCATGCGCGCGATGCACAACACCAAAGCCATCCTGCACAAACACATCGGCCAGTTCAGCAAGCTGCCGGGCAAATTCAGTATCATTGGCCTCTTCTTGGGCGTAGAATCGTAGGTTCTCTAGGAGCAATACCTGCCCTGGCTCCAGTTTCGCAACCGCCGTAGCTGTCTTTTCGCCAACTGATTCGGCAGCAAATGTCACTTTAGATGTTGGCAGTAGCTCGCCAAGGCGTTTCGCGACCGGGAACAACGAAAATTCATCATTATGCTCGCCATCTGGACGGCCTAGGTGCGAACAGATAATTACCTTCGCGCCATGCTCAAGAAGGTATTTGACTGTCGGTAGCGACTGCTGAATGCGGTAATCGTCCTGAATAACACCGTCTTTAAGTGGCACATTATAATCAGCACGCAGCAAAACCCGTTTGCTGTTTACATCTATGTCCTGGATTGTCTGCTTCGTAAACATGCCCCACCCGTTTATGCTTATCGTTTACGCTTATTCTAGCACGCGCACACGGATTGTGTCAGTAGTTCCAATAATACCCGGCTGCTGACCGCTAACAATGACTACAACTGCACCCGGTTCAAGATAACCTTCAGCGCGTAGCTCCTTTGCTAGCTCAAACCCTGCCTTTTCGCCGTCAGGTCTCAAATAGCTTCGGTTGGCATAGTTGAGCGCCAGCTGCTGAGCAGCACGTGGCTCACTTGTGACGCTCAGAATCGGCAAGTTTGGACGATGAGCCGCAATATTTGATGCCGTTGCGCCAGATTTTGTTTCGGCAATGATTGCCGCAACCTTCAGCTGCTCAGCCAGGTTGACCGCCGCCGTTGAAATAGCATCGCGTTGCAAGTTCTTTGTAATTGCATATTCAGGGATTAGCGACACTGACGTATGCTCCTGCGTGTAGAGGATCACTCTCTTCATAGCAGCTACTGACTCAATCGGATACTTACCGTTTGCCGTTTCATCACTGAGCATTACCGTATCAGTACCTTGGATTACCGCGTTCGCTACGTCGCTCACTTCAGCACGCGTTGGTTCGGGGTTGTCCACCATGCTCGCCATCATCTGTGTTGCAACGATGCTCAGTTTGCCATTCTTGCGGCAAAGTGCAATGATACGACGCTGTACAATCGGCACCACTTCTGCACCCGCCTCAACCGCAAGGTCGCCGCGCGCAACCATGACACCATCACTTGCCTGTATGATTGCTTCAAGATTCTCTTCAGTAATTGCAGCCTTTGTTTCGATTTTGGCGATAATCTGTGCATTGCTGCCATACCCAACCAAAATTTGACGGAGGTTATGAATATCATCAGCTGTTTGAACAAATGAAAGCGCCACAAAGTCGATATCCTTGTCTGCACCATATTTAATATCCTCAAGATCTTTTGGCGTTAGAATATCACCGCCAAAGTCAGTATCCGGCAAGTTAATACCCTTGCGGCTCATAAGCACACCATCGTTTTCAATCCGGAGTTTAATGGCCGTGCTTGATGGGATCTCAATGACGGTTGTGCGGATCTTCCCGTCAAAAATATAGATAGGCTCGCCAACCTTTACTTTATCCGCAAGGTTATACTGCACCGGCAGCACGTTACCGTTGTGTTCGGCTGCATAATCAAGCGTTATTTCATCCCCGGTCTTCACCGACAAATTCTCGTTTAGGTTACCTAGGCGGATCTTTGGCCCCTGCAGGTCTTGAAGTATAGCTACTGGCTTACCAGTAGCTATACTCGCTTCACGAATCCATGGGATTTGACGATCAACATCTTCATATTTGGCATGGCTAAAGTTCAAACGAAACCCATTAACGCCAGCAAGCATCATTTTTTCTAGTTGCTCATAGCTATTAATGGGCGGTCCCACGGAAGCTAGTATTTTCGTTCGTTTAAACAGCATGGCATCTCCTTGATGTGTCTTTGTTTTTTAATTACTTATTCTGGTGACCTCACGGCTCCGACGCTTAGGTGATACAACTATCCGCGCCATGCGCTACTAGTTCTACCACCGCTAGATATTGTCAAACCAATGATTTGACAACATGCGAACACCCATACTTGATTATTTTCTCTGGTGACCTCACGGAGAATCGAACTCCGATTGCCAGGATGAAAACCTGGTGTCCTAACCGTTAGACGATGAGGCCATCCGAGAAAATAATCAAGTTGTCAAAGTGCAAACCTAGTGTCCTAAGCAATCCGGCGGTGAGGCCATCAAAAGAAGTAATCAACTAACTTTTACTTTAATGGCGTAAAATGACTGGTTTATTCTACCATAACAGATTGAAAAAGAAAATCCCCACTTGCTTGAGAAGTGGGGATTTAAGAGTGTTCTTTGAGCGGTCAGTCACGTTTGCTCGATAACTAATCGTTACTGTAGCACATCCCTGCACTTTACGCTAGTGGTTATCCACAGCTTCCTGTAGATAACCACTTTTTACGTACTTGTCCTTAGCGGGTAAGGCGACGGCTCAAGAAGAGGCGGTGTGCGATTGCAGCTACGAGGCTGATGCCAAGTACGCTTACGATCACATCCCCAGCGCCTGTCTTCGGCAGTTCGTCAGGAGTTACCGGTGGCACAGGTGGAGTTTCAAATGAAACCAAGCCAGTACAATCAATTTCTACCGTCTTAGTTACACCATCAACAACGTAAGTCAGGTGCGTTGCAGCGATAGTGAATGAACCATCCTGAGCATATTCATGCTCGATTGCACGACCAGCGTTTGTTGTCACTGGAGCTGAACCATCACCGAAGGTGTAACGAACTGTCTTCACGTCTGTGCCATTTGCATTGATGTTTGCAAGGACACTAACGCGGCGGCCGCTAACCTTGTTAATTGTTAATGATTCACAGTAAGGAGCTTTTTCTGCAGGCTTCTTGATAGTAATTGTAGCGTTACATTCATTACCACTCACCCACTTCGTAGTGCCATCTGCAAGCCGGATCTGGACACGAGTCACAATGTTGTAGGTGCC
>CAYTOC010000021.1:0-8021 GCA_964439405.1 uncultured Candidatus Saccharibacteria bacterium
TAGACATAAAATATCCTTTCCCCCGCGGTTAGACTGGGGCTAGATGGAGCACCTTGCTGTAGCTTCGCAGTAGGTTGCTGGCAGGTCACTGAGCTAGATCTCTCGCTGCACTCTTTATATTTCGTTATTAAGCTATAGCATACTATAGCAATAGTCACTGATTTTTGCTAGAATTAACACTCGAAGCCGCTCATTATCCACAGACAAAGGAAAAGAGCAGCCCACGCGCCGGATTCATTCCGACGCCTGGCGCGATGAGAAAAACGCAGTTTGTCTCATGGCAGCATAATAGGGATTGGCCAAGTGGTAAGGCAACGGGTTCTGGTCCCGTGATCGGGGGTTCGAATCCCTCATCCCTAGCCATACAAAGAGCCGAGTCTTTTGACTCGGTTTTTTGTATGGTTTGAGGTGAGGGATTATACGGACGGTTCGGCGTATGTGAGCAAAGCGAACGGAGAAACGACGAGCGTAGCGAGGGAAGCGCTATCCCTCATCCCTAGCCAATAAAAATACTCGGGCTTTGCCTGGGTATTTTTATTTCTTGAGTGGTTTCGAGGCGACAGCTGAGACAATCGTGATGTGATTTGCGCGGAAAGCCTTTTGTAAGCGTGCCAAAAAGGCGCTTTTGATTTCTTCCTGCTTACCTGTCGCGGTAGTACTTGAAATCTGAACGGTTACACCCTTGTCGGTGAACTCACTAATACGCAAAAAATGTGGCGGCTCGGTAATCTGAGTTGCCAGTTTTTTGTCTTCCATCATGTCTTTGCCAACAGCGTTAATGCTATCTTCAACGGTTTGCATGTCCGCGTCTGATTCAATTGTAAGATCAATCACCGTATGGCCTGCACCTTTCGTACGGTTGCTGCTCACGATAATTGAACCATTCGGTACGCAGTGCACACTACCGTCAATATCACGCAGTATCGTCGTGCGCATCGATATGGATTCCACCGTACCTGACACGTTCTGCACCTCTATGTAATCACCCACGCGATATTGATTCTCGATAATAATGAACAGCCCACTAACAAAGTCTTTAATCAGGCTTTGCGTACCAAAACCTAGTGCAACGCCAATAATACCAGCGCTTGCCAGCAATGGCCCGGTGTTAATACCAAAAGTTTCAAGTATCATAAAGCTCGCCACCAGCCAAACCGTAAAGCGAATAACAGCGTTGCAGATGCTGCGTAAGGTTTTTAGGCGCTTCGTGCGATCCAGGTCGGTTGGATACATGTCCTTACGAATCGTCTTTTTAAGAATGTTGTTCATGACCCGCGACAGAACACGAATAATCACCCACGACACAATGATTATAAGTGCAACATGAATCAATTCATTGACCTGCGAGCCTAACCAATCCAAAACAGCCTGGAAGTTACTTGTACCTTCGGACGTTGTCTGGGCATAGAATATTGTCATATAGGCCTATGATACAGGAGTCTGGATAATTTTCGAACACCAGGTGTCTAGAGCAACAAAGTTACTGTACAATGCTAACTAACATAGGAGGTTAATATGTCAGCGGCTCAGTCTAGTAAGAAAAATGGTGCAAAAACAACAAGTTCCTGGAAAGACAAAATGCTATACTCGCGTCCGATGGTTGCAGTCAGAAACTATACTTCTCAGCTCAATTACCTAGGCTTGGTAGTTGCTGTCCTGTTCTATGCATTTTCTATGCTGCCGTCACTGATGCCACGCACATCTTTGGTCCAAGGAATTGTCACCGGTTTCGCACTGGTGGCAGGTTATGGCATCGGTACACTCATCAGCCATCTTATTAGATGGTTTAGTGAAAAGGACGTACCCGCTAGGTTTAAACACTACGCTTGGATATTGTTCTACATCGTTGCGCCAATAGTAGTGCTCGTATACGCCATACTCGGTAACATCTGGCACGACGAAGTACGAGGCCTCATCGGGCTCGAGCCTGATAATGGACTTCTGCTATTCCCTGTGCTGATTGCTGCAGTGCTTGTTGCGATGGGTGTTTTGGCTGTTAGTCGGGCAATTCGAAAGCTTTTTCGCTTCTTGCTTAAAAAGATTGACAAAGTACTTCCCCGGCGCGTTAGCATTACCCTCAGTTTATTCATCGTTGGCTTTAGCATATACGGGCTTGCAAGCGGCCTATTTGGTACCGTATTTATCGGTGTCGCAAACAGCTACTACAGTGAACGTGACAAAACTGTCCCTGCGGGTTTTGAACAACCTGAAAACGCACTCCGCTCTGGCAGCCCAGAGTCTTTGAGCAGCTGGGAAACGATTGGCTTCCAAGGCAGGAAATTTGTTGCAGGTGGACCGTCACAGGCCGAAATTGCCAACTACAGCGGAACTGACGCACAAGAGCCGATTCGCGTCTATGTAGGGCTGAAAGCTGCTGAGACAGCCGAAGACCGTGCTAAATTAGCCGTTGAGGAGTTGAAGCGTACCGGTGCATTTGAACGAGAGGTCTTAGTCTTGGCAACTACGACCGGTTCAGGCTGGCTCGAGCCACCGACGGTGAACGCAGTTGAATACATGTACAACGGCAATACAGCTATCGTGTCACAGCAGTACTCTTACCTGCCCAGCTGGATTTCCTATCTCGTTGATCAATCAACCGCTACACAAGCCGGGCAAGCACTCTATGATGAGGTCTATGCCGCCTGGGCTGAGTTACCAAGAGATAACCGGCCAAAGTTAATTGCTTACGGACTCAGTCTTGGAAGTTTTGGTGGTCAAACACCTTATTCTGGCATCAATGATCTGCGCCTATCAATCGACGGTGCGTTCTTTCAGGGAACACCGAACTTTACCAGACTCTGGCGCAACACGACCGACAACCGTGACGCCGGCAGCCCTGAATGGCAACCGACTTATCGCGGTGGCGTAACTGCGCGGTTTGCGTCAACGAATGAGGATATCACCGAAAACCAAGAAGCCTGGGCGTTTCCGCGCACGCTCTACATGCAGCACGCCTCCGACCCGGTTGTTTGGTTTGATTTCAGCCTCATTACCCAAAAACCTGATTGGCTGAACGAAACACGCGGCCCGGATGTTTCCCCCGCCACACGCTGGTATCCAGTTGTGACATTTTTTCAGCTCGCAGTTGACCAAGCCTTCTCTGGGAAAGCACCTGTTGGTCATGGTCACCAGTATGGTAATTCCGTAGTTAATGGCTGGGCAGCAGTCACCAACCCAGCAGATTGGAGCGAACAGAAGTCGGCCAAGCTCCAAGCGCTAATCAACGAAGAGCTTTAATTCTGGCTACTTAGTGATGGTGTTCGCCCCTGCGTAGTACTTTCATCACCAGCACACTCAGCGTTCGAGATATAACATAAGCATTTAACATGCTATGTTATCTTATTGTATATAGTAACAGTTTGTGATTTAATACATTCATTAGCTAATGTGTGAAGGAGATATTCACTATGTCAAAAGTTCTTGTTACAGAAGTAAGTGTTAGTTCATTTGGTAAGCTTGTTGGTACCGTCAACGGTGTTATTGGTTTGGTTATCGGTACCATTGGTGCAGTAGTTGCAACTATTGCCCTTATTTCAAACTACGATTACTCGTTTCTATCTGATATCCTATTAACCTTTGCAATCATGCTTACTGGTATCGTAATCTACCCGCTGATTGCTTTCTTGTTTGGCTGGTTGTATGGTGCGGTAATTGCGCTTATCTTCAACCTGGTTATCGGCATTAGTGGTGGTTTGCAAATCACGACCGAAGACCTTAAAACAACTAAGTAGTAGTTGCTTCTACGGCACAACAAAAATAGACCCTTGCTTTATGCGGGGTCTATTTTTACGTAGTAAACCGGGAAATCTTTGTAAGATTCTTAAGCCTTAACGAAGGTGTAAGCATAACCTACGCGGCCAGCACGACCAGCACGACCAATACGGTGTACGTAGTCTTCGTATGCTTGCGGCTCGGCGTAGTTAATCACGTGTGTGATGTCACTAATGTCGATACCACGAGCAGCTACATCCGTTGCGACTAAAATATTCACGCGGTTGTCTTTGAAGTTCTTGAGGGCGCGTTGGCGCTGGCCTTGGCTCTTACCGCCATGGATAGAATCAGCCTTGAAGCCACGGTCAAGCAGCTCGTCAGCAAGTCGCTCTACGCTGCGCTGCGTTTCATCAAATACCAGTACCTTCTCTACTTCTTCACGATTAAGCAAGTTGTGGAGTTGTTCAATCTTCTCAGAGCCACTAGTGTAAGGCACAATATCTTGGTGCACGTTTTCGCTTGTTTCGCCCGTCTTTACCTCAACAGTAACAGCGTCCTTAGTGAAACCACTAATCAGGGAAGCTACTTTTGATTCCATAGTTGCAGAGAAAAACAGCGACTGGCGATTGCCCTCAAGTTGCTGCAGAATTTGCGTCATGTCATCAATAAAGCCCATGTCGAGCATGCGGTCAACCTCGTCGAGTACAACAATGTTGAACTTACCCGCGTCAAGCGTGCTACGTTCAATATGATCTTTAATACGGCCAGGCGTACCAATGACAATACGCGGGTTAGCACGGAGGTCACGCAGCTGTGGGCCCATTGGCGTACCGCCAATTAACAAAGCACCGCTCAGACCACTGCCCTTGCCAATCATACGCAGCTCATCCTCGATTTGCTGTGCAAGTTCGCGGGTTGGCGCCATTATGATGGCGCGTGAGGCTGGTTCATTTAAAAGACGTGTTAATAGTGGCAGACCAAATGCAATGGTCTTGCCTGTGCCAGTGTTGGCAATACCAACTACGTCTAAGCCCTCAAGCGCGTGCTTAATAGACTGATCTTGGATAGGCGTTGGCGTATCAAAACCCTTTTTTGCTAAGTTGGTGTGGAGCACTTCATGGAGCGCGAAGTCAGCAAACGTGTGAATTGGCTCATAGGCCACTTCATCACGAGGCTTTGCAGCCTTTACGAAACGTGACGGGTGAATGTACTGCTTGCTAGGGCCGCGGCGTTTGTTAGAGCTGCGACCACCACCAAATGAACGGCCGCGGCCGCCAAAACTTTGACCCCGGCTTGAACTGCCGCGGCTATTGCGTGTTTGATAAGTATAAGACATAAAAAAAGAATCCTTTGGTTTTAGTTAGATATATGTCGATTGCTTGAATAATGAAATCGAGTATATATCTTCCTGCACATGCTTAGCGTGCCTAAAAAACCCGGATTCATCAGTAACAATGCAGTAATTATAGCAAATTTTTTATGGTTATGCAAGCCTCATTAACAGTATAGGGTTCAACCCTATACTGAATCGCCTCATAGAAAGATTGTCAAAAATTGCTGTATAGGCTAGATGAGTGTGCCAAAGTAGTACCAAAAATGATGTAGGATAAGCCCTATAATGATCAAATACCACGCAATCAAGATGTCGAGGTGATGCCGCTGCAGGAATGCCACAAACTTCTCCCAGCCCTTTGGCGTCGGAACAGCACCAGTCCGTAAGTTCTGCAACAGCGTGTACCAGAACATCGCAATTGTCACCGCCCAAACGATCATACACCAGATACAGAGCGCACCGATTTCATAGACCGCTTGGTAAAACAGCCACATGCAGAAGCTTACCGCAAACAATAACCCTAGTTGCATGCCCTGCCACAGCCACCGTTTTAGCGTAAAACGTGTGAGCAACACCACACCCAGCGTAGCAACGATTGCATAGCCAACCAGCCCGATATATGGGTTCGGGAAGCCAAAGAACGCACCCGCTTGGTCGGACTGCATTACTGAGCCGCAACTAATAATAGGGTTGATATCACAGATCTGCGTGTGGTCCGGGTTTTCGGCTAGCTGTACCTTCTCGTAACTAATAATGCTTGCAGAAATCACTGCGATTGTGCTGCCAATCACCAGTAGCCACGGCAGCCACTTGCTCAATTTTGTCTGGTTTTCTACCTCTGTTTTTACCATAACAACTTTAGTATACACCAACTATGGTGCTTTGTGTGCCTGCTCCTTACGCCAGCGTTCAATCTCAGCATGGTTGCCGCTCAAAAGCACATCAGGCACCGGCATATCCCGAAATACCTCTGGCCGTGTATACTGCGGAAATTCTATGTTAGTGTCATCTTCTTGAAACGATTCAATTTCTGTACTCATTTCGCCGCCAAGCACACCCGGCAACAGCCGCACCACACTGTCAATCAATACCATAGCCGGCAGTTCACCACCAGTCAGGATATAGTTGCCAATACAGAATTGCTCGTCAACCCACCGTGTCACTCGCTCGTCATAGCCTTCGTAGCGCGGGCAGATGACGATTAGTCCTCTGTCGTCAGTCGCTAGTCGTTTCGCGTCTGACTGCTTGTACGTTTTACCCCGTGGAGTCGGCAAAAGCACCACCGCCGTCGGGTCGTTTTGCTTTGCCTGCCCTATAGCCGCAACAAGCGGCTCCGGCTTGAGTAGCATACCATCGCCACCACCATAGGGCGTATCGTCAACTTGCTGGCGCGGGCCAAGACCAAACTGCCTCAAATCAATCAGTTCATACGTTACGATGCCGCGATCTTGAGCCTTCCAAAGCATAGAATTGCCCAACACCCCTTCAAACATTTGGGGGAAAAGCGTGATCACCTGTATTTTCATTACTCTCATTATACTCAAAACCTACGCATTTGAGTGCAGTTCGTTTTAAAATTGAGTACCGCGAAGGAGCTGCACATGTTGGTACAGCGAGTGCGGCACGGAGATTTTGGGGCGAAATGTGCCAAATGCGTAGGTTTTAATAGCAAAACACCCCTGATTTCTCAGAGGTGTTCTGTCACATAAAGCTCCCAGATCCTTCAAGAAGGAAGTGGCTCGCACGAGCTTATATGTTTTTGTTTTAAAAAGGTCGTCGGTTTTAGTCGACTGATGGGCACTATAGCGCATGTGCAAGGTAGCTGCAAGTACTAAATATCTAAATCGTCGAGTTCAGCAAGTTCTTTGCGAGCTTTACTTAGGCGCGTAGATTCCTCTTCCTCTGGATCCTCGGCTACTGGTGCCAACACATCATCATCGCTAACAGTAGCATCATCGTCACTAGCAACTGGAGCTGGAGTCGTATCGTCCTGAGCATCATCAGCCGTAGGGTCGATAATCTTCAGATTGTACCGTGCATCGTTCTTCGTACCGAGCGCCCGCAGCAGCGTACGGATACTCTGTGCGGTGGCGCCGCGCTTACCAATAACACGCCCGAGATCTTCCGGGTCAACGGTCAATTCCAAAAAGACACCCTTATCGTCGATACTGCGGCGAATCGAAACCGCGTCTGGCTTACCCACCAACGACTTTACAATATATTCTACAAACTGTTGATCAATTTCACTCATAGTCACTCCTCCCGTGTGGTCACCACTACAGTCTTTCTATTATAGCACTTACGCACTATAAAGTGCGTAAAGCCTTAGGCTTCTGGTGCTGCTTCTGCTTCTGGTGCTTCAGCTGGCACCTCAGTCTCAGCTGGAGTTTCTTCTACTGCTTCTTCCTTTGGCTGGTTGCGACGTAGCTTTTCAGCGCTACGAATCACGCCTTGCTTCTGCGTAGGCTGCTTGTACCATTTTGGTAAGGTTACACCTTCGCTTGCGAGCAAACGCGCTACACGGTCAGATGGCTGTGCGCCATTCTTTAGGTAGGTTGCAGCTTTTTCTTTATCCACAATCGCCGTTTTAGCGTGTGGGTCGTAGCTGCCAAGTTGCGCTACAACCTTACCGCTCGTCGGTACATAGCGTGAATCTTGCACCACAATACGGTACATTGCGTGGCCTTTACGACCGGTTCGTTGCATGCGAATAGCTAACATAAGTGATTAAAACTCTCTTTCATCTTTACTGTACGTTCGCGAACGAATGAGTACAGCGTTACATAATATAAACGTTCAGGGGTCTATTGTACCGATATGCGCCCCTGTTGTCAAGTATTGCCTTCCAGGTTGACAGCACAGAGGGTATAGCCCATACTTAGCTGCAATAAACTAACCACAAACACTCTAAAGCCAAACCCCAAGGACTCGCCCCTTTATGGAACAAACGCTCCACCAGACCCTCAACCTGACTGTA
>CAYTOC010000022.1:0-7455 GCA_964439405.1 uncultured Candidatus Saccharibacteria bacterium
CATATTTAAACCTTTGGCTTATCAAGTTTGTCGAGCTTCAGCCCAAGTACTACAAAGTAAATCACCGCCGCGATTGCGATGAAGTTAATCAGCGCATCAATGAAAAGCCCTACCTCAAACGTTGCAGTGCGTTCAGAAATAGTAATCGTAAACTGAAGATTTTCAAGACCATCCTCGCTGATTAACAGCCCCACCAGCGGCGTAATCATTGAGTTGACAATTTGGTTCACTACACCAGTCGCTGCAGTACCAAGCGCAAGACCTATAGCCAAGCCCATCACGCCGCGTTCGCGGATAAAATCAGTAAAACCCTGCAGCTTTGTCTTCGGCGCAACAGCTATCTTTTTAGCGCTAGCCTTGACCTTCGCTCGAGTCTCGGCAGCTTTTACTGCCTTTCGCTCTGCTGCGGCTTTGGTATCTGGTTTGCGTTTTTGCGCTGCTGCCATCGTGTCAAAACTCCTCTTTACTACATTGTATCAGGTGCATGGATACCTAAAAGCTCAAGCCCATTTTTCAGGGTGTCTGCATAACGCACTACAAGCATTAAACGTAGCCTTTCACGATCGTCGCCAATAACACGGTTCTTTTCATAGAACCGGTTAAACACCTGTGCTAGTTCATACAAGTAGGTACAAATATGATGCGGCATCAGCTCATTTGTTGCGTGTTCGACCGTCTCTGCGTACTCACCCAGTTTCCTGAGTAAACTTCGTTCATCGCCTTCAAGATGTTCGGCTGACGGCTGACGGCTGACGGCTGACGACTTCGACAAAATGCTCCGCGCCCTGGCGTGAGCATATTGGAGATACGGCCCACTATTGCCTTCAAGCGCAATTGACTCTTTTGGATCATAGGCAATATCGCCGCCAATGCGGTTCTTCGCAAACGCATATTTGACCGCCGCCAATATAGTTTCTTCACTTGGGTTTGTACCGGTTTCCTCGCCCGCTCCCCGCGCGGCATCCAGAATTTCCAGCGCTGTCACGACATTGCCCTTACGTGAACTCATTTTTACCCCGCCCGCGAGTTTCACCACGCCATGGGTTAAATGTTTTGTGCGCTTTGCTGGCTCTGGCGCAAACTGTTCAATGCTTTTAATAACAACCTGCATGTACTGCGCCTGTTCATTAGCAGTAATAATGATTGATTCGTCAAAGCCATAGTCATTCCATTTGGTGAGTGATAGGCCAACGTCTTTAGTCTCATACGTTGGCAGACCTTCCGAATTTATGAACACGCGTGTATGCAGCCCAAACCGCTCGCCTTCAAACACGACCGCACCGTCACTTTGGCTATACACACCATTTTGCAACTGCTCGCGCACGGTCTTGAGGCCAAGCGACGTAACTTCACTCTCCGGCAAATAACGGTCAAATGGTATAACCTCAAGCTGTTTATATAATGTCGCAAAATATTCATAACTCCACTGTCGGCACGTCCAATAAATCTGTGCGAATGGCGAACTGTTATCGTTCGCATCGTGCAGCGCATAAACCTTTTTGTTAACTGCGACGATTTCAGTCTTCGCAATCTCATCATCTTCATAGGCATTATTGCCAGCCACGTAACAAGCGCCTAGCCAAGCCGCACGCTCACCTTCCGGAATGTCTGCCAGTTTTTCAGGTTTCTCGCCGCCGAGCGCGTTGATAATCGCCCACATGCTTTTGCCAACGTGCAGCCCCACATCGCCGCCAAAATTAATGCGAATCGTTTCTGCGCCAGCATTTTCTACCAGCCGCGCAATCGTGTCACCAACCAAAGTTGTATACAGATGTCCTGCATGCAGCGGCTTAAACGGATTCGGGTCGGAATATTCAACAACTACCTTTTTACCTAGCAGGCTCTTGGGTGCCTCGCTATCTGCCAGCTGCGTAAGTGCCGCATCGGTGAGGCGAAGATTGATAAAGCCTGGCCCCGCCACTGAAATTTCAGCAATGTGTGCAACGTCATTGAGTACACCAGCCAATTGCTGCGCGACTTCGCGCGGATTCTTGCCAAGCTTGCCCGCTAGCTGTAATGCGATATTCGTTGAAAAATCACCAAACTGCTCTTCCGGCCGCGTCAGCTCAACAGCTACCTCTACGTCAAACAGCTCCTTCGCTGCCCGTGCAACAACTCCCGAAATCTCATCTTTCATCCCTGTAAGTATACGGCTATTTTCGTAGGATTGCCACCGTGCGCCAGAGGAGATAGTAACCAACGCTCAGCACAGCAAAAAAGGTCAGTGTCGTAACATATGTCTGCGGGTGCGCCCAAGGGTTAATCAAGCGTTCAGATATATCAAACAGTATACCCGCGGGGTTCGTAATAATATCCCAGGTGTTCCAGCGTAAATACCGTCCAATGTAGATTGCAAAGCTTACTAGTAGCAGCACGAGTAGCACCAGCCGCCAGGCTCGTATATTTGATACGCGTTTTTCGAGCTCCGCATGAATCAATAGCAGTGACGCGAGCCCTAGCAGTACGCCGTTTAGGATAATCACACTGAACATCAAGGCGTCATACGTACCATCAACGCGCGGTACATCATGAAGATGAATGTAATCGGTGATCATATAAAACGTATTGGGCAAGAACCCGAGCCATACGGCTGTCAGTAGAAGCGGCAGCGGGCTCTGCCAGCGACGATGCCTCAGCGCTACAACGAGCAACAGGCTACAGAGGAGCGGTATCCAAGCCAGAAGCAGATTCCAAAAAATGCTCCAGTGATCCAAGCTGCCATTGCGTGCAGCGCCCACTCCGAAGAGCAAGGCGCCAAGCAAACTGAGAATTGCTAATGGCACCACGACTTGTTTTACTGTGCGCTCCATGCCTAGCAGTATATAGGATTACTGTGCACTAATCATTTAGTGCGCTCTTGAACTTCTCTATCATATCCACCGGTGAGGGGTTTAAGTTGTTTAAGAGTGCCAAGTAAAGCGACGTAAATACACCGAAGGTAATAGACCAAAGTAACTGCTTGAGCAGCGTATCTCCTGCAACTTGTACTATTTCCGGTGCCGGGCGAAGACCACTTAGTAGACGCTCTGTTACTGCGAATCGCTTTTGCACCCTTTCGTGCTCTAAATCGCTTCGCAAGTCGATGACCGCATAAGGTTTGTCGACTGGTTGTTTTGTCCAACCTAGAAACTCATTGTGATTAAATTCAGGTAGCTGATTGACCCAAGCGACATGCTTGGCATTTTCATTAAAGCTAATTTTCCAGTTATAAGCTGCTGGATAGAGTTTTGGCCCGCTATAGACTACGATTGACCGGCCAATCAGCTCATGTGCCAGGGCTTTTGCCGCATTTGCACCTGTTGGCACCGTTGGCAGCCATACGGCCACCGCTTCACCAAGCCAGCGAGCAGCGTCTTCTAACTCCGTAAGTTTTCCCTGCTCAACAAGTCTCGCAGCTACGACTACCTCAAGCAACGCACGGAACCCTGCGAATGCCGCATAACGCGGCTGACTTATTTTAGGCAGTTCAATAAATGGATAGTTTTTCTCGCGTGCAATCTCAAGTAAGCGCCCGCCACTGCTAATAACCACGACTAAAGCGCCGCGCGCTTCGGCCTGTGCTAGTGCGCTTAACGTTTCTTCGGTATTACCAGAAAAGCTTGAGGCAATGAAAAGTGTATTTGCCCCCACCGTTGCCGGAATATCGTAATCCCGGATAATGCTAAACGGCACAGTCAGACCCGGCCAAGAGGTAAGAATTTGCGCTGCCAGCGCCGACCCGCCCATGCCGGCAACCGCAACTGTCCAGATGTCCCGTTCTGGCGTAAACGTAAACTCGTAATTATGTAAAAGCTGCTGACTTTGCTTTTCAGCTATACCAAGGGCATCCTGCGCATCCCTCTCATGGATAAATTTTAGGTCATCTAACATCCCGCCCCCTTGTTTTAACTCTCATCGTCTTGGTATAGTATAGCAATAACCATTAGGGGAACGAATGTTTGGGCACCGAGATGATATTACTGCGCAAGATCGCAAGACGGACGTAACTGTTCAGTTGCCAGATGACGCTATTGCGGCACTTACCAGTGCCAGTGATAATCAACAGTCTGATCAGCCGCATACAGAGGATGAGCACACGCCTAACGAGCAACAGGCTGCGCCTTCACGGCCAGCATCACAATCAATTGACGGCGTCTCACCAGCACCACAAACTACAGGCCCAGCGCAATTGCCAAGCTCGTATTTAGAGTTTCTGGGTGCGCCTGGTGGCACCTTGCCAACCGCTCTAACGCCAGAACCGCCACGGCAAACTACTGAACCTGCCCCACAAGTTGAACTCGTAGCGGAAGAGTTTGGAGCTGACTTTTCTCCTGAAGAGCAAGCGGCTCCTGTGATTAATACTGATAAGCCCTCTCATTCCGATCAGGACCTCAATTATATCAAGCAGGCTGCGCTCGCAGAGCTTTCTCCACTCGTTGATCAGTTAGAGCAAACGCCCGAAGAGCGCTTTAAGACGCTGATGATGCTTATCCAAGCTTCTGATAATCAAGCACTTATATCTGAAGCACATCATGCCGCACGACAAATACGTGACGAAAAATTACGCGCCGAAGCACTGCTTCAAGTCGTAAACGAAATTAATTACTTCACCCGACAAGCCAATTTAACCTAAATCTCGAAACCCGTCTCAAGGCCGTTTTGCACCTTCGGCGCTGCACTTCGCTTTTAGCTTCTCGCCTGGTTTTGAGACCTAGGTAATTTATAGTGGCTACAAAAAATTAGCCACCTGTAGATGGAAGTGCTTCGGGTTGTCCTTCGCCTTCAGAACCACCACTACCGCCCGTGGAACCGTTTGAGTTCTGCTGGCTTGCGTCATCGCTACCGCCATTGCCATTTGTAGTGTCAGCGTTATCTTCAGTGGACGATTCTGGAACCTGTGTTGCAGAATCTCCATTAGACCCTGGAGCAGTTTCACTGTCTGAATTTCTATTATAAAAACTTACGACTGCCCAAACGACCAACCCTATAACCAATGCCAAGATGATGAGCCGTACAATCGCCCGCAACCACAAAACGCGCGAGTCCTGGTAATCAGGGTCCTCGTACTGATTAGGTTTACGAAATAATGCCATACCATCTCCTCCTTGCGGACTAGTCTAGTCCGATTATAGCTAGAGTGCAAGCATGAGCATAAAGAGAAACCCGAGGCATTAAAACCCCGGGTTTCTCTTTTGGCAAAAGTCTCTCAAAACTTTGCTGGACAGACTTAGAAGCCCATGCCGCCCGCAGCTGGATCAGCTCCAGCGGTTTTTGGCTCAGGCACTTCAACCACAAGCGCACCCATAGTCATAGCTGTACCGGCAATAGAAACAGCGTTCTGAACAGCTTCCTTGGTAACGCGCGCCGGGTCAACCACGCCAGTTGCCTTGAGGTCAACAAGCTTGCTTGGGTCATTGACGTTTACGCCCTGCCCCGGTTTTGCGGCCTTAACTTGCGGCAACCATTCGTCAGCGTTCAAGCCAGCATTCGTTAGAAGTACGCGGAAAGGCTGCTCAAGCGCCCGCTTCAAAAGCTCATTGCCCGCCACAAAGGTGTCATCACCCTTAGCCGAGAGCCCTTGAGAGAGGTTTATAAGTGTTACGCCACCGCCCGGTACGATACCTTCATCAAGCGCCGCCTTGACCGCAGCCACCGCATCGTCAACGCGGAATTTTTTCTCTTCAATTTCAGTCTCAGTCGCACCACCAACCTTGATGACTGCTACCTTACCAGAGAGCGCTGCGCTACGCTTTTCAAGCTGTTCTTTGTCAAACGAACTAGTTGAGGCAGCAGCTTGGCCGTCGATTTGCTTAATACGCGCTTTTACTGCAGCTGGCGTACCAGCACCCTCAATGATTGTTGTTTCATCTTTCGTGGCAATAACTTTGCGGGCTGTACCCACGACATCCAGATCAACATTCTCAAATGTCATCGCGCGGTCATCGCTGACTACTTGCGCACCAGTCAAAACAGCAATATCTTCAAGAATTTCCTTGCGGCGATCACCGAAGCTCGGCGCCTTGATGACAACCGTGTTAAAGACACCCTTGAGCCGGTTCAGCACCAAGGTACCAAGTGCTTCGCCTTCAACGTCTTCAGCAATCAACACAAGGTCTTTCTTACCTGCCTGCGCAAGCTTCTCAAGCAGTGGTAAGAACTCTTGGATTGAGCTGATTTTCTTATCGGTAATCACTACAGCTGGCTTGTCATAGACTGCTTCTTGGCGAGCCGGATCAGTTACAAAGTATGGGCTAGACCAGCCGCGATCGAAGGTGAAGCCTTCCACGACTTCGCTTTCGAGATTCAGACCCCTGCCCTCTTCAACCGTAACGACGCCATCTTTGCCGACTGCTTCAATCACATCAGCGATTAGATCACCGATTTCTTTATCGCCTGCAGAGATGGTTGCGACTTCAGCCACGCGCGACTTCTTGCCCTGGATATCTTCAGCAAAACCACCCAATTCCTTGAGCACGGTTTCAGCAGCAGACTCAAGACCTTTGCGAAGCAGCATTGGATTGTGACCCGCAGCAATCAGTTTATTAGCTTCATGTAAGATGTTGTACGTTAGCACCGTGACCGTAGTCGTACCGTCGCCAGCGACGTCATTCATCTTGCTTGCAGCCTGCTTGATCAGCTCCGCACCGACTTTGTAGCCGAGCGTTTCGTCATCGACATCACCCAGCTCTACGCCCTTGGCAACCGTTACGCCGTCATGAGTTACCGTCGGGGCGCCGTAACTTTTGCTAATCACCACATTGCGGCCTTTTGGACCCATAGTGGTCTTTACTGCGTCATAGAGTATGCGCGCGCCTTCAAGCACTCGGCGCCGGGCGTCATCATCGTAAAATACTTTCTTGCTCATGTCGTTCCTCCATTTCGTTGTCGTTTGTCATCAGTCATCTGTCTTATTACCCCCTGGTGACTGAATACAGAGGGCTAGCAACACTTTGCTACTTGACCGTAGCCAGTATGTCTTCTTCTTTAACGAGAATATATTCTACCCCGTCATGTTTTACCTCGGTGGTGCTATAGCTTTTATAGATAATGCGTTCACCGACTTTTACCTGCTTGGCGTCTTTGCCAACAGCAACAATTTTTGCCGTTTTAGGCTTTTCGGTTGCGGCGTCGGGCAAGTACAACCCGCTTGCGGTCTTGGTAGTTGCCTCGTCCGCTTGCGCTACAACATAATCAGCTAATGGCTGGATTGATACACTCATAATTCCTCCTTTTACTGCAGCCTATCCCTTTGGCACATTCTGGGCGAAAGCCTCTGCTCCGCACTCGCCGTACCATATCGTACGGCTCCTTTGCGGTGCTCGCTTTTCATCCCAGACTGCACTCAAAGGCCTAAGCTTCGTTTTGCATTAGCACTGTCTGGTGCTGAGTGCTAATTTCAGCACTCACTATAGCCAAGTGCCAACAAACCGTCAAGACCGCTGTAGAAATTGAACGGTGACTATACCCTCACTACAA
>CAYTOC010000023.1:0-7091 GCA_964439405.1 uncultured Candidatus Saccharibacteria bacterium
CGCCGTACACGACAATCAACACCGCCACCAGCCCGGCAATGGCGAATGCAATGCCAAACATAGTCTGCAAATCACTCAAAGTTGCAGCTTCGTCGGGGTTATCACTCCCGGGAAGCGGGCTTACATCAAGCTGTGCAAAGTATAGTTTTAGTCGTTCCATATCTCTATCCTATCCTGCCACCTATAAACGCTACAATACTTGCGGCAAGAATTGCCAACACCAGTCCTACAACAGCGCCGACTACCGTTTGTGTTGCAGATTTTATCTGGCCGGGCTCACCTTGTGCGGTCATATACTTAAAGCCGCCGACAATTACAAAGGCAACTGCCACCAGTGCCGCCACGCGCAGTAAGATGTCAATAAGCGCGAGCGTAATCAGCAGTAACCCGCTATTTGCGCCGCTTCCAAGCAACTCGAAATTCCTAATACTACAGTCGGCCTCAAAATTATCGTTAGGCAGGTACTTATACCATGTTGGTATGCCAAAAAAGCTGGTACTGCAATTTGCTGGTGCAGCAAAATACGTTGGCGCAGGAGTCAGCTGAGCCGGAGAAGTAAAAAATACATTCAAAAGCAGCGCCAAACTAACCAACATTACAATAGTCCTCCCGGTATCAGCCAGTTAAGCCCAGCGAACAAGAAGAAGAAGGCAACGAGCGCAATCAGTGAATTTGTAATCCGTTGCTTCGCAGCCTGCACCTTACTTGGGTCGCCCTGAGCACTCGAATACTGTATACCCGCAACGATCAATGAAATAACCACCACAATTCCAACCGCTGCCGAGAGTAATGCAATGATGGGGTTCAGATACTTACCAAAGAAACATTCTGTTCCTGTAGTATTCTTTCCTGCGGGACAGCAGACATTGTCATCAAACTGACCGTTTACTTGTCCGCCACAACTAGCCGCCGCAAAAGTAGTTGAGGGAGTAAGCGCTTGAGTGGCAGTTGTTGATATCATTACTGCTACGCATACCCCCAGAAAAGTCAGTGCAAGATTACAAATTTTTTGTGTCAGTGGTGTCATTTTCGCTTACTATACCTCCTTTTATAGAGTACCGCAACAAAAAGCACAAGAATTATTGACATTTCAAGCTTTTTTTGTTATAGTACAAATCAGAATAAAGACATAGAGCAACATTTTCTTCCATGTAAGCAAGAAAGGTTATACCAGATCCCATGACGATAGCCCCCGAACAGAATCCTAACGAATTTACACCCCCGAAGCCTGAGCTATCCGCAGAGGAAGCACTGGCACAGCTTGGCCACGCTACAACAGAAGAACAGCCCGCCGCGGAGGCCGTTACTACTGTAAACACACATGAAGACACACCCCAACGTGCCGGATTCTCTACTAAAGCAAAGGTGGCTGCCGCAGTGGGAGCAGGACTCTTGGCCGCTACTGGGGGTGGTATTGCCGCTGGTGTAGCAATTGCAAACAACTCTCAAGAGCAAGTCCAAGAAGATCCTGACGCTGCACCTGTTGATGAGCAACCTGTAGTCGCGCCTTCGCCCTCAGATATGCCGAACGCGACTCCCACCACATCCGTTCCTGTTGAAACAGTAGCTCCTGTTGCACCGGGTGAAATTGTTGCAATTTCACCAGAAATCACTGACGCAAACGAAATTGTAAAACAGACTTTTAGTCTTTTGATTAGCTGGCGTAATTATGGCGAAGATCGGGCGATGGACGTTTTGCAGGCGGGTGCTGAAGGGCTGGGTGGCAATGAAGCACTAAAGCAGGCAAAACTAGACTCCATTGCCGAGGAAGCTGCAGCTACATTCACCCCTCTACTATTTACAGAAGAGTACGCTGCCGACGCCTCATTGGTTAAATTCCACCAGGAGAAAGTTGACCAACAAAAAACTGCACTTGAGATAAAATCTCGCACTATTCCTGAAATTGGTGCTGGTGACATCGAAATATACAAAGTAAGTAGTGATATAGAAGAAGTTACGGTAGTGTCACAAACTGATGATTCGTTGATTGTAGAAATCGCCGAACATACCTATGACAATAACGAATTAAATCGTGTCGGCGAAGCTCTGACAAACGGAAGTGTTCTTGATACAACTGGGGTAAGTCGAATGATCTATACACGAACTGACACTGGCTGGAAACTACGCGCAGTTCAAACTATATCCCACGTCAACAACGGTTAGATTAGTCATAAGCTACCTTTTAAAATAGATACTCTCATGCTTAAATGAGAGTATCTATGTCTGCATCCTTGGCAAAGTCCAAAAACATAACACTTTCACTCCAAAAAAAACTCGGTCTCATTTTTGTTACCGTACTGCTTTTCGCGCTCTTTAGCAGTATCCTGCCAGCTCAAGCCATAAATACCATCGACGGTAAAACCCTAGACTGGCAAGTGAAGTCTTGGTGGTACGCACGCACCCTAGAGAGCTGTTACAAGACTGATAATACCAAGAGCTCTGACAAAGAAACTGATCCACAAAAAGTTGCCAACGGTCAGTTATTCTGGAGTGATTTTGGTAACAAAAGCGGAACCATGTTCGGCGCTTATATGGGCACCTACGTTGGAGGGGCGGGGAGCGCTGTTGCAGAAATTGGCGACGACGGATGGGGCCATTGCGGTGAACTGGAGGGAGAGGTCTCAAAAGCAGCTCTAGCACACTGGGGTATTAGCGCCCTTGACTTGGTATGCAGCCCAGAGATGCAAGCTCAAGGTGTGTACAAACGAGAAAACGGGCAGGATTGTAAAACAGGCAACAACCGATTCCAAAACTTTTACGGCGACAGAGCCAAGGCGGCACAAGGCTTACTTGATTACCTCAAGAATAATATATATAACGGAGCAAGCATACCATCTGCAGATGCCAGTAACTTATCACCTGCACAAAAGTACGTATTTTGGTCAAAATCACTGGTGAACGCCTGTTCAACGGGCGCTTCAGGCACTACCATGCCGGGTGGGTCACCCGATATGCGCTACCAGATAGTCTCCGGCATAAACAACAATGTGCCTCAAGGAATTGGCGGCGTTCCTCCAGTAACTTACACCTACTACACCGCAACAGGCGACCGTAATCACGGCTGGGGGGGGCACGCTTTACCAAATGGCAACAAGACCAAATGTATTGATATGCAAAATAATGCCAACGGCAACAATAATGCCAACTACGTAGCTTATGCCAACTACGTAGCGACCGTCGATCCTGGTTCGGCAATCAATCCTGGTACCGGTGGTGCTGGTACTGGGGGCGGAGAGGCAGACCCCTGTGACGCAATATATGCCCAGGGCGACGGTGGTGGTATGGCATTACGCTGGTTGACCTGTCCAGTGATGAAATCGTTGAGTTGGGTTACAAATGTTCTTGATGGCGCGCTTTCTGGGCTACTGCGCTTTGATATGACCCATTTTGAAAATGACGGATTTTATGCAGTCTGGAAAAATTTCCGGAACATCGCGCTCGCGCTCTTGGTGATTGCAGCGTTAGTTATGGTCATAAGTCAAGCGGCAGGCGCGCAAATACTTGATGCGTATACCATTAAAAAGGTGCTCCCGCGCCTCCTTATAGCGATAATCGCGATTGCGCTTTCATGGCCGCTATTACGCTTTGGTGTCCAGCTATTTAACGACTTGGGAGGAATGGTAAACAATCTTATTTTGCAACCATTCACTTCAGTTGCAACCAACGCATCAGACCAGCTAGCCGCATTAAACGGTACGAGCCTAGGTGGTGTGGTAGGTGTGGCAACAGGCCTTAACGAAGCTGTCCAAACTGCGCAAGGCGTAGGCATATTGGCGGGCGGTACGATTGTTGCCGGTGCGTCCGCGCTTGCTATATACGGCCCGATAGGCGTGCTAAGTATTGTCGGAGTCGCCGTACTTGCGCTAATTGTTGCTGTACTCGCACTAGGGCTTCGCGCAATTATCATCATTGCGGGCATCGTCTTCGCACCGATTGCGATTGCCTGCTTCATCTTGCCGTCAACAGAAAAAATCTGGAAATTCTGGTGGAGCCTTATGTTGGGAGCGCTGGCAATGTTCCCTATAGTTATGGGCTTCTTAGCGCTCGGCAAGGCAGGCGCTATGATTACTCCGAATCCGCTCCTGGCTATGCTGCTCTTTATAGCGCCGTACTTCCTCATACCGTTCGCGTTCAAACTTGGTAGTGGCTTTGTAGGTAAGATCATGACCGCGATTAACGATAGTGAACGTGGTCTGTTTGACCGTGCGAAGAAGTTCCGCGGCGCACAGGCACAAAAGAATGTTGGAGAAATGCTTGAAGGCAAGCGCTTTAAGGGTACTGGTGCGTTTTCTAGAGGTCTCAATAAAGCAACTGGTAGCGTGGGCGCTCTTAGGCACGTACAGACCCTCGGGAATATGAAAGGGCAGATGTACGCAGGCGAGCAAGCCCAGTCAGACGCCGTAGCTCAAAAGGAACTTAAAGAGAACATGTATGTCGGAGCCGTAAGGGGTGATGATGACATGGTCTATGCCATGCGTGATGGACACGACGCTGCTAGCGTCGCTGCAATCATCAACGATAGAAAGCGTGCCAAGGGCCAGGATATACTTGAAGGCCAAGCACTCAACAGTGCCGTACAGAACGTCTTGGCGGCACGTAGCAGTATGTCTGAGCAAGTTCGTGGCAAAGTGGCTCACATGGCTCTCGCGGCAAGCGGCACGGGCTATGCTGACGTTACCGATATGGCCGAAGGCGCAAGACTGGCAGCAGGCGGAGATCGCGCCGCAACTGAACGGCTAGCCTTTACTGGCCGCAGCCTCATGTCGCAGGCAAGGCCCGATAGTAACCTGGCCGCCGGAGATCTTACAAACCTCGTCTCAGATGTACAGAACGGGACATTGACTGACACAAAGAAGCAAGACTACATACTCAAGGCTTTGATGAACTCGGATGATACGCTCATCGCACGATCCAAGGGACAAACTCATACCGCTGCCAGAAATACGTTCCAGAGCCGTATTAACGAGATTCTCGCTAAAGGCGACACTGCTACAGGGCTCGAAAAACAGGAGATGGGTAAAATCGTTGCCAAGATGGAAAACATCAGAGATAGCGCGGGTCAGTTTGGCAACACAGATGAGAAGGTTAAATGGGAGCAAAGCATTAACGGCCTAGACGATGTGCGTCGAACCATCAATTCTGGCAACATGAGTGATTTCACTGTTATTGGATACCGCGAAGCACGTTCAATGCGAGGTATCGATCCTACCAATCCTAGCTACCAGCCACCAGCTCAAGATGAAGAATAGTATTGCATTTTTATAATTAATATTATAGAGTATACTTATTCTGGTGGTTTTCCCTAGAATGTTCCTTGAGTAGAAGTGGGTTGAGCAGATGATTGCTTTTGTATTGATGCTAACAGTCGGTGCAATCATGATTGCCATCGGAAGCATCTTCGGGCTCTCGGGTCCTGACGCTGCTATGGCTGGCCTGGTCGTCGTCTTCCTCGGTCTCATTCTCGTCGTCACGACCGTCCTCGTACGGCTGTTTCGTTCCATGAAGCACGACGAACACAAGACCTTGGCCCAGAAGAGTGCACCGTGGCATGAGCTACGCTGACCGGGTGGGGCAGGCTGACGAGTATCGTGATGATGCATTTTGCATCGATACTACCGTCAGCCACCCCGCCCCAAGCACCCAATCATATCACGCCCTCACTTCTACTCATTTACTCTATGCCGGATGAAAGTGGTTATTTTAATAAATAACTTGACAAAATGACAATTTTCATGTAGTATACATAAATACAAAACCTTCAAAAATTAAACAATATTCACCCAACTATGAGCAGATTGAACGACCTAAGAAATAAATACCCCGGCGCTCCTGCCGATACACCAGAAATACCTGGAATTGAAGGTGTGGTGATTTGTTCAGCTGCTCATGTCTCAAAGCGCTTTGGTTACGATGATGTTATTGATGAACCAGACGCAGGCCTTTTTGGTGTTTTTGACGGTTCTCTGGCTAACCCTGTGATTGACACAGACATCAACCTCAAAGCCTTACGAGTTATGGAGGCCGAGGAACCTCTGACAAGTGTCATGGAGGCAAAGCGCCAGATGAAAGAACAGCTTGAGCTCAACAAAAGCTCAAATCTGCTTGTAGCCCGGATTGTCTCGATTGATGACTCGGTATACGCAGTTTTTGGTAATAAGGGTAACGCACATGCCTACTCATACCAAGCAAGCCAAGGAGCCAAGACTATAGCCGGTAGAAACGCGCCGCATCAGTCCGATTCAGGTTACTTTGCAGGCGTCACGGTTCATGAAGTCAGCGCTGGCGAGCGTTTTATTCTCGCTACTAATGGTGGGCTTGCGAGTGTCCAAAAACAAGACATGCGCGGCAATAATCTGACAGATCGAATCCTGGGTGCCCGATCACCTCACGAGGTCGTGAAGGGAATCACTCAAATGGACAACACCACGAGTGATAAAGCCTATGTGGTGTTTGATGTTGATTTCGTTCCTCGCAAACAGCCTAAACTGCGCCAGCCACTTGGCGCAACCGCCCTGGATGGTGAGGCGAAACCAGAAGAGCTCAAACTGTCTCGGGCTCCAGGCTCTGCAGAGTCCAGAAAAGCGCCGAAAGAGCTAGGACCGTTTCATCAACTGCATAATGTCATGGAAGGCTTCCCGCCCAACTATGATGGTTCAGTGTATGTTACGAAAACTGAACAATTGACGAGCGCACGCCCGTTGGCGGCTGTCGGTTTTACGTGGATGGAAACTGAAGGCAACCGTTGGTTCAAGGTGAAGAAATTCCACCACAAAGGCGACAAGTCTGGAAATTTCGAAATTGTCGAGATCGTAGCGCTAAACAGTCGAGGTAGGGTAAAGTTTGCCGAGATTGCGCCAAGGCGAGATACTCAACCTTATGACGATGGTCAAGGAGGCAGACACTATGGTATCTTAGTGCAACAATTTGTGTCTATCCCTGAGTTTACCGACATGCTCAAACGGAAAATGAAGCTCGAAGATCTCGCAAATAAATCCGAGTAGGCTTGCTAGCACTTCGGAGACAAGCGCTAAGTTGCTATACTAAAGCATAATGGCGACGTATAAGGTTATTCAAGACGTTGAAGCAGAAGA
>CAYTOC010000024.1:0-6161 GCA_964439405.1 uncultured Candidatus Saccharibacteria bacterium
AGTCAAAAATAAGTAACTAAAGAAATGATTTTTGACCGACCGTAGGGAGTTCTTTCAGCCACAGGCATGAGCTGGCCCGAAGGTTCTGTATGTTTTTTGCACTTGGCACTTGATATTTGGTTACTTTGCATCAAGGCAAAGTAACATATATGAAAGAACTTATATCTTCTTGTGGAGTGCAAAAAATGTGTAAAACTTGACCAAAGAAAAACCGCTCCGGTGAGGAAGCGGTTTTTTGCCTAAAGACTGAAGACAAAAGACGAGTGACTTATCTATCCTATCTACTTCTTCGGAGTTGCTTTTTTAGCAGGAGCTTTCTTGGCGGCAGGCTTTGCTGCAGTCTTAGTCGCTGGCTTTTTAGCAGCAGTTTTTGGCGCAGCTTTTGCAGGCGCAGCTTTCTTGCCAGTAGTTGGTTTTACGCCGGCAGCCTTAGCAGCCCTAGCAAGCTGACTTTGCTTACGTGCAGCTTTGTTCTTATGGATGATGTTTTTCTTCTGTGCTTTAGCAATTTCGCTCTGTGCTTTTGACAGGTCAGCTGCTGCTGTTTTCTTGCCGCCAGCGATTGAAGCTTGGAAATTCTTTACGGCGCTTTTGAGTGAGCGCTTAACTTTGCTGTTGCGCACTGCTGCTTTATTTGCAGTCTTAACACGCTTTTTAGCTGATTTAATAATTGGCATATATACGTACTTCCTTGAATTATTTAGTTTAGTAACTGTTATTCAAGGGGTAACTATACCAGATGAGGGGTAGTTTTGTAAAGACTCACCTTAGGAAATATATAACCCCTAGACACCGCTTATGATTTATGATACGCTGACCCTATAAACGGTTAAAACAAAAATGGATACACAAAAACAACAAGTTGTAGACCGGCTCAAGAAAGCAAATAACGTACTGGTAACAGTTACGAGTGATCCGAGTGTCGATCAATTGGCTGCCGCAATCGGCTTTTCGCTTGTTTTGAACGGGCTGGATAAGCATGCCACGGCGGTTTATAGCGGCGAGACACCTTCAGTCATTGAGTTTTTGCAGCCTGGGTCAACCCTTGAGAAGACTACTGATTCACTGCGTGATTTCATTATCTCGCTCGACAAGGACAAGGCTGATAAATTACGCTACAAGGTAGAAGATCGGCTGGTTCGAATCTTCATTACACCGTATCGTACCAGTATTTCGCAGGACGACCTTGAATTTAGCCAAGGTGACTTCAACGTTGATGTTGTTGTGGCACTTGGCGTGCACGATCAGAGCGAAATTGATCAAGCTATCACCGCTCACGGACGAATTTTGCATGATGCTGCGGTGATTACCATTACAAACGATCGGCAAAGTGACCTTGGAGCAATTAATCTGTTTGATGAAACTGCGAGCAGCTTGTCTGAAGTCGTGGCAGGGGTTACAACACTCCTCAGTGACAACATTTTAGACAAACAGATTGCAACAGCGCTGTTGACCGGTATAGTTGCGGAGACGGGACGTTTTGGAAACGAGCGAACGACGGCCGAAACGATGCGCCTCAGCAGTATGCTCCTTGCGGCAGGCGCTGATCAGCAGCTTGTTGCTACGAAGCTTGAGCCTGAGCCGACTCCAGTACCAGAACCTGCGCACGTGCCTGCTCCTGTAGAGCCTGATTTGGCTGCTTCGCTAGAGTCTCCTTCGGCTGCTCCGCAACCGGAGGCAACGACTCAAACTCAACAACTACCGACGGCAAAGCCTTCTCAGGCGTCACCAGAACCGAGTGATGATTCTGAGGTTGGGGCAGAAATTCATATTGATGCTGATGGAACGCTGCAAATTACGCACGAACGACACAACCAAGCGCATCATCCGGAACCTGAAGCGGAAACGAATCAGGATAAACCGGAGCCTGAACAAAGTCCGCCACCTGAACCGACAAAAATTGCCGAGCCTGCTATTATTGGGCAACCGCCAGCTGCTTCTCCGCAGGCAGTGACTGCGCCACTGTCTGCCATTGAACCAACGCCAGCTTCCGGGCCAACACTTACTGCGCCTTTGCAGGAACCGGTCTCGCCGCTCGTTGAACCCGAGCCTAAACTACCTGAACTACCAAAACCTTCAGCTGAACACCCGTCAATCAGCCATACGTTCCTTGATGAAAAAAAGCCACTTACTGAGAGTGATCTTGAGAATGAGTCACCAGCCGCCGCAACGCAAACTATTCCTATGTTAACGCATGGTGGTGCACCGACACAGACTGCTACAGCTGCTGACGAAGGCCATGCCGCAAGTGAGCAGGAAACCGTTGATGCCGCGCGCGATGCCGTACTGCATGCTATGGGTACTGCCGCGAATCAGCCATTACCGCCGGTAACCGCCCTTAATGCACAGCCGCTCGGCGGACCGGTACATGAACAGCCTGATCAAGCGGGTCAAACTATGACATTACCAGTACCTGGCGGTATACCTCAGTTTACGCCTGAGACGCCTACTGATCAGCCCCCTGCGGGTCCTGGTTCAGATGTCCAAACACCGCCAAGCAGCGCACCGCCAGTGCCCCCACCCGTCTTTCCATTTAGTCCGCCAAAAGCATAAATGTATAATACCTAGCTGATGCAAGGCGTACTTCTCGTTGATAAGCCAAAGGGCTGGACAAGTTTTGATGTGGTCAACTATGTCCGTAAAGTCGCGCGGCAAGCCGCACTGGTAGAAAGTTATAAAGTTCATAAAGTAAAAAGTTCTACAGCTGATGAAACTTTCGACTTTCAAACTTTCAAACTTTCAACTCGTTTACCGAAGGTGAAGGTTGGTCACACCGGCACACTTGACCCCTTAGCAACGGGGTTACTCGTGCTGCTTGTGGGTAAGGATTATACACGCCGTGCTGGCGAGTTAACCAAGCTTGATAAAACCTATGAGGTGACGATGAATCTTGGTGAGACATCCACGACGGGCGATGCCGAGGGTGAGAAAACACAGGTAGAAAGTCGAGAGTTTACACGTGAAGAGCTGGAAGGAGCGCTGCGAAGTTTTGTGGGTGACAGCATGCAAGTACCGCCTGCTTTTTCGGCTATGAAAATTAATGGGCAGCGGGCATATAAGCTGGCTCGCGAAGGCAAGCCAGTCGAGCTTGAGCCGCGACCAGTCCGTATCGATACCTTAGCGCTGACTGCGTACGAATATCCCTATGTTTCTTTTACAGCTACCGTGAGCAGCGGTACCTATATTCGTTCACTCGTTGAAGATATCGCGAAAAAGCTTGGCACAGGCGCCTACATGAGCGATTTACGCCGCACACGCGTTGGGCAATTTCAGCTTGCTGATGCGCTGGTCGATGTCAAAAATGTTACTGCTCAGCAGCTGTCTGAGCAACTTCAGCAGCTGTAGCGCCTTTTTCGTAGCTATGCAGGTTCGTTTTGCCTTGGAGCTCCCAGTGCTTAAGTATCGGATCGATAATCCGCCAGCTCTCGAGCACTTCATCACTGGTTGCAAAGAGGCTGTGATCGCCAAGCATTGCATCAACGAACACGCGTTCATATGCCTTTGGCAGGCCTTCGTAATGTTCACCATAGCTAAAATGCAGCTTCTTTTGCTCAAGCTCATAGTCATAACCGGGCTTTTTAACCCACAGATCAAGCTCAATGCCTTCATTGGGCTGTACGTGCAACACTAATTGGTCAGCCTCGCTGGCTTCTTGCTTGCGATAGTGAATCCGAATCTCGGTTGTGGTGGTATCCAGTGCTTTGCCGGTTGTGATGATAATAGGTACGTTTTGCCAAGCTTCGTCTGTACTTTCGAGCTGTAATCGTGCAAATGTTTCAATGCTTGAATGCGGCGTTGCAACTTCATCAGTGTAGCCTTGGTATTGGGCACGGAAGCTCATCGCGTCAATGTCGCTTGGTGTTTTGATAGCGCGAAGTGCTGCTAGTCGTGCTGCCGGAATGTTTTTTATGCCTGGATCCATCAAACTAAGTGCAGCGAGCTGCAACAAGTGACTTTGTATGACGTCGCGCACAGCCCCGGTTTGTTCGTAAAAGTTTGCGCGCCCTTCGATGTCGATGTGCTCGTGTAGTAGCACCTCAATTGATTCGATGAATTGCTTGTTCCAAGTATGTTTGAGGAGTGCGTTCGCACTGCGGAAGACGACAATATTCTGTGCCATTTCTTTAGCCAAAAAGTGGTCAATACGGTAAATTTGTTCTTCAGAAAAGTATTGCTGTATATGAGCCACCAGTTCTTGTGCTGAGGTGAGGTCAGTGCCGAAGGGTTTCTCGAGCAGCAGCTTAGTATTTGGCTGTGACGCAAGCCCTGAGGATCCAAGACAGCTTACAATAGGACTTGAAACTTGCGGTGGTACTGAGAGGTAAAATAGCCGCTGGCTTGCGCCACCAAAAGCATGATCAATCTCATCAAGTCTTTCAGCAAGTACGTGATACTCATCAGCTGCAGCGGGTTCAAGCTGAAGCATCTCAAAATGTTGGCTGAGCCAAGGGTAGGTATCCTTAGGTATTAACACATCCCAGTCGATCGGACGGCGTGTAATGCCGATAATTTTGGTTTGGTCATGAAAGCTACCGTTTGTACCAATTGCTTCAAGCGCCGGCAATAAACTACGGCTTGCTAGGTCACCCGTGACGCCAAAGATAATGATAATGGTGGGACTGGTTACTTTGGTCATCACTGCTTGCCATCAATGTTATGACCACCGAACTTATTGCGCATTGCAGCCAAAAGTTTGGTTGCGAAGGTGATGTTGCCTTGCTGAGAAGCCAAGCGCACATCAAACGATGCTTCAATTGAGGGTAGTGGTATGCCTAGTTCCTTGGCCGTTTCGATTGTCCAGCGAGCCTCGCCAGATTCAGCAACGACACCTTCAATGCCTTCCATCTCAGGGTTTTCGTGCAGGGCTTGACGCGTCAGGTCGTTAAGCCAGCTGGTCACGACACTGCTCTGCTGCCACACATCGCCGGCAGCTGCCAAGTCGAGGTTTTTGTATGGTCCTTCTTTGAGCATGCGGTAGCCTTCGGCTAAAGATTCCATCATGCCGTACTCAATGGCGTTGTGCACCATTTTTACGTAATGGCCACTGCCGGGGTCACCAAAGAATTGATGCCCACCACGAGGCACGCTCAAGGTATCGAGCGCAGGTACCAGTGTTTCGTATGCGGCTTTATCACCGCCCACCATCATTGAAAAGCCATTTTCGTAACCCCATACACCGCCAGAAGTACCAATATCTAGCAGGGTTGAGCCTGCGGCTTTAACTCTTCCGGCACGAGCAGCATCGCCGCGGTAGTCGCTGTTCCCGCCGTCGATAATGATGCTGTTCGCTGGCAGAAGCTCGAGCCAGCTATCTAGCTCGCTATCAATCACGTGTGCAGGAATCATAATCCAAAGTACAGCTTGCTCATTCCCAAAAGCAGCAACAACTTCTTGTTTGGTGTAGGCAGGGATAGCGCCAAAAGTTTTTGCTTCATCCACTGGCTCAGGGCTGCGGTTATGCGCCACAACTTCATGGCCACCTTCACGTAATTTCTGGGCAAGTTGACTGCCCATTCTACCCAAGCCTGATATTGCAATCTTCATCTACTAGTCCTCCGTGTAATCTGTGAATAGTGTACTACGTGCGGCTTCTTTTAGCACCTGCGCAGGCTGCTCATCAACGGGCAGGTTTTCATGGATGAGTTTTGCTAGTGTTTCAAACTTTGGTTTGCCGACGGCGTAGGTGATGACTTCATCAAGCTGAGAGATGAAATTCGGTGTGGTTGTGATGCGTTCAAAGTCTTCACCAGTGTATTCGCTTGTCCACGCTTCAGCATGTACCGCGGGTGAGTCGGGCTTGATACCGCTCGTATGACCATCTGGACCGATACCGAATAGCCCAACAGAGAAATCGGCTAGATTTACCCAATCTTCCAGTGTTTTTTCGAAGGCTGAGGCTGTGATTTCACGGTTCACATCGCCCTCCTGAATCACGCGATAAGTCTGTGCGCCCGGCAGGTCAAAACCTGTGTCCAAAAGCTGCTGCCAGTTCTCGTCTTTATGGCCAAATGGCACATAGCGCTCATCGGTCAGCGTTACGTAGAGGCCAGTGAGGTCACTGCCAATCAGCTGCTTGCTCACCTCACTCGAAACCGCTATACCAGAACCACCGCTTACCAGTAGCAGCACTTTCTCGCCATTTGCCAGATGAGTTTTCAATG
>CAYTOC010000025.1:0-5528 GCA_964439405.1 uncultured Candidatus Saccharibacteria bacterium
CGCCGTACACGACAATCAACACCGCCACCAGCCCGGCAATGGCGAATGCAATGCCGAACATAGTCTGTAGAGCAGTTTGATCTGCCGCGCCCTGAGGCAGCGGGTCTAAGTTAATCTGAGCAAGATAGTTTTTAAACGAACCCATACTATTATCCTAATCTACCGCCTATGAACGCTACAATACTCGCCGCCAAGATTGCCAGCACCAGCCCAATAACCGCACCAACCACCGTTTGTGTTGCAGATTTTATCTGGCCGGGCTCACCCTGTGCGGTCATATACTTAAAGCCGCCGACAATCACAAAGGCAACCGCCACCAGTGCCGCCACGCGCATCAGAATATCTACAAGTGCAAGTGTAATGAGCAAAAGCCCGCTATTTGCACCGCTTCCAAGCAATACAAACTTATTGTTTATGCTACAGTCGGCCTCAAAATTATCATCAGGCAGGTACTTATACCATGTAGGTATACCAAAAAAGCTGGTGCTACAATTTGCCGGTGCCGCGAAGTACGTTGGCGCAGGAGTCAGCTGAGCTGGGGAAGTAAAGAATACGTTCAAAAGCAGCGCCAAGCTAACCAACATTACAATAGTCCTCCCGGTATCAGCCAGTTAAGTCCAGCAAACAAGAAGAAGAAGGCAACGAGCGCAATCAGTGAATTCACAATACGCTGCTTCGCAGCCTGCACCTTACCTGGGTCACCCTGAGCACTCGAATACTGTATACCCGCAACAATCAACGAAATGACTACCACAATCCCTACTACCGCAGACAACAGAGCAATCACGGGGTTAATATACTTGGCAAAGAAGCAGGCCGTACCACTGCTTTGCGAGCCGGGCGGACAGCATACATTGTCATCAAACGTTCCGTTGACCTGGCCACCCGTACAAGTTGCTGCCGCGAAGTTAGTGGCCGGCACGGGTAGGGCAGCAACAGTTTGAATATTTATGAGAAACAGCGCAGCAGCCGCGAGTGAAAATAGACCTATTTGTTTGAGTATCTGTGTCATTTTCGCTTACTATACTGTTTTTTATGCACCCAGGCAAGAAAAAACCACAAGAAGTATTGACTTTTTGAGTATCTGTGGTATAATTCTAAGCAGAATAAAGACATAAGCGAATTTCTTCCACATAAGCAAGAAAGGCACACAGAATCATATGACACTAGCCCCTGAACAGAATCCAAATACCCCACCAAAGCCAGAGATCCCTGCTGAAGAGTTTTTGGCGCAAGTGGTCGCCACGGACCAAGTAGAGCCTACTGCCGAGACAGGCGCGCTCTCGGTTGATGTTGAACCTGCAACGGAACAACCTAGCACTCGGAGACGCGCAGGCATCATAGCTGCTGCAGCTACCGCAGGAGCGGTACTCCTCGGCGGAGGCACTGCAGCTGGGGTGGCAATCGGCAACGCCAACAGCGCCCCTATAACACAGGAAGACCCTAGCGATTCACAAAACACTGACGACGAGGATCCTGCCGTAGTAAATCCTGGTCCAAGCCCTTCAGATTTGCCGAGCAGCAGCCCTACATCAATACCTATAGAAACACAGCCGCCACAGCAGTCAGCGGTTGAGCGGTTAACTGGCATATCTCTAGTCGAATTCCAAGCGCTAGACAGGCAAGAGCAGCTCATCCTTGTGTGGGAAATGCTTCGAGAGAGCAAAAAAATCCCTCAGCATTTTGGCAATGCTAACGATATGCTATTTGAGTTCAATCCATACGATATCGCTTCGATTGAAAATGGCGGCAATGAAATCGTGCAGCAGTTTTGGTACCTAAAGCAGTTGGCGCTTAATCAAACGGGTGACCAGTTTAAGCATGATCTTGATCAAGAGCTTGCACAGAAATCTCTCGCTGGCGCCTATTACTACACCGAAGGTGTTAGAACAAATGACTATCTTTTGTACAGCGACGTTGTCGCGGGACTTAGTGAACGCACATATAACGCCAATCGCTACACTGTTACCAATACAGGTGAACTGCAACAGGGCACAGACAGAGATGGCAACCCGCTTCAATACCGTGATATTACCTACTTCACCGATACCGGCAGCGGATACAAGGGTCGGTTCGTGTGGAACGAGTTTACTAATGCGCATGGCGAACGCGTAGGTCTGTGGCAGCTACTGGCACAGGTGGGTCCCGACGATTCTTTTTAAGCGTGAACAAGCGTCGATCCTATTTCTTAGACAAGCCACATATGCTTTAATAAGCTATACATGAAAAGGCCGTTCCATTGGCTACACGCACGCTTTGTGCAAAGACAAAAGATAAGTCTCTTTAAGACTTATCTTTTGTTGGTTCGTAAAATCTTCAGTCAGCGCGCAGTTACACTAAGTGTTATTTTTATTTTTGCGGCTCTCATATCTATAACAGCGATTCCTAACACTGCTAGCGCCGCAAGGTCGCTGTCCATGGCAAGCCTACAGGATATGACAAACACAGCTATCTCATACTCTTACTATCAGGCTATGCTCAAGTGTATCGACGGTGGCAATATGCATAAGAACATTAGCACTACTAACAATAAACACCAAAATCCTTCCGAGTGGTACACGACTGGCGGCATATTTGACGGAAATACAAACGTTAGTGTGGGCTATTTAAACGATACTTCTGACGCCAAACAGACCTGTAGAGAAGTGTATTCGGCAGCATTAAATTATTGGCAGATTAGCGACACGGGCGCTTTCTTGCGCGCCATGGGGTACACCCTCAACAACAGCGGTACTGAATATAACTTTTCTGGTGACACAAATGCCCAAAAGACTGGTTTCACTGCAGCCCTAAAACGACAGATTGGAAGCAACAATAATGGCTACGAGCGTACGGACAGCAACACATACCAGCTAAGCCTCGCCGCTTATAAGCATGGTTGCGGCGCGAATTCGGTTGGCGAGCTAAGTAAGCAAAGTACCGAAGTGCAAAAGAAAGCCGAAAGCAAAAATGAAGGATATGACATTGTACGTACGCTTAATGATGACGGGTCAATAAACACTAACATAGTGTGGAAAGCCGACAAGGGTAACGGCCACAATGTGAGTGACTATTGGCCGGGAGGTTTGGGGGCGTCACAATCCTGTACGCAGCTAGCGAAAGCTATCGGCGATTCTGCCAGCAAACTCGCATCTACAGTGCGGATTGATAAAGTTAAGGCCGATGGGGCGGCATTCCTTACCGCACTTGGACCAGTGCGCGATGAACAGTGTAGAGCAGCCCCAGAGTTCTACGACCAGTGTGTTAGCGCTTTTAACACAAAATTTAATAGCTGTTTTAATGGTCACACAAATGATAATAACTTTACCTACCCAAATTATGATGTCAATATTCTCGCAAACTGCCTAGGTGGCAGTGCCCAACAGATAGCAAAATATAGAGATGTACTCAGCGGCACCGCGACAACAATTGCCGAAACAGTTCCCGATGATGGCACTGGTGCAGGATCGGGTGCTGGCGACCCGAACGCCGACCCGTGTTCAGGGCTCGGTGGCGCTGGTTCAAATTCTGTGAAGTGGATTATGTGCCCTTCGGCGCAGGGTGGTAATGAATTTGCCGCAACACTTGACGGATGGATCGCCGACTTGCTTCGTTATGACACAGCAAATCTTGATAAAATTCAGGGTACATGGGCAGCATTCCGTAATATCGCATTGGGACTTTTGGTGATTGTAGCCCTGATTATGATAGTTAGCCAAGCAGCCGGCGCCCAAGTCCTTGACGCGTACACCATTCGCAAGGCGATGCCGCGTTTAGTGTTTGCTGTACTATTTATTACGCTTTCGTGGCCGGTATTAGTGTTTACGGTAGGACTATTTAACGACCTAGGCGGCATGACACAGAATTTGATTCTTGCGCCTATAGGAGCGAATGCGGACAATATCACTGGCGCAAGTATATTAAGTGGACTTTTGACTGGTGGCGGGCTAACTGCGGTCGGTGTTACCGCGGGAGTAGTTGGCGGTGTGACGCTTGGGTGGGCCGGTATTATTAGCCTCATACTTGTTGGTGCACTATCTGTCCTCATACTGTTCTTTATGCTTGCGGTGCGCTGGATACTTATTACCGCTTGCATCATTTTTGCGCCAATCGCAATCATAGCATTCGTTTTACCCAACACAGAAAAGCTGTGGAAATTGTGGTTGACTGGGCTTGTCGGTGCATTGGCAACATTCCCGTTAGTCATGGCGGTAATCGCATTAGGAAAGGCAGGAGCGTTAATTGTACTACAAGCGCTATAATAGGATTTAGTTTATGGAACAATTTTTCGCAGTCATACTATATTTCGGAGCATACGTAGGTGCGTTCTTTGTCATGAAGTCACTCATGATGAACAACTCGCTCATGGGCAAAATTCAGCAGGCAGCAAGCGGCTTCGGCAAAAACTTCCGAGCAAATCAAGCTAAGAAACGAGCTGAAATCCGAGGCGGCAATATGGCAAAAATGAAAGCCGGCAACCGTTTCGCTGACAGCAATCCTCTTGCACGAGGGTTTAACACGGCTACGATCGCAGCCGGTACGGGGGTGCGCGGACGCTTTGGGCTCGGGAAACGTGGTGCCGAAGCTATGGATCAGGCACGCAGGCTCGGGGCGGATGACTTCCTGAAGTCACCCGGAGGTATCGTGCTCAGAGATGACGATAATGCGCTACGTGCAATGACATACGGCTCTGCGACAGAGGCTCGTGAGGGTGTTAGCCAATGGCTTCAGAGCGCAAAAGGTATGTCGAAAGTTAATGCAGATGCCGAGGCCAATCGTGCCACGGATGCCGTACAGGCTCGCGCAAGCTTTGGTCGCGCCCAGCAGGTAGCCGCAGTGCAAGCTATGACCAATACGGGCACTGCTTTCTCTGATGTTGACGATATTTCATCAACGATCGCTCGAGCCGCTGGGGGCAATGGGACTACCGCCGCCTCACTTGGAGGCTATGTAAACGCTATCGCGAAACAGAAAGGCAGGCACGACTGGGCACCCGGCGCAGGCAGTTTGATTTCGGCGACTCACGAAAAAATGGGACTTAGAGATGCCTCTGGCGCGGCCATTAAGGGCCCTGGTCGCAAAGCGCTTATTGAGTCCTCATGGAATAGCGGCTCGCTCTACCAGCTTGCAAACGGTAAACCTGCCGGAACCGAGACCATGACAGACCAGTGGGTCAACGAATACCGCGATGCTCTCGCGAGCGGTGATATGGATAAAACCATTAAAGCCACAACCGCTATGAAAGAAATGCAGGCGATGTTGCCAAATGCTACTGGTGACAATCAGAAGGTACTCAATGCCGCGCTTGCTCGGATGAATGCAGATCGAGAAAACCACATACGATCATCGAGCGGCTTCCTCGCACCAGGTACAGCCGGGCCAAAAGCACCGACACAACTTAATTTTGAACGTATGGAAGAAATGGCAAGCCGGCAGGCACGTACCTATGAAAGACCTGATATCAATAATCTTGGTCCCTAGTTTAGAGTTACGTTATACTAAAGCATAATGGCGACGTATAAGGTTATTCAAGACGTTGAAGCAGAAGA
>CAYTOC010000026.1:0-4372 GCA_964439405.1 uncultured Candidatus Saccharibacteria bacterium
GCTTCGCTCTTGCCGTCGGTATCAACGGCGGCTTCCAGCTCTTTTGCTTCAAGTTGTGCTGCTTTGTCTGTTTTTGTGTCTTGGTCGTCGTATACTGCCACGGCTTATATATCCTTATGGCTATTATACCCTATACACCAGGATATAGCTGATTACCCAAATCTATGGTGCCTTGGTTCCCTGAGAATTCACCTGCCTGATTAATTTGTTGGACTTCGGTTGGGTTGGTGGTAATCAGGCTCGTTTCCGTAGGGCTGGCAACAATCTGCACATGGACGTGGTTCGAGCCTGCGAAGAATAGACCCTGCCCAACTGGGAACTGGCTGAGGCGTTTCTTCTCCTCACTTGTCAGCTTGAAGGTATCTGCAAGTACATCAACCGCAGAAGAAGATTGTTTCAAAAGAATCTGCATACTGGCGTTTGCTACAATTGCTCGACCCATCCGACTACCCATGAAGTCCTCAACGTCCTGGGTTATAGTTGTAATACCTAGGTTATATTTACGGGCTCGCTTAGCAAGGGAGAACAAGAAGTTTGCCGAATCTTCATACTTCATAAGTTGCCATGCCTCGTCGACGATTAAAATACGTTTCTTTTGGTCACTTTTGGTCTTATTCCAGATGTAATTGAGCACAATATACATGGCGACGGGTCGCAGCTCATCTTCAAGATCGCGCACATTAAAGACAACCAAAGGGTTATCAATATTAATATTGCTTGGCTGGCTGAAAATACCCGCAAACGTACCGCTGGTGTATTTGCGCAGGCGTTGTGCTAGCTGTGGGCCGGAGTCGCCCATATGCAAAAGCGTATCGTACAGATCAGCGATAGTCGGGGGCGGCGATTGATGTGTCAACGGGTCATTGGTAATACCCGCTTTCGCATACGTTTCAATCAACGCTGCATCCAAATCAGCTTCTTCGTTTGGTGAAAGCGCCGGCATCATAGCCGAGCCGCCAGCCTGCATTTGCGCTTGGGCGCCACCCATCATCAGGCGAAGCAGACCGTGAAGTGTAATGAGGTTGCTACGCAGTGCATTGTCTGCTTCTTCGGCATCAACTACTTTTGGTAAATCAAACGGGTTAATGCGTGTATTTGAGTTCAGACTAAGCCGCACATACGCGCCGCCAACGGCTTCTGCCATGCGCTCGTATTCATTCTCCGGGTCAATGATGAATATTTCAGTGCCGAACATCAAGCTGCGGAGCGCTTCAAGCTTCACGGTAAATGACTTACCAGCGCCAGACTTTGCAAAGACCACTGAGTTGCCATTCTCTAGGCTGAAGCGGTCAAAAATCACCAAGCCAGAGTTGTGCATATTGATACCGTATAAAATACCGTTTTCTTGGCTCAGGTCAGCTGAAGTAAACGGAAAGGTCGTACTAATTGCACCAGTGCTCATATTGCGGCGAATCTGTAACTGGTCGGTAAAGTGCGGAATAGTGCTATTAAGCCCTTGCTCTTGCTGAGCGCTGGCAGGCTTGCTAAAGACAAGTTGCTGGCCAAGCATTGACTCAACCTTATGACTCACAAACTCTAGCTCATCCTGAGAACTACCGTAGATGGTGAAGTAGAAGCCAAAGCGGAAGAACCGCTCTTCACCTACCTGTAGTTTGTCGCGCATTTCCTCGGCGTCCACGATAGCTGCTTGCTTACCTGGGTCGCGCACGCGCCCTTTTTCAGCATCAATTTGAAGCCCAGCTTCTAGTTGTGTCACTTTTTTGCGGAGGTTATCGAGCACAACCTGGCTTTCGACTGGATAAACATACATAGACATGTCCATCACTTCGTCAAGGTTGACCATACCGGACAGCCAGCCAGTGTAGAGTTGGCGTGGATAGCCGTAGACGTAATAGGTGCGCGCAAAGCGCGTGCCAAGGTGGAAGTAACTTGACTGGAACTCAAGAGAACTTGGCGCTATGAAGTCTCGAAGCGCCGTGATGCCTTTGCGGAATGCTTCAGCAACGGCCGTTTGTTCAGCTGCCTGCTGCGCCTGTGCGATTGCTACTGGATCAAGCTGCTGTTTCTTAGCCATGGAACGCTCCTCTCAGTCGCAGTTTAAAAGTAGAAAGTTCATAAAGTAGAAAGTAATCAGAAAAGCTTTTGAACTTTATAACTTTATAACTTTTAACTTGAGCGATTAGCGTGTTCATTGTCCGAGCTCCTGCTGCATGTGCGCTTGCGTGACGGAGCCTTCGCCCTTTGTTACTACATTTGCGGTCAGGTCATTAAAATTCTTCAGCTGCTGCCGGGTTGCGGTATCTGGATTGTAGGCATCGTAATAAAGCTCAATGAGTTCCTGCGTATCGAGCGGCAGCCCTTGTACGCCGCACTGCATAAGACCCTGCAGCACCGACTGTACGCGGTTACGTAGCTCATTCTTCGCCGCCTCAAGCTCGGCCTCATTAATCACCACGTGTGTTTCCTGCTTGCTGAACATTGACGTTAAGCCGCTAAAGAAGCCCTTACTTTCGCTGAGTAATTTCTTAGCAACCTCGCCCTGCGGAAAATAAGGGATAACAATATAAAAGCGTTTGTCCATGATGTTGGTTTGCTGTGCCAGCTGGTCAATATAGATCAGGTAATCCTCCATGAGCATCGCAAGCAGCATATTGCTGTGTTCAGTGCGTATTTTATCGAGCTTTTCCAGATATGGCCGCAGGTCGACTTTAGATGAACGTATAAAGATCTGAATTGGGAAATAGAGCGAGTTCAAGAACCCTTGGTAGCTGTATTCGACTGCTTCTTGCTCTTGCGGGCTCATAAGGTCGTAGTTAATGCTCTTGAGCATCACGACCGCACGGAACGTGCCATCGTTCATAATTACAATACCGTCGCGGATCTCGGCAATCTGGAGCGCATTCTGTGTACTCGTTGGATTAGCTACGGGCGGAGGCGTCGCTAAACCCGGCTGAGCTCCGCCTACTTGCGGCGCTGCGCCAGCTGCCGGGTTAGTAGCGGGCATGGGTTGTAATAATGGATTCGGGGTGCTTGGATTCACAGCCTATGCACCATCTTTCTCAAAGCTGAGCAAAGCCCACCTTTGCCAAAGGCTTTTAGCCATAAACTGGCTTACCACGTTGCGGTGCATACTCACCGTACTATTTGTACGGCTCCGTGCGCTCCTCGGTGTTGCACCAGTTTCTGACTTAAATGCGAAGTTTGTGTTCATAATATTTTTCCCACCCCTATCGCTGCTAGTGTAGCGATATAGTCACTTCGTTATCGTCACTCTTGCTTGCCTCGCGGCTCAAGGTGGCGATACTAAGGTCATTATTTTGGGATAAGCTTAGTATATCAGCGCTTGGCTCGGCTGTCACTGGCGGCTCAGGAACCGGAGCAGAAACTGCTACTGGTTGTTGCGGTAGATTAACTACTGGCTGCGGTGGCGGATCGTTTATGACCACGGCCGGCTGAACGGGTGGAGGGCTAGTTGCTGCTGGCTGTTGCGCCCCCGCGCTCAGCGGCTGAATAGTAGGGATGCTATTAATATGCGGTACTTCACTTTGTAGATTTCCTGAGGTATGGTTTGGATTGGCTATGATTGCCTCAAGCGCTTGCTCCTGAGCGTCTTCAACAACATCTTGGACATCTTGACCTGGATGAACGGTGCTGTCACGGAATACTGCCGTGCCTGGGTCTGCTTGCTGCGGAGGCGCAGCTTGATTAAGAAACCAATAGTCTGCCGGTGTACCAGCGCTTGCTGGCTGTTGAGCCGCAACTGGCGTTGCACTATCGAGGGTTGCAGCAAGTTTACTACGTGCAGCTTGAGCGTTTGCGCTTAGTAGACTTTCAAATTTCTGACCGACGCCTTCGTGCTCATCAAGTACATCTTCGTACGCTTCGGCACCAATAGTTGGGACTTGCCTCGGCGCGGTATCTGTAGCTACCAGACGATCGGACGCGGTAGGTGCTGCACCAACTAAAACAGAATCTTTTAGTGCCCAGCCACGGCTATCTATAGTGGTAGCAAGCGCTTTCAGCCGGCTGCGTACTTCTGTTTGTGATAGCCCATCTGTATATATCTGTTCCGGGCGTTTCGGCGCGGTGACTGTCACCAGATCTTTGACGCCACTTTGGTTCCAAATGCGCTTCCGTGGGAAGAATAGGAAGCGAATACGCGCAAGTGCCCATATTTCCGTGGACTGATCCCTGCCCCACGGAAACGCAAAAAACCCCGCAACGACAGCCGGCAGTAAGAATACTGGCGCCAAAACTATTACACCTTTTGAAGAAACCAGATACGTTAGATACAGACATGCTGCTGCAATCAGCGCATAAATAAACTGTCGCAGTGTTAGCGGCCCGACAAGCTTGTCTTCTGCTTCAACGTCTTGAATAACCTTATACGTCGCCATTATGCTTTAGTATA
>CAYTOC010000027.1:0-3812 GCA_964439405.1 uncultured Candidatus Saccharibacteria bacterium
CACAGTTGCTACCACCTCCGTATGTATCAAAGAAGAATTGTGCACCACGCTTGCCGTTCGGTGTTGCGACTCCACCTCGCTCTGCTATAACAGCAGTACGTGCATCAGGATAGTTTCGATCATTGAAGGGGTTCGTGTAGCCAGGAATATCAAAGTTTATAAGGTAAGACACCTCGAACTCGTGGTGGAACATTACCACAGCATCGGCAACGGTCGACTGTTTTGTTAGTACTTCCCACTCGGTTGAACCTTGGCTTGGGTATGGAGCATACCATAAATTACGAGAGCCAAGCTCGTCGTAGAGGAATTGTAGCTGAAAGGCCAGATCTCCCGGGCTCTTTCCTGCTGCTGCGGCGGCGTTCTCTAAATTAGTGCGGCGTCCACCTGTCCATTGGGCAAGGCCAAACCCCGCACCACTTCCATGCTCGATAGCTCCTGGGTCAAAGCCAGATTCTGACTCGATATTACCCATAACCCCTGCTGCCTGTTCGCTCGTAAGTCCCTTACTAACAAGGAAATTCCAAACCTGTTCTTCGATTTCGCTACCTACAAGCGCACCTTCAAGGCCGCGGTCGCCCGTTGCTGTTTGGCACGCAATAACATCCTTGTAGTACCACCGAATGCCATTCTTAATTCTGTCACAAGCTACCTTATCATCAGGATCGTCACTATTACAAACATTATTTAGTTGAGTCCCGATTTCTTCGGTTGAACCCTGTGCGAGGAGTATACCGGTCGTGAATAGGCTGACCGAAAAAACAACTCCGACGATAATCACGCCATACTGCTTTAGTTTTTGAGTAATGAGTGTCTTCATCATATGCCTATTGGATCCCAATGCCATGATTCACTTCCCAGTTTATCAAAATAATATGTGCCCGCATTTTGTACAAGCCAGTCATAGACAGGGTCGCCAGCCCGGGTTGCACCACTATTTCCTGTCGGTAACTGAAAATCTAAAGCTACACCACTTTGGTGATTTGAATAGCCGGGCCGTGCGGCGAGTGGACCATTGCCATTTATATATCTATCCCATGCTAGTTGTTGTGCTTGCATGGTTCTGAAGTGGCTACTTGTCGATGGTACTATGCCTCGATCCTTCAAATCATTTGTCATAGCCTGTACCATGGCGTATACATTGGCAGAAACATAACTACTTACAACTGTCATGCCATCTGCGCCTGGTATGAAGTATGTGCTGTTGCTTGGGTTGCTTTCCCATGCGCTTGACGGGAAGTTTGTTATACCACACAAACGAACAGGGATTCTCTGACCGTTAATATAGCCGTCGTAACCTGTTCCAAGATCCTTTGTTTCAGCGGCACATGCAATATGGGTAGTATCTTGCTTGAGCATTGCAACGTCAAGTGGTCCAAACTGCGCAGCGCTATTTGGTCCGCCATCGGCGGCTTCATCACGATCACTTGCAGGTATAAGGTCTTCGTCAAAGATACCGCCGTAGGAGCCAATCGCTGCTTCAAGTAGCTTGCATGGATTTGTGTCGTGACTTTCATGCTGCTGGGTTAGGGGGTTGAGAGTCATTTGGTCACTCCAATCAGTAACGGTCTGCGCCATATTAGCACAACCCCTATCCGACCATAACTGCTCAGGGTCGGCACTAAATATACTTGCGTCATTCAAGTCATACCCATAATCAGGTATACCAAAGGCTGCGCCTCGCACAACGTTTGTGTTGGCGCTTGCTGGCCTTGAGAATAGTGACGAGAATGCTGAGCCAATAGTCTGTAGCGGATTTTTTAGTATACCGGTTGTTTGTTGTAGACCGCTGTTTGCGTTACTAGGCAGCGCAAGAGCAACTTTTGAGACAAAGGAATCGGGGCTCTCTTTGTCGAAGAGCCGCTCCGTTAGTGAACGTGAAGCAAGCTGATAGGCTTTCTCCTCGGCAATAATCGCATCATTCGCCGCCGAAACTGTAGGAGACAACACCTGCCCGCCTAGTCCATACTGTGCCGCATCATTTGCAGCTACCACGCCGCCGCCATAGAGCATATTGAATGTGCGTGAGCCGTAGTTTGCATCACCAGCTAGGAGCATAAACGGTGATGGGATCATTTGGTCGGTTAGCCAGGTTAGGCTTTCTTGCATCATTGTCTTAATATCTTGTGGCAAGGTATCCCATACTATTTGGCCGCCTGCCGCAATAAATCCACCCACAACATCCTCAAGCCATCTAAGTGGAAGTCCTGCAGTGTTATTCCAGATATCAACAATAACACTTGTGACCGGATCGGCAACACCAACAGTGTTTATGTAACTAGCTCGCGCTTCGTTGGCATCGAGCTTTTCAATTTCACACACATATTCGCCAGCGAGTGGCATGGAATCAGCCCCTTCGCAGAGTGGTGTGGTAGCTGCGCTCGCACGACCCGAGAAGATGCCAGCGGTTTTTGCCAGAGGGTCGTTACCCTCCATGGTCGCTTTATAGAGTAGGCTGCTGCTTGCAGGCGCACTAAGTTCCACTCCGTCAGTAGCGTCAAAAGATTCTGCAAATGAACCGACGGCTTCTATGTCAACATCACCCATTTTTTGCTCGTCTGCAGCGGTGGAATAGAGTGAAAATAATTGTACCATTGCGGAGGAGTTCATCATGTACGAAAGCGCCTGCAGAGATGAGCCTGTGGCTACAGCTGCGCCTCCTACGACAATACCCGCATCAACCCAGCCATAAACAGGTATAAACTTTCCGGCGATTTTCGGCAGTACTGTACCTGGAAGTTTTGTCAGGAGATTGCCAAAAACACCGCTTGTTCGGATCCCTTCAATGTTCTTATTCAGCTTGTCAAGCTTAGCTGGACCGGCATCGGCGGCATATTTAGCATAGGCAGCCCGCAACTCTACTTCTGCTTTGGTCATTTTTCTGCCATCAGCATCAGTCGAGTCAATGCCGGTGCAGTCGAATCCAGATAACGAGCAGCTCAGCGCTATGCCAAACGCCTCGTTTAAAGGGGAGACCACGCGTGCAATAACTGCTGTTTTTGCTGCGGTGCGTTTCGCCTCTGTTTTATCAGCCAACCAATTTGATAGCGCGGTGCGATGAATACCATACTTTTTCTTAAGCACCGAATACACGCGGTATTTATACAGCATGCTTTTACCGTGAGTTTTATCATTTAATTGAGCCTTTACTACTTGTCTAATTTCATTTCGGCTCATTTGGGCATATACTTTTTCGTTGAACACCCTAATTTCCGGATCGGTGCCACCACGCGGTCCGAGATCTATTTCTGGGACACCCTGAGCGCGCATGAAGTAGCGGTTACCTCGCTTTTCTATTTCGATATTACCACCTTGTACAGAGGCCATCTTGCCCTCCAAGTTTGCGTCCCGCCAGGCGTTGTAGAGCTGCGCTACGGGGCTATCGCCATTTGCGAATCGTGCGCAGCTCCTATTAATATTTGTTTGTCTACACACTCCGTCAAGTCCCGGAATGACCTGTTTTACCATGTAGTGTCTGAAGAGATTTTCACCCATACCACCCGTAGCTGCTTCAGCGTTTGAAAATGCGGTATTCTGGATAGTTGACATAACACTAACCAACTTCAGTGGTAGCAGACCCATAAATCCGCCGACGAGTAGCCCGGCTACACCACCGCCAATACCGATTCCTGCCCAGAAGCCTTTTTTGCGTGCCAGGCCGCGTAGGCCCTTATGAGAGCCTGCTTTTTCGCTGCCAGTGAAACCCTTACCGAGTTTATCCGGATCGCCACTACCAAGTGCGCCAAGCTCTTTATTCCAAGCTTCGCTCTTGCCGTCGGTATCAACGGCGGCTTCCAGCTCTTTTGCTTCAAGTT
>CAYTOC010000028.1:0-3024 GCA_964439405.1 uncultured Candidatus Saccharibacteria bacterium
GTCGTTCATACTAAGAGTATGTAAAACGGAGGGCAGCTATGACAAATTATGGTCACGACTACGAGGATGTGCATGAGAATATGCACATGTACCGTAAGGAACGAAAATACAAGGGACGTAAGCTTTCGGCTGCTATTCACCGTAATGAGCTGGAGCGTGGTCGGCGATCTCGCGGCAGCACCCGTGCATCACAGATGAGATTGATACTTGAGTAGTAAGGGGTAGTTTTTCTGGTACTATTAGGCTCATGAATGATGAGCAGGATGTCTTGCCGTGTGCCGATAAAATAGCGTTTGACACTGAAAAGCAGGCTATGAGTACCGCTACGGTTGCGGAATATCGATATGGCACTAATGTTCGCGCATATCGCTGCCGTTACTGTAGCCTTTGGCATTTGGCGTCCGCATAACTTGACCCAGGCGCGCCCAGGGCTTAGGCTTTTAGTATGGCTCTGAGAAAACTAAAACACGCTGCGAAAATGTTGCTGCCAAAACGACACAATTTTGGAGATAATGACTTTGCTATTGCCCGGCAATATATAGCGGACTATTGGACAAAGCTTGAGCGCTCTCACCCGAAAGATGAAGATAGCCTCATCGGCTTGCCGAAGCCCTATCTTGTGCCTGCGAGCGAAGAAGGGCATGAGTTTGACTTTAACGAGCTGTACTACTGGGATAGCTATTTTATGGTGCAGGGCATGCTTGATGCAGACCATAAACAATTCGTCCTCGGTATTTTAGAAAATCTTGAGAGTATGTTCCTGCGCTTTGGCGTGATTCCCAATGCCTCCCGAACGTATCTTATGGGGCGATCGCAGCCGCCGCTACTGACAAGCTTTATTTTTGATATTTACGACGCCTACGGCATGGACAGCGCGTGGTTGCAGCAACATATCGCGATTGCTCGTAAGGAGTATGAGACGGTCTGGATGGGTACAGCCAAGCCACATTGGCGGCAGGTGCATCAAGGCCTAAGCCGTTATTACGACATCAACATGCTGCACGACCTCGCCGAGGCGGAGAGCGGCTGGGATATGACGCCGCGTTTTAACCGGCGGGCGCTTAATTATTTGCCCGTTGATCTGAACGCGCTGCTCTACAAGTACGAAGCGGATTTTGCACGGACAGCAACAATTACCGGCGATAAGCGGGAAGCAGCCCGCTGGGAAGATGCAGCCCGTCAGCGAGCGGCAGCTATGACGAAGCTGATGTGGGATCCGATCCGTGGTCTGTTCTATGACTATAACTATGTGAAGCAGAGGCGTGGCACTAGCAGTTCGCTTGCAACGTTCTATCCGTTATGGGCGGGCATGGCGACCGAAAAGCAGGCAAAAAGCATTGTGCAAAAGGGTCTCAAGCGTTTTGAGCAAAAGGGCGGCCTCAGCACAACCGATGCGCTGCCGCTTGGCCAGTATGTTCCAGGTAGCTTGCCAACACAGTGGGCGTATCCGAACGGCTGGGCACCGCTGCAACTTTTGGCAATTCGCGGCATGGAGCGGTACGGCTACCACGAAGAGGCAAAACGCATTGCTCAGAAATGGCTCAAGACCAACCTTGATTGGTTTAATACGCATGGTGTGTTCCTAGAGAAATACAATGTGGCTTCACCGAAAGACCCGCCCGCGAAAGGTGTATACCCTTCACAAACAGGCTTTGGCTGGACAAATGCTGTTTTCGAGCGGCTCTGCCAAGATTACGTTGATCGTTAAATAGGAAATAAAAGAGGTGCTGTTACAAGCACCTCTTTCGTTCTGGTCATACAGTATAATCTTACAGCAAGCCGCGGCGGCGTTGGCGACGACGAACTCCCATAACTGACACTGGTGAAAGTGGTCTTCCGATAGGCATAGTCTTATTCTCCTTATGCGTTTACTTGATTTAAGTCTTCGACAGCCGCGTCAACGGTGTCTGGATGAATCCGGCCTTCAGCCAGTAGTGAACCCCCGGCATCTAGTAACGCCTTTTTTAGGCCTTTTGCCCACAAGTGTTCAATAACGAGTACCCCTGCGGCGGTGTCGTTCTCCATCGTAGCGCCAATCTTCTCGACATCTTCCTCGGTCAGTAGCTGCATGCCTTCATCTAGCTCAAAAGAATCTGCCCATTCGCTAAGTTCTTCTGTTTGCTCGCTGACTTCAGCCGCTCCAATCACACCATCAGCGTCTTTTATAATGAACAGCAAATCAATGACGCGGATGACGCCGTTGCCCACCGCTTCTGATAACTCCGTGAGTACGCTACCATCAAAGTTATTTCCTTTGAACCCCACAACAATGTAGTCTATCGGTCCAAGCATTGAATCCTCCTATAATCTAACGTTTATCCACTAGATACTTTGGGCTGATTTTACTAATCTTCTGTAAGAAATTCCACAGCCACCAAAGAGTTAATTAATAAACATGCATGCGGCTGGCTTTTCATTGCAAATATCTGCGATTGAACAGAGTGGTATTTAGCACAGACTAATTTATTCAGACTCAGGGTGCGGGGACGCTGTATAAGTGTTGTCTTTTATCGCATAAGCCACAAATAAAGTTATCCACCAGAAAAACAGACTTAGGATAAACCAAAGAAAGAAGCTGCGACCTTTTCTGGCAGCAACGCGTGCTGGCCAAAAGGCAATAGCTATCCAAATAACTAAACCTAGTATTATCATTCCGAACCACATGTGCATCTCCCTATCGGAGGATTTTAAACTCCCTAAAACAGCGAGAACGCTCTATATAAGCTGTCTCCGAATCTATTCATAGTTTAGCGTATTAATCCGTATTACCTAATTGCAATTACGCGGCAAAAGCTCACTTTTACCGTGAATTACCCCTATGACTTAATGCTTGAAGAAAAAGAAAAGCACCCGAAGGTGCTAAAGCTGCAATTTGGTGCGGGTCAGGGGACAGTAAACCCTTGACCAGCCATCGCTGGCTCAAGGGTTACCCTGGCTATTGATTGATTTTACTCGGCCAGGGTTTAGGCTCTGCACACAGACCATGAAAAAAGCCCCACAGACGTGAGGCTCATTTCATGGTGC
>CAYTOC010000029.1:0-2867 GCA_964439405.1 uncultured Candidatus Saccharibacteria bacterium
CCAGCAGCAATCGAGTGGTATGTGCCAAGAAGACTAATATCTTGTTGCGTAACAATAATCCCTTGCTCTTCTTTTAGCTCACGAATCAGCGCCTGTTCGGGCGTTTCACCAAGCTCCAACTTACCACCAAGGTTGATAAAAATATCTTTACCTTTACTGCGCGAGATGAGCAGCTTGCGATTCTCGATAATCAGCCCAGCCGCTTTATGAATCCCATTCTGTGCCATGACCAAAAGTATACACCACTTATTGCGTCTAGCTCGTTTGGAGGCTGCGGCGACGGAAGGCAATGAGGCCAAGTAGCAAAAGCCCGAGTGCGATTGCCGTCAAAATAATGAGCGGCTTCCAAACAATGTCGGCGGCTGGTGCAGCGGCAATATGCGCAAATGGCGAAGCATTCATAAAGCTATCGGGCAATTTCAAAAGTACGCCGAGCTGGCCGATGAATATAACGTAGGTAAATGCCAGCCAAGCGATGAGCGTAGCGGCTTTTGGCAGTAGCCCGAAGCTAAAGACTGCAATGCCGACAAATAGCAAGAGAGCAGGCAGATAGCTAAGTGCAGCAAGTGTGTATGGCCAAAGCTCCCATTCCGAGAACGCACTGCCGGACGCAAGCCCCGCACTAATAGCGAGTGCAAGCCCTGAAACAATCAGAATGATTAGAGCGCCGAATACTACCACCGTTGCGTGTGAAAGTGCCCACTTTGTGCGGCCAAGCGCTGTTGCCAGCAATGATTCCGCATAGCCGCGCACTTCTTCAGCGCGCAAGCGCTGCATAGACTGCACTACGTAGGCAATAAGCACCATTGCTACGAGCGCGAGCATGGCTGAGAGGAATATCTCGGCTAAACCACCCGTCCCGCCGAGTGCAGCCACATAGTCGCGCATGACTTCCGATTCTTCAATAAAGCCAAGCATTTCCTGCACCATACCACCCATTACTGCCGCCATAACCACTGCACCAATAAGCCAACCTATGAAGGCACCTTTCTGCAGGCGCACTGCCAGGCCGATTGGTGATGCAGCAAGTAAAGCGTGCGAGGCCTCTGGCGCACCTGCCCGAGCCGGCAGTATGCCCGAGCCAACATCACGACGAGTAAGCAGGCTATACGCAAATAGTGAAGCACCGATTATGAACACTGCCGGCAATACAAGCGCCCACCATTGCTGCTCAGTCAGCGGCCGGGCAAGCTGTAACCAACCAAAGGGGCTAAGGAATGATGGCCAAAGCGGCTGAGACAAGCCATCAGCGCCCGTCTTCGCAAAGACATCACCAACACCACGGAGTAAAAATGTAGCGCCAATGACTATTGCGGTCATGCTGCTGGCACCGCGGCTACTACTTGAAAGTTGCGCAGTGATAGCGGCGACTGCCGCAAAAGTCATGCCCAACAGCCCTTGGCCGATGCCATAGAGCCACGCCTGAGACCACGTAATCTCGTCATGCCCGCCAAGCACAACCGCGAGACCAACTGCAACCACTGCGTTTGCAGCCAGTGCCAAAAGCAATGCAGCGGTTAATGCTGAGAACCGCCCAACCCGTGCTGATTGCAACAGTTCAGAGCTACCAAGCTCTTCGTTGTGTCGTGTGTGGCGCACAATTAGCAGTACATTCATAAATGCAATAGCCAAACCAACGTAAATCATTGTTTCGGCGGTTACAATAGCGCCGAATGTAGCGCTATCAACAGTGCCTGCGAATAATTTGCCGATGGCGCTCGTACTGAGCATCGTCTGATACAATACACGCTCTTCGAGTGAACCATATGTTTCAGAAAGCGCGGGGAGCATCATCGCCAAAAGCCCGACGATAGCAATAATCCAAATTGGCAATTTTACTCTATCGCGCCGAAGCGCTAAACGTGTCAGCCGCTTTGTGCCCGTAAACACACCCACGGCTAGGCTTCCTTTGCGCTTGCGTCATAATGGCTGAGGAAGAGATCCTCAAGCGCAGGCGGATGGCTCGTAATATCGGTTACCGTGTAGCGTGCCAAGAACTGCACAACGGCGTTTACAGCGCTGCGGTCGATCTCAAACTCGATTGATTCGCCTTGCTTATGCACATTATGTACGCCTGGCACTTTTGCGATACCTGATATGTCGTCCTTCGAAACAACCGTCATCGCTGTTCGGTGCTGCTTCTGAAGTTCATCAAGCGTATTTGATGCTACAGCCTTGCCTTCGCGGATGATTGTCACCCGGTTACATAACGCCTCGACTTCTGCAAGTATATGGCTTGAAAGTAAAATCGTTTTGCCGGAGGCTTTCAGTTTTAAGATTTCTTCCTGGAAGGTTGCCTCCATAAGCGGGTCAAGACCACTCGTTGGCTCATCTAAAATATAGAGTTCGACATCACTAGCGAGCGCCGCCACAAGCGCAACTTTTTGGCGGTTACCCTTTGAATATGTGCGGAACTTTTTCGCTGGATTCAATTCAAATTTTTGCAGCAACTCATCACGGCGCTTTTTATCTAGCCCACCACGCAAATCACCAAGTACATCAATAATTTCGCCGCCCGTCAGGTTCGGCCAGAAGCTGACATCGCCCGGGACATAGGCAAGACGCTTGTGCAGCTCAACCGCCTTTTTCCATGGGTCTTGGCCAAAAAGCGTTACATCACCCTTCGTTTTTCTGAGCAAACCCAACAGCACACGAATCGTCGTGGACTTGCCGGCACCGTTTGGCCCCAGGAATCCATGCACCTCACCCTTTTCCACCGTAAGGTTGAATTCATTGAGAGCGGTAAACGCACCGAATTTTTTCGTTAGTTTTTCTATCTGAATAACATTTTCTGCACTAGTTTCTGTTTGAGTCATATGGTTTCCGCTTACTGCTTATGGCTCTATTGTACAACACTAGCCGACAAT
>CAYTOC010000030.1:0-2554 GCA_964439405.1 uncultured Candidatus Saccharibacteria bacterium
GGGTACACATAGCTTGCACATTCTGGTAGACTGCGGACAGTTTAACGAAAGGCTCATGTTTATGTCACAGATTAATGAGAAGGTTCCTATGAGCATTATTTTCATAGTCCTGTCTGTTGTAGTGCTGCTTTGCGTAGTTGGTTTATACAGTTTGAAGGATACGCCGACTGTCACAAACTTTGCTGAATGCGTAGCGGCCGGGAACCCCGTCCTAGAGAGCTACCCTGAACAATGCGCCGCCGATGGCCAAACCTTCACCAACCCCAATCAAAGCTTAGAATAAAATACTGTTTCTCCCTATATAGTTCAGCTCTGCGCTATCTATGATCTAAAATCACCATTTATCTTGCATATCGCCATAATTTGGAGATTGGTCTGCAGGTTCATCTGTTAAGGAATTTTCGCTGCTACTCACTATTGCGTAATCCTCTTCATCATATAGATGTTCTGTTTGTGTGCTGCTATTGTCTGGTGCAAATTCAACAAAAGGGAACACGCGCCAGGTCTCAACCATAGGATGCCCATACCTATTGCCTACATTCCTACTAGGCGCAAATAGCAATAGTAGTGCCAGCCAGAGACCAATAATGGGCACTATTAGCAAAACAAAATTCCAGCCTGTCATGTTGAGATCATGGAATCTAAGGGTCGTTACTTGAATCAAATAGGCTACGTATGTAACTACCAGCGGTATGACGAGTAGCGCACCAAATACAGACAATGATCCTGTTTCGGCATAGGCCTCTGAGTTTATTGCAGTATCAACAAAGAATATGAGCAGACCAGCGCCATAGAGCACCACCAACGAAATTAAATGAGAGAGAAAATATGTACTTCGATTTATTCTGCCTGTGTTCCAGCGTGTGAATAATATTGTGCTAGTTGACATAGTTTTATTAACCTCCGTTATATTAAAAAGGACACCCGTACTAGGTGTCTTAAGCCAACAGCTGGATTGCATCCGACTGAGTTCGTACGAGTGCCCATTAAAAGATGCAATCGCTACGAAATCCGTAGAAATAAAAAACCGCTGTTAACTTAAGACACTTTTATAGTAGCACATCAAACAAAAAGCCCCAGGAGATCCTGGAGCTTTTGGTGCAAAACTTTACAAAACTAACGTTTTGTAAACTGGCGCTGCTTGCGGGCACCCTTGAGACCGAACTTCTTGCGTTCTTTCTCGCGGCTGTCGCGACCAAGCAGGTCTGCGCGCTTCAGCGTGCTCTTTGACGATTCGTCCAAAAGAACGAGTGCCTTTGAGATGCCAAGGCGAATTGCCTCAACCTGGCCGTTATGGCCACCGCCTGACACTTTAACCGTAATGTCGAACTTGTTCTCTTGGCCAAGAGCTGCAAATGGCTGCTCAAGCTTGCCGAGCAAGTCTTTGCTATCTGCAAAATATTCGCTAGCTGGCTTGTCATTGACGGTAATAGTACCTTTGCCGCCCTGCAGACGAACACGAGCAGTTGCACTCTTACGGCGACCAAGTGCGTAGAAATAACTATCTTTTTTTGTAGCCATCTTTACTTACCTTCCTTGAGTGAAATTACTTCGGGCTTTTGAGCCTCGTGATTGTGCTCGCTACCTGCATAAATCTTCAGGCGTGCAAGACGTGCATCGCGTAGCTTATTTACTGGCAGCATGCCGCGGATAGAGTGCAAGATAACTTGCGTTGAATCCTTGGCCATTTTGTCAGCCAAACTAGCTTCTTTGATACCGCCGGGGAAACCGCTGTGACGATAGTACTTCTTGTCCTGGAGTTTGTTACCAGTAACAACTAGCTTGTCGCTGTTGATAACGATCACGTAGTCACCAGTATCAATGTGGTGCGTGAACTGCGTTTTGCCTTTACCAGTCAGGAGCGTTGCTACCTGGGTAGAGATACGGCCGAGTGTTGCGTCGCTTGCATCAACAACATACCACTTACGAGTTATGTCAGTTGGTTTTGCGCTATAAGTCTTTTGGCTCATTATTTAGCCTCCTTCTCTGCGGTAACTGGCTCTGCAGCTTTCGCAACAGGCGCTGCTGCTAGATCATCAACAAAACTCACGCGAGCAAGCTGTGTGTTGTCGCCGCGGCGCAAACGAGTACGCGTGACACGAACGTGACCAGAAGTGCGGCCCTTCAGCTTTGGTGCGATTTCATCGACCAACTTGTGGGCACTTTCGATAGTCTGCAAATCAGCGATAATCTGACGGCGAGAGTGCAAATCACCCTTCTTCGCCTTAGTAATTAACTTTTCAATGTATGGTACGATTTCCTTCGCTTTTGGCAAGGTAGTCTCGATTGACTCATACTTAATCAGTGAGTCAGCCAAGCCCTTCAACAGCGCACGGCGCTGGTCGCGCTCGCGGTGGAATTTACGTCCTTTATATCCGTGCCTATGCATAGTAAAACTCCTTCGGAGCTTTTGTCACTAGTCGCTTGTCATCTGTCACTAGAGACTGACGACTGACGACTGACGACTTAGTATGTGGAACAAAGTGGAACATACTATAACTCCAACTCCGCTAACTTATCCTTAACCTCGTCCAAAGCCTTGCTGCCAAAGCCC
>CAYTOC010000031.1:0-1998 GCA_964439405.1 uncultured Candidatus Saccharibacteria bacterium
TCATTGCTTTTTTACCATAAGTATGATATAGTAACAACCATGCATAGAACAGAACATAATGCTGAAGGCAACACCGGTTTTCCGATGGTACGCGCTGATAAGGCAGAATTGCCTTATGACGGCCTCTTAGCACTGCTTGCCGAGCGGCAAAGTAGCTCAGTTTCAGAAGCCACGCAACAACAACTCGGCTCACTTGCAGCCAGTGGTCGGTCGCATGAAGATGCCGTTCGTGAGTTAGGTAATCCCGATGCAATTGGCGACATCGACGGCATGCCGTACGTGAGGTAAATTATGCCAGAGCAACATCTTCAACCAACCCTAGAAGGTTTAGAATATCCAAGAGAGCCACATGCGTTTGACAATCGCCGTTCGCTGGCAGGTCTGTTGACGCCGGGCAGAATGGCTATTAACGTCAGCGAATATGCTGACGTGATTCCGCTCGTTGAACTTGCAAGCACGGATAACTTTAGAAAAGATCTTATTGATATACCGGTGCGCAGTCCATACGGTGTAAATTATCTCGATGTCGACTTGCATCGGCCCGTAACCGTAGCTATGACAGCCGAGGAATACAACTTGGTGCCAAGAAGCGTGCGCCATCTTGCTCAGTCGGCAACGAGTCGCTCAGTCGCATACCGCAAGGGAATCGGCGAGCCAGTCGGCAAAGCACAAGAGGTGGGTGAGCGCGCCGCAGGGCATAGTCTTGATGCTGCTGCCGAAAGGTCTGAGCAATACCTTACTGCTTTGACCGACCAGGAACAGCTACTGCAAAAGTTTAGGCAGGCATCACATGGTAGCAATCGTGGGCTCTCGCTCTTTGGCACTGAACTTAAGACGCGGATGCAGTTTGAGACGTATCGCACCACTATTTTGGGCAACATGCTATCAGCATTGGCATTGCAGCGCGAATGGACAACCAGTCAGTACGAGCGAGCACAGCGTACGATTGACTTGCGTTTAGTGTATCCACGAGAAGGCAATATGCATCTTGATTATTTTGAGTCACTAACTGGCCTACTGCTTGATTACAACCATGTAAAACAGAACGTATTCAGGAGTCGAGTGTACCAGATCCGTAGGCAGCTCGGTAAAGTTACGTTACAGTAGGTACGTTATGTACGGAGATATTTCTTTAGCTAAGCCTTTTTTTGTGTTGGCACCGATGGACGATGTGACGGACACGGTGTTTCGGCAGGTTGTTTTGGATACGGCTGCCCCAGACCTATTTTTTACTGAGTTTGTGAACGTAGATGGTTTGCAAAGTGTTGGCCGCCCAAATCTGCTCCGTAAGCTTCGATTTGTTCCGGAGGAAACGAGGCTTATTGCGCAGATTTGGGGTTTGAGACCTGAAAATTTCAAGAAAACGGCTGAAGAGATTGCCGATGGTACCTTCGCGCGCGAACTCGGGCTGCCTGACGGCGTGAATTTTGTGGGCGTAGACTTGAATATGGGCTGTCCGGCAAAAAGCGAGGTGCAGAACGGTGCGTGTTCCGCGCTGATCAAAAATCGTCCGCTCGCGAAAGAAATTATAGATGCGACGAGAGACGGGCTGGCTGGGCGATTGCCGCTGAGCGTTAAGACGCGCGTGGGTTTTAGTGAAGTCGATATGAGCTGGATAGAATTCTTGCTTGAGCAAAAGCTTGACATGTTAACTGTTCATGGGCGTACGCGAAAGGAAATGAGCAAAGTGCCAGCAAACTGGGAGCTGGTCGGGCAGGCTCGTGAGATGCGTGATGCCATGAAGCTTAACACGTTAATTGTTGGTAATGGTGATATCATTAATCGTCAGCACGGCGAGGAGCTGGCCGAGACCTACGGGCTTGATGGTATTATGATCGGCCGCGGCATCTTCCATGATCCGTTTGCCTTTGCTGCTAAGAGCCCTTGGGAAGGTGTGCCGAAAGATGAGCGCATTGCCCTCTACCGCCACCACGTAGAACTGTTTGCGGCTACCTGGCAGCCTGGCGAGCGCCCTGTCAAAACGCTCAATAAGTTTTG
>CAYTOC010000032.1:0-1943 GCA_964439405.1 uncultured Candidatus Saccharibacteria bacterium
ACGGGCTTTTTGGGGCCAAATGGTGCTGGTAAATCAACGACCATGCGTCTGATGCTGGGCTTAGATTATGGCCAGGGCAAGACGCTCTTTGACGAAAAGCCACTTCACGACCATCAACATCCGTCAAAAACTGTCGGTATTTTACTTGAGGCAAAAGCCTTTCACCCAACGCGAACAGCACGAAGCCACCTTCGTGTGCTTGCGGCCCAGGGCGGTCTCCCTGATTCACGGGTTGAGGAAGTACTCGACATTGTGGGCCTTAGCGATGTAGCGAAGAAGAAACCGGGCAAGTTCAGTCTTGGTATGAGCCAGCGGCTCGGCATAGCAGCAGCGATTCTTGGCAGCCCGAAGTATCTGATTCTTGATGAGCCAGCGAACGGACTTGACCCGGAAGGTATTCACTGGCTGCGTCAGTTCATCAAAGATTATGCAGATGCGGGTAACGCTGTATTTGTTTCTAGCCACCTTTTGAGCGAAATGGCTCAGATGGCAGATAATTTGGTGGTAATTGGCAAGGGTAAGCTGATTACGACTGGTTCTGTGCAGGATTTCATCAATGCTTCAAAAGGTTCTGGCGTGTACGTGCGTGTTGATAATCAAGAGAAGTTTGAAAAAGCGCTGAAGTCCAAACGTGAGGCTTCGTTTGTCGAAGAGAATGGCGGGCTGAAGATCACTGGCCTGGAGACGGACGAAATTGGCCGCCTGGCCGCCAAAGCTGGCGTGGTGGTGCTTGAGCTCAAGCAAGAAACCGTGTCGCTCGAAGATGCATTCCTAGAAGTAACTGCTGATGCGCAGGAGTACCGTTCACATACAGAGACAGCAGGGGGTAAAAAATAATGCTTGCTACGATCAAAGCTGAAATTCGTAAACTGCTCACAGTGCGCTCAACCTACATATTGTTAGCAATAGCGCTGGCGTTCGTTGCGCTGACAACATTTTATGTTGAAGGTTTTTGGGGGCAGTCTGGCTCGCCTGCAGGTGAGCTTGCGCCTAGTGCGCTACGCGATATAGTGGGCCAGAGCGCCGGGATTGTGGCGCTCTTTATTAGCATCATTGCGATTTTACAGATGGGTCACGAGTACCGCTATAACACTATTATGCATACGCTAACGGCTAATCCTCGCCGTACACAAGTCTTTTTTGCGAAGGCGCTGGTGCTAGGTGTATTTGGCATAGCCGTAGGGCTATTTACCGTAGCGTTCGGTGTAGCTGCCTATTACATTGGTCTGGCAATCCGGGGCGCAAGTTTGCCGCCACAAGATATAGAATGGTTGGTGATGCTGCTTCGAGTAGCGGTATATAGTTTTGTCTACAGTGCAATTGGCTTTCTTCTGGCGACGCTGCTTCGTAGTGTCATTGCGGCTATAGTAGTAGTGTTAATTATTCCGATGATGGTTGAGCCGCTCCTAAGCTTGCTCCTAAAAGACAACGCAGCTTACCTACCGTTCTCGGCATTTGACCACATCTTGGGCGTATCTTTCTTCCAGGGCGGCATGAACCCGAGCACAGCTATAGGCGTGTCTGTGCTCTACATCGGCGTACTCGGCGCGATAACCTGGTTTGCATTCCTCAAGCGTGACGCCAACTAAGCACTAAGGGAGGTAGTTCCATGAAGCTACAAAAACTGAATGAACGCGGTGAAGGTCTCATCAGTGCTTTGGTCAGTATTGTATTTGGCATTATCATCACGCTGGTGGCGCTCAGGCTTGTCTTTGGTATCTTTAATGTTTCGCCGCTAAGTGGCTTTGCTGGATGGATATATGATGTTAGCGAGCCGCTTGTGGCGCCATTCTTTAAGCTACTCGGGGACGAGATTAACACGCTAGCAGGCAGCTTTGAACTCGCAACACTAATCGCGCTGATTGTCTATGGCCTTATCGGAGGCTTACTCATCCGATTGTTCTCAAGCATGAAAGTGTAGTTTGTGTTCTCGCCTTTGGTGG
>CAYTOC010000033.1:0-1594 GCA_964439405.1 uncultured Candidatus Saccharibacteria bacterium
TTGTTACGCAACAAGATATTAGTCTTCTTGGCACATACCACTCGATTGCTGCTGGCCATGAAGCAGAGCAACTGCAGCTGAGGTTAGATGCGTTTTTTGTGCACGATTACGAGGGCAAGCCAAGCCCGCATGCAGAAATTGACGAGAACATGTGGGTTGACTCATCGGCACTTGGCACTGTGCCTATGGCATCACTGCTTGAGCACGAGATTATCCCAGAGCTTAAAAGACGTAATCTTATAGACTAACTGAAGAAATCAATGTCTTTCAGCTCAGGCGGGAGGAAGCCGTTTTTGGCTTTGTGGCCTGATTCCCATTTGTAATCTTTACCGTAACCGAGGTCTTTCATAAGCTTGGTCGGTGCGTTACGGACGCCGATTGGTACAGGCAAATCAGGGTACTCTTTGGCAGCGGCTAGCGCTGCGTTCATGGCATTAGTTGTCTCGCGTGATTTTGGCGATTTGGCGAGCACAGTGGCGCAGTGGAACAAAATGTATTGACCCTCTGGCATGCCAATGCGCTCTATAGCCTGGAAGGTTGAAACGGCCAGATTCAGCGCGGCCGGCGCTGCGAGACCAATATCTTCAGATGCGAAAATGACCATACGCCTTGCGATAAACTTCGGGTCTTCGCCAGCCTGAATCATACGAGCCAAATAGTAGAGCGTGGCATTGGCGTCTGAACCGCGCATGCTTTTAATGAACGCACTGATAATGTTGTAGTGATTTTCGCCCTTTTTGTCGTAGCCTGGCAGCTTTGTTTGGGCTGCGGTTTCCACGACGCCTTGCGAGATTATTTTACCTGCAGATAACTGCTCGGCAAGCTCTAAATTCCCCAATGCTACACGTGCGTCGCCGCCGGACAATTCGGCTAGTAAATCAATACTAGCAGTAGGCAAACGCTTAGCGGGTAACTGTAATTCTTTCGCGGCATGTTTGATTATTGCGATAATATCGCTTTTTGTGAGTGGTTCAAGCACAAGTACGCGACTGCGAGAGAGCAACGGGTTAATCACTTCAAAGCTCGGATTCTCTGTAGTGGCGCCAATCAGTATAATCGTGCCATCTTCGACGTGCGGCAGGAACGCATCCTGCTGCGCTTTGTTAAAACGATGGATTTCATCAACAAACAAGATAGTTTGCATGCCAAGCCGGCGGTTCTGTTGTGCCCGTTCTGTGACTTTTGTAACATCTGCCTTACCGGAAGTGACCGCTGAGAGCTCGACAAATTCCGCTCCCGTTTCCTTGGCGATAATCCGTGCTAGCGTGGTTTTCCCGCTTCCCGGCGGTCCCCAGAGAATCAAACTCGTGGGCTGTTTGGCGGCAATAATCTCGTGAATTATTCTGCCGCCACCTACCAGGTGTGTTTGTCCCATTACTTCGGTCAATGTTTCCGGCCGCATACGTTCGGCTAACGGTCGTGTATCCATATGGCTCTAGTATAGCGTTTTTGCGTCGCTTATGATAAAATACACTTAGAAACAGCACACATTAGGTGTGCATTTATTTTGTGAAGACTAAGGATCCTATGACACCCGACAAAATTCGAAACATTGCTATTATTGCGCATGTTGACCATGGCAAAACCACACTGG